>NZ_JBVKBW010000009.1:162909-411455 GCF_055635295.1 Streptomyces sp. NPDC111520 | reverse complement strand
ACCGAGAACGACACCCCGCCCAGGGCGTGCACCGCGGTGTCCCCGGCGCCGAAGGTGCGCACCAGGTCCTCGACCACGACCATCGCCTCGGAGGCTGCCCCGTCGCCCGCCGGGCCCTCACGCCGTTCCAGCAGTCCCTCATTCATGCCGGTCAGCATAAGGGGAAGCCGATGTGCCACTGTTCACACGGTGGTACCGGACGCGGCCCCGGGATGCGATGATCAGCCCGGCCGCATGTCGTGACCCCGCCGTTGGGCGGACTTGGGGACACGTGTGCGATCACGTCATGACATGGGCGTAGTCTGTGTCACTCTCACCGCTCCGCGGTGAGCTGGTCGACCACTCGCAACACACTGTTACGGGCATCGAGAACGGGGGGCATGGTGCCGGGCTTCGTCTTGCTGCGCCTGCGCGCGCACCGGCTGCTGCTCGCCGCCGCACTGCTGTCTGTCGTCCTGACCACCTGCGCGGTGACCGCGCTGGCCGCGTTCAACGACGCGGTCGGGGACGCGGGGCTGCGGCGCGCGCTGCAAGGGCCGTCGGCGGCCAGGACACGGATCGACGTGACGTCCGAGGTGACGGGGCAGGACGCCGCCCGCCTGGACACCCAGGTGCGCAAGACCCTCACCGGTGCCTACGACGGACTGCCGGTACGGATCTCCGCCAGCACCCGCTCGGGCGCCTACGGACTGCCCGAGAGCCTGCGCCCCGCGGGCGCGCCCCGGTCGGACAACCCCGACCTCACCCTGCTCGCCACGTTCGACCGCTCCCGGGTGACCGTCGTCGGCGGAAGCCTCCCCGACGCGCCGGAGGCCGGGGGACCGGTGCCTGTCGCGCTGCCCGAGTCGGCCGCGAAGGCGCTCGGTGTGACACCGGGCGAGGTGATCACGCTCGCCGACCGCCGCGGCGGGCCGTCGCTGCGCGTGCGGCTGACCGGCCTGTACCGGCCCACTGACCCGGCCGCCCTGTACTGGCGGCTCGACCCGCTGGAGGGCCGCGGGGTACGGACACTGTCGTTCACCACCTACGGCCCGATGCTCGTGGACCCGCGGGCGTTCACGGCGGGCGCGGTCCCGGCCGGCGAGGTCCAGTGGGCGGCCGGGGCGGACTTCTCCGCCGTGACCGCCGCCCGGCTCGACCGGGCCGGACAGGACGTGCGCCGGACGGTGGACCGGCTGGACGACAAGAAGCTGGACGGGAAGACGACGGCGAGCAGCGAACTGCCCGCGCTCGCCGACGACCTGGGCCGCACCCTGCTCGTCAGCCGCTCGACCCTGCTCATCAGCGTCCTGCAGCTGATCGTCCTGGCCGGTCTGGCGCTGATGCTCGTCGCGGGCCTGCTCGCCGGCGAACGCTCCGAGGAGACCGCCCAGCTGCGGGCCCGTGGCGGTTCCCGGAGCCGTATCGCCGGCCTGGCCGCCGCCGAGGCGCTGCTGCTGGCGCTGCCCGCGGCCGTGGCGGCACCGCTCCTGGCCGGCCCGCTGGTGCGGCTGCTCGCCGGGCGCGGGGCCCTGGCACGGGCGGACGTGCGGCTGGACGTGCCGTACGCCACGGCCTGGTGGGCCGGCGTGCTGGCGGCGCTCGCCTGCGGCGCGGCCGTGGCCTCGCCGGCGCTGCGCCGCACCGGCACCTACTCCCTCGAACGGCAGGCACGGACCCGCAAGGGCGCACTGCCGGGTGCCGTGCAGGCGGGGGCGGACGTGGCGCTGCTGCTCGTGGCCGGCCTGGGCTACTGGCAGCTGTCGCGGCGCGGCGGCGGGTCCGGCGCGCTGACCACCGACACCACCGGTGCGCTGGGCGTGGACCCGGTCCTGGTGGTGGCGCCCGCGCTGTGCCTGCTGGCGGGCGCGGTGCTGGCGCTGCGCCTGCTGCCGCTGGTGGCCCGGCTCGGCGAGCGGCGGGCCGCCCGCTCGCCGGGCCTGCCCACGGCGCTGGCCGGGTGGCAGCTGGCGCGGCGTACCGGGCGCGGCGCGGGCCCCGCCCTGCTGCTGGTCTTCGCGGTGTCGATCAGCATGTTCGCGATCGGCGAGAGCGCCACATGGGAGCGGTCCCAGAGCGACCAGGCGGACTTCTCGGTGGGCGCCGACGTCCGCGTGACCGGCACCTCGACACCGCCGTTCGGACAGGGCGGCGTCTACGACCACATACCCGGCGTCGCCGCGGCGGCCCCCGCGAGCCGCGGCATCGTGCCGCTCCCCCAGGGCCGCGAGGCGACGGTGCTCACCCTGGACACCACCGCCGCCTCCAAGGTGACCGGCCTGCGCGACGACCTCACCGACCGGCCGTTCCGGGAGGTGCTGCGCACCCTGCGCCCGCAGGACACCGCCCCACGGGACGCCGGATTCACCCTGCCCCGCGACACAGCGCGCCTCCTCCTGACCGTCCGCACGCAGACCTCCGACTCCGGCGACCGGCCGAACGGCAGCGGCGTCACCGCCCGCATGTCGGCAACGTTCACGGACCGCTACGGCATCCCCTACACCCTCGCCGTGGGCGACGTCCCCGCCGACGGCACAGCGCACGTCCTGGCGGCGGACCTCGACACCGAGGCGGGCCGGGCCCCCGGAGCCGGCCCGGCCGGGCCGCTGCGCCTGACCCGGGTCAAGGCCGAATGGACCCTGCCCCAGCGGACCGAGCACCACCGGCTCTCCGTCACCGCCCTGCGGGCGGAGTCCGCCGACGGCACCACCCGGCCCGTCCCGATACCGGAGGGCTCGTCGTGGAAGGCGAGCGCCACCATGGGCAACCCCGACTACATGAGCTACGACGGCTACGTCGCCGCCGGCACGGAATCCCCCGGCTCCAGCCCGCGCACGCCGCTCGCCGTCGAGTTCGACACCGGGCAGATGTCCCGCCAGGACTACGTGCCGGGCGGCCACGACAAGGCCTCCGTGATCCTGAGCTCCGAACCCGAGGCCCCGGCCACCCTGTCGGCCGTCGCCACGGACACCTTCCTGCGGGCGGTCAACGCGAAGGCCGGCGAATCGGTGCGGGTCCCCCTGGCCGGCGTCACCGTGCCGGTCCGCGTCACCGCCGCCGTACGCGCTCTGCCCACCGTCACACCCAAGACCGACGGCACCGACGGCGGCGCGCTGCTGATCGACCTGCACTCGGCGAACGCCTTCCTCAGCGGGAACGGCCAGGGCTCCCTGGTGCCCGGCGAGTGGTGGCTGGCGGCCGAGCCGGGCGCGACCGCCCGCGTCGCCTCCGCGCTGCAGGACCGCGGCGACATCACCTCGCTCCTCGTCCGCGACCGGCAGCGCACCGAACTCCAACGCGATCCGCTCGGCGCCGGGCCGCTGTCCGCGCTGCCCGCCGCCGTCGTCACCGCCGTGGTGCTGGCCGCGCTCGGCTACATCGTGGCGGCGGCCGGGGCACTGCGCGAACGCTCCCAGGAGTTCGCGATGCTGCGGGCGCTGGGCACCCCGCGCCGCTGGCTCGCCCGGGTGATCGCCGTCGAGCAGGGCCTGGTCATCCTGGTCGCCGTGGGCGTCGGCGCCCTGCTCGGCGGGCTGCTGACCCGCCTGGTCGTCCCCCTGATCATCCTGACCGCGGACGCGCGGAGCCCCGTCCCCGACGTACGGGTGCACCTGCCGTCCGGTCCACTCGCCCTGCTGATGATCACCATCACCGTACTGCCCCTGCTGGGCGTCATGCTGACGGCGTGGCGGTCCGCCGACCCGGCCCAGGCGCTGCGGCGCCAAGGAGGTGAATGACGTGGCCGAGCCCCGTGCCCCGCGCAACGGTGACGTCTCCTGGATCCGCGCCCGGCTGCGCGCCGCCCCCGGCGGCACCCTCGCCCTGGCCGCGCTGGTCCTCGTCACCGCGTTCCTGGCCGCCGCGCTCCCGCGGGCCGTCGACGGATACGAGGACGCCGCGCTGCGCGACACCGTGTCACAGGCCCCGCTGCCGGGCCGCAGCGTCACCATGTCGCTCCAGGTGTCACGGCTGTCCGCCCCCTTCGACGCCGAGGGGCTGCTCACCCCGCCGTCGCTGAAGGAGACCGAAGCCCTCTTCCAGCGCCGCGTGAAGCCCCCGTTGACGCTCGAACGCGACCAGACCGTGTACGGCGTGCGCTCCGTGGACACGGCAGCCACCGACCCCGCACTGCCCCGCTTCCCCTCGGACAACCCGCTCCCCCCCAAGGGCACCCTGGTGGCCCAGCCCCGCCTCGCGGCGAACACCCGGCTCCTCGAGGGACGTCTGCCGCACCCGGGCACCGACACCCGCAGCGTCGAAGCGGTCATCACCGACCGCACCGCCAAGGTCATGAAACTGGGCACCGGCTCGGCCTTCCACCTGCAGGACGCCGTCGGATCCGAGGTGACCGTCCACGTCACCGGGATCGTCGCTCCCCAGGCACCGGACGCCGCCTGGTGGAACGCGGAACCCGACCTGCGCGCGCCCAACCCGCGCACACTGCCCGTCCCCGGTGGCAGCCCTCCCCGCTACTGGCACTTCTCCGCACTCATCGACGAACGAGCCACCACCGCCCTGCTCAGCCTCCAGGACGGCGCGGAGGCCTACTGGCACCACCCCGCCGACATCGACGCGCTCACCGCGCACGACGTCCCCGCGCTGAACGACCGGCTCGCCGCCCTGACCTCCGGACCGGACGGGGCACGCCTGCAGGCCAAGCAGCGCGGCCTGCACGTCGAGGAGCAGGGACTGGGCGAACGCCTCGGCCCCTTCGTCACCGAACGCACCGCCGCGCAGCCCCTGATCCTGGTCGCCGCCGTGGGCGTGGGCACCGTCGCCGCCGTCGTCCTGCTGATGGCCGCCGGACTGTCGGCCGCCCGCCGCCGCGCCGAGTTCACGTTGCTGCGGGCCCGCGGCATCAGCATGAGCGCGCTCACCGGCCGGCTGCTCGCCGAGACCGCCGTGGTGACCGTGCCCTCCGCGGCGGCCGGCCTCGCCCTGGCCCTGCTCCTGCTGCCCGCCGAACGCTCCGCGCTCGCCGTGTGGTCGGCCGCCGCCGTGGCCGTCCTGGCCACCGTGGGCCTGCCGCTGCGGGCCGCGGTCACCGCCCGCCGGCCGCGCCCCGACCAGCGTGAGGACATCGTCGCCATGCGGCCCTCCCGGCGCCGTACCGTCGCCGAACTCGCCGTCGTGGTCGTCGTCGCCGGCGCCGTCGTGGCCCTGCGGCAGCGCGGCACCGCCGACGGCGGCGCGGACGTGCTGACCGCCGCGGCACCGGTACTGCTCGCCATGGTCGCCGCCCTGGTGCTGCTGCGGCTGTACCCCTGGCCGGTACGGCTGCTCGCCCGGCCCTTCGCACGACTCGACGGGGCCGTGCTGCACCTGGGCCTGGCCCGCGCCGGACGCGCCCCCTCCACCACGGCCCTGCCACTGCTGGCCGTACTCGTGGCCCTCACCGTCACCTCCTTCGGCGGATCCGTACTCGCCGGCGTCGACTCCGGACGCGACCGCGCCGCCGTCACAGCCGTCGGCGCCGACGCCCGCGTGCAGGACTTCGGAGCCCTGCCGCAAGGACTCGACGACCGGGTCCGCAAGGTCCCCGGAGTACGCGAGGTCACCGGCGTCCGCGTCGAACCCGGACAGCAGATCATGAACAGCCGCACCAGGTTCGACCTGCTGGTCGTCGACCCCGAACCGTACGCCCGCCTCGTGGCCGCCACCGGCCTGGGCTCCTCGTTCCCCGCCGGCGAACTGCGCGCCGGGACACAGGAGGCCATCCCCGCCATCGCCTCCCCGGCGGTCGCCCGGTCCTTCGGCAACGGCGACGGCGACCCGGAGACCGTCAGGTCCTCCGTCGGACGGGTCATGGCCAGGATCGTCGCCACCCAGGACGCCACCCCGGCCGCCCCCAACCACGAGTTCCTGATCGTGTCACGGGCCGCCCTGGCGAAGGTCGCGCCCGCCACCAAGGAACCCGCCCACGGGCCCTCCGTGTTCTACGTCACGGGCACCGGCATCGACGCCAAGGCACTGCGCGGCGTCGTGACCAAGGCCGCACCCAAGGCACAGGTGACGCTGCGACCCGAGCAACGCGCCTCGTACGGCACCACGTCGGCGCTCCAGAGCGGCGCCCGGCACGTGTACCTGACCGCCGTGGCCGCGGGCGCCGGCTACAGCGTGCTCGCCCTGCTGCTGTCCCTGCTGCACAACGCGCCGCAACGCAAGGCGCTGCTGGCCCGGTTGCGCACGATGGGCATGACCGGCCGTGGGCGGCAGTGGCTGGCCGTGCTGGAGATGCTCCCGCAGGTCCTGCTCGGCGCCCTCGGCGGTGTCCTGGTGAGCGTGGCCACGGTGCCGCTGGTACGCCCCGGCGTGGACCTGGTCGCACTCGCCTTCACGGTCCGCACGCCCGCCACAGATCTGTCGGGCGCCGTACTGCGCACCGACGCGGCGTCACTGCTGGTCCCCGCCACCGGGCTGGTCGTACTGGCCTGCGCGGTACTGGCCGTCCAGGCCTGGCTCACAGGACGACGGGGAGAAGGAACCGAACTCCGGATGGGGGAACGATCATGAGTCAGGACACGTCCGGGACCGCCGAGCGCGGCCGCGTCACACTGGCGGAGCTGGAACGACGCGTCACCGAGAGCCGGGAGGAGCCCGCCTACGGGCACGACGCCCTGATCGTCTGCGACCGGCTGGTGCGGATCTTCACCGCCCAGGGCGTGGAGGTCCAGGCCCTCCAGGGGCTGGACCTGCTCGTGAAGCAGGGCGAACTGATGGCCCTGGTCGGTGCCTCGGGCAGCGGCAAGTCCACCCTGCTCAACATCCTGGCCGGGCTCGACACCCCCACCGCCGGAGCCGCCTCGGTCGCCGGGTTCGACCTGCTCGACCTCGACGCCCGCGCACGCCTGCGCTACCAGCGCGAGGTCGTCGGCTTTGTCTGGCAGCAGACCTCCCGCAACCTGCTGCCCTACCTCACCGCCCTGCAGAACGTCGTCCTGCCCATGCGCCTCGCCGGCAGCGTCAAGAGCCGCGGCCAACGCGCCAAGCGCGCCGCCGAACTCCTCGACATGATGGGCGTCGGCTACGCCGCCGACCGCCGCCCCCAGCAGATGTCCGGCGGTGAGCAGCAGCGCACCGCCATCGCCGTCGCCCTGGCCAACCACCCCTCGCTGGTACTGGCCGACGAGCCCACCGGACAGCTCGACTCCGCCACCGGCGAACAGGTCTTCGGCGCCTTCCGCACCGCCAACGAGCAACTCGGCACGACCATCGTCGTCGTCACCCACGACCAGGCCGTCGCCACCGCCGTCGACCGCACCGTCGCCATCCGCGACGGCCGCACCGCCTCCGAGGTCGTCCGCCGCACCAGCGTCGACGACCAGGGCCGCACCACCGTCCACGCCAGCGAGTACGCCACCGTCGACCGCTCCGGCCGCCTCCAGCTCCCCCGCGACTTCACCCACGCCCTCGACATCCGCAACCGCGTCATGCTCGAACTCGAACCCGACCACATCGCCGTCCGCCCCGACCTCCCCGAACAGGACTGACCACCCCGGGCACCCACGGACCCACGCGCCGACGCGTACCGGGCTACGCGTCCGCGGCCGCGTGGACCCGCTCCCCGCCCACGAAGGTCTGCAGCACCCGGGCCGCCGCGATCTCCTCCGGCGGCCCGGCGAACGGGTCCCGGTCGAGGACGACCAGGTCGGCCAGCTTCCCCGGGGTGATCGTCCCGGTGTCGTCCAGGTGGTTCACGTACGCGCTCCCCGCGGTGTACGCCGCGATCCCCGCGGCCAGGCCGACGCGCTGCGCCGGCAGGAACACCGGCGTGCCCTCCGGGGCGTCCGGCGTACGGCGGTTGACCGCGACGTGCAGCGCCTGCAACGGATCGGGACTGCTCACCGGCCAGTCACTGCCGGCCGCCAGCGTGGCGCCGCCCCGGAGCAGATCACCGAAGGGGTACTGCCACGCCGCCCGTTCGGGCCCGAGGAAGGGCAACGTCAGCTCGTCCATCTGCGGCTCGTGGGCCGCCCACAGCGCCTGGACGGTGGCCGAGGCGCCCAGCGCCCGGAAGCGGGCGACGTCATCGGGGTGGACGACCTGCAGATGCGCCAGGTGGTGCCGGGTGTCACGGAACCCGTTCGCCGAACGCGCGGCCGCCACCGCGTCCAGCGCCTCACGCACAGCACGGTCGCCGAGCGCGTGGAAGTGCACCTGGAAGCCGAGCGCGTCCAGTGCGGTGACGTGCCCGGCCAGCGCCACCGGATCCACGAAACTGATGCCGCTGTTGCCGGAGGCGCAACCGCAGGCGGTGAGGTAGGGACCGAGCAGCGCGGCCGTCCCGTTCTCCGCGATGCCGTCCTGCATGATCTTGACGCTGGTGGCACGGAACCGGCCCCGGCTCACGGCGGCCCGCCGCTCCACGAGTTCCGGGATCTGCTCGGCGCCACGGGCCCGGTCCCACCACAGCGCGCCCACGACCCGTGCCGTGAGCAGCCCGTCGGCGACCAGCGCGTGGTAGGCGGACACCGGGTCCGTCATGTTCGCGTAGTCGCCGACGATGGCGTCCTGCCAGGCCGTCACGCCCAGGGAGTGCAGCACCCGCTGGGCCCGCAGCAACGCGGCCGTCCGCTCGGCGGCCGTGACGGACGGCAGGAGCCGCCCCACCAGATGGAGGGCGCCCTCCTGCAGCATGCCCGTGGGATTGCCGTCCGCGTCCCGCTCGATGCGGCCGTCCGCGGGATCGGGCGTGTCCCGGGTGATCCCCGCCAGCTCCAGCGCACGGGAGTTGACCCAGGCCCCGTGGTGGTCGCGATTGGGCAGGAACACCGGACGGTCGGGGACGACCCCGTCCAGCAGCGCGGCGGTGGGAGTGCCCCCCGGGAAGGCGTCCAGCGACCAGCCGCCACCGGTGATCCACTCGGCGCCGGGGTGCTCGTCGGCGTACGCACGGACCAGCCGCAGGTACTCCCCCGCCTCATGGACCTCCGCCAGATGGCACTGGCCCAACTCGATCCCCGCGACGAGCGGATGCACGTGGGCGTCCTGGAACCCGGGCAGCAGCATCCTCCCGGCCAGGTCGACGACCTCGGTCCCGGGCCCGATCAGCTCGCGCACCTCGTCGTGACCGACGGCGGCGATCCGCCCGCCGCGCACCGCCACCGAGGTGGCCCGGCCGAGGACGGGATCGACGGTGTGCACCGGGCCGCCGGTCAGGACGAGGTCGGCAGGGGACTGGGACATGGCGGGCGCTCCAGGGACGGGGGCGGGGGCAGGGGCACGGGCACGGGCAGGGTGGCCGCGGGTGCCGCGTGCGTGGCACGGCAGGGAGAGCGTCGCAGGTACGTGCCGCACGCGGCCACCACCGGGACCGGCCGGCCCGCGGCCCACCGCACTCCCCGCGCGATTGCGCCCACAGCGTGATCGCCGACGCCCCGCCGCGCCACGGGGCACAGTGACCCCTATGAAGCTGCTGACACTGGGTGGTACGGAGTTCGTGGGACGCGCCGTCGTCGAGGACGCGCTCGAGCGGGGCTGGGAGGTCACGGTGTTCCACCGCGGCCGGCACCAGGCGCCGCCCGGCGCCATCGAACTGCTCGGCGAACGCGGCACCGAGGGCGGCCTCGCCGCCCTGGAGGACGGCGAGTGGGACGCCGTCCTCGACACCTGGTCCGGCGCGCCCGCCACCGTACGCGAGACCGCCCGCCTCCTCGCCGGACGCGCCCGGACGTACGCCTACGTCTCCAGCCGCTCCGTGTACACCTACCCGGCCGCCGCCGGCCTCGACGAGGACGGCCCCGTGGTGGACGCCTCCCCCGGCGATGGAGCCGACGTCGACTACGCCCGCGCCAAGCGCGGCGGTGAACTCGCCGCGGCCGAGTCCTTCGGCGACCACGCCCTGTTCGTGCGCGCCGGCCTCATCCTCGGCCCCTACGAGAACATCGGCCGCCTGCCCTGGTGGCTGGGCCGCATCGCCCGCGGCGGTCCCGTGCTCGCCCCCGGCCCCCGCGACCTGCCGCTGCAGTACATCGACGTCCGCGACCTCGCCGCGTGGGTCCTGGACGCCGTGCGGTCCGGCCTCGGCGGCGCCTACAACCTCGTCAGCCCGCCCGGGCACACCACCACCGGCGAACTCCTCGCCGCCTGCGCCGCGGTGACCGGCTCCGACGCCGAACTGCGCTGGACGGACCCCGAAACGGTGCTGGCCGCGGGCATCGAACCCTGGAGCGAGCTGCCCGTCTGGCTCCCCCCGGGCGAGCTCTACGACACGCTCCACACCGGCGACGTCTCCCGCGCCCTGGCCACCGGCCTGCGCTGTCGCCCCGTCACCGAGACCGTCGCCGACACCTGGCGGTGGCTCAGCTCCCTGGGCGGCACGGCCCCCCAGCGCCCCGACCGTCCCACGGTCGGCCTCGACCCGGCGAAGGAGGCCAAGGCCCTCGGCCTCTGAGCCCCCCGGCCGCACGGCCGGGCCGGCAACCGCCCGGCCCTGAGCGATGCCGCTCGCACGCGCGCGTGCGGCATCGCTCAGGGCGTGCGCGGCGTGAACGGCGCCGCCGAACCGCGCCGAGGCACCCGGGCCTTGGCCCACGGTGCGGTCCCCGACCACGCGGCGCAGGCACGCATGCGACGGCATCTCGACCCTCGCATTACTTGCCCTCCGGGTGCGCGGGGGCAGCCGGCACCAACAGGGCGAGGCACCGCCCCACCCCCCACCCCCGTGCGAGCCCAGGCTCAGGGGGTCGCCGGGGCGACCAGGACCTCGCGCAGGCGGGTGAGTTCGGCCGCCGTCAGGCCGCGCTCGCGCAGCCAGGCATCCGCGCCGCCGTGGGCGGTGTGGAGGGTGGCGAGGAAGCGGCGCATGACGCGCGGCTCGGAGGCCATGAAGGCGTGCTCCACCGCGGGGAGGTCGCGGTAGGAGGGGAAGCGGGTCAGCCGGGCGCGGATGCGGACGACGCGCTGCGCGGTGAGCGCGTAGTCCGCGGCGATGGCGGCGGCGGGCACGCCCACCGCGTCGAGGAGGAGGGCCGCGAGGACGCCGGTGCGGTCCTTGCCGACGGCGCAGTGGAAGACGACCGCGTGCTGGTCGGTGTCGGCGACGACGCGGGCCGCGGCGACCAGCGACTCGCCGCTGCCGTCGAGCAGTCCGAGGTAGAAGCCGATCGCGTCGCCGTCGTCCGCGGTCGTCACGGGGACGGCGTCGGTGACCAGCGCCCGCACCCGGCTGACCGGCAGGTTCATCCTGCGTACCGCGGTGTCCGCCAGCAGGCCGTGCCCCTCGCGGGCGGCCTCGTCGGGGCCGCGCAGGTCCAGGACGGTGCGCAGCCCGTAGCGGCCGAGGAGGAGTTCGACGTCCCCCGCCGTGGCCTCCTGGAGGGTGCTCGCCCGGAACACGACGCCCCGCCGGGTCGTGCCCCCGCCGCGAACGGGCAGGCCGCCCAGGTCGCGGATGTTGTCGACCTCCGCCAGTTCGACCCAGCGCGGCGTCTCACCGGTGGGTCCGTCCTGCGTCGCCTCCAAGGCGCCCTCCTCGTGCACTCCCTGGCCATCGTGCCGTGCGCGGGCGCCCCGGTCCACCGGCGGCAGCGGCCCGGGGGATATCGTCGGCTGACCCCCGGGACGCCCCGGACGACCACCGACCGGAGGTGCCGCCATGGCCCAGCCCGAGCCGCCCGGGGAGCCGCTGGTGCGCACCGAGCGGCACGGCCGCGTGCTGGTGGTCCGGATGTGCCGGGCGCACAAGCGCAACGCCGTGGACCGGCACCTCGCCGAGGCGCTCGACGCCGCGTTCAACACCCTGGAGGACGACCCGGAGCTGTGGGCCGGGGTGCTCACCGGCTCCGGCGGGGTCTTCAGCGCCGGCAGCGACCTGAACGCCATCGGCGACTACGTCACCGAACGTGGCGGCGAGTACGGGCTGATCCGCCGTCACCGCCGCAAGCCGCTGGTGGCCGCGGTGGAGGGCGCCGCGCTGGGCGGCGGACTGGAACTGGTCCTCGCCTGCGACCTGGTGGTCGCCGCGTCGACCGCCCGGTTCGGGCTGCCGGAGGTCCGGCTCGGGCTGGTGCCCACGTGCGCGGGGCTGTTCCGCGGCCCGCGCGCCCTGCCCGTCAACCTGGCGCGGGAGTTGGTGCTCACCGGCGACCCCGTCGACGCCTCGCGGGCGCAGGCCGCGGGGCTCGTCAACAGGATCACCGAGGAGGGCGGGGCGCTGGCGGGCGCGCTCGCACTCGCCGCGCGCGTCTGCGAGAACGCCCCGGTCGCGGTGCAGGCGAGCCTGGTGGCGATGGACGCATGGCTGTCCGGCTCCGACGCGCTCGGCTGGCGGGCCACCGAGGAGGCGACCCGCACGGTGCTGGCCTCCGCGGACCGGCACGAGGGCGTCGCCGCGTTCATGGAACGCCGGCCGCCCCGCTGGACCGGCCGCTGACGACGCCGGGGACCGGCAGTACCCCACTCGGGTGAGTCCGGCGTGCGGCGGTCCGGAGTCCGGGCTTGTCTGGTGCCGTGACCGGTGTCGTCCGGACGCGGTCCGCCGCGCGCAGGAGGCGCCCCGAGCGAGGAGCTTCCTTTTGGCACGCAGGATTCCGCCGACCGTCGCGGTCGCCGTGGTGTTCGTCGCCGCGCTGTTCATGGCGATCATGGACACCACGATCGTCAACGTCGCCGTGCCGGCCATCGGGGAGGACTTCGGCGTGCCGGCCTCCGGACTGGGCGGCGTCAACATCGGCTACCTGGTCAGCCTGGCGGTCTTCATCCCCGTCGCGGGCTGGCTCGCCGACCGCTACGGCACCCGGCGGGTGTTCCTCGCCGCGCTGGTCGCCTTCACCGGGGCGTCGGCGCTGTGCGCGATGTCCACCAGCCTCGAACAGCTGACCCTCTACCGGATCCTGCAGGGCGCCGGCGGCGGTCTGCTCGTGCCGGTCGGCCAGACGATGCTCTTCAGGGCGTACCCGCCGGCGGAACGGATCAAGGCGCAGCGGGCGCTGATGGTGCCGACCGCCGTCGCCCCGGCCGTGGGCCCGGTGCTGGGCGGCTGGCTGTGCGACGCCGTGTCCTGGCACTGGGTGTTCCTGGTCAACCTGCCGGTCGGCACTGCGGCCGTGGTCTTCGGCCTGCTCTTCCTGCCGGACTACCGCCTGGAGCGCCCCGGGCGCTTCGACCTCGTCGGCTTCCTGCTGGCGGGCGGCGGGCTGGCGCTCGCGCTGTACGCGCTGACCAACGGTGCCAAGGACGGCTGGGGCACCGCGGGCATCCTCGTGCCGCTGCTCGTGGGGGTCGCGGCGCTCGGGGCGATGGTGCTGGTCGAGCGGCGGATCCCGATGCCGATGCTGGACCTGGAGCTGTTCCGGGACCGGCTGTTCCGGGCCAACACCGTCGTGATGTTCCCGCTCAGCGCGGTCTTCCTCGGCACGGTGTGGCTCTACCCCATGTTCCTCCAGGAGGCGCTGGGCTTCAGCGCCTTCGAGAGCGGCCTGGCCACCTGGCCGGAGGCGGTGGGCGTGATGGCCGCCGCGCAGGTCGCCCCGCGTCTGTACCGGCGGATCGGGCCGCGGTGGCTCATGGTGGGCGGTTCGGCCGGCATGGGGGTCTGCGTCGCGGTGATGACCGGGTTCACGACGGCGACCTCGCCGTGGGTGCTGCGCGGGGTGCTCTTCGTCCTCGGCTACTGCATCGGGCACGTGATGATGTCGGCGCAGAACGCCGCCTTCGCCACGATCCCGGCGCCCTCCACGGGACGGGCCGCGACGGTGTTCAACATGCAGCGGCAACTGGGCGGTGCCTTCGGTACCGCGCTCATCGCCACGCTGCTCACGGCGGTCGGGACGACGGCCGTCACGGCGGGCGGCACCACCACGGCCGACCTGGGCGCGTACCACGCCGGTTTCCTGCTCTGCACGGGCCTGGCCCTGATCTCCGCGGTCGCCGCGCTCTTCGTCTCCGACAAGGACGCCCTGGGCGTCGAGACCCCCCGCGCCGGCCGTCACGCCCGCCCCGGCACGGCCCCCTCGCCCGCCTCCTGACCCCCCGCCGGCCGGTGCTCCGTCACCGGCCGGTCAGGGGTCCGCGGCCCACCGGGTCCTCCCGCGCCGTGCGGGCCCTAGCATCGGGGCATGCCTCGTCTGGAACGTCTCCGAACCGATCACGCCGCCGCGGTCCTGGAGTTCGAGCGGGAGAACCGCTCGTACTTCGCCGCGTCGATACCGGACCGGGGCGACGACTACTTCGCCCACTTCGACGCGCGGCACCAGGCGCTGCTCGCCGAGCAGGAGTCCGGGTTCTGCCACTTCCATGTGCTGGTCGGCGCGAACGACGAGGTGCTGGGCCGGATCAACCTGGTGGACGTGGCCGACGGGGCGGCGGAGCTGGGGTACCGGATCGCCGGGAGCGCGGCCGGCCGGGGGCTCGCCACGACCGCGGTTCACGAGGTGTGCGCCCGGGCGGCCGGGGAGTACGGGCTGGCGACGCTGCGGGCGGTCACCACGCTGGACAACGCGGGCTCGCGCACGGTGCTGTCCCGTACGGGGTTCGTGCCGGCCGGCACGGTCGAGCTGAGCGGCCGTCCAGGGCTCCGGTTCGTCCGCGACCTGGGGGACGGGACGACGCCGTCCTCCGCGGGCTGAAAGCGGGCGGCGAGCGCGCGCAGGCCGGGGAGGGCGAGCACGGCGATGCCGGGGAGGCTGGAGACGAGGGTGAGCACCCCGTAGACGACGGCGGTCGCGAGGCCCTGGGCGGCGCCCAGTCCGGCCACGCCGAAGGCGAGCGTCGCCGCGGCCTCGCGCGGGCCCCAGCCGCCGATGTTGACGGGCAGTCCCATCACCAGCAGCGCCAGGACGAGCGGCGGTACGAGCGTGGTGACCGGCGCCGTCGAGCCGGCGACACGGGCCGCGACCACGAACAGGGCGATGTGGCCGGCGAGTCCGGCCGCGGACAGCGCGACCACCCCCGGCCAGGTGCCGCGGGCGAGGAGCCCGCTGCGGACGTCGGCCAGGCCGGTGGCGAGCGCCTGCCGTCCCCGGGCGCCGCGCCGCCACAGCAGCCATCCGCCGAGCACCGCGACGGCCGTCAGCACGCCCGCGGTGACCTCCGCGGCCACGCGGCCCGGCAGGAGGTCGCCGGCGATGGCCGTCACCAGGGTGGGCCGGGTGAGCAGGACGGCCCCGCCGAGCACGAGGACGACGACCTGGCCGCCGACGCGCTCCAGGACGACGGCGCGCACCCCGCGGCCGACGTCGCCTGAGTGCTTGCCGTGGCGGACGGCCCGGTCGACGTCGCCGAGCACGCCGGCCGGGAGGACCGCGTTGAGCAGCAACGCCCGGTAGTAGTCGGACACCGCCCGGGCCAGCGGGAGCCGCAGGCCGAGCCGCCGGGCCACCAGGCACCAGCGCCAGGCGCTCGTCACGGTGGTGAACAGGCCGACCGCCAGGGCGGCGAGGACGGCGGGGCCGTCGACGACGCGCAGGCCGTCGACGAACGCCCCGGTGCCCAGCCGCCACACCAGGGCGGCGAGGATGCCCGCGCCGGTCAGCAGCCGCAGCCAGGCCCACAGTCGTCGCCTCACCGGGCCCCACCTCCGGGCAGGGCGAGCAGGTCGCCGTGGCCGACGACGGCGGTCAGCCGCCCGGCGGCGCAGTCCGCCAGGCGGCGGCGCAGGTAGTCCTCCGCGGGGGCGGCCAGGCCGGGTTCCTGCTCGACGGCGGCGCCGACCCAGCCGCGCAGCCACTCGGCGGTGAGCGCGGACCGGTCCGCGCCGAGCCGCCAGGGGCTGGGCCGGGTCGTGACGGCGGCGCCGTACCGGGTGAACGCCCGGGCGGCGGCGTCGAGGGCGTCGGGGCCGAGCAGCGCGCGGCCTCCGGAGGTGCGCCGCTGGTGGGCGTTGAAGGCGGTGGTGAGTTCCGCGTCGAGGGGGTCGGCGGGCCCGAGTTCGACCTCGCCGACCACGGAGAGGCCGAAGAGCACCGGGACCCCGGCGGCGGTGCAGGTGGCGGCGAGGGCGTCGATCTCGTCGGCGGTGAGCAGGTCCAGCAGTGCGGAGCCCGTGACGAGCGAGGTCCCGGCGAGGTCGTCGGCGGTGAGCCGGGTGAGGTCGCCCTCGCGGGTCTCGGCGGTGACGGGGCCGCCGCCCGCGCTGAGGCCGGTCAGGCTCGCGGCGGCGAGGGCGAGGAGGGCGGGGTCGTGGTCGTGGAGGATCCAGGCCTGCGGTCCGGGGAGGCGTCCGCTGAGCCAGCGGCCCATGGAGCCGGTGCCGCAGCCCAGGTCACGGACGACGAGCGGGCCGGTGCCGCGGGGCGCGCCCGCGAGGTGCTCGCGGAGGGGGACGAGCAGGTCCGCGGCGCGGGCCGCGGCGTCGGCGTCCTCGCGCAGGGCGAGCCAGTGCGGTGTGAAGGGGGCGGTGTCGGACGTGGTCATCGGGTTCCCTCCCGCAGCAGTTCGAACACCGCTTCCATGTGCCGCGCGGTGTGCTCCCAGCCGTGCAGCGTCTCGCGCCGGCCGCGGGCGGCCGCCCGCAGGCGGCCGCGCAGGCCGGTGTCGTCCAGCCAGCGGCGGAGCGCCGCGGCGAGTTCGGTGGTGTCCCCCGGGGGGACGAGGAGGCCGGGCGGTGTGCCGTCCGGTGCCCGTCCGAGCGCGTCGGGCACTCCCCCGGCGGCGGTGGCCAGTACGGGGGTGCCGCGCATCAGGGCCTCGGTGACGACCATCCCGAACGTCTCGGCGCGGGACGGCAGGACGAGCAGGTCGGCGGCGGCGTACTCCGCCGCGAGGGGCTCGCCGGTGAGCGGGCCGGTGAGGTGCACGCGGTCGTCGAGGCCGTGCCGGCCGAGCAGTTCGCGCACGTGGGCGACGTGCTCGGGGTCGCGGCCGAGCGGGCCCACGAAGCGGCAGGTCCAGGGCAGGCCGGCGACGGCGGCGAGGGCCCGGGCCAGCAGGTCGTGGCCCTTGCGCGGGGTCAGCGAGGCGACGCACAGCAGGCGCCCGCCCTGTGGCGTGCCGGGGGCGAGCGGCGCGGGGTCGGTGCCGGGGATGACGACGTGGACCCGGCCGGCGGGCAGCGCGTGCCGCTCGGCGATGCGCCGGGCGGCCCAGGGGCTGGTGGCGACGACCGCGGCGGCGGCCCGCAGGGTCTGCCGTTCCAGGTCGTCGAGTTCGCGGGCGGCCGCGGGGTCGAGGCCGGTCTCGTCGGCGAGCGGCAGGTGCACGAGGACGGCGGTGCGCAGCCGGCGCGACTGCGGGACGACGATCTCGGGGACGCCGCAGGCCACGAGCCCGTCGAGCAGGACGACGGCGCCGTCCGGCACCGCGGCGAGCGCCGCGGCCAGGGCCCGGCGGGAGGCGGTGTCCGGACGCGGCCAGGCGCCCGGCACGGAGATCTCCCGCAGCGGCCGGCCCGCCCCCGCCAGGGTCTGGGTCAGGCGGCGGTCGTAGACGTTGCCGCCGCTGGGCGCGGTGGCGTCGTCGACGTCGCCCGGGAGGACGACGTGGGCGGGGGCCGCCCCCGCCGGAGCGGGGGCGGCCGGACGCGAGGGCGTCCTCACAGAGAACGCTCGTAGCTCGCCCAGGCGACGTGCGATTCGTGCAACGTGACGGAGATGCCGGTCAGGCCGTGCGCACCCGCACCGAGCTTGCCCGCCGCCACGCGGTCGGCGAGCCGGTCGGCGATGACCTTCGCCAGGAACTCGGTGGAGGTGTTGATGCCGGAGAAGTCCGGATCGTCGTCGAGGTTGCGGTAGTTGAGCGCGGCGAGCACCGCGCCCAGCTCCTGGGTGGCCAGGCCGATGTCGACGACGATGTTGTCGTCGTCGAGCTCCGGGCGGCGGAACGTGGCGTCCACCAGGAACGTCGCGCCGTGCAACCGCTGGGCCGGTCCGAAGACCTCGCCGCGGAAGCTGTGGGCGACCATGACGTGGTCGCGGACGGTGATACTGAACACGCGAGGACAACCTTCCCCAGGGGCCTAACCGGGACGGTAGGCAATACGGTGACAGAGCACGGAACGTTCACCGCCTGCGATCTCCTTCATCAGCAGGGGCAGTTCCTCGAAGTCGCTCTCGCCGGTGACGAGGGCGTCGTAGACCGGGTCGGCGAGCAGGCGCAGGGCCAGTGCCATCCGGTCCGCATAGGTGCGCCGGGTGCGGCGCGTGGGTGAGACGGTGCCGACCTGGCTGCTGCGCACGACCAGGCGGCGGGAGTGGAAGGCCTCGCCCAGCGGCAGGGCGACCGGCCGGTCGCCGTACCAGCTCAGCTCGACGACGGTGCCCTCCGGCTCCAGGAGTTCCAGGGAGCGGGCGAGCCCCGCCTCGGTGGCGCTGGCGTGGACCACCAGGTCGCAGCCGTCCTCGGCCGTGTCGGGGTGGGCGAAGCCGACGCCGAGGGCCTTGGCGACGGCCGCGCGCGAGGGGTCGACGTCGACGAGCTGCACCCGCGTCCCGGGGACGCCCGCGAGGACGGCGGCGACGCTGCACCCGACCATGCCGGCGCCGACGACCGCGATCCGGTCCCCGATCTGCGGGCCGGCGTCCCACACCGCGTTGACGGCGGTCTCGACGGTGCCCGCCAGCACCGCGCGTCCCGCGGGGACGTCGTCGGGCACGGGCGTCACGGCGGTGGCCGGGACGACGTAGCGGGTCTGGTGCGGGTAGAGGCAGAAGACGGTGCGGCCCCGCAGCTCGGGCGGCCCCTGCTCGACGAGGCCGACGTTGAGGTAGCCGTACTTCACCGGCGCCGGGAACTCGCCGTTTTGGAACGGCGCCCGCATCGCCTGGTGCTGGCTCACGGGCACCCCGCCGCGGAAGACCAGGGTCTCGGTGCCGCGGCTCACCCCGGAGTACAGGGTGCGCACCAGCACCTCCCCCGGACCGGGCTCCGGCAGGGGCACCTCCCTGACCTCCCCCTCGCCTGGTTCGCGAAGCCAGAACGCGCGCGCCGAACGCTCCACCGTTTTCCTCCGTACTCCATGGCGGGCAACAGACACCGGCCATCCAGGTGGTGCCGGGCCCGACCGTACGCGGCTGTGCCGCACAGGCGACAAGCGGGGACGTCTCATGACCGTGATGACCGTTGGATCCGAGTTCCGTGGGGGCACCGCGGGCCGTGAGCAGGCCGGGGCGGCAGCCGCCCAGTTGGCGCTGTTCGCCGCGCTGTGGGCCACCGTGGGCCTGGACGCCGTGGGCTGGCTGACCGGGACCGTCTACGCGGCGGGCACCTGGGCGCTGCTGGCCGCGGGCCTGCGGGGGGCGGGGCGCCGCTCACTGGGCCCGGCCGACCACGTCACCCTGGCCCGTGCGGTGCTCGTCGGCGGTGTGACGGCCATGGTGGCGGGAGGCGTCGCGCACGGTGCGCCGCTGCTCACCGGGCTGACCGCGGTGGCGCTGGCCCTGGACGCGGTGGACGGCAAGGTCGCGCGGCGCACAGGCACGTCGTCCGCGCTGGGCGCGCGCTTCGACATGGAGGTCGACGCCTTCCTGATCCTCGTGCTCAGCGCGCGGCTCGCCTTCACGCTGGGCCCGTGGGTGCTGGTGATCGGCGCCATGCGGTACGCCTTCGTCGCGGCGGCCTGGGTGCTGCCGTGGCTCAACGCCCCGCTCCCGCCGAGCTTCGCCCGCAAGACGGTGGCGGCGCTGCAGGGCGTCGTCCTGCTCCTCGCCTGCTCGGGGCTGCTGCCCGCGGGGGCCTCGGCCGGGCTGACGGTGCTGGCGCTGGGGTCGCTGGTGTGGTCGTTCGGCCGTGACGTGCTCCGGCTGTGGCGCCACCGCCCGGCCCCGCGGTCCACTGCGGGCCCGGCGCCGGCCGGCGCGGCGGAGGCGGACATCCGCGTCCTGGTCTCCGCCTCCGCGGGCGGCCCCGCCTCCTGACCCGCCGCGTCCGGGGCCCCGGCAGCGCCCTCCGCCGCCGGGGCCACGGCAGCGCCCTCCGCCGCCGGGGCCGATCGCTCCGCAGCGGACACACGACGCGAGGCACCGACGGACGGCAGGCCCCGCTCGTGGGTCCCGGCCGCACCACGTGGCTGCCGACGGCCGGACGTCCCCGCACCACCGGTCCGGGGCTGCCGACGACGTCGGGCCGGGACCCGGGTCGGCCACGCACGGGCGACACGGTCGGAGTTTTCAGGGCGCCGGGGCACGCCGCAGGCCACTGCCCGCGAGGCAGCCCGGCCCTCACCGGGATGACAAAGGCTCCGGCCCCATCGGCGAAGAGCGCCGCCACCGCTTCACCGCGGTGTCGCCGGGCCCCTGAGCGTCGCCCGGCTCAACACGCCACCGCCCGGCGGGCGGGCGCACGTCCTGGTTCGGCTGTCGCGGCGCGACGCACGACGCGCGCACGGCGCCCACCGCGCCGGTGCGCTCAGGCGTCCTGGCGCGGCAGGTAGCGCAGCAGCACCACGTCGCCGATCTGCCGGGTCTCCGCGAGCGTCATCCGCTGCTGGGGGCCCTGGGGGAAGACCGCGGGGTGCACCATGCGCGGGGCGTCGGCCTGGCCGACGAAGAACGGGGCGTACACCAGGTGGAGTTCGTCGACGAGTCCGGCGCTGAGGAACATGGTGTGCACGACGCCCCCGCCCTCGACCATGAGCCGTTCGACGCCGCGCGCGGCGAGGTCGGCGAGCAGGAGCCGGACGTCCAGCGGCTCTCCGGCGTCGACGACGGAGCAGCGGTCGCCCAGGCGTTCGCGGACGCAGTCGCTCGCGCCGGACGTCGTGTAGACGACCTTCTCGCACTCCCCCGTGGTGAAGAACCGGGCGCCGGGGTCGAGTTTGCCGCTCTCGGTGACCGTCGCCTTGAGCGGTGTCGGCGACAGCCCGGCGCGGACGCGCCGTTCGCGGCGCTCGGCGGAACACACCAGCAACCGCGGGTCGTCGGACCGTATGGTGTTGGCCCCCACGAGGATGGCGTCCACCCCGGAGCGAACCTCGTCGATCCGGTCGAAGTCCTCCTCGTTGGAGAGCAGCAGCCGGGTCGTGCTCGTGTCGTCCAGGCATCCGTCCAGCGAGGAGGCCACGGACATCAGTACGTACGGGCGCGATCTCATGGGGACACATTGCCGCACGCCGGCGTTCGCGCACGTGAAGCTTTCGTAAGTTGGATGTCAGGGGCCGGATGGATGTAGGGTCCGCCGATCATCGTGCAGCCTGGTCAGGCCGCGTCGGTGCGTCGGTCCGTCGCCCGTCAGTCGCGCACCCCTTCGAGCACGTCGAGGGCGAGGGTGTCGTCGGCCTCGTGGGAGAGGGAGACGGTGACGCGGGTGCACAGGCCCGTGAAGCGCTCGCGCACGGCCCGGCCGACGGCCCGCGGTTCGCCGTGGACGGCGAAGGCGCCGAGGACGTCGTCGTCGACCAGCCGGCCCATCTCCGCCCAGCGGCCGCGCACGGACAGCCGGTGCAGTTCGTCGTGGAGGCCGCCCCAGCCGTGGAGGTCGAGCACGGCGCGGTAGGCGGGGGTGGAGGCGTAGAACGCGATCCGTTCGCGGGTGGCGGTGAGGGCCGCCGTGTACTCCTCCTCGGTGCGTCCGGTCGCGACGAGGGCGTTGCACACCACGTCGAAGGGCCGGTCCGGGTGCTCGGAGGACTCCCTGGCCTTGCGGACGGCGGGGAGGATGACCTGCCGCAGGTGGTCGGCGGAGGTGAGGGCGTGGCAGATCAGCCCGTCGGCGACCTCGCCCGCGACGGCGGTCATCATCGGGCCGACGCCGGCGAGCCAGATCCGGGGCGGGCCGGACGCCAGGGGCCCGGGGTCGAACATCGGCGTCATCAGGGTGTGGGTGTAGAACTCGCCCCGGAACCGCAGCCGTTCGCCGGTCTGCCAGCTGTGCCAGATGGCGCGCAGGGCGCCCGCGAACTCCTTCATGCGAGCGGCGGGCCGTGACCAGGGCATGCCGTAGCGGTGGGTGATGTGCGGCTTGACCTGTGAGCCGAGGCCGACGGTCAGCCGCCCGCCGGAGAGCCGCTGGACGTCGTAGGCGGCCGTGGCCACCGTCATCGGGTTGCGGGCGAAGGCGATCGCGACACCGCTGACCAGGTCGGCCCGCCGGGTGGCGCCCGCGGCGAGGGCGAGCTGGAGGAAGGCGTCGTGCCGCATCTCGTTGACCAGCACGCCGTCCGCGCCGTGCGCCTCGGCGCGGGCCGCCGCGTCGGCGGTCCGCTCGACGGGGCCGGTGAAGGTGAAGTCGGCCTTGAGGGGCGCGGTCGGGATGTTCACGCGCCGGCTCCCGCCGCCGGGCCGGCCGCCTCGGTGAGCCGCGGGGGCGCGGCCTGCCGCCAGGAGTCGGCGACGATGTCACGGAGCTCGTCCATGTCGTCCAGGGCGGCGAGCCGCACCCGCACCCAGTTCGACCCGGCCTCGTGCGGCGGGACCCAGAACTTCCCGGGTTCGGCCGCGATCAGCTCGCCCCGCTCGTGCACGGGGCAGCGCACCGCGAAGGAGGACTCGTCGTCGGGCAGCGTGAGGTACATCCTCCCGGCGACCCGGAACGTGGGCATGTTCCAGGCCTCCTTCTCCACCGTCTCGGGCAGCGAGAGGGCGATGCGTCGGACGTCTTCGGAATCGGGCATGCGCCCACCGTAGCCATCGCCTACGACAACGGGCGCGCCGCGTGCGCGCCGCTCCGGCGGGGCTGAGTAGCAAGAGGAAACCTAGGTGTAGACTGTCCTTCCCCGCCGCGCGGTCGCGAGTACGTGACCGGGCGGCGTCCGCGACGTCCAGGAGGTGAGCGGCGATGGCGACCGGACGGCACGTGTCGGGCCCCGAGGAGGACCAGCCGGCCTGCTCCATCGAGCGCAGCCTGCAGATCCTCGGTGAGCGCTGGTCCCTGCTGGTGCTGCGCGAGGTCTTCGCAGGACGGCACCGCTTCGCCGAGATCCAGGCCTCGCTCGGCATCGCGCCCAACCTCCTCAGCACCCGGCTCAAGCTGCTCGTCGACGCCGGGGTGCTGTGCACCCGCACCTACCAGGAGCCGGGCAGCCGGCAGCGGCAGAGCTACCACCTGACCGACGCCGGCCGGGAGCTGGACCTGGTCATGGCCTCCCTCCAGCAGTGGGGCGACCGCCACCGGCCCCGCCCGTCCGGCCCCTCCGCGCTCCGGCGTACGCACTCGACCGGCCAGGCCGTGCACGTCGGCTTCCTCACCGACGACGGTCGCGAGGTGCCGGGCACCGACGTGTCCATCGCGGTGATGCAGTCCTCCGGGGCGGCCTGACCGGCGGGCGACGGGCGCCCGCCCGGTCGTACGGCCCGCCTCAGTGCAGGTCGGCCGCCGCTTCGGCGGCGGCGTCGTCGAGGAAGCCGCCCGACTGGTGCTGCCACAGCCTGGCGTAGGCCCCGTCCTCCGCGAGCAGCTCCTGGTGGGTGCCCTGCTCGACGATGCGCCCGCGGTCCAGGACGACCAGCCGGTCCATGCCGGCGACCGTGCTCAGCCGGTGCGCCACCACGAGCGCCGTCCGCCCCTCCATGAGTTGCCACAGCGCCTCCTGGACGAGGACCTCGCTCTCCGAGTCCAGGGCGCTGGTCGCCTCGTCGAGCAGCAGGATCGGCGCGTCCCGCAGGATCGCCCGGGCGAGGGCGACCCGCTGCCGCTGTCCGCCGGAGAGCTTGATCCCGCGCTCGCCGACCATGGTGTCGAAGCCGCCGGGCAGTGCGTCGGCGAACTCCGTGACGTGGGCCGCCCGGGCCGCCCGGCGGATCTCGCCCTCGGTGGCGTCCGGCCGGGCGAAGGCGATGTTGTCCCGCAGCGAGCGGTGGAACATCGCGGGGTCCTGCGGCACGTAGGAGATCAGGCTGCGCAGGTCGGCCTGGCGCAGCCGGCTGATGTCCTGCCCGCCGACGAGGATCCGGCCGCCGTCGATGTCGTTCATCCGCAGCAGCAGCCGGGTGAGCGTGGTCTTGCCGCCGCCGGACCGGCCGACCAGCCCGACCCGGGCACCGCTGGGCACGGCCAGGTCGAGCCCGTCGAAGAGCGGCTTCCCACCCCCGTGGGCGAACGTCACGCGCTCGAAGCTGACGCCGGCGCCCCGGGACCGCAGCGGCTCCGGCGCGGGTGGGTCCAGCACGGTGGGCGGCTCCAGCAGCAGCTCGGTGAACTGCGCGGCCTCCGTCATCGAGCTCTCCAGGCGGCGGTAGATCTGGTTGAACTCGAACATGATCCGCGTCGCGTTGGAGTAGTAGGTGAAGGCCACGACCACCGCCTCCACGCCGTGCGTGCCCGCGCCGAGCGTGACCGCGAGCAGCAGGCCGAGCGCGTTGGTCAGCACGGACAGCGGTGCGACCAGGGTGTCGATGCGCAGGTTGCCGTAGTCCCACGACTTGAGCGTGAGCCTGCGCGACTCGGCGACGCGGGAGCGGTGCTCGGCGGCCTCGCGTTCCTCGGCGGCGAACGCCCGGACGGTGTCCATGTTCATGAGGCTGTCGGCGACGTGCCCGGACACCCGGGCGATGGCCTCCTCGCGCCGGCGGACCAGCGCCTGGCGCCGCCGGATGAGGGGCGCCACGCACAACCCGGTCACCGCGATCATCACCAACAGGCCCACCACCAGCAGCGGTTCGTAGGCCCAGAGCACCACCGACCCGAACAGCAGCGGCACGAAGCTGCCGAGGACGTTGAAGGTCAGCGTGTCGACGAACTCCTCGAAGCGCGAGGCGAAGCTCAGCACCCGCTTGGTGAGGGACCCGGCGAAGTTGTCGTGGAAGAACGACGCGTCCTTGGCGAACAGCTCGTCCATGCCCACCACGTACAGGTGCTCGATGCCGAGCGCGTCGAGGCGGTTGAGGCAGTGCAGGCCGATCCGCCAGAGCGTCTCCGCGAGCAGCAGCACGCCTGCGAAGACCAGGACGTAGGGCAGGGTGCTGCCGAGGCCGGGGGCGGTGCCGTCGACGAACCCGCCGACGAGCTTCGCGACGACCAGCGGCGCGACGTAGTTGATGCCGATGTTGCCGAGGGCCGGCGACAGCATCGCCGGCAGCGTCAGCCGCCGTAGCCGGGCCAGTTCCCTTCCGTAGTGACGAAGTGCCAGGAGCACCGGGCCCCTGGACTTCCGGAACCTGTGCGATTCAGGCGTTCCCATCTCCACCCTGCGGTGTCGTGCGGCGCGCTGCCGCGTCCTTGTCCGGGAGGTGCCGCTGCCACCGTCGCGGCGCGGCGCTCGACCGGGGCCGGCGGTCCGCGCGGCTCGCGACGAGGCCGGCGTGCGATCGGTGGGCGGTCCGGACGTGGCAGTGTCCCGCGAGGGCCGGGGCGGAGTCCAAGCGTTTTCCGGCCCCGCGGCACGGCGCACGGAGGCTTCCCGGCGCACGGGCGGGGCCCCGGGCGGCGCGGCCCCGACGGGGGGCGGCCGGGCGGCGTGCCCTCGCCCCTTCCGCGCCTGCTGTGCCGCAAACGCAACCAGCGGGTTTGTCATGAATGACAAACCCGCTGGTCAGCACCGTCGGGACGACAGGATTTGAACCTGCGACCCCTTGACCCCCAGTCAAGTGCGCTACCAAGCTGCGCCACGTCCCGGTGCCGGATCGCGCCGGGCTTCCACCCGGCCGACCGCGCACGAGAACAATACCGCACGTCGTCGGGTGCTCGCTCGCACCATTCCCGCCCCCCGCGCGGTCCCGCCGCGGCGGCGTACCCGGCCCGGGATGAGTAGCCGTACTCATGTGGCGCGGGCCACGACGGCCGATGCTTCGGGTATGGCGAATCCGATCCAGCAGCAGAACACGGCGGCCTACTCGGCCCAAGCCGCGATCTCGTTCGCCGTCGCCCTCGGGGCGATGGTCGTGGGCATCGCCTACCTGCCGGTCGGCCCGTGGGTGCGGGCCTTCCTGGCGGTGGGGCTGCTCTACGTGGTGACCTCGGCGTTCACCCTCGCCAAGGTCGTGCGCGACCGGCAGGAGGCCGGCCAGGTGACGAGCCGGGTGGACCAGGCCCGGCTGGACAAGCTGCTGTCCGAGCACGACCCGTTCAAGGTCGACGGGGTGTAGCCGGCACGTCGCCCAGCAGGTAGCGCGCGCCGGGGCCCTTGGCGGCCGCGGTGTCGTCCGGGTTGTACAGCGTGCACTTGCGCAGGGAGAGGCAGCCGCAGCCGATGCAGCCGGTCAGGTTGTCCTTGAGCCGGTGCAGCTCCGCGATCTGCTCGTCGATCCGGCGGGTCCAGGTACGGGCCACGGCGTTCCACTCGGCGGCGCTGGGGGCGCGGTCCTCGGGGAGCCGGGCCAGGGCCGCGCCCGCCTCCTCCAGCGACAGGCCGACGCGCTGGGCGGCCCGGATGAAGGCGACGCGGCGCAGCGTGGTGCGCGCGTAGCGCCGCTGCCCGCCGGCGGTGCGCTCGGAGCGGATCAGGCCCAGGTCCTCGTAGTAGCGCAGGGCCGAGGTGGCCAGGCCGCTGCGGGCGGCGAGCTCGCCGATGGCCAGGCGGTCGCGGCGGGGTGCGGGGTCGCTCATGCGGCCGAGGGTACCGCTTGACCTCAAGCCGACTTGAAGTTGCACCCTCGACTCATGACTCCGACCAGTGCGGACACCGCGTACGACTACGACGACCTCCAGCGGCTGATGTCGCTCATGACCGGCGACGAGAAGCACGGACCTGCCGCCACCTCCACCCTCGACGTGCTGTGGGTGCTCTACGACCGGGTGCTGCGGGTGACCCCGGGGACGGCGGAGGACGCCGGCCGGGACCGCTTCCTGCTCTCCAAGGGCCACGGGCCGATGGCGTACTACGCGGTGCTGGCCGCCAAGGGCTTCCTCCCGGTGGAGTGGCTGCCGGACTTCGGCTCCTTCGGCTCGCCGCTCGGCCACCACCCGGACCGTGTGCTCGTGCCGGGCGCCGAGATCGGCTCCGGCTCGCTCGGCCACGGGCTGCCGATCGCGGTGGGCAGCGCCCTGGGGCTGCGGGCGCAGGGCCTGACCGACGCCGCGGTGTGGGTGCTCGTCGGCGACGCCGAACTGGACGAGGGGAGCAACCACGAGGCCGTGGCCTACGCCGGCGCCGTCGGCCTGGAGGGCCTGCACGTCGTCGCCGTCGACAACACCTCCGCGACCTACCGGCGCCCGGGAGGACCCGCCTCGCTCTTCGCGGGCGAGGGCTGGTCCGTCACCGAGGCCGACGGCCGCGACCACGAGGCGCTGTACGACGCGTTCACCGCACCGCACCCCGGACGGCCGCACGCCGTCGTCGCCCGTGTCGAACCCAAGCGGTGACCACCGCACCGAACCGAGGAGACCTTCCCATGGACACCATGCGTGACCGCTTCGGCGCCGTCGCCACCCGCCTGCTGGACGAGGACCCCCGGCTGGCCGTCGTGCTGGCGGTCATCTCCGGGGAGCGCTTCACGGACGCCGCCCGCGACCACCCCGACCGGGTCATCGACGTCGGCATCCGCGAGCAGCTGCTGGTCAGTGTCGCCGGCGGGCTGGCGCTGACCGGGCTGCGGCCGATCGTCCACAGCTTCGGCAGCTTCCTCGTGGAACGGCCCTTCGAGCAGGTCAAGCTGGACCTGGGGCACCAGGACGCCGGCGCGGTGCTGGTCAGCTCGGGCGCCTCCTACGACATCGCCTCGGGCGGCCGCACCCACCAGGCCCCCGGTGACGTCGCGCTGCTGGACACCCTCGACGGCTGGACCGTGCACGTGCCCGGCCACCCCGACGAGGCCGAGGCCCTGGTCCGGCACGCGGCGGCCGACGGCGACAAGCGGGTCTACGTACGGCTCAGCGAGCAGTCCAACCGCACCGCGCGGCCGGTCGAGCCGGGCCGGTTCCGGGTGCTGCGCGAGGGCAGGGCGGGCGTGGTCGTCGCCGTCGGACCCCTCCTGGACGCAGCGCTGGCGGCGGTCGCGGACCTGGACGTCACGGTGCTGTACGCCGCCACGGTGCGCCCCTTCGACGCGGCCGGGCTGCGGGCGGCCGTGGCGGGCACGGACGCGGCGGACGTGGTGCTGGTCGAGCCGTACCTGGCGGGCACATCGGCGCCCCACGCCGCCGAGGCACTGCTCGACCTGCCGCACCGCGTGCTCGCGCTGGGCACCGCCCGCGAGGAACTGCGCCGCTACGGCACCTGGCAGGAGCACGTGGCCGCGCACGGCCTGGACGCCGCCGGGCTGCGCGCGCGGATCGGGGGCTTCCTGGCGCTCTCACCGCGCCCGGTGGGCGCGGTGGGGTCGGGCGCCCGCTAGCGGCGGATGCCCCCGCCGGGCGGGGCGCCGGCAAGGGCGGGGGTGCCGGCAAGGGCGGGGGCGCCGGCCCCGGGGAACCTGGTCCGGCGCGGGCCGGTGGCGGTCCCGCACCGCCTCAGTGGTCCGGCGCCCTCCCCGTGCCGGATGCGCGCTAGCTCCAGGGGAGCTCCGAGCGGTGCCGCCAGTACGCGGGGGCCGGTTCGGCCAGGGCCGTGAGGCGGGCCAGCTGTCCGGCGTCCAGTCCGACGGTGGCGGCCCGGGCGTTGGCGGCGACCTGACCGGGCGTCGCGGCGCCGGAGAGCACGATGCCGGCCCAGGGGCGGCGCAGGACCGCGGCGAGGGCCACCGCGTCGGGCGTGGCGCCGGTCAGGCCGGCCACCTCGGCGAGGGGGGAGTCCGGATCGGCCGTCGCCAGGCGGCCGTTGGCCATGGCCTCCTTGACGATCACGGTCACTCCTGCGTCGTGCGCCTCGGCCAGGGCGGGCCCCGCGGACGGCTCCAGCAGGTTGTAGGTGGCCTGCACGAAGGTGAACAGGTGCTGCCCGTCCACCGTCACCTTCAGCGCCGCGCGGATCGCCTCGGCCTGCAGCGGACCGCTGGTGGACAGGCCCACGGCCACCCCTTCGGACGCCAGCCGGGCGAGGCGCGCGTGGAGTTCGCGGTCGGCGAGGGCGGGGCTGTCCGGGGTGACGGAGTGGATCTGGTAGAGGTCGAGGCGGTCGCCGAGCAGCGCGCGGGTCTCGGCGATCTGCCGGTCGTACGTGGCGGTGCCGTGGTCCTTGACCTCGTGCACCTCGGCGTCGACCCGCCAGTCGGCCGTGTAGGTGTAGCCCCACTTGCTGCCGACCACCACGTCGGTGGCCTCGGGGTGGGCGTCCAGCCAGCCCGCGAGGAACTCCTCGGCGCGACCGTAGGAGCGGGCGGCGTCGAAGTACCTGATGCCGGTCGCGTAGGCGGCGTCGAGGACCGCGTGGGCACGGTCCCGCATCGCCTCGACGGTGCGGTCGGCGGGCAGGTCGGCGGCGCGGCCGAGGTCGATGTACGCCGGACGGCCGACGGCGGCGAGGCCGAGACCCAGCCGCGGCAGGGGGGCGGTGACGAGTCGTTCGAAGGGCACGTCCGCCACCGTACTCCCGGTGGAGTACGCCGATCCGGTGCCTGAGGCGGACGTCGCGGGTGATCACCGGAATGCATAGTGGGAACGTCACACTCGTCGTCCCCGTCCGAGGATCACGCATGCGATTCGCCCTGCCCAGGACCTGGCGCACGCGGCGGCGGCTGGCGGCCGGTGCCGCCGCCCTCGCCCTGCTCGCCGGAGGCGGCGTCGTCACCCTTGCGACAGCCGACTCCCCCGCACCCGTGCGCCGCCAGGACCGGGTCTTCTCGATGCCCGAGGCCCCGGGCGGCTCCGCCGAGGTGCGGATCGACACCTCCTACTTCACCTCCGGCGGGTCGGCGCCGCGCCCGGCGGTGCTGCTCGCGCACGGGTTCGGCGGCAGCAAGGACGACATGCGGGCCCAGGCCGAGTCCCTCGCCCGCAGCGGCTACGCGGTGCTGACCTGGTCCGCGCGAGGCTTCGGCGCCTCCGGCGGGCGGATCGGGCTCAACTCCCCGGACGCGGAGGTCGCCGACGTCTCACGGCTCGTCGACTGGCTGGGCCGGCGGCCCGAGGTGCTGCGCGACGGCCGGGACGACCCGCGGGTCGGTGTCGCGGGGGCTTCATACGGCGGGGCCATCTCGCTGCTGGCCGCCGGGTACGACCGGCGGGTGGACGCCATCGTGCCCGTGATCACCTGGTGGGACCTGGGTGAGGCGCTCTTCCCGCAGGGCGTGTTCAAGAAGCTGTGGGCGGGGGTCTTCTTCTCCACCGGCGCGCGCGGCGCCGCGTGCGGCTTCACCGCCGAACTGTGCGCGATGTACGACCGTTCGGCGGTCGCGGGCCGTCCGGACGCCGCGACGCTGCGGCTGCTGACGCGCTCCAGCCCCTCCTCGGTGGCCGGGCGCATCAAGGTGCCGACCCTGGTGGTGCAGGGCCAGAACGACTCGCTCTTCCCGCTCGACCAGGGCGACGCCATCGCGCGTGCCGTCGCCGCCAACGGCGCCCCCGTGGCCGTCGACTGGTTCTCCGGCGGGCACGACGGCGGCGACCAGGAGACCGCCCGGATCGAGGCGCGCACCACCGCCTGGTTCGACCGCTGGCTGAAGAAGGACGAGGGCGCCGACACCGGGCCCGCGTTCCGCGTCACCCGCACCGGAGGCGTCGACACCACCGACGGCAGGGCGGTGCGGCGCGGCGCGGACGCCGACGCGTACCCGGGGCTCGAGGGCACGCGGACCCGTACGGTCCCGCTCGAGGGACGTACCCGGACGGTGGCCAACCCCGCGGGCGGCAGCCCGCCGGCGATCTCGGCGGTGCCCGGGGTGGGCGCGCTCTCCCAGCTCTCCGACCTCGGCCAGGGGCTCTCGCTGTCCCTGGACTTCCCCGGTCAGCGCGCCGCCTTCGACTCCGCGCCGCTGACCTCCGCGCTGCGTCTGACGGGCGCGGCGACCACACGGGTCACCGTCGACACGGACGCACCCGCCGGCGCGGTGCTCTTCGCGAAGCTGTACGACGTGGCCCCGGGCGGCAACGAGACGCTGCCGCACCAACTGGTCGCACCGCTGCGCGTGGCGGGCGGCGGCACGGTGCGGGTGCGGCTGCCCGCCGTGGACCACGAGTTCGCCGCCGGCCACCGGCTGCGGCTGGTGCTGTCCACCACCGACCTCGGCTACTCCTCCCCCCTCGCGGCCGCCACCTACCGGGTGTCGCTGCCCGAGGGAGCCGCGCTGGCCCTGCCGACGGACCCGGAACTGACCACCGCCCAGGGCACGCTGCCCGCGTGGGTGTGGCTGCTGCCGGTCGCCGCGCTCGCGCTGGCCGCGGCGCTGCTGCTGACCGGCCGCCGCCGGGCGGGCGCCGTACGGCAGGCACCCGACCCGGACCTGGCGGACGTCCCGCTGGAGATCTCCGGGCTGTCCAAGCGCTATCGCGGGGCCGCGGACCGCTACGCGGTGCGGGAGGTGTCGTTCCGGGTGGAGCGGGGCCAGGTGCTGGGGCTGCTCGGCCCCAACGGCGCCGGCAAGACGACGACGATGCGCATGATGATGGGCCTCATCCGCCCCGACGCGGGCACCATCAGGGTGTTCGGGCACGCGATCCGGCCGGGTGCGCCCGTGCTGTCCCGGGTGGGGGCCTTCGTGGAGGGCGCGGGCTTCCTGCCGCACCTGACGGGGCGTGCCAACCTGGAGCTGTACTGGCGGGCCACGGGCCGGCCGGCGGCCGACGCCCACGTCGAGGAGGCCCTGGAGATCGCGGGCCTGGGCGAGGCGCTGGAGCGCGCGGTGCGCACGTACTCGCAGGGCATGCGCCAGCGGCTCGCCATCGCGCAGGCCATGCTGGGCCTGCCCGACCTGCTCATCCTCGACGAGCCGACCAACGGGCTCGACCCGCCGCAGATCCGCGAGATGCGCGACGTGGTGCGCCGCTACGCGGCCGCCGGCCGTACCGTCCTCGTCTCCAGCCACCTGCTGTCGGAGGTCGAGCAGAGCTGCACGCACCTGGTCGTCATGGACAAGGGGCGGCTCATCGTGGCCGGTCCGGTCGGCGACATCGCCGGCAGCGGGCAGACGCTGTTCGTCGGCGCGCCGGGCATGGCGGACGAGGCGCGGGAGGCGGTCGCGGCGAAGCTGTCGGCACTGCCCGGCGTCGAGGCGGCGGAGTCCGCGGACGGCGGGCTGCTCGTCCGGCCGGGCACGATGGCCGTGCCGGAGCTGCTGTCCGAACTGCTGCGGCTCGACGTGCCGGTGGAGCGCGTCGGCCCGCACCGCCGCCTGGAGGACGCGTTCCTGACCCTGATCGGAGCTCCCGCGTGACCGAGACCCTGGAACTGGCCGAGGGGTACCGTCCGGGCCGCACCCTCCCGCTGCGGGTCGAGGCGGTACGGCAGTTGCTGCGGCGCCGTACGCTCGTCGCGTTCGGCGTCGTGCTCGGCCTGCCGGTGATCGTGTGGGCGGCCTTCGCCATCGGCGGCACCCCGCGGGGCCGGAACTCCGGCCCGACGATGATGGACGTGGCCACCGCCTCCGGCGTCAACTTCTCGCTGGCGGTGCTCTTCGTCTCCTCCGGCTTCCTGCTGACGATCCCGGTCGCCCTCTTCTTCGGCGACACGATCGCCTCGGAGGCCAACTGGTCCTCCCTGCGCTACCTGCTGGCCGCCCCGGTGCCCCGGGCCCGGCTGCTGGCGTCCAAGGCGCTGGTGTCGCTGGTCTTCAGCGCCGCCGCCGTGCTGGCGCTGCCCGCGGTGGCGCTCGGCGTCGGCGCGCTCGCCTACGGCTGGGGCGACTTGGAGCTCACCACGGCCGGCTCGCTGCCCCCGGGCACCGCGACGGGCCGGCTCGCGATCGCCGCGCTCTACGTCTTCGTGGGCCAGTTGGCCGTCGCGGGCTTCGCCTTCTGGCTCTCCACGCTCACCGACGCGCCGCTGGGCGCGGTCGGCGGGGCCGTGGGCGTCGCGATCCTCTCCAACATCCTGGACGCGATCACGGCGCTGGGCTCGCTGCGGGACGTCCTGCCGACGCACTGGCAGTACGCCTGGATCGACGCGCTCCAGCCTCGCCTGGAATGGACGGGCATGCTCAAGGGCACCTCGGTGTCGCTCTCCTTCGCGGTGGTTTTCTTCGCGCTGGCCTTCCGCGGCTTCCGCGGGAAGGACATCGTCTCCTGAGGGGAGGTGGCGGGTGGAGGAGCCGGCGTACGGCGTGCTGCTGACGGGGGCCGGGGACGCCGACCGGAAGCTGGAGGTCGTCCGGGCGCTGCGGTCCGTGACGGGCCTGAGCGCGTGGCGGAGCAGGCAACTGCTCGACGCCGTGCCGCTCGTGGTCGTGGAGGGCACCTCGCTGGAGGCCGCCGAGGACGCCGCGCGGCGGCTCGAGGCAGCCGGTGCCGTGGCCCGGGTGCGCTGCACATGGAGCGGGTGCGTCTTCGCCGCGGGATCCGGTCCGGGTGACGGGCAGCCGTGCACGCCCCCCGCCTGGTCGGCGGAGGGCTGCCCGCCGGCACGCCGCGCCCACCGGTGGTCGGTCCCCTACGGCTGACCGCCCGACGCCCCGACGGGCGAGGCCGGCGCGCGGGAGGAAGGGTCGGCGGCGGAGGGGTCGTCGGACGGGTCGGCGCCCCACGCCGCCGCGCACAGGGCGCGGGACAGCGCGTCGGAGTAGACGGCGGCCGCGAGCCAGGCCAGGGCGAAGCGTTCGGTGTCGGCGGGCAGGAGGCGGCCGAAGGGGTCGCGGCCGCGGTCGGCCGCGGTGCGGTGGAGGTCGTCGACCAGGTCCGCGGCGGTCGGGAGGGCGGCACGGCGCAGGCGCCGGGTGTCGGGGGCGGGGTTCGCGGGGAGGGCGAGGACCCGGCGGCCGCCGGAGGCGGCCTGGTGCACGCGCCGGAGCAGCAGGTGGACCGGGGCCTCGTCGGGCGCGGGAAGCGGCGGCAGGGAGGCCGCGGGCGCGGCGACGGGGAGGTCGGCGCGCTGGAGGCGGTCGAGGCCGGTGTCGACACGGGCCCCGGGGTCGGCCGGATGACTGCTGGCCAGCAGCAGTGCGCGGGGGTGCGGCGCCGGATCGAGCCGGGCGACCACGCGCAACCGGGTGCCCGGCGCCTCGGCGAGCAGCCGCAGGTTGTCGCGGTCGGGAAGCGCGGGGTGGTCGTGCGCGGCGGTGAGCCGCAGCGTCAGGTCGTCGCACTGGGCGAGCAGGCAGTCGCCGCCGGCCTCACGGACGGTGCCGATGAGAGTGACGTCGAGGAAGAGCAGGCCGTCGCCGGTGCCGAGGGCGCGTACGGCCTGTTCGGCGACGGGCACCCGCCAGAGGCGGTCCAGGGGTTCGGCCGTCCAGTCGGCGCCGGTGGCCCGTACGGCGCGGACAGCGGCGCCCGCGCCGAGCCGCCCGGTGGGCGAGACCGTGGCGCCGGACACGGCCAGGCCCGCGCGGGAGAGTTCGCGGTGGGTGAGGGCGGTGTCGCCGATGCGCACCGCCCGGTCGGCGGCGCCCGTCGCGCGGCCGGGGCCGCCGGGGGCGACGTCGGAGACGGTGTAGAGACGGCCTTCGGCGTCAACGGTCCAGGTGACGGCGCCCGCGTAGCCGCTCGCGGTGAGGACGGGCTCGGAGAACAGCCCGTACAGCCGCAGCGAACCGTCCGGGGTGTACGGCTGGCGGGCGGTGCCGCGAACGGCGGCGAGTTCGGGGCCGGTCGCGTACGGGACGCGGTGCGCGGTGCCGAGGAGTTCGCGGAGCGCCGCGACCAGGTCGGCGAGGCGGTGCCCGGGGTCGGCGGCGCGGGCGGCGCGCAGCCGGGTGACGACGGAGACCGCCGCGGCGGCGGCCCGGGGCAGTCCGGCGAGCCGGGCGGAGTGCGCGGCCCTGAGCAGTTCGGCCTGGACGACGGCGCCGGAGCCGTCGATGCCCGCGTCGAGGGCGGCGGCCCCCGCGGCGCGCAGGGCCTCGGCGGCGGCCCGCTGCTGGGGGGTGGCGGCCTCGGGCCCGGCCGCGGTGGCCGCTTCCCCCGCGGGCCCCGGCCGGCCTTCCTCGGCGGCCGGCGCTTCGGCTTCGGCGACGGGCGCGGCAGACGCGGCGGCGGCGCGGTGCAGGCAGTCCGGGGCGAGCAGGCAGCCGCAGCGGACGTCCTCGGCCCGGGTCACCGTGCCGCCGGGGGCGAGCAGTTCGAGGTCGGTGTCGTCGTCGACGGCGATCCGCACGGTGTCGCCGTCCACCACGACCGGGCGGGCGGAGAGCTTGGCCACCCCCGCGTCCAGGCGCTTGCGCAGCCGCGGCGAAAGGGCCCCGACCAGTTCCGCGGTCACAGCCGGGACGACCGGGGGGAGTTGCTGGTTCATGTGGTCTTCTCCCCTGTCCGGCGGGCGAGTTCGAGAGGGCGGAGTGTGCCGGCTGTGGTGACGCCTGCGGCGGGAACGTCCTCGGCGACGTCGTTCACGACGGCCGGAGACGCGGCCGGGGCCACCGGGGGAAGCCGCCCGCTCACGCGACCGCCTCGCCTGCCCAATGGACGGATCCGACCGGCCGGGACGCGGCGACCGCAGCGGACGCCCTCGGCAACGGCATCCACGACGACCCGCAGGCGGCGGGCCGTCCACGACGGCCTGGCCACCGGGAGGAGTTGCCCACTCATGCGACCTCCCTTTCCGCCCAATGGCGGATCCGACAGACCGGAAGGCCGCGACCGCAGCGGACGCCCTCGGCAGCGTCGTCCACGACGGCCGGGGCCGACGCCAGAGGTTGGTGCCTCATGCGATCTTCTCCCCCACCCAGCGGGCGAGTTCCAGGGGGCTGAGGGCGGCGACGGGCATGCCCGCGGCGACGAGCTGCCCGGCGACGCCGGTGGAGTAGCGGGGGCGGCCCGCGTCGTCGAGGCTGGCGCAGCCCAGGACGTGGCAGCCGGAGCCGACCAGGGCGCGGACCTCGGCCAGGAGGCCGCCCAGCGGATATCCCTCCTCGAAGTCGCTGACGACCACCACGAGGGTGCGCGAGGGCACCGTCACCAGTTCGCGGGCGTGCCGCAGCCCGGCGGCGATGTGGGTGCCGCCGCCGACGCTCACCTCCAGGAGCAGCGAGAGCGGGTCCCCCACGTGGTCGGTGAGGTCGATGACCTCGGTGGAGAACGCCAGGAAGTGCGTGGACAGGGTGGGCACCCCGGCCAGGACGGAGGCGGTGAGCGCGGCCCAGATCGTGGAGGCCTCCATGGATCCCGACACGTCGGTGACCAGGATCAGCCGCCAGTCGGCGGCCCGCTGGGCCCGGGCGCGGAACACCGGCCGCTCCGGGATCACCCGGACGGTGCCGTCGGGACCGCGGCGGGCGGTGGCCAGGTTGGCGCGCAGCGTACGCGCCAGGTCGAGGCCGCCCCCGGGGCGCCGGCTGGGCCGCGGCAGGGCGGTGCCGTGCAGTGCGGGGCGCAGTCGTGTGGCGAGTCGGCGGGTGAGTTCCTCGACCAGGCGCCGTACGAGCGGGCGGAGCGCGGCGAGCCGGGCCTCCGGCAGCCCGCCCGCGTGCCGCAGCACGGTACGCAGCAGGTCGACGGAAGGGCGCACGCTGTCGGGGTCGAGTTCGGCGATCACGTCCTTGCGGCCGGACGCGGCGGCCGCCGCCAGCACCTCCTCGCGGACGCCGGGCCCGAACAGCGCCGCCAGTTCCTCGGACCACTCCCGTACGCCGGGGTAGGGCGCCTGGCGGCCGCCGCCGGCCGTGCCGCGGCCGCCGAGGTCGCCGCGGCTGCCCTCGCCGTGGCCGTTGCCGTACAGCTCGTCAAGGGCTGTGGCCAGGGCGGCGGCGGAGGGCGGCAGCCGGTCGCCGCGGCGGCCCAGCACGAGGCGCCACCGGTCGGCAGGCGGGAGGGTGCGGGCTTCCGCGGCGTGGGCGGGGCCCGCATCGTCGTCGGCCGCCCCGCCCGCCAATCCACCCTCGCGGGCTGCCGCATGGACAGGCGGTACGGACGGGGCACCTGACGCGCCGTCGGCGGAGGCGGCCGGCGCCGCGGTCGGGCCATCGCCGCGGACCGCTGCGTCGGGAGTGGTGGCACCTTGCGGTTCACCCGGCGACGCCGTGGCGGCGGGCTCGCCCGGGTACGCCGTCGCCGCCGGGCCGGTGGGGCCGACCTCCCGGCCGGCCGCATCGGCGGCCTGGTCATGCGAGGGTGGCGTCTCGCGGGGCGGGAGCAGGCCCCAGCGGGTCAGCGCCGCGCGGGCGGCGAGGTCGGCGCGGGTCCAGGTGGCGAGCGCGACGGGGTCGACGCCCGCGGTGTCGGCGACGCCTTCGGTGTCCAGGCGTTCCTCGACGGCGGCCAGGAGCCGGTCCCGGGCGGCCGGGCTGAGGGTGTCGAAGCCGCCGCGCAGGGCCGGGAGCCGCGACAGGAAGGCCTGGTCGGGCAGGTCGCGGACGCGGTCGAGCAGGGGTTCCAGCGCGGGGGCGGCCGTCTCCAGCAGCGGGCCGGCCGCGGTCAGCAGCCCGGTCAGCCGGGCGGTGAGGGCGGCGCGGGAGTCGGGGTCGCCGGCCGCGTCGACCCAGGAGGCGACCCGGGCGCCGAGGGTCTGGGGCGCCTCGTGGCCGAGGAGGACCCGGACGGCGCCCGCCGCGCCGCGCATCAGCGGGGAGCCGTCCGCGGTGAGTCGCGCGAGGGCGTCGGTGAGCCGGACGCCGCCCAGGAGGTCGGCGCGGTGGGCGAGTTCGAGCAGCGCGTGCGCGTCGGCGGGGTCCTCGGAGCCCGTGAGGCCGTCGACCTGGCGGACCGCGGCCGCGGTCAGCAGCTCGGCGACGGCGGCGGCGCGGGCGGTGCGGGGTTCGTCGGCGTCCAGCCCGGCGATGTGCCCGGCCCGGACGCGGTCCAGCAGGGCGAGTCCCGCGAGGAGTTCGGGAAGGGTGCCGGACGCGGGGAGCACGTCAGCGGTTTCGGCGAGGCGTTCCGCGGCGAGCGCGGGCAGCCCGCACTCCGCGGCCCGGGCCAGTCCGGCGAGCGTCTGCGCGGCCGTCGGACCGCCCTCGTCCGTCTCTTGGCGGCGGTGTTCGCGCAGCACGCCCTCGGCGGCCTGGGCGGCGGTGACACCGCGGATGCCGGCGGCGGTGAGCATGGCCGCGGTGGCGGGTGTCCAGCGGACCTCCCAGCGGGTGGTGAGGCCCTCGGTGCGGGCTGCCCCCGTGACGTCCTTCGGCTCGGCGTAGGGCACGCCGCACACGGTCAGTCTTCGCAGCAGGAGTTCGCGGCGGCGGTCGAGGTCGGAGCGGAGCGGATCCAGGCGCAGGTCCCGGACGTCGGCCGGGGCGGCGCCGTCCGGGCCGGGGCCGGGCAGGCCCAGTGCGGTCAGTTCCCGCTCGACGGCGGGGGCGAGGCCGCTGCGCGGCGCCCCGGGCGCGGGGCGGCCGCCGCGGGTGCCGACCAGCACGCTTTCCATGGCGCGCGCCACGGCCCGTCCGCGTCCGTACGGCTCCCCCTGGGCCAGCACGGTCTGCACGGCCTCGACGAGTTCGCCGCGGCCGGCCGCGGGCAGGCCGCGGAGCCGGGCGAGGTCGCCGGCGAGCCGGCTGATCTCGCGGGCGTCGGCGGGGCCCGACGGGTGGCCCTGGGCGCGCAGTTCGGCGCAGACACGGACGGCGGCCCGGGTGAGCGCCTCGTCGAGGGCGCCGGGGTCGCCGGCCGCCTCCAGCACCATGTGCTGCCATTCGGGGTCGCGGATGCCCGCCGGATAGCCGGAGCGTTCGTCCAGCAGCGGGTAGGCGTAGGGGATCAGGGAGGTCGTCCAGGCCGCGCCGTCCTCGGGTGCGGGTGCCGCGTCCGGGCCTTCCGCGGGGGCGGTGCCCCGCGGCCACAGGGCGGCCGGGACCAGGGCCGGCGCGTGGAAGGCGCCGACGACGACGGCGGTGCGGCGGCCGTCCGCGGCGGCCTCGGCGATCCGGGCCCGCATCCACTGCTCGCGGCGCAGGTCGAGAGCGGGGACCCCGGCGCCCTCGGCGGCGTCCCTGCGCAGCGCCCAGCCCGTCAGGAGGGCGGCGCGGCGCAGGGCTTCGGGCGGTGAACCGGGGGCGGTGGCCTCGACGAGGCGGTCCCAGAGGTCGTCGCCGGGGCGGCCGCTGAGCCGGGCGCGCAGGGCGGCGTGCAGCCCAGGGCCGGGGTCGCCCGGCGCGGCCGTGGTGCGGCCGGCCTGCCACGCGCGGTCGGCGAGCGGCAGGTCGCAGGCGACGACGGGGACGCCGGTGCGTGCGGCCCAGCGGACGGCGGCGAGTTCGGGCGAGAAATCGGCGAAGGGGTAGAAGGCGGGGCCGCCGCCCCCGTCGCCGGGGGTGGCGGCGAGGGCGACGGGGGCCCGGGTGTCCTCGTGGGCGAGCCAGGGCAGCCACTGCTGCATCTCGGCGGGGAGTTCGACGAGCAGCACGTCGGGCTTCGCCGCGTCGAGCAGGGCGGGCAGCGCGGCCGCCAGCGACGGGGCGTGGTGCCGTACGCCGACGAGGTAGGGCGCCGCCGGGTCGGTGAGGACGGCGGCGGCCTCGTCCGGGGTGAGGGACACGGGCTCAGCCCTCCAGGACGGCGCGCAGCTCCCACAGGGTGCGCCAGGTCGGTGAGCCCTGCTCGGCGCGGCGCCGTACGGGGCCGTCCCAGTAGCCGAGGAGGCGGGCGGCGTCGGCCGGGTCGTCCTTGCGCACGACGCCGAGGAGGTGGCCGGGCAGCAGCCCCAGCACGTCCCGGTCGCCGGGGAAGTAGGCGGCGGCCAGGGCGAGCGCGCCGGCGACCGCGACGGCCTCCGCGGTGCTCATCACCGTGGAGGGCCGTTCGACCTCCCAGCCCTCGGCGGAGCGGCCCTCGCGCAGGTCACGGAAGGCGGTGACGAGGGCCTCCAGGACGGCGTCGTCGACCTGGTAGGGGGCGCCGGCCCGTTCGACGGCGGCGCGGGACTGGCTGCGCACGAGTGCCGTCTCGGCGTCGAGGTCGCCGATGGGGCCGACAGTCTCGAAGTTGAAGCGCCGCTTGAGGGCGGCGGACATCTCGGAGACGCCCTTGTCGCGGAGGTTGGCGGTGGCGATCAGGGTGAAGCCGGGCGCCGCGTGCGCCAGGGCGTCGTCGCCGCCGGCGAGTTCGGGGACGGCGATGCGCCGTTCGGAGAGCAGGGAGACCAGGGAGTCCTGCACCTCGGGCAGGCAGCGGGTCACCTCCTCGACGCGGGCGACGGCGCCGCGGGTCATCGCGGTGAGCACGGGCGAGGGGACGAGCGCCTGCCGGCTGGGGCCCTGGGCGAGCAGCAGGGCGTAGTTCCAGCCGTACTTGAGCTGGTCCTCGGTGGTGCCCGCGGTGCCCTGGACGACGAGCCCGCTGGTGCCGCAGACCGCGGCCGACAGCAGTTCGGAGAGCATCGACTTGGCGGTGCCGGGCTCGCCGACGAGGAGCAGGCCGCGTTCCCCGGCGAGGGTGACGACGCACCGCTCCACCAGGGCGCGGTCGCCGACGAACTTGGCCTCGACGACGAGGCGCCGCGGCACGCCCTCGGGGACCTCGGCGTCGTCGGGCAGGCGCAGCGCCTGCCCACCGCTGCCCATCACGAAGGTGACGACGGCGCGCGGGGTGAGCCGCCAGGCGGGCGGGCGGGGTCCGCCGTCGTGGGCGGCGAGGAAGGCGAGTTCGGTGGCGTACCGGTCCTCGGGCGGGGTGATCTGCCGCGCGGCGGGTGCGGGGGCGGTGGTGGTCATCGGCGGCGGCCCTTCCGGGTGGCACGGGTGGTGAGTTCTTCGAAGCCGGGGGCGTCGCCGGAGCGGACGCGTTCCCATGCGCGGGCGAACAGCTCGGGCACGGGCAGCAGGGGCACGACGCGGGCGTGGTCGCGGACGGGGTAGAGGCCTTCCTTCCAGGTCTCCACGGGGACGGCGGGGGCCTTGAGGTCGCGCCAGCCGCAGGGCAGGAAGAGGGTGCGGCCGGCGCGGGGGCGCTTGGCCTCGACGACGAGGCCGGTCGCGGCCAGTTCGGCGCGGGCCTTCTTCATGCGGGTGGGCTTCCAGCCCGTCCAGCGGGCGCAGTTGCGGTCCGTGGGGTCGGGCAGGGCGAGCAGCTGGAGGTAGAGCGCCGCGGCGTCCTCGCCCAGGCCGTCGGCGCCGGCGACCTCGGTGACGAGGGCGGGGACGGAGACCGTGGGGTCCTGGGCGTGTCCCGCCGGTTCCCCGGCTCCGCCGCCCGCCGCGACGGCGCGGGCGAGTTCGCCGTCGAGCACCGCGCGCAGCGCCTGCACGCCGCTGTCGCTCTGGACGCCGACGAGTCCCTCGACGAGGCCGAGGACGGGGTCGTCGGCCCCGGTGAGCCCGGCCGGGCGGAGGAGGACCGTCTCGGTGTCGCTGTACCAGGGGCGGAGCACGAGCGCCTCGCCCACGTCGGTCATGCCGTGGGTGCCGGCGCCGCCGGCGGCGGGCAGGCCGTACGCCTTGCGGATCTGGGCCGCGGTGGGGCCGCCCTTCTCCGTCCAGGCGATGTCGATGTCGAGCAGCAGGCCGGGGTCGGCGATCCGCCGGCGCAGAGCGGCCAGGCCCTCGGGGAGGGCGGCGCGCAGCGGATGGCCGTACGGCAGCCCGTAGGCGAGCCCGGCGAGGGCGGCGACGGAGCGGGTGATGTCGTACCTGCCGGGCAGCGCCGCGGGGTCGGCGGGGACGAGCTCGCCGTCCCTGTCGGGGCGCTGCACGGTGGTGCGGCTCAGCCACGGCGTCAGCGCCGGGTTGAGCACGGCCTCGGCGGACGCGGCGGTGACTCCGGCGAGGTCGGCCGCGATGTCCTCGGGCAGGCGGACGACGTCGCCGAGGCGTTCGCGCCAGACGCGGCCCGCGGCGTCCGCGTCGGGACCGTGGGTCCACAGGTCGGCGGGGTCGTCGGGGAGGAGGGCGCCCATGAGGGCGGCGCAGTCGTGCCGCGGCACCGAGCTCAGCAGGCCTTCACCGAAGTCCTTCTGACGTGCCCTCAGCTCCACGAGGGTCAGCGCCTCGGCGCCCGGCTCCTCCGGTCGCCCGGCGAGGAGCAGGGTCGCCTGGACGGGGCCGAGGCCGCCGCGGGTGGCCGCCACGAGCGCATCGGGGGCGCAGCGGTGCCAGGGTGCGGGGCCCTTGTCGCGGATGAGGCGGGTGACGGCGGCGAGCCGCTCGGCGGGGAAGGCCGGCGCGCGGTCCGTCTCGTGCTCCAGGGTGAAGTGCGCGACGGCGCCGAACGCCCCGGTGGGGTCGTGGTCGAGGGCGAGCCAGTGGACGCGGTCGCGGTCGCCGTCGATCCGCCGGCAGCCGAGGATCACGACGGTGCGTCCGTCCTTGCGCAGGACCTGTCCCGCGCGCTGCTGCTTCCCGTGCCTCTCGCTGAGGACGACCTCGCGCAGGCCGCTGCCGGGCACCGCGAGCGGCCCCTCGGTGATCGCGTCGAAGAGGAGGAGCAGTCCCTCGCGGATCGCCTGGCTCGTGACCGGCGACGCGGCACGGTAGGCCAGGGGGCGCAGCACGGCCAGCGCGGGCGGCCACTCGGTGCCCATGGCGGGGACGGTGTGCTCCTCGCTGCGCCAGCCGTCGCCGACGGCACCGAGCTCGGCCCGGTTCGGCAGCGGTTTGCCGTCGGCCTCCTTGCCGGACAGGACGTGGTTGACCGCCCGGATCTGGCGGAGCACGCTCCACTCCGTGCCGCCGCCCCACCAGGAGTGGCCCGGCTGGTCGGCGATGCCGAGCGTGGCGGCGCGCAGCGTGGTGTCGTCGCCGTGCAGCGGCTTGTGGTCGGCGAACATCTCCTCCGTGCGCCGCGTCTGCCGCGGCTTGTCGGCGGGCGGGGCGACGAAGGAGGCGACGGACTCGGCGTGCCGGAGTGTGCCCCTGACGAGGGCGGTGACTCCGATGAGGAGCCGTTCGTCGGTGAGGGCCGGGAGGGCGGCGGCGACCGCGGCGCGCACGACGGCCTCCGCGGACGGGCCGGTGTACTTCTTGGTGCGGTCCACCTCGGCCTGACGCTCCGCCAGGGCGTGGGCGCCGGCGCGCAGCAGCTCGGCCGCCTGCTCGTCGGTGAGGGCGCGCAGCACCGCGGAGGCGCCTTCGTCGCGGGGGCGCAGGGCGTGCCAGTAGGCGAGCGGCGGTACGTAGCGGGTGCCGGCGGCGAAGTCGCCGCCCTGCTGCGTGAGCGTCACACTGCCGAGTTCGTCGTCGCAGGTGACGTCGCCCGCGGCGTACAGCGACACGTTCTGGCCGACGAGGGCGGCCACGGGCCCGGCCCCGCCGGGGAGCCGCAGCGCGCCCAGCGGGACGCACGGGGACCACCGCCGCTGCCGGGTGGGCAGGGCGACCGTGCGGCCGTCGGGTGTGCCGGCGACGGTACGGGAGCCGCCGCCCTCGCCCTCGACGCGCACCCATCGGCCGAGGACGGTGCCGTCGGTGCCGAAGGGGCTGTGTTCGAGGCCGGGTTGCAGCGGCAGGAGCTCGCAGTCCTCCTGGCGGAGCCGCGCTCCGTCGCGGATGCCGGAGCCGAGGAAGGCGGGCAGTGAGGCGCGGCCGTGGGTGCCGGTGACCGGGTCGTACTCCAACCACACATCGTGGCCGCCCTGCTTGCCCTGGCGCCAGAGCGTGGTGCCGTCGCCGAGGACGGGGCGGCTGGGCGGCAGCACGGTGTCACCGGCGTGCAGGGTGCGGCCGCCGGTGGCGCGGCCGCCGCCGGGCAGCGGGATCGACGGGGCGGCGACGTGGCCGTGCCACCAGTGCGGGAGTTCCTCACCGCCGACGGTGAACACGTCGGCGGGCCGGGCGGACCAGTAGCCGAGCTGCTTGCCGTCCTGCCACCACATGACGAGGAGTTCGCCGTCGGCCCAGCGGAAGTGGGGACGGCTCCAGCGGTCGAGTTCGACGGGGATGCGCAGGTCGTGCTCGAGCAGCACCTTGTCGGGCCCGACGACGACGGCCTTGTCCCCGCGGCTGAGGATCAGCGCGGGCCAGGCCTCGGCGACGGCGAGTTCGTGGTTCTTCTTCTTGCCGACCGCGGCGTCGAGCAGCCGCAGGCCCTCTTCGAGGGCGGGCCAGCCCAGTTCGTCGAGGATGCCCTCGCGGAGGGTGCGGCCGAGCGTCGGCGCGATGTCGTGCGCGGCGACGCGCGCCACGGCCTGCGGGTTGACCCGGGCCGCGACGGTGCGGAAGGGGCGCAGCCGGCTGACGGCGGCGCGGGCGGCGGGCAGGCCCGCGGCGCGGGTGAACTGCCCGGCGGCCTCGTCCAGCCAGGTGTGCAGGACGTCGCCGAGCACCGGGTGACCGGCCAGGGCCTGCAGCACGCCGGGCAGCCCCCGGTCCTCGCCGAGGCTGCCGACGGCCTCGTGCAGCAGGCGGCGCAGGCGCGGGTCGGCGCCGGTGGCGACGAGGTCGCGGCGGGCCGGGTCGGCGGTCTCCAGCCAGCGGCGCAGCGGCAGGTGCACGGTGACGTCCGCACCGGGGACGGTCAGCGGCACGCGCTCGGCGGCGCACAGGTCGAGCAGGTCGATCTCGGCGCCCTGGTGCCAGCGGCCGGTGAAGAGGTCGACGGGCCGGCCGTCGGCCCGCAGCCGGGGCGCCATGCGGGTGACGAGGTCGAGGGTGGCCGCGGAGCGTTCGGAGGCGCCGGAGCCGTGCTTGCGGTGGCTCGCCCAGCGGGTCAGCCAGTCGGCGGCGTCGACGGCCCGCGCGGCCTCCCCCGCCTCGCCGGTGAGCAGGGTGTCGGCGCCGGTCTCGACGAGCAGGGCGAGCCAGGACTCGTCGCCCTCGGCGTCACGGCCGAGCCCGGCCGGCATGATCTCCAGCAGCCGTGCCCGCACGGCCGGTTCGCTCCCGGCGAGGACGACGAGGGTGGCACGGTAGGCGGTCCAGAAGGAGCCCGGCGCGCGGACGACCGCGGGCGAGGCGACGAGGTCGGCGACGAGGGCGCACTCCTCGGTGACCCGGTCGAGCCCGGCGGCCTTGATCAGGCTCCTGGCGTCCTGCGGGAGGGAGGCGTACGGGGGCATCCCGGCGGCGCAGCGTTCCACGATCAGCTGCCGGAACTGCCGCCAGGCCTCCGCCGGGTCCAGCCGCCGCGCCAGGTCCTTGACGTGCTCCTTGAGGGCCTTGACGGTGAGGGCGCCCGCGAAGGCGAACTCCAGGAACACCGCGCGCTGCCGGTCCTCGTCGACGGCGAGGCCGTGGACGCGTTCGGCGGCGCGGGCCTTGCCGAAGAAGGCGGCGGCATACGTGGTGTTCTCGTGCTGGAGGAAGACGCGGGCGGCCTGCTCGTGGAAGGTGGGCAGGAAGTGCGGCACGGCCCGGCCCAGGCGCTCGGCGAGCGCGTCGAAGCCGTCCTTGGCGGCGCCGGCGCGGGACTTGGCCATCCGGGCGAGCCGTTCGACGTCCTTGACCAGGGCGAGCGCGTGGTGGCCGTTGGCCGGGTCGTTGACCAGCGCCCAGGCCGGGAAACCGAGGGTCTCCCGGCGGACCTGGCCGACCTCGGGGGCCTCGTCATCGCGGGTGAGGCCGAGGAAGTCCAGGGCGAGGTCCTCGGCCTCGCCGAGGGTGCCGGGCACGAGCCGGACGACCCGCCGGTCGTCGAGCACGGGGTGGGTGTAGGTGCGGACGGTGAGCGTGTCGGCGTCCTCACGCGTGGTGGTGCCGGGGGGCAGCACCGCGCCGGCGTCGAGCAGCGCGGCCGTGGTGGTGGGGTCGTACGTGGTCATGCCGCCTGCTCCTCGTCCTCGATGTCGCGTCCCGCGTAGAGCGCGGCCGCCATGCGCATGCCCTCCGACCAGGCGACGGGACCGACCTGGCCGAGCGTCAGGGTCTTGCCTGCGGTGTCGGTCCAGGTCAGAGGCCCGGTCTCGGTCTCGCTCCAGCCGTCGTAGTCGCCGATCCAGATGCGGGCCTCGACGGCACGCCTCTCCTCCAGCACGGGGCAGACGGAGTGCCCGCCGCGCACCCGGTAGCCGAGGGAGGTGGCGCGGCCGTGCAGGAAGCGCAGCTCCTTGAAGCTGCCGCCCGCGTACTCCTCGACGAGGGTGCCCTCGGGGTCGAGCCCCTCGGGCCGCCGCCACACCTCGCGGAAGAGCTGCCCGGCCTTCTGGTCCACGCCCAGCTCGACGGCGAACTCCCGCAGCTCCTCCAGGTCGTCGAGGAGGACGGGGTGCGGGATCCGGACCAGCTCCGGGGCGATCCGCACGGTGTCGCCGTCGAGGTCGACCAGGCCGAGGCCGCGATCGGCGTCGGCGTCGCGCAGGAAGCCGGCGACCTCTCCGTCCTCCCCGGTGACGACGAGGTCGCGCAGGGCCGCCCGCCAGGCCGGGTCGGGCCACACGCCGCCGATCACGGCGAGCGGCACGGGCAGCGACCGCACCATCCAGCGCTCGACGTCGGCGAGGCACTGGCGTTCGTGCCGTTCCAGCCACTCGGTGAGCTGCCGCAACCCCGTGACCACCGGGTCGTCCGCCAGCTTGGACGGCACCGACTTCAGCCGCCGGCCGGCCGCGTTGCGGCACACGACCTTCCCCTCGTCGAGGGCGACTTCGTAGTCGCCCACCGTGACCCACCCCATGCGTGCCTCCCTGCAACGCCGTGATCAAGTGACCGGAACACTAGGCGAGGCCACTGACAACGCCCCCGCCACCCTGTTGACGACGCGTCCGGCCACAACCGGAAGGGCGCGGGACCGGCGCCGGGAGGCTCCGCGCGGGGCCCGGCCGGGCCGACGGACCCGCTGGGCGTCCTGCCCGCCTGACGGGCCGGTCCGCTCCGCGGCGCCGACCCCTTCGGCACCGTCCGTCCTCCGCGCCCCATAACCCCCTCCTTGACCGGGAGTCGACGATTCGCCACCCCAGTACGGGCTTGGCGATCTCCCCGGATGGGGATCGTCATAAGAGCACATAAAGGGGATGTGACGGGGGGATGTGCCATGGGGACGGTCTTCGCCGCGCCCGCGGCCGCCGGGGACGGCGGCCCGTGGCCGGAGGGGTTCTGGGAGCAGTCCGGGGGCACCGCCGTGTGGGTGCTCGGCATCTTCGCGGTGGCCGTGTTCATCGGCCTGCTGCGGCTGGGCTCCGGGCTGCTGCGGCGGCATCGCAGCAGCCGGCTGCTGCCCGTGGTGGTGTGCGAGGACCGCGGTCTGCTCGGCGGCCACGGCAACGGGCACCGCGGCAACGGCGGCACCCCCGGCACCCCCGATCACGGCCACGGCCACGAGTCCGCGGTCACCGCCGAACTCGCCGCGTACATCACGGAGCACATGGCCGCCGACGCGCTCGGCCCGAACGTCCTCACCCCGGGCAGCGGCACGACCATCGGGCCCGACCCGGCACCGGAGACCGCCTCCTCCCCGCACGGCTGGGTGGACGTGATGAAGCGGCTCGCGTTCTTCCGCCCCCGGGCGTACCACGTGATGCTGCACTGCCTGTCGACGGGCGACCAGCCCACCCGCTTCTCGGTGCGGATCCTGTACATGCCGAAGAACACGGTGGTGGCCGCGACCATCCTGGAGGGCCGCACCCCCGCGCCGGGCGCCACCGACCGGGACAGGCGCGACGGCGACCGGGAGCTGTACGAACGCGTGGCCTGCTACTGCACCGTCAAGATCCTCGCCGATCCCCGCTCGCAGGACCGCATCCCCCGCTGGGAGAGCTGGGGCGACGACCCCGACGCCTACCGCCACTACCGCATGGGCACCAGGGCGCAGGAGGACGCGCTCGCCGCGAACAAGCGCCGGGACGTGGGCGGCGAGCGCGCCGCCCACGAGCGGGCACTGGAGCACTTCGAGGAGGCCGCCGCCCTGGTGCCGGGGAACCTCACCGTCCGCCAGCACCAGGCGGGCGTCCTGGAGCTGATGGGCCAGTTCCCCGGAGTCGCCGACCCCGGCGACCACATCCGGCAGGCCGTCGAGATCTACACGTACTGCGTCCAGCTGTGGCCCGAGCACATCGAGACGGCCTACCGGCTCTCCATCGCCCGCGCCGAGGAGAGCCGCCACCCGGCGCGGCACGCGGAGCGCAGCAGGCGCCGCGAACCCGGTTCGCGGGAGCACCTGGAACGGCTGCTCAAGCGCCTGTCGCGGCGGGCCATCCTGCGTCGGTACGCCCGCACCCTGCTGCCCGGCCGCCGCAACCTGGGCGAACGCCGCTACTGGCGGCAGTGGTGGGCCATGGAGCGGCCCCGCCCCTCCCTGCGCACCCGGCGCCGCTCCTTCCGCGGCGCGGTGCGCATCGCCGGAGCGGCCGAGGTGCTGCGCCAGAACGGCTCGCCCGAACCCGACGACGTCCGCACGGCGTTCCGCGACGTGGCGCGGGAGGTCACCGGGGGCTGGGCGCGCTGGGGCCGGCTGTGGGGCGGCCGCGACTGGGGGCTGCGCCGGCTGCTGTACGCCGACCACCACACCGGTGCCGACCACGTGGGCGGGGACGCCCACAGCCGGGCGGGCATCGCCGGTTCCGCGCCACGGCACCGCGGCTCCAACAGGGCCGCCGCCGGATACCTCGTCAACTACAACGCGGCGTGCTTCCTCAGCCTGGCGCTGGCCGCGCGGCCCCCGGTCGGCTCCGCCGCCTGGACGGACGACGAATGGCGCGAGGACTGCGCCCGGGCGGCCGTCGTCCAGCTCAACACCAGCCTGCGGGTGACCCGCAGCCAGTTCTCCGCGGCCTGGGCGGAACGCGACACCGACCTGCGGCCGCTGTTCACCGGCCGCCTGGACGGCGGGCCGGTGGCGGCCTGGGGCGAGATCGGGCGCAACTGGGCCCGGTTCACGGGCATCGACGTCACCGAGGAGGCGACCGCGACGCACCCGTGAGGCACCGGATGCCGCGCGCAGCGCCGGGGCGGCGCCCTCCTGCGCGGGCCGTGCCGTGGTTAAGGTCGCGGCATGTTAGCTGTGTTGGTCAACGGTCTCCCCGGCGCCGGGAAGACGACCCTCGCCCGGATGCTCGCCCGCGAACTGGAGCTCCCGCTGTTCAGCAAGGACTCGGTGAAGGAGACCCTGGCCGACGCGCTGGCCGCGCTGCGCCCGGCGGGCAGCGGGGCGCGGGAGTGGAGCCGCTGCCTGGGTGCCGCGGCGGGCGAGACGTTGTGGACGCTGCTCGCGGACGTACCCGTCGGCGCGGTGCTGGAGAGCCCGTGGCTGGCGCACATGCGGCCCGTGGTGGCGGCGGGCCTGGCACGGGCGGGCGCGTCCGAGGTGCACGAGGTGTGGTGCGCGGTGCCGCCGGACACCGCGCGCCGCAGGTTCCGGGAGCGGGCGGCGGCGCGGCACCCGGTGCACACGGAGGGCGCGCGCTTCCCCGAGGAGGAGTGGCGGTTCTGGACGGAGATGGCAGAACCGCTCGGCCTGGGCAGCGTGCACCGGGTGGACACCACCCGCCCCGTGGACGTCGTACAGCTGGCGCTGCGGATCGCGGGCGGCCCTTTCCCGGCGCTGTGACGCACGGCGGGCTGTGCGCGAAGTGCTGGTCCGGCTCCCGCCCGCCGCCTGGCGTGCGTCGGCGCCGGCGGCGGCACGGGAGGGGGACCCGGGCGCTCGCGCCGGGGCGCACCGGCCCGGGTACGCCCGGGCGAGGGCGGCGGGCCGCCCGCCGCGGCGCACCGCGGCACCTCCACGACCGCCCACGTCCGCCGAAAGCGGTGGCCGCCACGGCCCCGCGCGTACGGGCGGCACCCGGCGGGAAACGGCGGACGGGGTGGTCGCGGCCCAGGGCGACCTCGAGGTGCCGCCGCTCGCCGCGGGCGGCACGACGGAACGGAAGCTGCCGGAGCCGGCCGCGGCGGACGGGCAGGCGGCGTTCTGGCAGGTGCGGGCGGTCCTGGCGCGGGACACCGCATGGGCGGCGGCAGGGCACGAGGTGGCCTGGGGCCAGTGGCCCGCCCCGCCCTCAGCGCAGGCGCCGCCGGGCGCCGCCACGGCGCCGCACCGTCCCCGGCTCGCGGAGGGCGGCGTGGTGCTGCTGGGCCCGGGCACCGCGGCCACCGGGGAACCGCGGCTGCTCGACGGCGTCGCGCTCGCCGGCCCCCGGCTGGACGTGTGGCGGGCGCCGGCGGACGGCTTCACCTCCACCACCCTCGGGGAGGCCCGCTGACCGGCCGCCCCGCGCCAGGGGCGGGCGCGGCTGCGCCCGCCCCCGGAGGCTCAGGCCGGGGCGCTGTCCGGCTGGGGGGCGGCCGGCCGCGCGTCGTCGGTGAGGGCGGTCCAGGTACGGGTGGCGGCCCCGTGCGCGATCGCCCGCCACCAGGGGTCGAGCGGCAGCCCGGCCACCGGCTCGAAGGGCTCTCCCGGGCGCGGCACGGCGACCCGGGCCCCCACGGCGAGCGCCGCGGTGACGGTGCCCTCGGCGGGCTCCTCCCACGGGTGCGGGGCCAGGTTGAACGTGCCCCAGTGGATGGGGAGCATGACCTCGCCGCGCAGGTCCTGGTGGGCGCGGACGCCCTCCTCGGGGGTCATGTGGATGTCGGGCCAGAAGTCGCTGTACGCACCGATCTGCACCATGGTGGCGTCGAACGGCCCGTACGCCTCGCCGATCTCCGCGAAACCGGGGAAGTAGCCGGTGTCGCCGCTGTGGTAGACGCGGTGCTCGGGCCCCGCGACGACCCAGGACGCCCACAGCGTGTGCTGGGTGTTGCGGATCGCGCGGCCGCAGAAGTGCCGCGCCGGGGTCGCGGTGAGGGTGAGACCGGCGACCTGCGTCGACTCGTGCCAGTCCAGCTCGGTCATGCGGTCCGCGGGGACGCCCCAGCGCTCCAGGTGGGCGCCGACGCCCAGCGGCACCACGAAACGGGTGCCGGACCCGGCCAGCGCCTTGATCGTCGGCATGTCGAGGTGGTCGTAGTGGTCGTGGGAGATGACGATCGCGTCGGCCTCCCCCAGCTCCTTCAGCGCCACCGGCGGCTCGTGGAGCCGCTTGGGGCCGACGAAGGAGAACGGGGAGCACCGCTCGCCCCAGACCGGGTCGAACAGGACGCGGCGCCCGTCGATCTCGGCCAGGACGGTGGAGTGGCCCATCCAGGTGAGCCGCAGGCCCGAGGCGGGCGGGGCGGCCAGGTCGGCGAGGGTCGTGGTGTGCAGCGGGATGTCACCCGCCGGGGCCCTGCGGATCCGCTCCCCCTTGCGGAAGTACGTCCGGGCGAACCGCAGCATCGATCCGGAGGGCGCCGTACGAGCGCCGACGGGGTTGGTGAACACCCCGTCGGCGAAGTTCGGCGACCGCCGGATGCGCTCCATCCGCTCCCCGTACGGGTTGTCGCCGAAGGCGGGGATGAGGCTGGAGAGCAGGGAACGCTTCGGACTGGGGCCGGACACGGCACCTCCCGTTGGTCGGCGGTCACGAACGTGCCGTGAGCCGTCAGGCCCCGGCAGAACCAGTATGTACAGCGACAACTCCTACACCGGTCATTCCGGTTCCGCGCCCCTTCACGGGATCGTCCTGGGGGCGGCCCGCCGGCCCCGCCCAGGGCCGGCCGCACGTCTGTGACCAGGCTTTTCGCCGGTACGGAAGTTCGTGCCCGTACCTTCGATGGTGCCACCGTCGCGGCCGGGGTGCCGCCCGCCCCACCGGGTACGGGCGGCGGCCGGGCCGCGCCGGACGGGCCGCTACCCGCGGCCGGGCTGGCCGTAGGCGCGCTCGACGTGGAGCTTCAGCACCAGGCGCTTGTCCTCGACCATGGCCCGGCGGTAGTCGTCCCAGTCGGGGTGCTCGCCCCGCACGGCCCGGTAGAGGTCGATGAGCTCCTCGACGGTCGCGTCGTCGCGCTCCGCGGCGACGGGGGTGAGTTCGGCCGTGCCCTCCGCGACGGTCCAGGCCCAGCGGTCGGCGCTGGTGACGTGGTAGCTCGCCCGGGGGTCGCGGCGCAGGTTGCGGGTCTTGGCCCGGTCGTCGGTGAGGGAGACCCGCAGCACCTTCGTGTCCGGGTCGTAGTGGTGGTTGACGTTGGACAGCTGGGGGCGGCCGTCGCGCTTGAGGGTGACGAGCACGCCGCCGTCGGTGTCGGCGAGCAGGCGGAGGAGGTCTGTGTCGCTCATGGCTGCCTCAACGACCGTCCGGGGGCGAGGATTCCACGACGGCGTCCGCCGGGGTCAGCCGCGCCCGGTGGGTGGCTCCGTCGGCCCAGGTGACGGTCACCTCGTGGACCCCCGACGGCGACACGCCCACCCGGACCCCGGCGACGGCGGAGAGCGGGCCGGCGTCGCCGGCGCCGGTGAGCCGGGCCGCGCAGAGGAAGAGGTCGCCGCGGCTGCCGCCGGCCTCGGTGGTCTGTCCGGTGAGGACGGGGGTGACCGCGCGAGCGGCACACGCGGTGGCGGTGGGCGGCAGGTCGGGGGCGGCCCGCAGACCGTGCAGCGGCAGCAGCTCGGAGGTCAGCCCCTCGCCCGCGGGCCAGCCCGTCTGCCGTACGGCCGTGCCGGCCGCGGCCCCGCTGACCAGGTGGGCCCGGACCTCGGCGGCGCCCCTGGCCATCACGAGGCTGACGACGCGGACCCGGTCGCCCGCGCGGGAGCGGGAGGCGGCCCATCCCTCGCCGGCGCCGAGCGGGGTGAGCCCGGTGCGCGCGGTGACGGCGCCGTCGGTGTCGAGCGGCCCGAAGTGGTTGTCGGGGGGCGTGTCGCCGGTCAGGGGCGCGGTGGCGGTGGAGTAGGCGTACCGCGCGTAGTGGGCCGCGTAGCGGTCGTCCTCGCTGCCGTGGTTGTGCAGGCGTACGAGGCCGTCGGCGGCGGTCGACTGGATCAGCCAGTTCGGCGCGGGCAGCGCGGTCAGGGCGTCGCCGCGCTCGACGGGGGCGGGCTCCTCGGGCGCCGTCCACACCTCGTGACCGGGCGGCAGCAGCAGGCCGAGGAAGCCCTTGCTCGCCCAGTACGGGGAGCCCGGCCCGGAGTAGTCCTGCAGGACACCGGGGAAGGGCCCGTGCCAGCCGAGCGACAGCAGGCCGTCGGGGCCCGCGGCGCCGCGGTCCAGGAAGTGGCGCAGGGCGCCGGAGGCCAGGCGCCGCGTGGTGCCGGGCGCGAGCGGGGTGCGGCCGGTGAGGGCGCCGAGCCACAGCGGCGCGACGGCGGCGACGCGGTAGGTCAGCGAGCGGCCCTGGTGGAGGGGCGCGCCGTCGGCGCCGAACAGGCGGGCGTGGTCGGCGAGATGGACGCGCAGCCGCTCGCCGTAGCGGTCCAGGAGGTCGGTGTCGCCGGAGAACCAGGCCTCCAGCACGGGGTAGAGGTGCAGTGCCCACCCGTTGTAGTGGTCAAAGGCGCGCAGGTCGCCGTCGGAGTACCAGCCGTCGCCGACGTACCAGCGGTCGATGCGCCGCAGCCCGCGCGCGACGGCGTCCCGGTCGCCGAGGAAGCCGCCCACGGTGGCGGGGAACATCTCCCAGTTGTTGGGCCACGCCTGTGCGGTGGCCGCCCGGGAGAGCCAGGCCCTGGCGCGTTCGCGTACGGGCCCGTCCAGCCGGTCCCAGAGCAGGCGGCGGGTCAGCCGGAGCCCGATCGCGATGGACGCGGCCTCGACCAGCGGTTGTGTGCGGTCGGCCACGACGGGCCAGTCCTCCGGCCCGTCCCCGCCGGGGCGCGCGGTGCCGGCGGCCAGGCCGTCGGCGTAGCGCTGCAGCAGCCCTGACGGATCGCCACCGTCGGCTCCCGCCACACGGATCGCGGCGAGCAGGAACGTCCGGGCGTACCCCTCCAGGCCGTCCGAGCGGGCGCCCGAGCGGCTGTTGCGGCCCCCGGGGAGGTGGTAGAGCGCCCCACCGGGCGTGGCGTACGGGGCGACGGCGGCGAGCAGGCCGTCGGCGACCGCCTCCCAGTGGGCCCGGGTCCAGCCCGTGTACGGGCTCAGCTCCCGGTCCTCCGGCGGCAGTTCGAAGGGGTGCGGCGGCGTTCTCCGGGTCATGGTGCGCATACGGCCCTTCCGGGGTCGGGAACGGCTTCGGCGGCGCGCCGGCCTCCTGCGGCGACCGGCCGGCGGGTGACTCTACCGCCGCGCCGCAAGCGCTTTCCAGGGCGCGTGACAGGACGCCGCCCCGTGCCGGTTCGTGGTCGTCCACGCAAGGGTGGACCGGGTCCCACGGCGCGGCCTGCGGGGCGGGGTCGCGCTTCCCGCCCCGGTACCGCGGCGCGGGCTCCCCTCAGCCCCTGACCGGCGGCGGCGAGGTCGGGCGTCCCAGGTACGTCAGGGGGCCGGGGTCGGGCACGGGGAGCTCCCGGAAACCCATCCGGTCGTAGAAGGCGCGCGCCGCCGTGTTCGCGGTGACCATGCCGAGGTGGACGGCGCCGACGCCCTGGCCGGCCAGGGCGGAGAACAGACGCCCCATCAGCTCCCGTCCGTAGCCCCGCCGCTGGTAGGCGGGCAGCAGGTCGATGTGCAGGTGTGCGGGGTACCCGGCGAGTTCGGGCACGATCATGCGCTCGGGGCGGTGCAGGAGGTCCGTCATCAGTTCGTCCGGGGTGACCGGGGGCGCGGACGGCTTGGGGTGGCGGTGTTCGAGGCGGGGCAGCCACTCGACGCGGAAGCGCCGCACGAAGGCGGCGGTGTCCGCGGTGCCGACGATGTAGCCGACGGCGCGCGTGCCGTCGTCGACCACGAAGGCCAGTTCGGGCTCGAGGTGGGCGTAGGGCCCCGCGAAGTTGTCCGGCAGCAGGTCGTGGTCGGCGTAGAGGTGCCGGGCGTCGCCGCCCTCGTGGCCGGTGCGCACACAGATGTCGTAGACGGCGGCCCGGTCCTCCGGGCGGTACGGGCGGATCACGGCGCGTGGGGTCATGCGGGCATGATGCGCGCATGGGAGCGCTCCCACAAGCCCTGCGGCACACCGCGTTAGGCTGAAGCACACGGGGGCCCACAGGCCGAGGGAGGTCGCCATGGCCCCGGCCGCCGAGACGCTGGCCGTGTCGCACGGCCCCTACCGCCTGCACGCCGAGATCACCCCCGGCCCGGGCGCGCCCGCGGTCCTGATGCACGGCCTCCCCGACAGCAGCCGCCTCTACGACCGCCTCCTCCCGCACCTCGCGGGCAGGCTGCCGGTGGTGCGCTTCGACTTCCTCGGGTGGGGGCGCTCCGACAAGCCGTCCGGCCGGCGCTACACCGTCGCCCAGCAGGTGGACGACCTCGCCGCCGTCGCCGACGCCCTCGCGGCGGGCCGCACGAGCCGCCGCCTGGTGCTGGTGGCGCACGACTCCTCGGGACCGCCCGCGATCGACTGGGCGCTGGACCACCCGGACCGCGTGGCCCGGCTCGTACTGCTCAACACCTACTACCACTGGACCCCCGCGCTGCGCCGCCCTCCGGCCATCGCCCTGTACTCCACCCCGCTGCTGCGCTCGGCGGCCCGCGCGGTCGCCCGGCGCCGCCCCGACCTGGACCGCAGGCTCTACGCCTGGCAGGTGGGCGGCTTCATCCGCGACCCGGAGGTGCGCGAGGCGTACGTGGAGCGGCTCTACGCCCAATTCCCCGCGGCGCGCCCGGCGTTCTGGGGGCTCAACGACGAACTGCTGCACGCGGTGCTGAGCCGGCGGCGGCGCATACCGGAGATGCGGGAGTTCCAGCCGCCGGTGCGGGTGGTCTTCGGCACCCGCGACCGCTGGCTCAACACCCGTGTCGCCCGGCAGTTCTCCGTGATCTTCCCGCACAGCGAACTGCGCCTGCTGATGCGCGCCGGGCACTACGTGCAGCTGGACGAGCCCGAACGGGTCGCCGACGCCATCACCGCCCCCTGACCCGGGACCCGGCTTCCGGTCACGCGGGAGGGGGAAGCTGCTCGCGCACCCACCGGGGATCGGGGTTGGTGTGCGGCCGGCCCGCCACGACGACGGTCGGCACGGTCTCGTTGCCGTCGTTGGCCGCCCTCACCACCGCGGCTCCCGCCGGGTCGCGCCAGATGTCGACCCAGTGCAGCCGGCGGGCGCCGCGGCCCAGCCGGATGCGCAGCCGTATGCAGTAGGTGCAGCCCGGCCGCCAGAAGACGACCGGCCGGCCGTCGGCCGCACTGCGGCGCTGCGCCTCCAGCGCGCCGACCGGCCTCGGGAAGAACAGGGGCGAGAGCACGCCCGCGAGCACCAGGAAGACCAGCAGCAGCACCACGGCCCTGCCGGGGTGTCCCGCGAGGGCCGGCCCCGCCGCGGCGACCGCGCCGCAGAGCACCATCAGCGTCGGCATGGTCCATGAGCGCGTCATGGTGACGCAGGCTATCGGCACGCCGGAACAGCCCTCGTCCCCGGCCCCCGACCCGGCCTTCGACCAGAGCTCGACGGGCCGGGGTCCCGGACCGGGCGTCGCACGCCGCCCGGTCCGGGACCCGCGGGACGCGGCGGGCTACCCGCCGGGGCACTCCTTCCACGCCAGGTGGTACGTGGTCCTGATGCTCCCGTCCGTGGAGTCCATCGTCATGAAGCTCGTGGTCCGCGACGGGTCCGAACTCCCGGCGCTCACCCGCAGTTCGGTGTTGATGTTGAAGTTGCGCAGCTCGCCGCAGGGTGCCCAGACCAGCGCGGCGACGTCGACGCTGTCGGTGGACTGCCAGTTGTCGTCGAGCGCGCCGCGGAAGGTGTGGCTGATGGCGCTGGTCTCGGGCGAGCCTTGGAAGTAGTAACTCGCCTTCTGCACGCCGGAGGCACCGCGCTCCAGGTGCGCGAAGCCGCGGTAGTCGGCGGCGGCGATCGCGTAGGTGAAGCCCTGCGGCACGTGCACGTTCAGGTTGAGCTGGCAGTTCTTGCGGAAGTCGGTGGGCTTGGAGCCCACGCCCACCTGGGCCACGTAGGCGCTGTACGTGACGGTGAACGCCTCGTTGTCCGGGGAGACGGCGACGGCCGCGGTACCGGCCGGACAGCCCGAACCGTTCACGGTCGCCACGTCGATGACGATCCGGTCGGGCGGGGGCGGGGTGGCGCCGTCCGGCTCCCAGCCCTGCGGGCCGAGCAGCGAGGCGGCGGCCACGCCGCTCATCGCTATCGCACGTAACGTCATGAGGGGATTCCCTTCAGGTCGTCGAGGGGTCTGCGACGCCGGGCCGTGCACCCCGTTCGGCGTCGCGTACACGACACCATGCGTCACCGTTCGCGTACAGAACCACCACAGGTTCTCCACAGGAATGGCCGACGCCCGGCACCCCTGGCGCGGAAGTGACGCGTGAGATCCGGACAGTCAGCCGACACCGACGACGCCCCGCGGTCCCGGTCGTGGCGGCTGAGACGCATCCTGGCCGATCGGTCCGCCCTCATACGCGGGCGTCTAGGCTGGAGGACATGGACGCACTCTCGGGCCTGCTCGACGGCCCCCGTGCGCGGGGCGCCTTCCTGCTGCGCATGGTCATGGAGCCGCCGTGGTCGGTGCGCATCGAGGACCGGGCGCCGCTGTGCGTGATGACGGCGGCGCGCGGCGGGGCGTGGATCGTGCCCCAAGTCGGCGCGCCGGTACGGCTGCTGCCCGGGGACGTGGCCGTCGCGCGGGGCCCGGCGCCGTACGCGGTCGCCGACCTCCCCTCCACCCCGCCGCAGGCGTGGATCCTGCCCGGTGAGGTGTGCCGTACGGCGGAGGGCCACGACCTGGCCGACGCGATGGCGCTGGGCGTGCGGACCTGGGGCAACCGGAGCGACGGCTGCGACGTGCTGCTGGTCGGCACCTACCGGCTCGACGGCGCGGTCGGCCGGCGGCTGCTCGACGCGCTGCCGCCGCTGCTGGTGCTCCCGGCGCGCGAGTGGGAGAGCCCGCTGCTGCCGCTGCTGGCCGAGGAGGTCGTCAAGGACGAACCCGGGCAGGAGGCGGTGCTGGACCGGTTGCTGGACCTGCTGCTGATCTCCGTGCTGCGCACGTGGTTCGCCCGGCGCGGCGAGGCGGCGCCCGCCTGGTACCGGGCCTTCGCCGACCCGGTGGTGGGCCGGGCGCTGCGGTTGCTGCAGAACAACCCGGCCCATCCGTGGACGGTGGCGGGGCTCGCCGCCGAGGCGGGTGTGTCCCGGGCGGCGCTGGCCCGGCGCTTCGGGGAGCTGGTCGGTGAACCGCCGATGGCGTACCTGACCGGCTGGCGGCTCGCGCTCGCCGCGGACCTGCTGCTGGAGCCGGACGCCACCCTCGGGGCGGTGGCCCGCCGGGTCGGCTATGGCAGCCCCTTCGCGCTCAGCGCCGCCTTCAAGCGGGTGCGGGGGGTGAGCCCCCAGGAGCACCGTGCCGGCACGGTCCGGGCGGAGTGACACTGGAGGGAGGAGTCATGAACGGTTCGGTCCAGGTCGGGCGCGTGTTCGGGGTCCCGCTCCGGATGCACTGGAGCGTCCCCGTCCTCGTCGTGCTGCTCGGTTACGGACTCGGCCGCGAGACGCTGCCCGCCCGGGTCCCGGGCCTGTCGTCGGGGCTCTACACCCTCGCCGCGGCAGCGGGCGCGGTCCTGCTGATGGCGAGCCTGCTCGCGCACGAGGTGGCCCACGCGGCCACGGCTCGGCGCGAGCACCTGTCCGTCGAGGACGTCACCTTGTGGGCCATGGGCGGGATGACGCGCATGGGACGGCCCGGCTCGGCGGGCGCTGCGTTCATGGTGGCCGTCAGCGGTCCGCTGACCAGCCTGGTCATCGGCGGCGCCGCCCTGGGCGCGGGTATCGGTGTGGACGCGGCGGCCCCCTGCTCGCTGCCGGGGGCGCTGCTGGTGTGGCTGGGCTGGGCGAACCTGCTGCTCGGCGTCTTCAATCTGCTGCCCGCCGCGCCCCTGGACGGCGGCCGGGTGCTGCAGGCGCTGCTGTGGTGGCGGACCGGGGACCGCGACCGCGCCGACCGGGTCGCCGGGCGCGGTGGGCAGGTGCTGGGCTTCCTCTTCGTCATGGCCGGCTGGCTGGTCTTCGCCCGGGGTGCGCCCAGCGGCCTGTGGCTCGCCCTGGTGGGGCTCTTCATGGCGCTCACGGCGGGTGCGGAGCGGCGGCGCGCGGTCATCAACGCGGCCCTGTGCGGCGTGCGCCTCTCGGACGCCATGTCGGCGCCCGTCGTGACGGGTCCCGACTGGCTGCCGGTGGACCGCTTCGTCGACGAGGTCGCGGTCGCCGCCCGCCATTCCACCCTGCCCCTGGTCGACTTCGACGGCCGCCTCAGCGGGGTGGTGCAGCTGCGCCGGCTCGCCTCCGTCCCGGCGGATCGGCGCGCCGAGGTGCGGGTCCGCGACGTCGCCGTCCCGCTGTCGCAGACCACCACCGGCACGCCGGAGGAGTACGTCAACGACGCCCTGGACCGCCTGCGCCCCGGGGCCGGCGGGGTCCGCGTCATCGTCGTCGACGGCGGCCGCCCGGTCGGCATCGTCACCGGCAGCGACGTCTCCCGGATCGTCCAGCACCGCGGCATGACGGCCCGGCGGCCCTCCGCCTGACCTCCGCGGCGGCTGCGCGCACGGCACGGGCGGTCCAGGATGGAGCCATGTTGCTCGCGGAGCTCGCCCGGACGTCCCGGGAGGTGGCGGCCACGCCCGCCCGGTCGGAGAAGGTGGCGGCGCTGGCCCGGCTGCTGCGTACCGCGGAGCCCGACGAGGCGCCCGTGGTGATCACGTACCTGGCGGGGCGGCTGCCCCAGCGGCGTACCGGGGTCGGCTGGAGCACGCTGCGGGAGCGCGCGGAACCCGCGCCGGCGGCCCGGCTGACGGTGGGCGAGGTCCACGCGGCGCTGGACCGGATCGCGGCGGTCACCGGCAAGGGGGCGGCGGCCGAACGCAAGCGGCTGGTGGCGCGGCTGATGGGGGCGGCCACCGAGGAGGAGCAGGCGTTCCTGCTGGGGCTGATCGGCGGCGAGCTGCGGCAGGGGGCGCTCGACGCGCTCGCGGTCGAGGGCCTCGCCGCGGCGGCCGGGGCGCCCCCGGAGGAGGTGCGGCGCGCGGTGATGCTGGGCGGTTCGCTCGGCGCGGTGGCGCGGGCGCTGCTGGCCGGTGGTCCTCAGGCGCTGGCGGCGTTCCGTCTGGAGGTGGGCCGGCCGGTGCAGCCGATGCTCGCGCAGACCGCGAAGGACGTGGACGAGGCCCTGGACCGGCTGGGCCCGTGCGCGCTGGAGGAGAAGCTGGACGGCATCCGGGTCCAGGTGCACCGGACGGGTGAGGACGTCCGCGTGTACACCCGCACGCTGGACGAGATCACCGGTCGGCTGCCGGAAGTCGTCGCCGCGGCGCGGGAGTTGGACGTGGCCGAGGCCGTGCTCGACGGCGAGGTCATCTCCTTCGGCGCGGACGGCCGGCCCCGCGCCTTCCAGGAGACCTCCTCGCGGGTGGGCTCGCGCCTGGACGTCGCGGCCGCCCGGGAGTCGCTGCCCGTGGCGCCGGTCTTCTTCGACCTGCTGTCGGTGGACGGCCGCGACCTGCTGGACCTGTCCACCGCCGAGCGCCACGAGGAGCTGGCCCGGGTCGCCCCCGAGCCGCGCCGGGTACGCAGGCTGGTGGCGCACGACCCGGGCGACCCGGCCACCCGTCAGGCGGCCCGCGACTTCGCGGAGGAGGTGCTGGAGCGGGGCCACGAGGGGATCGTCGCCAAGGCGCTCGACGCCCCGTACAGCGCCGGGCGGCGCGGTGCGGCCTGGCTCAAGGTGAAGCCGGTGCACACTCTGGACCTGGTGGTCCTCGCCGCCGAGTGGGGGCACGGCCGGCGGACCGGCAAGCTGTCCAACCTCCACCTCGGCGCCCGCCGCCCCGACGGCACCTTCGCGATGCTCGGCAAGACCTTCAAGGGCCTGACGGACGCCATGCTCGACTGGCAGACCGGACGACTGGGCGAACTGGCCGTCAGCGACGACGGATGGGTGGTCCGGGTCCGCCCCGAACTCGTCGTCGAGATCGCCTTCGACGGCCTGCAGCGCTCCACCCGCTACCCGGCGGGCGTCACGCTCCGCTTCGCCCGCGTCCTGCGCTACCGCGAGGACAAGACGGCCGCCGAGGCGGACACCGTCGACACGGTGCTGGCGCTGCGGCGCTGAGGGGCGGGCCCGGCACGGGGCGACCGTGCCGGGCCCGCCGGGGCACCGGGGTCAGGCGGTGCCGCGGCGCCTGCGGCGCCGGGTGAGGTACCCGCCGGTGGCGGCGGCCAGCGCCGCCGCCCCGACGCCGACCGGGAGCGCGGGGAAGGCCGGGGCGTCGGTCGTGGCGGCGGTGGCCTGCATCGCCGGTCCCGCGGTGATGTGCGTGGCGACCGCCTTCACCGGGCGGATGGGGCCGACCGACCTGACCGAGCCGTCGGCGTTCAGCAGCACCTGCTTGCCGTTGGGGTGGCGGAAGTCGAACATCCCGGTGAGCGGGCCCGCCGTGGCGTCGAAGGAGTGGTCGCCGATCCGGCCGGTGCGCCAGTTGTCCTCGATGAAGCGGAGGACGGAGGCCTGGTCGGTCAGGGTGTGGTCGACCTTGTTGACCTTGCTGTACGGGGAGACCACCAGGAGCGGCTGGCGGGTGCCGGGGCCGCAGCGGTCCGTGTAGCCGCCGGACGCCTTCGGTCCGGCCTGGCAGGCCGGGCCGTCGGTGGCCTTGCCGTTGGAGCCGGCGGAGGTGTCGGTGGAGCCGTTGCGCGGCTTCGCGAAGGTGTGGTCGTACCAGCCGTCGGAGTCGTCGTAGGCGACGACGACCGCGGTGGAGCCCCACTGGGGCGACTGCTGGATCGCGTTGATCTGCTGGACGAGGAAGTGCTGCTCGTCGATCGGGTCGGAGTAGGCGGCGTGTCCGTCCTGGTACTCGGGCGCCTTCACGAAGCTGACGGCGGGCAGCTTGCCGGCCTTGAGGGCGGCGTCGAAGTCGGTCAGGTCGTAGTTGTGGTTGGCCTGGCCGTCGTGCCCGATCTCGTCGACGCCGCGGGGCGGCAGGTGGTGCGGGTTGGACGTCGACCTGTAGTACTCGAACGGGGAGTGGTGCGGGCTGTAGTCGACGACCGGGGCGCCGCCGATGTTGGCGTGCGTGGTGTCGCACTTGGCGTAGTCGCCCTGCTGGCCGTCCCACGGGGTGGAGGGCCGGAAGCCGCCCTGGAACCAGCCCCAGCTGACGCGCTTGTCGTTCAGCAGGTCGCCGATGTTGCGGCCCTGCATCACCGCGAGCGGGTTGGTGCTGGTGTGGTCCTTGTCGGCGCAGTCGTCGAAGGCCGGGTCCGGGTCGTTGATCACCGTGCCGACGCCCTTGGCGTCGGGCGACTTGACGGTGTAGGCGTCCGGCGTGGACGTCTGCTTCGGGTGCTCGGTCCCGGTGGCCGGGTCGACGGAGACGACGCCGTGGGTCTGGCCGGAGACCAGGTCGAGCGCGCCGGGCGTGGACGGGCCGTAGACCGAGCTGAAGGAGCGGTCGCCCAGGGAGTAGTGCTGGGCGTAGTTCCACAGCGCGGTGACGGTGTTGCCGTCGTAGTAGTCCATCACGAGGCCGGGCTCGCCGAACAGCCCGCCGCTGCAGGTGTCGACGTCGGTGTTCTGCACGAACTGGTCGGCCCTGCCGCCGTCGTAGGCGTACTGCTCCGGACCGTAGGAGTGGTTCTGGTCGCAGGTCAGGGCCTGCTCCGGGGTGAGCCGCTGCGGCGCGTACTGGTTGGGGTTCTTCTTCAGCAGCCCGGCGGTGGTGAGGTTGTCGATGTCCTTCGGGGTCTTCTTGGACGCCGTGAACTTGGTGCCGTCGGTGTTGGCGGCCTTCGGGTACGTCCCGAAGTAGTGGTCGAACGAGACGTTCTCGTCGAAGAGGACGACCACGTGCTTGATGGGCGTGGCCGTCGATGAGGGGGCGGTGTGGTGTGCGGGCGCCGCCCAGGCGGCGGCGTTGCCGCCGAGGACGGTGAGTGCCGCGGCGCCAAGGAGCGCTCCCAGGCCGCGGGCCGTTGCTCGTCTTCTCCTGCTGATCATGCTGGTTCACCCTCTGGGGAGGATCGTCGGTGCGTCGTACGCCCACGGATGCTCCGCCCGGTGCGCTGCGCGTCGGCGGAGCGATGGTGGCCCGGGGATGAACAGGGGGTCAGGGAAGGTGGGCCGAAAATTGACCGTGCGTTGACCGAGCGGCCCTTCGGGGGCACGGCGGCGGCATCAGCCCAGCAAGGAGCGTCCGTACCAGTCCTTTACGTCCCGCACTCCGGGGAGGGCGAAGAAGTAGCCCCCGCCGAAGGGCTTGATGTAGTCGGTGAGCGGCTCGCCCGCCAGGCGGTGCTGGACGGTCTCGAACTGCCGTGCCGGGTCCTGCTGGTAGCAGCAGAAGAGCAGTCCCATGTCGAGGTTGCCGTTGGCGTCCACGCCGCGGTCGTAGTTGTAGGGGCGGCGCAGGATGCGCTGGTCCGCGCTGCCCGGCGTGCGCGGGTTCGCCAGCCGTATGTGGCTGTCCAGGGGTATGACGTCGCCCTTGGGGTCGTCGGCGTACTTCGGGACGTCGTGCTCGAGGTCGCCGTCCAGGGGCGCCCCGGACTCGCGGGCCCGGCCGAACATCCGCTCCTGCTCGCCGAGGGAGACCCGGTCCCAGAACTCCACGAGCATGCGGATCAGGCGCACGACCTGGTAGCTGCCGCCGACGGCCCAGTCCGGTTCGCCGCCGCCTCGGCCCACCCACACCAGGCGGTCCATCGCGCGTGTGTCGGCGGGGTCCGGGTTGGCGGTGCCGTCCTTGAAACCCATGAGGTTGCGCGGGGTCCCGGAGGGGCGCGGCGGGTTGCCGAAGCCGTCCAGGCGCCAGCGGACCTGCAGCCCGCCGCGGGTGTGCCGGGCGATGTCGCGCAGCGCGTGCAGCACGGTGTCGGTGTCGTCGGCGTGCAGTTGCAGGCTCAGGTCCCCGTGGCACCACTCGGGGCGCAGGTCGTCGTCGGGGAAGGCGGGCATCTCCGTCAGGTGCCGGGGCTTGCGCTCGCCGAGCCCGAAGCGCCCGTCGAACAGGGCCGCGCCGACGCCCACGGTCACCGCCAGCGCGGCCGACGGCGGTCGCCCGCCGAGCAGCCCGGAGTCGGCCGGCGGCCCCGTGATGCCCACCGGCCGCGGTGTGCCGCCGGTGGTCAGGGCCCGCGCGCGGTCGGTCAGCGTGCGCAGCAGGTCGGCCAGTTCGGCACGGCTCTGCGCGGTCACGTCGAAGGAGGCGAACGCGGTGACCCGGCGGCCGGGTGCGGTCACCGAGGCCTGCCGGCCGCCGTGGAAGGGGGCGATCGGCGGGACGGCCGCGCCCTCTCCCGCCCCTGTGCCGTCCGCGGGGCCCGGTGCGGCCGCGCCGCCCACGGCGAGCCCGGCCCCCGCCACCGCCGCGCCCCGCAGGAAGCCGCGCCGTCCGACGCGGCCGGTGCCGCGGCCGGTGCCGTGATCGGCGGGGCTCACACCGTCCTCCGCGGTTCGCACAGGGTGGCCACCGAGGCCAGCCGCTCCACGAGTTCGTCGAGGGCGGCGTCCACCTTCTCCCGCTGGGCGCGGCTCAACCGGGGCAGCGGGGTCCACTCGCCGTCCGCGGCGAACGCGTCCAAGGTGTCCTGCGCCCGGTCCATCTCCCGGTCGAGCGCCGGCAGGTCGGCGTCACGCGTGGCGAGCAGTGGGCGCAGCCGCGACAGGACCTCCCGGGTGCCGTCGAGGTTCGCGCGGGCGGTGCCCAGGTTGCTGCCGCTGCCGAAGTCGGTCCGTCCGGTCAGCTCGAACTGCACGGTGTTCTCCAGGATCTCGTGTGCCCGCAAGCCCAGTTGGGCCGGGTCCATGCGGGCCTGCGACCAGTCGTCGCGCAGTCCCGTCACCGCGGTGACCAGGGCGGTCGCCGGGGCGCGCAGGCGCGCGGCGGACTCGCCGTGCCACAGCCCGTACTCGATGCGGTGGAAGCCGGTGAAGGAACGGTCGTGGACGCCGCCGGGCAGGCCCGCGTCCGTTCCGTTGATCAGCGCGTCGGCGTCGCCGAAGGCGTCGTAGGCCGCGCCGAGCCGCTCGTACTCCAGGTGCGCCGGCAGCCAGGCGCGGCGCGCCGCGGCGAGGTCGCCGCGGTCGACGGCGTCGCGCAGCCGCCCGGTGAGCAGCACCACCCGGTCGAGTCCGCCGGCGACCCACTTCTGGTAGTCCAGCGACGGCGGGATCAGGTCGTGCTGCGTGACGGGGGCGGCCCCCGGCCCGCCCCGCCCCGACGTGACGCGGACGGTGGGCCCGGTGACGGCGTCGGCGTCGTCGGGCACGCACCTGAAGGCGTACGCGCCCTTGCCGAGGTCCACGGTCAGCGGCCGGGTCGTGCCGGGGCCGATGTCCTCCACCTCGCCGTAGACGGCCTTGCTGCGCGGGTCCTCAAGGTAGACCTCGGCGGCCTCGGAGGAGGTGTTGTGCAGGTCGAAGACCTGCAGCCCGGCCCGCGGCGCGCGCCAGCCGGCGCCGCAGGCACCGCGCGACACCTCGACGGCGGTGTGCGGCGGCCCGGCCGCCCGCACGGGGGCCGGTGACGATCCGTGCGCGAGGAGCAGCGCCCCCACCAGGGCCAGGACGAGCAGCGCGCCCAGGCTCCCGGCGAGCGCGCCCGGACGCGAGAGCCGCGCCCCGAGGCCGGACAACGGCATTCCGGGCCTCCCCCGGGGTCGTACGGTGCGTGATCACCTCATGCTAGGCAGGGCATGCGGGCCCGTACCTTTCCCAGACGAATCGATGACCAAGAGTTCCGCCCCGGTTAACCCGCGACCCGGCCCGGGCTCCGCCCGGACCGACACACCACAGCACGGAAGGAGATCCGAGATGGAGCACGCCGGAACCGGTGGCGGACAGGCATGGGTCACCGCCGCCCGGGAACGGCTGCGGGCAGGAGCGGCCCCGGCCGCGGTCTGCGGTGAGCTCGCCGCGCGAACACCGCGGTGGTCGGACTCCGCCCTGGCCGTCGGCCTGGCGCTGGGCATCGCGGAGCCGGAGCTGCTCCGGCGGCTCCACGGCGAACCCGGCCGGCTCCAGGAAGAGTTCCGCGCAGGCGAGGAGCGGTGGTACGGCGAGCTGATGGCGGCGATCGGCGTCTTCGACGTCCCCAGGCCGCTCGACGAGCGGGAGTCGGCCGTCGCCGGACACCTGCGGGACGCGATCCGCGCCATGGGCGGCGTGGCGAGCGGTGCGGCTCTCGGCCTCTCGCGCGGGTTCGTCAGGGGCGAGCTCACCGGTGTGTTCCGCTCGCTCGCGCGCCTCGGCCCCCGCGCCACCGGCGGCGGCCGGCCGAAAGCCTTCTGGGCGGCCCTGGTGGCCGCCGGAGAACTCCTCGGCCAAGGGCCGGACGACAAGGACGGCCGCGCGCGCACGCTCGAGCAGTGCCGGCGCCGCCTGGCCGACCACACCGGTGACGCGTTCTGACGAAGTGGCGGGGGCCGGTAGGGCGTCCTGCCGGCCACGGCGTCGAACCCCGTCAGGCCGTTCCTGCCCGCCGTCGCGGGTTCCGCCCCGATGTCCGGCCGCCGCGCCATCGGCTCATCGCGCCGTCGCAGCTCGTCGGCGCCGCGGGACGGCGCCCTCCGCCAGGTCGTCGAAGACCTCCTCCGGATCACCGGCCCCCTGCCTGGCGGAGCCGGGCGTCACTGCTCGCCGGGCCCCCCGCCGGGCAGTCGCGCCGCGAACGCGGCGTAGGCCGGCTCGTCGAAGAGGACGAAGCGGACCTCCTCCACCGCGGTGTCGGTGTCCTGGACGGTGGCCACGGCGATGCGCGCGGCGTCCTCGAGGGGCCAGCGGTAGACGCCGGTGGAGACGGCGGGGAAGGCGACCGTCCTCGCGCCGAGCTCGTCGGCGACGCGCAGCGCCTCGCGGTGGCAGGAGGCGAGCAGTGCGGAGCGGTCCTCGGTGGCGCTGTGCACCGGGCCGACGGTGTGGATCACCCAGCGGGCGGGGAGGCGGCCGGCCATGGTGGCGACGGCCTGCCCGGTGGGCAGGCCGCGCCCGTAGCGCGAGGCGCGCAGCGCACGGCACTCCTCGAGGATCTCCGGGCCGCCGCGGCGGTGGATGGCCCCGTCGACCCCGCCTCCGCCGAGCAGGGAGGAGTTGGCGGCGTTGACGACGGCGTCGACGGACTGCTGCGTGATGTCGCCCCGTACGAGGGTGATGCGTGCCATGCGGGCGATCATGCCACCGCCGGTGGCCGGTCGCCCGGGACGTGCTGCGCCCGCGGTCACCAGTCGCAGGGCACCCGCAGGTCGATCAGCGAGTCGCTGAACTCGGCGGGGACCCGCGGCCAGCCCTCTCGGTGCCAGTGCGCGATGCGCCAGCCCAGCCGCTTGGGCCACAGCGGCAGGTGCCGCAGGTCCTCGACGGGGACCCAGACCGGGGCCGCCGCCTTCTCGAGGTCGAGGGTGGAGCGGGGCCCGATCCGGCCGTGCGCCTCGACGAGGAAGTAGTGCCCGGGGTGCGAACCGCGGTGGACCCGGTCCACGCGGGCGATCTCCGGGCCGACGGTGCCGCTCAGCCCGGTCTCCTCGGCGAGCTCGCGCAGCACGGCCGTCTCGGGGGTCTCCCCCGGCTCGACCCCGCCGCCGGGTATCTCGTAGAAGTCCCCGCGCCGGTGGGCGTAGCGGATCAGCAGCATGTGCCCGTCGCGGATGATCACCGCCCCGGCCCGGGTCCGTTTGGGCGGCCGGCCCAGCGGGTCCTCCAGCACGAGGCGCCCTCGCCACCAGGGCGGTCCGTCCCAGGAGCGCAGTATGGCCTCCCAGGCCGTCCAGGGCGCGAGCGGCAGGTGCAGGGCCTCGTCCCGGCTGAGCAGCCGCGCGGCGGGGTGGGGCGGCGGCGGTACGGCGGCCCGGTAGTACAGGTGGGTGCCGCCGGTCGCGCGTACCTCCAGGCAGGGCCGGGGGTCGGTGCGGACGTCGGCGCCGAGGATCTCGCGGGCGGCCTCGCGGGCGGTCCCGGCGGGGTCGCCGTGTGGTGGGACGGGGGCCCGCGGCAGGCTCAAGTCGCTGTGCACGGCAAGTCGTCGGTCGTGGAAGAGGAGCACTCCCGCATGAGTTGAGGACATCCCGCCGACGCTAGCAGCGCTCGCCGTGCGAGCCCCGCGATTGTCGCGGGTCGGTGCACGGACGTCCGCGGTGCGCGTCGGCCCGGCCGTCTGGTGGTCGGCCCGCGGGCGTCGCACCCTGGAGGGGAGGAGGCGAGCTGACATGACACGTCCGGTCGGTATAGACCTCGGCACCACCAACTCGGTGGTCTGCGCCCTGGAGGGCGGCGAGCCCACCGTCATCACCAACACGGAGGGTGCGCGGACCACGCCCTCGGTGGTGGCCTTCAGCAAGGGCGGCGAGGTCCTCGTCGGGGAGATCGCCAAGCGCCAGGCCGTGACCAACGTGGAGCGGACCGCCCGCTCGGTCAAGCGGCACATGGGCGATCCCGACTGGCGGTTCCCCGAGTCCGGCACCATCGACGGCAAGCGTTACACGGCCCAGGAGATCTCCGCCCGGGTACTGCAGAAGCTGAAGCGGGACGCGGAGGCGTACCTGGGCGAGGACGTGACGGACGCGGTGATCACGGTGCCCGCGTACTTCGACGACGTCCAGCGCACCGCGACCAAGGAGGCCGGGGAGATCGCCGGCCTGAACGTGCTGCGGATCATCAACGAGCCCACGGCCGCGGCCCTCGCCTACGGCCTGGACAAGGAGAACGACCAGACGATCCTCGTCTTCGACCTGGGCGGCGGCACCTTCGACGTGTCCCTGCTGGACATCGGCGAGGGCGTGGTCGAGGTCAAGGCCACCAACGGCGACACGGAGCTGGGCGGCGACGACTGGGACCAGCGGATCGTCGACCACCTCGTGGAGCGCTTCAAGAACTCCTACGGCCTCGACCTGGCCAAGGACAAGATGGCGCTGCAGCGGCTGCGCGAGGCGGCCGAGCGGGCGAAGATCGAGCTGTCCTCGTCCACCGAGACGACGATCAACCTGCCCTACGTCACGGCCTCCGCCGAGGGCCCGCTGCACCTGGACGAGAAGCTCACCCGCGCCCAGTTCGAACAGCTGACCGCGGACCTGCTGGAGCGCTGCAAGGGCCCGTTCCACCAGGCGGTGAAGGACGCGCGGATCAACGTCGCCGACGTCGACCACGTCATCCTGGTCGGCGGTTCGACGCGGATGCCGGCGGTCACGGACCTGGTGAAGTCGCTGACCGGCAAGGAGCCGCACAAGGGCGTCAACCCGGACGAGGTCGTGGCGATCGGCGCGAGCCTCCAGGCGGGGGTGCTCAAGGGCGAGGTCAAGGACGTCCTGCTGCTGGACGTCACCCCGCTGTCCCTGGGGATCGAGACCAAGGGCGGCATCATGACCAAGCTGATCGAGCGCAACACCACGATCCCCACGAGGCGTTCGGAGATCTTCACCACGGCCGAGGACAACCAGCCGTCGGTGCAGATCCAGGTCTTCCAGGGCGAGCGCGAGATCGCGGCGTACAACAAGAAGCTCGGGGTCTTCGAGCTGACCGGGCTGCCGCCGGCGCCGCGCGGCATCCCGCAGATCGAGGTCTCCTTCGACATCGACGCCAACGGCATCATGCACGTCACGGCGAAGGACCTCGGCACCGGCAAGGAGCAGAAGATGACCGTGACCGGCGGCTCCGGGCTGCCGAAGAGCGACATCGACCGCATGATGCGCGAGGCCGAGCAGTACGCGGAGGAGGACCACAAGCGCCGCGAGGAGGCCGAGACCCGCAACAACGCGGAGAGCCTGGTCTACTCCACCGAGAAGCTGCTGCGGGACAACCCCGACAAGGTCCCCGGTGACCTCAAGTCGGAGGTCGAGTCGGCGGTGGCGGAGCTGAAGGAGCAGCTGAAGGGCGAGGACCCGGCGGGCATCCGCCGGGCGACCGAGCGGCTGACCGCCTCGGCGCAGAAGGTCGGCACCGCGATGTACGCCCAGGCCCAGGCGGAGCGGTCCGCGGCGGGCGAGGGCGAGGCCCCGCACACGGCTCCGCCGGAGGGCGACGAGGACGTGGTGGACGCCGAGATCGTCGACGACGACAAGCGGGAGGGAGGCACGGCGTGAACCGCGCCGGCCCGCCTCCGGGCGGCGAGCTGCGGGCGCGGCTCGTCGAACGCACGGCGGACCTGCGGCGGCTCAAGGCCGAGTACGACAACTACCGCAAGCGGGTGCAGCGGGACCGGCTGGCGGTGCGGGAGGCCGCCGTCGCGAACGTGCTGCAGGGTCTGCTGCCGGTGCTGGACGCCGTCGACCGGGCGCGGGAGCTGGGCGAGGTGACCGGTGGCTTCCGTGCCGTGGTCGAGGTGCTGGAGCGGCGGCTGGCGGAGCTGGGCCTGCGGTCCTTCGGCGAGCCGGGCGAGCCCTTCGACCCGGTGTGCCACGAGGCGGTGGACTCGTCGTGCGCCTCCGGTGCGGAGCGCCTGGTGTGCGGCGAGGTCGTACGCTCCGGCTACCGGGTCGGGGCGCACCTGCTGCGCCCCGCGGAGGTGGTGGTCGGCGGACCTGCGGGGGCACCGGCCGCGGTGCACCCTGGAGGCATGGAGACAACCCACAAGGTCGACGTGGCGCCGCTGGGGTCCGACCACCGTTACCGCCGGGTGCACATCCGGGGCGTGGGGTGGCGGGAGCTGGAGCGGGAGGAGTTCGAGCCGCGGGTGCGCCGTGCCTTCCCGGACATCGAGATGTCGGACCCGGACCAGGTGCACTGGGCGGACCACCCCGGCGAGTGGCCGCGGTGGCAGCCGGGCGAGGCCTGAGCGCGACGGCCCGGCAGGGTGCCGCCGGGGGTCAGCGGGCGCCGGCGTCCAGCAGCGCGGCGATCCGCTCGACGGCGAAGGCGTAGCCCTGGACGCCGCAGCCCGCGATCACGGCGTCGGCCCGCGCGGAGACGTAGCTGTGGTGCCGGAAGGCCTCGCGCCGGTGGATGTTGGAGATGTGCACCTCGACGACGGGCAGGCCGTCGCAGGTGTTGAGGGCGTCCAGGATCGCCACCGAGGTGTGGGAGTAGGCGCCCGGGTTGATCACGACGCCCGCGTGGTGTTCGCGGGCCTCGTGGATCCAGTCGATCAGCTGTCCCTCGTGGTTGCTCTGCCGGCAGTCGGCGGTCCCACCGTGGCGCGCCGCCGTGGCGGCGCACAGCGCCTCGACGTCGGCGAGGGTCTCGGAGCCGTAGATCTCGGGCTGCCGCTGACCGAGCAGGTTGAGGTTGGGACCGTTGAGGACCATGATCGGCGCGCTCGCGAGGGTGCGGGTCATGGCCCCAAGGTCTACCACGCGATCACCCGAAGGCGACGGCGGCGTCCATCTCCCAGACCAGCACCTCGGCGCCCTCGGCGCCGGCCGTGAGCCGCTGGCCCTCGGCCCCGGTGACGCGTACGGCGTCGCCCTTGGCGAGGATACCGGTGCCCTCGAAGGCGACCTCGCCCTTGGCGACGTACAGGTGCACGAAGGGGGCGGTGGGCAGGGCGAGGGTCTGCTGCGGGGCCATGCGGGCGGCCTGCAGCGCGGCGTGCTTCTGGGCGATGGAGATGGCGCGCTCGTCGCGGTCGCGGTCCATCCCGGAGGCGACGGTGACCCACCCGCCGCGGGCGAGTTCGTCGTTGATGTCGAGCTGCTCGTAGCCCGGCTTGATGCCCTGCTCGTCGGGGAAGACCCACATCTGCACGAAGTGCACGGGGTCCTTGTGCTCGGGCGCGCCGGTCAGCTTCCAGCTGTCGTTCTTCTCGCTGTGCAGGATGCCGGTGCCCGCGCTCATCCGCTGGGCGAGGCCCGGGTAGATGACGCCGTTGTGGCCCTCGGAGTCCTGGTGGACCAGGCCGCCGTCGAGCACCCAGGTGACGATCTCCATGTCCCGGTGCGGGTGGGTGTCGAAGCCGGTGCCGGGGGCGACGACGTCGTCGTTGGAGACCAGCAGCAGGCCGAAGTGGGTGTTCTTCGGGTCGTAGTGGTGGCTGAAGGAGAAGCAGTGGTGCGAGTCGAGCCAGCCGGCGCGGGTGTGGAACCGCTGGCCGGCGCGGCGGACATCCAGCTGGGGGGCCATCGGGGATCTCCTTCTGCGGGGTGGGGTGCCTTTCGGTGCCTTTCGGCCAACCTAACATGTTGAATCTCGAACTATATTCCCTGGATACCGTAGCTCCGCAGCTTGCGGTAGACCGTGGCCCGCGCGATGCCCAGCGCCTTCGCCGCCCGCGCCTTGTTGCCCCCGTGGGTGCGCAGCGCCTCGAGGATCGCGTCCCGCTCGGCCCGCTCCAGGCTGCCGAGACGGCGCCCGCCGGCCCCGCCGCGCACGGCGTCCGGCAGTTCCTCCGGGCGTACCGGGCCGCCGAGCCGGCGCTCCTCCGCGAGTGTCCTGACGACCGTCGCCAGCTCGGCGACGTTGCCCGGCCAGGTGTGCCGCTCCAGGGTGCGCCGGGCCTCCACGGTCCAGGTCAGCGGCGGGTGGCCGGGCGCGGGCCGCGGGCTGAGGGCGGCGAGCAGCACCGGCAGGTCCTCGGGGCGCTCACGCAGCGGCGGCACGGACAGCGAGCGCGCCGCCAGCCGGCCCAGCAGGCGGTCCAGGCACGCGCCCGTCCGGTCCCCGGGGGTGTGGGTGACGGTCAGCCGCAGGTGGGGGCGCTGTTCCAGGAGCGCCACCAGCGCCGCCGCGGCACCGGCGTCCAGCGCCTCGACGTGGCGCACCAGGACCCGTCCCGGCGCGGGGCGCACGGCCAGCCGCCGCACCCAGTCACCGGCGGCGGCGCCCGTCGTCTGGGCCGCGTCCAGCTCCAGCTCGCCGGGGCGGACGGCGCGGGCCAGCGTCGTCTTGCCGGTGCCGGCCTCCCCGGACACCAGCAGGGACCCCTGTTCACCCCCGAGCCGTACCGCGCGGGCCACCGCGGCGCGCCAGGACAGTGACGAGCCCACGAGCCCCGGCAGCCTCGGCTCCGGCACGGCGGGCGGTCCTGCGGCCCCCTCGGCCGGGGCGGACAGCACGGCGACGGCGCCGATGACCTCGCCGGAGTCCATGACGGGCTGGAGCCGGGCGCGCCAGCCGCCGTCCGGCAGGGGCAGCTCGTACGCCTCGGTCCGGCCGTCGCGCACCATGCCGCCGGCCCGGCGCTCGAGCAGCGCCAGCGCCTCCTCGGACAGCCGCCGCGCGGCCTCGACGCTCACGATCCGCGTCCTGCCGTCAGCGGCGACGACCGCCCGGCCGCCCGGCCGCTCGCGCAGGTAGGCGCCGAGCAGCAGCTCTTCAGGGGATGTATCGGATTGAGACACGCCGGCGGTCTCCCTCTGATCCACGATTCGTTCGTTGCCATTTCAATTATCCGTCAAGGAGCCGCATTGATGGAGACCGTCGAGACCGATGTGCTCATCGTGGGCAGTGGGCCGGCCGGGGCGAGCGCCGCACTCGCGCTGAGCACGTACGGGGTACCGAACATCGTGGTCACGCGCTACGGCCGGCTGGCCGACACCCCGCGTGCCCACATCACCAACCAGCGCACCATGGAGGTGCTGCGGGACCTCGGCGTCGAGCAGGAGGTCGTCGCCAGGGCGACTCCCCAGCACCTGATGGGGAACACCGTCTTCTGCACCAGCCTCGCGGGCGAGGAGCTGGGGCGGCTGCGTTCGTGGGGCAACGACCCGCTGGTGCAGGCCGCGCACGACCTCGCCAGCCCGAGCCGCATGTGCGACATGCCGCAGCACCGGATGGAGCCGGTGCTGATCGAGGCCGCCGTCGCACGCGGCACCCGGTTGCGCCACAGCACCGTCTACAGGTCCTTCGAGCAGGACGACGACGGCGTGACCGTCCTCGTCGAGGACCGGCTGCGCGGCGACACGTACACGATCCGCGCCAAGTACCTGATCGGCGCCGACGGCGGGCGCAGCCAGGTCGCCGAGGACGCCGGACTGCCGATGGCCGGGACGATGGGCGTGGCGGGGAGCGTCAACATCGTCTTCGACGCCGACCTCAGCCGCTACGTCGCCCACCGCCCCAGCACCCTGTACTGGGTGCTCACCCCCGGCGCGACGGTCGGCGGGATCGGCGCGGGTCTGGTCCGCAACGTCCGGCCGTGGAACGAGTGGCTCATCGTGTGGGGGTACGACGTCAACGCGGCGCCCCCGGACCTCACCGAGGAGTACGCGCTGTCGGTGGTCCGCAAGCTCGTCGGCGACGACGAGGTGCCGGTCACGATCCGCTCCACCTCGGCGTGGACGGTCAACGAGATGTACGCGCGGACCTACTCCAGCGGCCGGGTCTTCTGCGCGGGCGACGCCACCCACCGGCACCCGCCGTCCAACGGCCTGGGCTCCAACACCTCCATCCAGGACTCCTACAACCTGGCCTGGAAGCTGAGGCTGGTGCTGGACGGCGCGGCCGCGCCCTCCCTGCTGGACACCTACACCGCCGAACGGGCGCCCGTCGGCGAGCAGATCGTCACCCGCGCCAACAAGTCGATCGGCGAGACCGCCCCGGTCTTCGAGGCTCTGGACCTGCTCGCCCCGCAGAGCCCCGAGCAGTTGCTCGCCAACATGGAGTCCCGCAAGGAGGCCTCGCCGGCCGGCGAGAAGCGGCGCGCCCGGCTGCGCGAGGCGATCGACTTCAAGCGGTACGAGTTCAACGCGCACGGCGTGGAGCTCAACCAGCGCTACACCTCGGCCGCGGTCGTCCCGGACGGCACCCCCGACCCGGGCTTCGACCGCGACCCCGAGCTGTACCACCAGCCGAGCAGCCGCCCCGGCGCCAAGCTGCCGCACGCCTGGCTGACGGCGGGCCCCCGCACGCTGTCCACCCTCGACCTGGGCGGCGGCGGCCGGTTCGCACTGCTCACCGGCATCGGCGGCGAGGCCTGGACGGCGGCAGCCCGCGCGGTCGGCGCCGAGCTCGGGCTGGACATCGCGACCGCGGTGATCGGCCCCGGGCACGAGTACGAGGACCCCTACGGGGACTGGGCGCGGCTGCGCGGCATCGGCGACACGGGCGCGCTGCTCGTGCGGCCGGACCTGTACGTCGCCTTCCGGCGCGCCGAAGGGGCCACCGACGACGCCGAGGCACGGTCCGTGCTCGGCACCGCGCTGCGGCGCATCCTGGGACGGGACTGACGAGGAGAGACCATGGACTTCACCGAACAGAGCGCGACCCCCGCCGTCGTGGAGAGCTTCGCGCGGACGCCCGACCCGCGGCTGCGGGACGTCCTCGGCAGCCTGACCCGGCACCTGCACGACTTCGTCCGGGACGTCGAACCCACGATGGAGGAGTGGGAGGCGGCGATCGGCTTCCTCACCCGCACCGGGCAGGCCTGCACCGACACCCGGCAGGAGTTCATCCTGCTCTCGGACGTGCTCGGCGTCTCGATGCTGGTCGAGACCATCAACCAGCGGAAGTCGGCCGGCGAGGGGGCCACCGACTCCACCGTGCTGGGCCCGTTCCACATGGTCGGCTCCCCCGTGCGGGCGTTCGGCGACGCGATCGACATGATCGGTTCGGGCGAGCCGTGCGTCGTCACCGGGCGCGTGGTCTCCGTGGACGGCACGCCGCTGCCGGGTGCGACGGTGGACGTGTGGCAGGCCGACGAGCACGGCTTCTACGACGTCCAGCAGCCGGGCGAGCAGCCCCAGGGCAACGGGCGCGGGCTCTTCACGGCCGACGGGGAGGGCCGCTTCCGGTTCCGCACCGTCGTGCCCGCGCACTACCCGATCCCGACGGACGGCCCGGTCGGCGGACTGCTGAACGCCACCGGGCGGCACCCCTACCGGCCCGCGCACATCCACTTCATCGCGGCCGCCGAAGGGCACCATCCGGTCACCACGCACGTGTTCGTGCAGGACAGCCCCTACCTGGAGTCGGACGCGGTCTTCGCGGTGAAGAAGAGCCTGGTCCAGGAGTTCACCGTGGTGGACGACCCGGAGCGGGCGGCCGAGTACGGGGTTACCGGCCCCTTCCGGCTGGCGAACTTCGACATCGTGCTGCAGCGCTCATGAGCCTGGAGTTCGTCCACGAGGCGCTGCCGATGCGGGTCGTCTTCCGTGCCGGCGCCGCCGGCACGGCCGTGGCCGAGGAGACCGGACGCCTCGGGCTGCGCCGCGTGCTGGTGCTGTGCGGCCGGCACGGCGAGGACACCGCGCGCTCCGTCGCCGCCTCCCTCGGCGCGGCCTGCGCGGGCGTCCACCCGGGCGCGGTGATGCACGTGCCGGTGAAGGTGGCCGACGAGGCCGTGGCGGTGGCCGCGGAACTGGCGGCCGACGGGCTGGTCGCGGTCGGCGGCGGCTCGGCCGTCGGCCTCGGCAAGGCGGTCGCGCTGCGCACCGGGCTGCCGCTGCTGGCCGTGCCGACGACCTACTCGGGCTCCGAGATGACCCCGGTGTGGGGCCTGACGGAGGACGGCGTCAAGCGCACCGGCCGCGACCGCCGCGTCCTGCCGCGCAGCGTCGTCTACGACCCGCGGCTCACGCTGTCGATGCCGCCGGCGCTGTCCGGCACCAGCGGCGTCAACGCCCTGGCCCACGCGGTCGAGGCGCTGTACGCCCCCGACGCCACGCCCGTCGTGTCGCTGATGGCCGAGGAGGGGGTGCGCGCCCTGGCCGAGGCGCTGCCCCGGGTCGTCGCCGACCCGGACGGCCTCGACGCGCGCGCCCGGGCCCTGTACGGGGCCTGGCTGTGCGGGGCGTGCCTCGGCGCCACCACGATGGGCTTGCACCACAAGCTGGCCCATGTGCTCGGCGGCGCCTTCGACCTGCCGCACTCCGCGACCCACACCGTGCTCCTGCCGTACGTCCTCGCCTTCAACGCCCCGGCCGCGCCGGCGGCGACGGCCGCCCTGCGCCGGGCGCTGGGCACCGAGGACCCGGCGCGCGGACTGTGGGAGCTGGGCGGACGGCTCGGCGCGCCGCGCTCGCTGGCCGAGGTCGGTCTGCCGGCCGACGGCATCGGCCGCGTCGTGGAGCTGGTGGGCGCGGCCTCGTACGCCAACCCGCGCGCCGCGGACGCGGGGCAGTTGCGTGCGCTGCTGACGGCGGCGTACGAGGGCGCCCCGCCGGCGGCCTGAACGACCGGTCCGCGGGCGCGAGTCGGGCGCGGACGGGCGCGGGGCGGCGTTCCTCACGGGCGGCCGCCGCGACCGGTCCGCGCCCGGCCCGCTCCCGCCCGCGCCCGCAGTCCGGGGGAAAGGACGCGAAGCGCCGTCCGGATTCCGGTCCGGATGCGTTTTCCCCGTACAGGCGAACACCTTTTCGCTGTACGGTCACGCGCCCGAACGCATTCCGCCGATCCGGTCCCTCGATTCCCCGCGGAATCCGGCCTTCCGCCGCCGCACGGGAATCCCTCAGCCCCCGCGCCGCGGCTCCCGGTCCGCCGCCGCGGGCGGGCCGGCGCCGTAGTCCAGCCTTTCCGCCGTCCTGACCAGGCGTTCCAGCGCGGCACCGTCCCGCGGTCCGCCGCGCAGGGCACGCCGGGCCCGCGCCGCAACACCGCACAGGCGTACGGAAAACAGGCGTTTCGCGTTCCCAAACGCCATCCCCCGCCACCCCTTCCGCAGTTTAGAAATATCTACCAAGGTTGAGCGTATGAGAAATGCGGCACCGAAACAGGCAATGGAGTGGCTGGCCGCCGCCGCGGCGGATCCGCGGGCGTGCAAGCGGGAATGGGAACACGGCGAGAGCGGGACGGTCCTGCTGCCCGCCGGGCGTTTCTGGGACGTACTCAGCGTGCCCGAGGACCTCGGCGTGCTGGCCCTCGACGCGCTGCTGCGCCTCCCCCGCGCGGAACCCGGCCCCACGCTGGCCGACACGGCCTCCCGCCGGGTCGGCTTCTTCCTCCCACCGGATCCCGTCAGCAGATGGGTGGGCACCGGGATCCGCTACGCCGGCCGGGGCGCCTGGATCGCGGTCCCGCCCCCGTACCGGGCCGCGGGGGCCCTGCGGTGGCTGGTACCGCCCGACGGGACGGGCACCCTGCACACCCCTACATCGGTCGAACTGGCCCTGTTCCAGGCAGCAGTGGCGGCGGAGTGCCGCCGCTGAGCCCCGTCGTGCGCGGTGGCACGTCGGCCCCCGCGAATCCGGGGACGGCGCGCCCGCGGGCCCGCCAGTCAGCGAGGAGTTCCGTGTAGATCGGCGGGTCCATCCAGTAGGCGCCGGTGAGTTCGGCGAAGGTCCGGTGGTGCTCCGGATGTCCCTGGAGAAGGCATCCACGGGTCGAGGATGTGCTGCTGTCCATGTCCCCTTGCAACGCGGCTCGTGCGCCGGTGGTACGTCCGGGGCTGGCGGCGCCACTGGAACGAGTGAGTGCGCCCCCCTCGTTAGGGGCCTTCCTTTCACCGTCTCATCGTCTCGTCGTCTCATCCGCCCGCAGGGGAGACGGCTCCGGCAGTCCGAGGGCACGGCAGAGCAGCGGCCATGCCGCGGCGAACTCCCGTCGCCAGTAGGCCCATTCGTGCCGACCGCCCTCGTAGTAGTGCGTCGTCGCCGTGATGCCCCGCAGCTCCAGCGCGGTGGCGAAGACGTGCGTGGCCGGCCACAGGGTGCTCTCCAGCACCTCCGGCAGCAGCTCGGTGCCGCCCGCGGCCGGGGCGGCACCGCTTCCGCAGGAGACGTAGAGCGCCGTGCCGCGCAACCCGCCGGCACGGGCGGCGGGGTTGAAGGACCGCCAGGTCTCCCACCGGTCGACGGGGTCGCCCCACAGCGTCCCGGGGCACAGGTTCTCGCGGAGCAGGAGGGCGTCGAGCGCGGCGGGCACCCCGGCGAACGTGGTGTCCAGGACGCCGCTGAAGGAGGCGGCGGCGCGGAAGGTCCCCGGGTGGCGGGCGGCGTGGGCCATGGCACCGTGGCCGCCGGTCGAGACGCCCGCCACCGCCCGTGCGCCGGAGGCCCGGTAGTCGCGGCGCAGCAGCCCGTCGAGCTCGCACAGCTGGAAGGTCTCGTAGTCGGAGCCGTCGAGCCAGCGGCTCGACAGCCCCGCGGGGCCGCAGTCCGGCATGGCGAGGATGAGCCCGGCGTCAGCGGTGAGCTCCTCCACGTCCGTCTGCCGGCTCCAGGCGGTGTGGTCCTCGTGCGGCCCGTGGAGCAGGTAGAGCACCGGCCAGGTGCGCCCGGGCGCTCGCGCGAAGTCCGCGGGCAGGACGATCCGGGCCGCCGCCGGACGCCCGAGCGCGGCCGAAGCCACCGTCAGGTCCAAGGTGCGTGCGTCGACTCGGGTCGCGGCGGCCACCTCGGCGGCGGCCCGGTCGCCCGGACGCGCGGTGGTGGGGGTCATGGGGGCGGCTCCTCGAGGGACAGGGGGGAACAGGGGCGGAACAGGGGCGCGCGCGGACCGGCCGCACCACCTTTACCCGGGGTAACGGACGCGGGCCGTCAGCGGTTCAACGGCGGCCGCGATCCCTTCGCCGCGCCGGAGGTACGCCTCGCGCAGCGGCGTGGCCCCGTGACCGACCGGTAGGTTCGGTGCCGGGTCCCACCCCGGGGCCCGGAACGGGCCGAGGGAGCACACGCGCATGACCTGGTTGCTGTACGGAGCCACGGGCTACACCGGTCGCCTCGTCGCACGGGAGGCCGTGGCCCGCGGCGAACGCCCGGTGCTCGCGGGCCGGTCGGCCGCCGCGCTGGCCCCGGTCGCGGACGGACTGGGCCTGGAGCACCGGGTGTTCGCCCTGGACGACCCCGCGGCCCTGCGCACGGCGCTCGCGGACGTGGACGCCGTGGCGCACTGCGCCGGGCCCTTCTCCGCGACGGCGCTGCCGATGGCCGAGGCGTGCCTGGACACCGGCACGCACTACCTCGACATCACCGGCGAGATCGACGTGCTGGAGGCGCTGCACGCGATGAGCGCCCGGGCCCGCGCGGCGGGTGTGGTCCTGCTGCCCGGCGCGGGATTCGACGTCGTCCCCACGGACTGCCTCGCCGCCACCGTCGCCGCCGCGCTGCCCACCGCCACCCACCTCGACATCGCCTTCCTGGCCGGCGGCGGGGCGAGTCCGGGCACGGCGCGCTCCGCGCTGGAGGCGCTCGACCGGGGCGCCGGAGGCCGCGCCCGCGTCGACGGGGTGATCCGCGACGTCCCGCTCGGGCACCCCCGGGTGACGGCGTCCTTCCGCACCGGGCCGCGCCGTGTCGCAGGCGTCGCCTGGGGCGACGTCAGCACGGCCCACCACTCCACGGGCGTCCCGAACGTCTCGACGTACACCTGGCTGCCGGGTGCCCCGCTCGCGGCGCGCGTGCTGGGCCTCGGCCCGGTACGGCGGCTGGCCCGCGCGGGCGTCGACCGCTTCCTGACCGGCCCCGGGGAGCGGGCACTGGGGCGTACCCGTTCCCAGGTCTGGGCGCGTGCCCGCGACGCTCACGGCCGCGTAGCCGAGGCGGCGCTCTCGGCACCCAACGCCTATGCGCTGACGGTCGATTCGGTGCTCCGCGTCGTGACCCGCCTGCCCCGCCTGCCGCACGGCACCCAGACCCCGTCCTCGGCCCTGGGCGCGGACTTCGTCCTCGAACTGGACGGGGTTCGCCGCAACGGACCGCACGTCGGCTGATCCCTCGCTACGACGGGCGTACCGCCGGGGCGCGTTCGGCGGCGGTCGCGGCCGCCGCCGCCCAGCCCTCCAGGCTCGTGACGAAGTGCGCCGCGCAGTCGGGCCAGTGCAGCGCGCCGCGGGCGGCGGCGTGGCCGCGGGCGCCCATCGCGCGGCGCAGTGCGGGGTCGTCGCGCAGGCGGCGGACGGCGTCCGCGGCCGCCGCGGGGTCCCCGAACGGGACGAGGAGGCCGCAGTCGTGCCCCCGGACGAGTTCTGCGGCGAGGGGGTTGGGGGTGCTCACGACCGGGATGCCGTAGGCCATGTACTCGACGACCTTGGTGGGCCGCGAGTGGCGGTAGTTCGCCTCGTCGCGCAGCAGCGACACCCCGGCGAGCGCCCCGCACAGCCGCCCCAGGGCCGCGTCGTTGGGCAGGAAGCCGTGCCAGCGCAGCACGCCGTCGCGGTCGGCCGCCGCCAGCAGTGCGCGGACGTCGCCGTCGGCGGCGCCGATGAGCTCCACCCGGACGTCCGGGGCCAGCAGCCGTGCCATGGCGACCAGTTCCTCGGCGCCGCGGGCCCGGGACAGCTGCCCGAGGTAGACCACGCGGTCGTCGCCCGGTGCCGGCGGGGCCTTCGCGGGGACGGTGACCAGGTTCGGCACCACGGGGTGCGTACGGCGGAAACGGCGCTGGTAGGCGTCCTCGGCGAGCAGCAGGTGCAGATGCCGCTCGGCGGCGAGTTCGGCCGCGCGTACGACGAGGCGCAGCGGCGGGCGCAGCGGGCGCGGCACCCAGGCCTTCATGGCGAGGGCGGCGGCGGTGTCCTCGTGGACGTCCCACACCACCGCGGGCCGCCGGGCGCCGGTGCGGTGCCAGTGCCGCAGGGTGCGCGGCAGGGCGAGCAGGAGTTCGGGGTCGTGGAGCAGCACGGCGTCGACGGTGGGCCCGCGCCGCGCCAGCAGCCGGCGGGCCTCGCGGACGGCCGCGCGCCGGTCGCGGCCGGTGGCCCGCGGCAGGTCGACACCCTCGACCCCGAGGCGGGGCGGGGTCGCCCGGGCGGTGAAGGGCGCGGCATAGGTGACGGTGTGGCCGTGGGCGAGGAGGGCGGCTATCTGCCGGTGCAGGATGCGCGCGTCCTCGGGGTGGTGCACGACGGTGACGACCAGCACGTGCATCACAGCACCTCGACGTCCGGCCGGAAGATCCGTCCGCGCGTGTCGAACAGCAGGCGGGCCCGGTCCGCCACCACCTGGAGGTCGTACGCGCTGTGGTCCTGCAGCAGGACCGTCAGGTCGTGCTCGCGCAGGGCGGCGGGCAGGTCGCCGGCCCTGGGGACGGCTTCGCCGTCGACCTCCCAGACGTCCACGAAGGGGTCGTGGAAGGAGATCGCGGTGCCGAGCCTGCGCAGCAGCCGTGCCACGGGGACGGCGGGGCTCTCGCGGCGGTCGGCGACGTCGGGCTTGTAGGTGACGCCGAGCAGCAGCACCCGCGATCCCTGCAGCGCCTTCCCCGCCGTGTTCAGCAGGTCCTGCGCCCGGCGCACCACGTACTCCGGCATCCGGTGGTTGATCTCCCGGGCGAGTTCGACGAAGCGGAACTCGTAGCCGAGGGTGCGCACCTTGTACGACAGGTAGTTGGGGTCGATCGGGATGCAGTGGCCGCCCACGCCGGCGCCGGGGCGGAAGGCCTGGAAGCCGAAGGGTTTGGTGGCGGCGCACTCGATCGCGTTCCAGATGTCCACGCCCAGTTCGCGGCAGAGGACGGCCAGCTCGTTGACGAGGGCGATGTTGACGTGGCGGTAGGTGTTCTCGATCAGCTTGGCCATCTCGGCCTCGCGGGTGCCCTTGGCCCGGACGACGGTGTCGACCAGCTTCCCGTAGAACGCGACGGCGCGTGCCGCGCAGCCGGGCGTGTGCCCGCCGACGATCTTCGGGGTGTCGCGGAGGCCGTGGGTGTGGTTGCCCGGGTCGATCCGCTCGGGCGAGAAGGCGAGGGCGAAGTCCGGCCCCGCGCGCAGTCCTGAACCCTCCTCGAGGATGGGCCGGACGACCTCGTCGGTGGTGCCGGGGTAGGTCGTCGACTCCAGGACGACCAGGACGCCGGGGCGCAGCCGGGCGGCGACCGCCTCGGCGGCCCCGGTGACCGCGGTGAGGTCGGGTCCGCCGTCCCCGGACAGCGGGGTGGGGACGCAGATGACGACGGTCTGCGCCTCCGCCAGGCACTCCGGGCGGGTGGTGGCGGTGAACCCGGCGGCCAGCATGCGCCGCAGGTCCTCGTCGCGGACGTCGTCCACGTGCGAGCGGCCGGAGTTGAGGGCGTCCACCACCGCGGGGTCCAGGTCGTGCCCGACGACGCTCAGGCCCACTGCCGCGGCCTCCCTGGCGAGGGGCAGACCGACGTATCCGAGTCCTACGACTGCGAGCTCCACCGTCATGTCGCACCATCCAGTGCTATACGGCCCCGAGAACGCGGTAGGCGTCGCGCGTCCGCCCCGCGATGTGCGCCCACGTGCGGTCGTGGGCCACTCGTGCGCGGGCGGCGGCGCCCATCATCTGCCGGTGATTCGGACTATAGAGCAATATTTCGAGCGCATCTGCCCAGGCTTGTACGTCTCCTGGCGGAATCAACCTTCCGTTCACCTGGTCTTCGACCAGCTCGCCCATCGCCTTGACATCACTCGCCGCGACGGGAAGACCGCTCGCCATCGCCTCCACCGGCTTGAGAGGGGTCACGAGATGGCACACCCGCTCCCCGGTCCTGGGCACCGCGAAGACGTCCAGAACGGCGTGGTGCGCCCGCACCTCGGCGTAGGGCACACGGCCCGTGAACAGGGCGTACTCCCCCAGGCCGAGCCCGGCCGCCTGCCGCTCCAGCGCGGGCCGCAGCGGGCCGTCCCCCACGATCAGCAGCCGCAGCGGCACCCCGCGGCGGCGCAGTTCGGCCCCCGCGCGCAGCAGGGTGCCCACTCCCTCGTGGGGCGTGAGCGTGGAGACGGTGCCCACGACCAGCTCGCCGGGGCCGATTCCGAGGCGATCGCGCAGGTCACCGGGGTCGGGCAGGGGCTGGAGGAAGACGTCGTCCACGGCGTTGGGCACGATCCGCACCCGGTCCTCGGGGACCCCCCGGGAGACGATCTCGTCCCGCATGGCCTCACCGAGGGTGAGCACCAGGTCGGCGGCCTTCATGCAGTGCGTCTCCAGGGCCCGCCGCTCCCGGTAGGAGGCGCTGTCGCGGTCGCGGCCGGGCCCCTGGGTCAGCCAGGTCTCCTCCAGGAAGCCGCGCACCTCGTAGACGACCGGGAGGCCGAACGATTCGCGCAGGGCGAGTGCCACTCGGCCGTTCGGGTGATCGGTGGCCGCGTGCAGGACCGCGGGGCGCAGCCGTTCGACGAGCCGGGCGGCGAGCTCGGCGTTGCGGGCGAGGGCGGCCGCCGGAGTCCCCGGCATCCGCACCGGCAGCAGGCGGTGGTAGGGCACCCCGTCCACGACCTGGGCCGGGCGCCCGTCCCAGACCCCCTGGGCGACGGGGAAGCCCAGCCGGGTCACGACCTGCGGGTCCAGGCCCGCCTGCCGCTGGGCGCGCGCGATGGCGTGCGTCCTGACGGTGTAACCGGCGTTCCGGTACGGCAGGGAGTTGGTGACCAGGTGCAGGACCCGTCCCGGCACCGCCGTCCCCGGCACACCGGCCGGGGCCGGCACGCCGCGCGGCCCGTAGGGCGGGGCGCCGCCGCGCCCGCGGTGCGGATCGCGTCCGGGCAGCCGGGCCAGCGCCCACCGGGCGGGCCGCCGCGCCGGCCCCGGGGCGACCCGCAGAGCCAGGGACGCCGCGCGCACCGGGTCGTCCCGCAGATGACGTACCGCCACGGAGGCGGCGAGAATCAAGGCACGAAGAGTACGACGACGCACATTCCCACCCTAAGCACCCGCAGTGAACGGGAGGCATCGTGCTCGGCTCGGTAGTCCACGTGGTCGGTGCCCGGCCCAACTTCGTCAAGGCCGCCCCGGTCGTCGCCGCCCTGCGCGGCGCCGGGCAGCCGCAGTCGGTGGTGCACACCGGACAGCACTACGACGAGCGCATGTCGCACGTCTTCTTCCGGGAGCTCGGCCTGCCCGAGCCGGACGTGGACCTCGGCGTCGGCTCCGGCAGCCACGCCCGGCAGACCGCCGCCCTGCTGACCGCGCTGGAGGACGAGCTGTCGGCCCGCGCCCCGGCCCTGGTCACGGTCTACGGGGACGTGAACTCCACGCTCGCCGCCGCGCTGGTCGCCGCCAAGCTGGGGCTGCCCGTGGCGCACGTCGAGGCGGGCCTGCGCAGCTTCGACATGACGATGCCGGAGGAGGTCAACCGGCGGCTGACCGACCAGCTCGCCGACCTGCTGTTCGTCACCAGCCCGGAGGCGGTGGGCCATCTGGCGGACGAGGGCGTGGACACCGCGCGGGTGCACTTCGTCGGCAACCCGATGATCGACACCCTCCTGGCCCACCTGCCGCGGTTCGACCCGCGGGCCGCCCGCGCCGCCCACGGGCTCCCCGCCCGCTATGGCGTCGTGACGCTGCACCGCCCCGCCAACGTCGACGACCCGGCCGCCGCGGCCGCCGCCGTGGCGGCGCTGCGCGAGGCGGCACGGCACCTGGAGCTAGCCGTACCGCTGCACCCGCGCGGACGGGCCGCGCTGGAGGCGGCGGGGCTCGGCGACACGCCCGGCATCCGGATCCTGGAGCCGCTCGGCTACCTGGAGTTCATGGGGCTCCTGCGGGGCGCCGCCGCGGTGGTCACCGACTCGGGCGGGGTCCAGGAGGAGACCACCGTCCTGGGCGTGCCCTGCCTGACGCTGCGCCCGAACACCGAACGGCCGGTGACGGTCACCCACGGCACCAACCGCCTCGTGACCCCCGACGGCCTGGCCCCGGCCCTGCTCAAGGCGCTGGACGGCGAGGCGCCCGCCCCCGAGGGCCCCCCGCTGTGGGACGGCCGCTCGGGGCCCCGCATCGCCCGCGTCATCACCGAATGGCTGGACCACCATGTCTGAGCCGCACCCGCACGACCAGCTCGCCTACTGGGACGCCCGCCACCGCGAGCACGACGACCTCGCGTCCGGCGGCCACATCGGCCTCGACCGGCCGGGCAACGAGGTCTTCTACGCGCTGCGGGTCGCCGAGGTGCTGCGCATCACCGGCGACTCCGAACGCGCGAGCGACCGGCTGCTCGTGCTGGACGCGGGCTGCGGCAAGGGCCACTTCGCGCGGGCGCTGGCCGGCTGCGGCCACCTCGTCGACGCCTTCGACGCCAGCCCCTCGGCGGTGGACCACTGCCGCGTGCTCGGCGGCGGCCCCCGCTATCGGGTGGCGGAGCTGTCGGCGTGGCGCAGCCCCTGGCCGTACGACGTCGTGCTCGCCGTGGACGTGCTCTTCCACGTGCTGGACGACGCCGCCTGGCGGGCCGCCCTGGTCAACCTCGCCTCCCTCGTCCGGCTGACCGGACGGCTGGTCGTCACCGACGAGGACGCGCCCGGGCGCGTGGCCCGCGGCGACCACGTCCTGCACCGTCCGGCGGCCGAGTACCGCGCCGTCGTAGAACCGCTCGGCCTGCGCCACGGCGGCTTCACGCCGTACGGTTTCCGGGAGAGCAGGGTCGGTTTCCACGTCTTCACGAGGACCTCCTGATGCGCCTTCTCGATCTGCTCCACCCGCACCTTGACGGGGTGACCGAGGTCGTCGACGCGACCGGCGGCGGCATCCCGCTCGGCCCCTACCTGCACCTGCCCGACGGCGTCCGGCTGCGTGCCCACGCGCCCGGCGACGGGGAACCGGTCGGCGAGGGGCGGCTGGCCCTGCTGTCGTACGGCCCCGACCCCGCCCTGCACGGTGACGAGGAGGCATGCCTCGCGGGGTTGCGGCGCATGCGGCCCGGCGGCAGGGGCCTGATCGTGTTCGGCCACCCCGGCGCCGAACTTCCCTACCACCGGCTGCTCGACGCCCTGGTGGCGCAGCACTGCCAGGTGCTGCGGGCGGCCGGCCTGGACTACCTGCACCTGCACGGCGGCGCGGTCTTCACCTGCACCGACGCGCTGCTGCCGCTCCTCGACCCGTCGGGGCGGCCCGTACCGGGCGAGGACGGCACCGCGCTGCGGCTGGCCGGCGAGTACGTGCTGGCGGAGTTCGTCACGCGGGCCGAGCGGGCGCGGCTGCTGGACCTGGAGCGCCGGCACGAGGAGGACCGCCGCGCCCTGGAGGCGCTCCAGGACGGCACGGACGGGGAGCGGACGGCGGCCCTGACCCGTGAGCGCGACCGGATCGCCGCCGAGCTGCGGCGCGCCCGGGAGCGGATCGAGGTGCTGGAGACCCGGGTCGGCATGCTGCAGGGCTCGACCTCGCTGCGGGTGGGCCAGGCGCTGGTCTCGGCCGCCCGGTCCCCGTTGCGCGGTTCGACGCGGCTGCCGCGCGAGCTGTACGGGATGTGGCGCGGCCGCGACAGGGGCGGACGCCCGTCGGCGGCCCGGCCGGGCGGGCCCGTCGCCTCCGCGGCGCCGGATGCGGCCGGGGCCGCGGCCGACGGCCACCTGCACCTGGCCCACCGGGCGTTCACGGCGGGCCCCCGCGACCGGCTGGTCGTCGCCGGCGTCCTGGACCCCGGCACCGCCGCGGACTTCTCCCACGACGCCGTCGTCAACCGTGTGCTGCCGCACGACGCCCGGCAGGTCACCGAACGCACCGACCCGGACGTGCTCGTCGTGCAGCTCAGCGCCTGCCTCCGCGGCGCGTGGGCGCACACCGGCACCGGCGACGCCCCCGACCTGGACCGGCGGCTGGCCGAACTCCTCGCCGCCGCCCACGCGCTCGGCCGCACCGCCGTGCTGTGGCGGGACGCCCCCGCCGCGGCCGCCCCGGGCCTGGCCCCGTTCCCCTGGGACGCCGTGCTCGACGGGGACACCGGGGTGCAGCCGGCCCGGCTGGACCCGGCGGCGGTGGACCGGGCCGGCCTCCGGGAGATCTTCACCACCCGGGCCACCCGGGTGCGGTTGTCGGAACTCGCCAGGATCGCCGGGGCGGCGGACCCGCTGGACGCCCGGCGGGTGTCCGTACTGGCCGACCCGCGTGACGACGCCGAGGTCTCGCGCCTGGTCGCGCAGGTCATGGCGCAGCGGCACCGCCCCGCCGAGGTGCTGGTGCCCGTGCCAGGGACGGCCTACGCGGAACTCACCGCGGGCGGGGTCGCCGTACGGGCCGCGGCGGACGGACCGGGCGCGCCCTGGGTCGCGGACTGGTCGGACCTCGCGGAGGAACGCTCGGCGGTCCACCTGCTGGACCTGATGTGCGCCCAGGAGTGCTCCGGGGCCGACGTGGTGGCCTTCAGCGCCGACACGGCGGGCTTCGTGCCGCACGTCAACGGCTTCCGCCCGGCGCTGGTGCGCAGGGCTCTGTGGCCGTCCCCGGGGGCGGGGCGGCTGTTCACGATCCGCCCGGAGGAGGTCCGATGACGGGCACGCGCACGGTCAGGGCAATGGTCTACGGGGACGTGGACCTCAACCTCATCGACGGTTCCGCGGTCTGGGCCCAGTCGACGGTGCAGGCACTGGCCCGCGCCGGCTGCGCGACCCGGCTGGTGCTGAAGGCGCCGGTGCGCACCGGGCGGCTGGTCGACCCCCTGGCGGAGCTGCCGGGGGTGTCCGTCGTACCGACCGGCCACGTCCTCTCCGCCGTCCAGGCCTCGCGGGTGCTGCGCGATCAGGACGAGCGGGAGCCGTGCGACCTGCTCGTGCTGCGCGGACGCCGGCTGGTGGCGCAGGTCGTCGCCGACGGCGCCTTCGACGGACGGATCTGGGCGTACCTCACGGACATCCCGCAGTCGGCGGCGCACATGACGGAGGAGGCCGTCGAGGAGCTGACCGGGATCGCGGAGGCGTCCCGGCATCTGCTCTGCCAGACCGAGGAGTTGCGCTGCTTCATCGAGGCCTGGGTGCCGGCCGCGTGCGGCAAGTGCGTGCTGTACCCGCCCAGCGTGCCCGTGCCGGAATTCGCGGTGCCGGAGCACGAGGCGGCGGGCGACCCCCTGCGCATGGTGTACACGGGGAAGTTCGCGCCGCGCTGGAACACCCTGGAGATGACGGAACTGCCCGACGCGCTGGCGGCCCGGGGGATCAGGGCCGAACTCCACACCGTCGGCGACAAGATCCACGACGACCCGCGGCACCCCGGCTTCCACGCGGACATGGAGCACGCGCTGCGCACCGCGACCGGCGTGGTGCACCACGGGGGCACCTCACGCCAGGACGCCATGCGCATCGCCGCGGGCTGCGACCTGGGGCTGGGCTGGCGCCACCCGGAACTGGACGCGAGCCTGGAACTGTCCACCAAGGTCCTGGAGTTCGGGACGCTGGGGCTGCCCGTCGTGCTCAACCGCACCCCAGCGCACGAGGCGCTGCTCGGCGCCGACTACCCGCTGTTCGTCCCCGGCCGGGGCACCCTCGACGACGCGGCCGAGGCGGTCGCCGCCGCCCGCTCCCCCGAGGCCTACCGGACGGCCGCCCGGCGCTGCCGCGAGGCCGCCGCGCACTTCTCGCTGGACCGGGCCGCCGAGCGGCTGCGCGGCCTGGTCGAGCGGGCGCTGCCCGCCGCACCGGCCGGTCTCGCCGGACGCGGCCGGCCGCTGCGGGTCGTCGTCGCCGGGCACGACCTGAAGTTCTTCACCCGGCTGCTGGACCACCTCCAGGCGCTGCCCGGGGTGGAGGTGCGGGTCGACGCCTGGGAGGCGCTGGCCCGGCACGACGCGGCGGCCGGCCGCGAACTCGCCGCCTGGGCCGATGTCGTGGTCGTGGAGTGGTGCGGGCCCGCGGCCGTCTGGTACAGCCGACACAAGCGGCGCGGTTCCCGCCTGGTGGTGCGGCTGCACCGCTTCGAGCTGTACGCCGGCTACCCCGCGCAGGTCGACATCGACGCCGTCGACCGCGTCGTGTGCGTCAGCCCGCACTACAACCGGCTGACGCGGGAACGCACCGGCTGGCCGCAGGAGAAGCTCGTCACCGTCCCCAACTGGGTCGACGACCGGCAGCTGGACCGTCCCAAGGTCCCCGACGCCCGCTACCGCCTCGGCATGATCGGCGTCGCGCCCTCGCGCAAGCGGCTCGACCTGGGGCTGGACGTGCTCGAGGCCCTGCGGGCCCGGGACCCGCGGTGGCGGCTGTCGGTGAAGTCCAAGATGCCGTGGGACTACTGGTGGATCTGGAACAAGCCCGAGGAGCGGGCCCACTACGACGCCGTGCTGCGGCGGGTGCAGTCCGGCCCGCTGGAGGACGCCGTGGTCTTCGACGACTTCGGGCCCGACGTGGCGAGCTGGCTGCGGCGCATCGGCTTCGTCCTGTCCACCAGCGACGACGAGAGCTTCCACCTCGCCCCCGCCGAGGGCATGGCCTCCGGGGCGGTGCCCGCCCTGCTGCCCTGGCCGGGCGCGGACGCGATCTACGAACGCCGCTGGATCCACGACTCCCCCTCGGCCATGGCGGACGCGATCTCCGCGCTCGCGGCCGACGGCTGGGAGGAGGCGGGCGGGCAGGCCCGGGACTGGCTGCGCCGCAGCTTCGGGCTGGACACGGTCCGCGAGGCGTGGACGGAGCTGGTCACCGCTCCGGCGCCGTGACACCCCCGGGCAGCCGGGCGGCCGGGCAGATCCGTGATCGCCCGACGGGGGTCACCCCCCGGCCGTAGCATGACGGCGGGGTGGTGACTGGAGGTGCGCATGACCACGCAAGAGTCGTCGTACGACGTGCTCGTCGTCGGGGGTTCCGGGGTGGACACCGTGGTGCGGGTGGACAGCCTGCCCGTGCCGTACGTGGACTCCCTGGGGGTGGGACCGGTCCGGGAGTGGCCCGGCCAGACCGGCGGCAACGTGGCGCTGGGCTGCCGCGCGCTCGGCATGACCGTGAAGTTCCTCGACTTCGTCGGCGAGGACTGGGTCGGCACCCTGCTCCGGGAGCGCCTGGCCAAGGGCGACGTCGACTTCGAGCCGCTGATCTCCCCCGCCGGGACCCGGCGGGCGGTCAACCTGGTGGACGCCACGGGCCGGCGGATGTCCTTCTACGACGGACGCGACCCGGCGGACCTGCGGATGCCGCGCGAGTTCTACCTCCCGCACCTGCGCCGGGCCCGGCACGTGCACCTGTCGATCTCGCACTTCACCCGCTTCCTCTACGACGACATCGAGGAACTCGGCCTGCCCGTCTCGACGGACCTGCACGACTGGGACGGACTGGCGGAGCACCAGCGGGAGTTCGCCCGCCGCTCGGACCTGGTCTTCCTCAGCGCGGCGGGAGCGGGCGAGCGCATCGCGGACGTCATGCGCGGCATCCTGCGTGACGGCCGCGCGCAGGCCGTGATCGCCACCGCCGGGGCGGGCGGCGCCTACCTGCTGGCGCGCGACGGGAGCAGCACGCCCCGGCACGTGCCGGCCGTCGTCCCGCCCGGCCCGGTGGTGGACTCCAACGGCGCGGGCGACGCCTTCCTGTGCGGCTTCCTCCACGGGCGCACGCGCGGACTGGACCTCGAGTCCTGCGCCCGTCTCGGTGCGACGGCGGGTGCGTACACCTGCACGGCGGGCGGCAACCTGGCCCTCGTCGACGCCGCGACGCTGGACTCCGTTCAGGTCTCCCGCGCCGGCTCGTAGTCGGCCTCCTCCAGTCCGAAGGTCCAGGCGACGCCCTCGCGGGCGGTCCGGGTCCGCGGCGGCACCCGCAGCCAGTAGGTGCGGTGGGTGCCGTCCGGCTCCGGCGTGGAGTTGACGACCTCGACCATGACCAGCGGCTCGTCCCCCTCCAGTTCGATCCGCCAGAGCACCCCGGCCGCGTCCCGCTGGACGGGCTCCGCCCCGGACTCCTCCAGGTAGCGCTCGTAGCCGTAGTGCTCCAGCATCACCCGGCGCAGTTCGGCGTTCTCCTCCTCGCGTATGCGGCGCGGGGTCAGCCCGGCAAGCCCGTCGAGGAACTCGGCGGGGACCGGCATGCCGCGCCAGGCGTGCAGCGCGAAACCGTCCGCGAAGGCCAGCGCGGGCCGTCGCCGCGGTCCAGCCGGTCGGCCTCGTCCCGGTGCAGTTCCAGGGGGCGTTCGGCGACGACCGCCGTCCGCTCGTACGGCCACCACCAGCCGGCGTTCCTGGCGACCGCGGCGATCCCGGCCAGCTCGCCCGCGCCCTCCTGGCCGTCGAAGGCGGCCAGCCACGGCGCGTCGTGCTGCCCGAGCACGGCGTCGAGCAGCGCCAGCCGCACGGCCTGCCCGCCCCCGGACACCGCCGGTGCCGCGTCGGCCACGGCGGTCCGTATCCGCTCGGTCAGCAGCACCGTCGTGTCCCACAACTGCGCGCCGGTGACGGCCCAGTGGTCCGCCCAGCCGGCCGGCCCGAGCCGGCCCGCGACCCGCTCCCGCGCGGCCGCCCACGGCCGGGTGCGCACCGCGTCGCGGACGCTGCCGCCCGCCGTGCCGTCCGCCGTCAGACGCACGGCCAGGGCCACCGCCTCCAGCGGCGAGGCCGCCCACACGATCCGTTCCGGCTCCGGCAGGCCGGCCAGCCGGTAGGCCCGGCGCACCCCCTCCTCCGCCGCGGCCCGGTCCGCCGGGCCCGTCGCCGCCACGACCTCGCGCCACAGCGCCGTCGTGTCGGCCTCCTCACCCGTGCCCGCAGCCGCACCCGTGTTCGCAGCCGCACCCGTGCCCGTGCTCGCCACCGTCGTCATCGCTCCGCTCCCCCGTCCCCGTCAGTCCGCCACGACGCGCACCGCGCCGGGCACGTACTCGCGCTGCCGCACGACCCGGTACCAGCCCTTGGGCAGCGGTATCGCGGCGTGCTCCTCGTGCACCACCCGCCCGCCGTCCGGGAGGTGGAGGTACGCCGCCCCGAACGGCCCCGCCTCCCGCACCAGCGTCCCCGGGCCGACCACCGCGTGGGCGTGCCCGGTCACCTCACCGAGGGCCAGCACGAGCCTGCCCCGCGGGTCCCTCGGCTGCCGCGGCAGCCGCTCCGTGCCCGGCGGCACGGCCGCCTCCGCGACGGGCACGATCAGGACGTCCCCCTGCCGGTACATGCGTGTCTCCCTTCGCCGTCGGCGCCCGCCGACCCGATGTCCACGACGCTACGCGGGGGGTGTGACAACGCCCCCCGGCCGACTGTGCACAGCCCGCGGCGAGCGCTGTCGGAGGGACTTGGTAGAACTCTTCGCGAGCGGGGCACACCGCCCCGCGGCAGTGGCCGCACCGAAGCGGCAGCACCGCCGAGGCACCGCGTCCGTCCATCCCGGGGAGACCAACGATGTCCTACGTCGAACATCTGCAGGAACTGAACGGCCTGCCGGCCTTCGACTTCCCCGCGCCGGGCGCGCGGCAGGAACTCCCGGCGGCCGGAGCGGTGGCCTGGCGGCTGGCCGTCAACCCGTACGACGACGACGCGAAGGAGAACTTCGCGCAGCTGTGGGACCGCTTCCTGGAGACCGTGGAGCCCGCCGGCGTGCGGGCCCTGGTCCTGGGGCAGTGGGGGGAGCCGTACGACAACGACTCCGGTGCCGTCGTGCGGCCGCTCGTGGAGGCACGGGAGCGACTGACCGGACTGGAGGCCGTGTTCATCGGCGACCTGGAGATGGAGGAGGCCGAGATCTCCTGGATCGAGCAGTCCGACGTGACGCCGGTGCTCGACGCCTACCCCCGGCTGGAGGTGCTGGGCGTCCGCGGCGGGTCGGGGCTGCGCTTCCCGGCGACGGGCCACCAGCGGCTGCGCACGTTGCGCTTCGAGGCGGGCGGCCTGCCCGGCGAGGTAGTCCGCGGCGTCGGCGCGAGCGAACTCCCCGCGCTGGAGCACCTGGAGCTGTGGCTCGGCGTGTCGGAGTACGGGGGCGACGCCACGGTCGCCGACCTGGCGCCGATCCTCGCCGGCGGCCGCTTCCCGGCCCTGCGCCACCTCGGCCTGCGCAACAGCGAGATACAGGACGAGATCGCCGGCGCCGTCGCCGCGGCCCCCGTCGTGGCCCAGCTCTCCTCGCTCGACCTGTCCCTGGGCGTGCTCACCGACGACGGTGTGAGCGCCCTGCTCGCCGGCCAGCCGCTCACCCACCTGAACTGGCTCGACCTCCACCACAACTTCGTCACCGAGCCGGTCGCCGAGCGCGTACGGGCCGCCCTCGAGCCCTCGGGCGTCGAGGTCGACCTCTCCGAACCCGGCGACGAGGACGAGTGGGACGGCGAGATCCACCGCTACACCGCCGTCGCGGAGTGAGGCCGTCATGACAGTGACACACCACCTGGAGACCTTCCACGGGCTCCGCGTGCACACGCTGCCCGAGGCCGGCACCGCCGAGCTGCCCGCGCCCGACGCCGTGGCCTGGCGGCTGGACTGCTTCGAGGCCGGCGGGATCCCCTTCCCCGAGGTGTGGGGCCACTTCACCTCGGCGGTCGACACCACGCGGGTGCGCGCCCTCGTCCTCGGGCCCTGGTGGGACGACGAGTACGCGGAACTGCGTCCCGCGCTGGATCTGGTGCTGGCGGACGCGGAGCGCTTCCCCGCGCTGCGCGCCCTCTTCCTCGCCGACGTGACGTACGAGGAGTGCGAGGTCTCCTGGCTGCAGCTGACCGACGTCACGCCCGTCCTCGAACGCTTCCCGCTGCTGGAGGAGTTCGGTGTCCGCGGCGGCGACTCGCAGGGCCTGGGCCAGGAGCCGCTGTCCCTGCGGCCGGTCCGCCACGAGGCGCTGCGCGTGCTGCGCTTCGAGTCCGGCGGACTGCCCGGCGCGGTGGTGCGGGCGGTCGCCGCCTGTGAACTGCCCGCACTGGAGCGGCTGGAGCTGTGGCTCGGCGTGTCGGAGTACGGGGGCGACGCCACGGTCGCCGATCTGGCGCCGGTCCTCGCCGGCGGCCGCTTCCCCGCACTGCGCCACCTCGGCCTCCAGGACAGCGAACTGCAGGACGAGATCGCGGCGGCCGTGGCCTCGGCGCCCGTCGTCGCCCAGTTGGAGACGCTGAACCTGTCCATGGGCACGCTCGGCGACACCGGCGCCGAGGCGCTGCTGGGCGGCCAGCCGCTCACCCACCTCAAGCGGCTCGACCTGCACCACCACTTCCTGAGCGAGGCCGTGGCCGAGCGGTTGCGCACGACGGTGGGCTCCGCGGGCACCGAGGTCGACCTGTCGGAGCAGCTCGCGTCGCGCCGCCGTCGGGGCGAGGAGTGGCGCTATGTCGCCGTCTCCGAATAGCCGCACCGGCGGTGCGCCGCGGATCGCCGTGGTCGGCAACCCCGGCAACCGCAGGACGACGCTGTTCGCCGACGCGGTACGCGCCGCCGGGCACCGAGCACCGCGCGTGGTGGCGTGGCGCGACGTGCTGCGCGGCCGGTACGCCTTCGCGCCCGGCGAGTTCGTGCGCGTCGACTCCCCCGGTGAGGACGCCGAGGTCGACCGGCTGCTGCGGGGCGCCGACGACCCGGCCCGGGTCGAGGGCACCGCGCTGTGGTACCGCCGTTTCACCGCCAAGGTGCACGAGGTCACGGATGCGGTCCGGCGGGCCGGCGCGGTGCCGTCGGCGGACGCGGGCGAGGTCGCCGTCCTGTTCGACAAGCGCCGCTGCCACGCCCGGCTCGCCGCGGCGGGCGTCGCGGTGCCGCCCGCGCCCGGCGGGCCACCGGTGCGCGGCTGGGACGAGCTCAGGGAGCGGCTGCGGGCCGCCCGGATCTCCCGGGCGTTCCTCAAGCCCGCGCACGGCTCCTCCGCCTCCGGTGTGGTGGCGCTGGCGATGGCGGGGCCCGGCCGGATCAAGGCGACGACCTCGGTGGAGACCACGGCCGACGGACGCCTGTTCAACTCGCTGCGGGTGCGGGAGTACCGCACGGAACCGGAGGTGGCCGCCCTCGTCGACGCGCTGGCCCCGGATGGGCTGCACGTGGAGCGCTGGCTGCCCAAGGCGTCCCAGCACGGGCGCGCGGCCGACCTGCGGGTGGTGGTGGTCGCCGGCCGCGCCACGCACGCCGTCGTCCGCACCAGCCCGCACCCGATGACGAACCTGCACCTCGGCGGCGCCCGCGGCGACCTGGACACGGCCCGCGCGGCGATCAGCGCCGCGGGCGGCGACTTCCGGGACGTGCTGACGACCGCCGAGCAGGCGGCGGCGTGCTTCCCCGGCACCCTCTGCGTCGGCGTGGACGTGCTGGCCACGACGGGCTGGCGCCGCTTCGCCGTCGGCGAGGTCAACGCCTTCGGGGATCTGCTGCCCCGGCTCACCGGTCTCCCGGGCAGCGGGGCCGAGGGACTGGGCACCTACGCCGCCCAGGTCGCCGCCGTACCGGCCGCGATGGAACGCGCGCGACGCGAGGAGCACCACCATGACGCCACCGCTTGACATGAACCAGATCGTGGGCAGCCACGACATCCTGCTGGTCACGCTGGACACCCTCCGCCACGACGTGGCCGAGGAACTGGCCGCGGCGGGCCGCATCCCCCACCTGGCCCGCCATCTGCCCGGTGGCCGCTGGGAACGCCGGCACGCGCCCGGCAGCTTCACGTACGCCTCCCACCAGGCGATCTTCGCGGGCTTCCTGCCCACGCCCACTGAGCCCGGCCCCCACCCGCGGCTGTTCGCGGCGCGCTTCGCCGGCAGTGAGAGCACCGCGGACGGCACCTTCGTCTACGACACCCCCGACCTGGTGTCGGGGCTCGCCGCGGCCGGCTACCGCACGGTGTGCATCGGCGGCGTCGGCTTCTTCAACAAGCAGGCCCCGCTGGGGTCGGTGCTGCCCGGGCTCTTCCAGGAGAGCCATTGGGAGCCGGAGTTCGGCGTGCCCTCACCCACCTCCTTCGAGGCGCAGGTGGCCCGCGCCGAGGAGGTCGTCGCCGCCCTGCCGCCGCAGCGGCCGCTGTTCCTCTTCGTGAACGTCTCGGCGCTGCACCAGCCCAACTGGTTCCACCTGCCCGGCGCCACCCGGGAGGCCGGCGACTCGCGCGCCACCCACGCCGCCGCCCTGGAGTACGTCGACCGCAACATCGGCAGGCTCTTCGCCGCCGCCTCCAGCCGCCGTCCGTGCCTGGCCGTCGTCTGCTCCGACCACGGCACGGCGTACGGAGAGGACGGCCACACCGGCCACCGCATCGGCCACGAGGTCGTGTGGACGGTGCCCTACGCCCACTTCATCCTCGACGGGGCCGCCCGATGACCCGCACCGACGTCACGCTCTCCCCGACGCCCCCGGCCACGGCCGCCGTGCGCCCGTACCGGCACTACGTGTACGCGTACCCGCACAAGACGGCCTACCGCGCGCTGCCCCGCGAGCAGGCCGGGCTGCGCGACCTGTGGGTGGACGAGCCGAAGGACGCGCTGTCCCTCTACTTCCACATCCCGTTCTGCGAGGTCCGCTGCGGCTTCTGCAACCTCTTCACCAGGATCGGGGCGCCGGACGGCCTTGCCACCGCCTACCTGGACGCCCTGGAGCGCCAGGCCGCCGCGGTGCGGGAGGCGCTGGGCGAGGGGGCGCGGTTCGCCAACGCCGCCTTCGGAGGCGGGACTCCCACGTACCTGGAGGCCGGCGAGCTGGAACGGCTCTGCGACCTGGCGGAACAGGGCCTGGGCGCCGACCTGCGGGCGATACCGCTCTCCGTGGAGGCCTCGCCGGCCACCGCGACCGCCGACCGGCTGTCGGTGCTGGCGGAGCGTGGCACGACCCGCCTGAGCCTGGGGGTGCAGAGCTTCGTCGAGGCGGAGGCCCGTGCCGCCGTCCGCCCGCAGCGCCGGGCCGACGTCGAGGCGGCGCTGGGCAGGGTCCGGGAGGCGGGCATCCCCGTGCTCAACGTCGACCTGATCTACGGCATCGACGGTCAGACCGAGCGGTCCTGGACGACGTCCCTGGACGCCGCGCTCGCCTGGGGCCCTGAGGAGCTGTACCTGTACCCGCTCTACGTCCGCCCGCTCACCGGCCTCGGCCGGCACACCGCCGGCGCCGCGCCGGACGAGGCGGCGTGGGACGAGCAGCGACTGCGGCTGTACCGCCACGGCCGCGACCATCTGCTGGCGCACGGCTACGAGCAGGTGTCGATGCGCATGTTCCGCCGTGCGGACGCCCCCACCACCGGCGGCGGGGACTACGCCTGCCAGACCGACGGCATGGTCGGCCTCGGCTGCGGGGCCCGTTCGTACACCTCCACGCTGCACTACTCCTTCGACTACGCCGTCGACATGCACCGCATCCGCGGCATCATCGACGCCTACACGGCGCGCACCACGCGGGAGTTCGGTCACGCCGACTTCGGGTGGGCGATGGACTCCGAGGAGGCGCGCCGCCGTCATCTGCTGCAGTCCCTGCTGCAGGCCGACGGCCTGCCCGTCGCCGAGTACCGGGCCCGCTTCGGCACCGCTCCGGAGGAGGACTTCGCCGAGGAGCTGGGCCGCTTCGCGGAGCGGGGCTGGCTGGACACCGCCGCCGGTCCGGACGTGCTGCGGCTGTCGCCCGAGGGCCTGGCCCATTCCGACGCGGTCGGTCCCGAGCTGTTCTCGGCCGCCGTGCGGCGGCGCATGGCCGCCTACGAGCCCAGGTGAGCGCCCCCGCAATGGACCTGACGATCCTCTACCGCGGCCCGCTGGCCTCCTGCGACTACGACTGCCCCTACTGCCCGTTCGCCAAGCGCAGGGACAGCAGGGCCCAGCTGACCGCCGACCGCGCCGCGCTCGAGCGCTTCACCGGCTGGGCGGCCGAACGGACGGACGACCGGCTTTCGCTGCTGTTCACCCCGTGGGGCGAGGGCCTGGTGCGTTCCTGGTACCGGCGCTCCCTGGTCGAGCTGAGCCGGCTGCCGCACGTGAGCCGGGTGGCGATCCAGACCAATCTGAGCTGCCGCACGCAGTGGCTGGACGAGGCCGACCTCGGCACGCTCGCGCTGTGGTGCACCTTCCACCCCGGTCAGACCCCCTACGACCGGTTCCTGGCCAAGTGCCGCGACCTGGCGGACCGCGGGGTCCGGCACAGCGTGGGCGTCGTCGGCCTGCCGGAGCACCTGGAGCAGGCCCGCAGGCTGCGGGCCGACCTCCCGGACCACGTCTACCTGTGGGTCAACGCCGCCGAGGGCCGCACGTACACCGACGCCGAGGCGGCCCGGTGGACGGACCTCGACCCGCTCTTCCCCTACAGCCGGCATCCGCACCGCAGCGCGGGCCTGCCGTGCCGAACGGGCGAGTCGGTCGTCTCGGTGGACGGCGAGGGCACCGTCCGGCGCTGCCACTTCGTCCCCGAGGAGCTGGGCAACCTCTACGACGGCTCCTACCGCGCGGCGCTGCGCCCGCGGGCCTGCCCGCTGGCGGTCTGCGACTGCCACATCGGCTACGTCCACCTGGAGACGCTGCCGTTGTACGACGTGTTCGCCGGCGGGGTCCTGGAGCGGATCCCCGCCGCGCCGCCGCCCGGGCGGACACCGCTGCGGCTGCTGACGCCGGCGTCCCCCTGAGCAGGCCCGTGGGGCGGCGTCAGCCCTTGCGGCCGACGCCTCCCCAGAAGGCGATGCGGACGTGCTCGCCCTCCTGCCGGGGCGGGCCGTCCGGGCGCCACCGCGGCACCTGCACCAGGCCCGGCTCGACCAGGGAGAACCCTTCGAAGAAGGGCTCGATCTCCGCCTTGCCGCGCAGGGTGAGCGTGGAGGTCGCGTTCTTGTAGGCCTCCCCCGCGTCGGCGTCGACGTCCCGGTGGAAGTCGGTCGTGCCGTGGCTGAGGATCAGCAGGCTGCCGGGCGCGAGGTTCTTGGTGAGGGTGCGCACGATCCCGGCCGGGTCCTCGTCGTCGCGGACGAAGTGCAGCAGCGCGACGAGCATCAGGGCGACGGGCTCGTCGAAGTCGATCAGCTCCCGGATGGTGGCGTGCTCCAGGACGGTCTCGGGCTCGCGGACGTCACCGAGGAAGAAACCGGCGTTCCCGGTGTTGGTGAGCCGCGCACCGGCGTGGGCGGCCACGATGGGGTCGTTGTCGACGTAGGCGACCCGAGCGTCGGGCGCGACGGAGCGGGCGACCTCGTGGGTGTTGGGCGAGGTGGGGATGCCGGTGCCGACGTCGACGAACTGCCGGATGCCCTGCCCCGCCGCGTAGCGCACCGCGCGCTGCATGAAGTCCCGGTTGGCGCGTGCGCTGGGGCGCGCGTCGGGGGTCATGCGGATCACCATCTCGGCCGCCTCGCGGTCGGCCTCGTAGTTGTCCTTGCCGCCGAGGTAGTAGTCGTACATCCGGGCCGGGTGCGGCCGGCTGGTGTCGATCTCCTCCGCTGGGAAGCCCTTGTCGGTCAACGCCCTGCTCCGTTCGGATTCCGGTGGCCCTTGCGGGGCCGGGTCGGTGCGGTCGGTGGTCTCCCGGTCCGTCCCGCCGCTCACGGCAGCAGGAAGTCGGCCTGGCCGGCCTTGGCGCCCTCGATGAAGGACGTCATCTCGTTGCCGGTGTAGATCAGGCAGGGCCCGTCGGGGTCGGCGGACTGCCGTAACGCCACCCGGCCGTCGTCCATCTTGAGGGCTTCGACGCACGAGCCGCCGTTGCCCCCGCTCCACGGCCTGCGCCAGCCCTCGCGGGCGAGTTCCGCTGCGGGCATGCCGTTGTAGATCCGCTCCATGGTCATGTCTCCTTGTGGATGCCACCGAGGATCCGCTCGGTGCTCTGGGTCGGCGCGGCTTGTGCGCACATCCGGTCCAGGGCCTCCAGGAAGGTCGACACGTCGTCGCGGTCGTCGAAGTAGACGGCCCCGACCAGGCTTTCGGAGTAGACGACGTCCGGGAGTTCGTGCGTCTGGAACCGGAAGATGTGGAACGGGCCGTACATGGCGGGGTGCGGTCCGGCCGTGAACGGCATGATCTGCAGTCGTACGTTGGGCAGGGCGCAGGATTCCATCAGCCTGGCGATCTGGGCGCGCATGACCGCCGGGCGGCCGATGGGTCTTCGCAGGACCGTCTCGTCGATGACGATCCAGACCAGTGGCGCGTCCTCCCGGGTGAGCAGCGCCTGGCGCTCCATGCGCAGCGCGACGCCGCGCTCGACCTCGGAGTCGGCCGCCCCCGGGTTCCCCGCCCGCAGCACCTCGCGCGCGTAGTCCTCGGTCTGCAGCAGTCCGGGGACGTAGTGGGGTTCGTAGGCGCGGATGACGCCGGCCTCGCCCTCCAGGCTCACGAAGGCGCTGAACCAGTCGGGCAGGACGTCGCGGTAACGGTGCCACCAGCCGGGCTGGTTGGCCTCCCGGGCCAGTGCGAGGAACTCCTCGAGCTCCGCCGGGTCCAGGACGCCGTAGGTGCGCAGCAGCTTCTCGACGTAGGGAATCTTCAGGCCGACCTCGGCCTTCTCCATGCGGCGGATCGTGGCGTGGGTGACGTCGAGGGCCCGTCCGGCGTCCTCGAAGGAGAACCCGGCCTTCTCGCGCAGGTCCTGGAGCCGTTTGCCGAGCACCACGCGGAGGACGGTGGGAGCACCGCCCGACCGTGCGTCAGTCAGGACCACTTCCCCCAACTCCCCTCTGCTGCAGGCAGTGTGTCATGCCGTCATCGAAAACCGACAGTGCGCACCGGCCGTTCTGTAAATTACAGATCGCACCTTGCCAACAGTTCGAACGGGACCGCATAGTTGTCGACGTGGCCTCCTCACCAGACGCTCTGCGGTTAGAGCGCCGTGGCACCCTCGACGCCCGTCGCTGCCAGGACCTGTTCCGTTTGCCCGCCCACGGGTCCTCCGTCGCCGACGCACGCCATCGCGTGCTGGCACGGCTGCGGGAGTGGGAGGCGGACGAGGGACTGCGCGACGACGCCGAGATGATCGTTTCCGAGCTCTTCACCAACGCCGTCATGCACACCGGCAGTGAGTTCATCACCTGCGGGTTGCGCTACGACGGCGCCCGGCTGCGGCTCGAGGTCAGCGACCAGGGGCGCGCGCCGACTGCGCCCCGGCCGCGGGCGGCGGGCGTGGACGAGGAGGGCGGGCGCGGCCTGCTGCTGGTGGGCGCGCTCTCGCAGGCATGGGGCGTCCGGCCCACCGACGACGGCGGCGGCCGTGTCGTGTGGGCCGAACTCGCCCCCGGGGCGCAGCCCTTCTGAGGCCGCCCCGCAGGCCGACGCGCCGGGACCGCCGGCGGCCGGCTAGAGCGGCAGCAGGTCCGGGCGCTTGGGCACCACGTTGTCGCCGGAGGACTCCCCGCGCAGCCGCCGGCCGATCCAGGGCACCAGGTACTCGCGGGCCCACTGGATGTTGTCGCGGCGGATGTCGGCGGGCGCGCGGAACGGCTCCGGCGGCCACGCCTGGTCGGGGTCGGCCGGCACCTCGAGCCCCAGCACCTGCGCGGCGCGCAGGGCGACCCTGGTGTGCCCCTCGGGCGACAGGTGGAGGCGGTCGGCGTCCCAGGCCCTGCGGTCCTGGACCGAACGGAGCGACCACAGGTCCAGCACCGGGGAGTCGTACCGGTCGGCGATGGCACGCACATGGGCCGTGTAGGTGGCGATCTTGCCACGCAGGTGCCGCAGCACGGGGATGCCGCGGGTGTCGAAGCCCGTGCACAGCACGACCGTGCCGACGGCGGAGGTGAGGCGGGCGACCGCCGCCTCGTAGCGCTCCGCGACGTCGTCGGGATCGCTGCCGGGACGCAGGATGTCGTTGCCGCCCGCGCAGAAGGTCACGAGGTCGGGCGCGAGCTCCACGGCCCGCGGCACCTGCTCCTCGACGATCTGGTCGAGGAGGCGGCCGCGCACGGCGAGGTTGGCGTAGCGGAAGTCGTGCTCGGGGCGGCGGTCGGAGAGGAGGACCGCCAGCCGGTCGGCCCAGCCGATGAACGTCCCGTCGGGAGCCGGATCGCCTACACCTTCCGTGAAGCTGTCCCCCACGGCTGTGTACGACCCGATGGCCTCACTGTTGTTTCTCTTCGAATCGTCTGGCACGTCAGCACATACTTCACCTCCTCAAGTGACCTACGCCACCGTAACCAGGGGTTGACGGGGGGTGATCTATCCCACCCGCCCGGATCCGCCGGAAACGGAATAAGACGGCCTCCCTCCCGCGCCGCGGCGGCCCCCGTCCCCGATCACATACCGGCCGGTACGGCGCCGCCCGGGGTGCCGTAAGGTCGGGAGTGGTCCGGCCGCCGGTGACCCGCACCGCCCGGCCGCTGAGCGAAGGAGCGCCGGTGACCGAGCAGACGCCGCAGCCCGTCCCGTCGGAACCCGAACTGACCGGGGTGCGCAACTTCCGTGACGTCGGCGGCCTCCCGACGACCGACGGCCGCCGGGTGCGGTACGGGCGGCTCTTCCGCAGCGGCCACCTGGCCCACGCCACGGCCGAGGACGCCGGCTTCCTGTCCTCCCTCGGACTGCACACCGTCTTCGACTTCCGCAACGCCTCCGACATCAGGCTGGAGGGCCCGGACGTCGACCTGCCCGGCGTCCGCAACGTGAACATGCCGCTGAGCGACCCCGCCCAGGGCGCCGAGTTCTGGACCACCGTCCGCGACGGCGACGTCGCGGCGCTGCGCGAGATCCTCGGCGAGGGACGCGCCGCCGCGCGCATGGTGGGGGCGTACCGCCGCATCGTGCTGGACCGCACCGCCGAGCACACCCGCATGCTCGAACTGCTCACCGAGGACGAGTCGGTACCGGCGCTGCTGCACTGCGCCGCGGGCAAGGACCGGGCGGGCACCTCTATCGCCGTCATCCTGCTCGCCCTCGGGGTCGAGCGCGACGCGATCGTGGAGGACTACCTCAAGAGCAACGAGGCGCACCGCCGTTACCACATCCGGCGCGGCGAGGACGCGGAGCCGGCGAACACGCCCGAGGTCATGGAGCTGCTCGGCCCGCTCTTCGACGCGCGCAAGGAGTACCTGGAGACCGCCTTCGACACCATCGACGAGCACTGGGGCTCGGCGGACCGCTACCTGGAGGAAGGGCTCGGCCTCACGCCGGCGCGGCGCGAGCGGCTGCGCGCGCTCTTCCTGGACGGCGCGCGGCCGGCCTGACCGACGGGGGCCGGGCCGGCGGAACGAAGCCGGACCCGCCCTACTTGGCCCCGGCCAGGTGGAAGATCAGGAAGAAGAACGCGGCGATGACGTGGACCCCCACCAGGTAGATGAAGGCGCGCACCTTGAAGCCCATGGGGGCCTTGTCGCGGGATTCGCCGGACACGGTCAGTCCTCTCGTCATGCGCCGTGCGGGCGCGGGGAACGGCCGTCGCCCAGGCACAGCTCCGCGACGGAACTCCGCAGCAGCGTGTGGACGAACAGCAGGTCGACACCGTCCGGCGAGGCCGCGGCGATACGGTGCGGGGTGAGCGAGTCGAAGTGGGAGCTGTCGCCGGGCACCAGGCGGTGCACGGCCTCCCCGAGGGTGAGCCGCAGCTCCCCCTTGAGGACGTACAGCCACTCCTCCCCGGCGTGGACGCGCACCAGCCCCTCCTGGGGGCCGGGGGGAACGTGCAGCCGCAGCGCCTGCATGGCCCGCCCGGGGTTCCCGGCCGGCCAGTACGTCCAGCCGCCGGCCTCCGCGGGCGGTACGGAACCGCCGCGGACGACGGGGTCGCGCTCCGCGGAGGTCTCGCCGAGCAGGTCGGACACCGTGGTGCCGTAGGTGCGGGCGAGGGACAGCAGCATGGGGAGCGAGGGCTGCCGCCGGCCGGTCTCCAGCCGGGACAGGTGCGCGGGCGAGAGCCCGGCGCGGGCGGCGGCCGCCTCCAGCGTCAGCCCGCCCCGGCGGCGCAGCGCGCGCAGCTGGGGGGCGACGTCCGGCAGGGGCGCCTCGTCCGCGGATGGTGAGGTCATGCACTCAGGTATAGCCGCGGTTCGCCCCTGAGGCAAAAAGCTTGCCTCAGGGGCAAAGAACCCAGGGGCCCTCGGCGGGCCCGGTCAGCGGTGGGCGACCGCCTGCTTCACCAGTGTCCTGCCGAACTCCCACATCAGGCCACCGCCGCCGTGTGCGTCGTCCATCACGGCGGTGAAGGCGTCCACGAAGCGGTCCACCTCGCGCTCCCCGATGACCAGCGGAGGGATCAGTTTGATCACCTCCAGGTGGTCCCCGGAGACCTGGGTGAGGATGCGGTGCCGCTGCAGCAGCGGCACGACCACCATCTGCGCGAACAGGCCCTTGCGGGCCGCCTGCAGCATCGTCCAGCGGCCGCGCAGCCCCAGTGACTTCGGACGGCCGAACTCGATGCCGATCATCAGTCCCCGGCCGCGGACCTCGTGCAGCAGCTCGTAGCGGTCCACGAGGGCGGCGAGCCGGTCACGGAGCAGGTCCCCGGTGACCCGGGCGTTCTCGACGACCTTCTCGTCCTCCATCACCGCGAGGGTGGCCAGCCCCGCGGCCATGGCCTGGGCGTTGGAGCCGAAGCTGGCGGAGTGCACCAGCACCCGGTCCATGGACGAGTAGACCTTCTTGAAGATCCAGTCCTTGCCGAGGGTGGCGCCCACCGGCACGTAGCCGCCCGACAGGGCCTTGGCCACGCACACCAGGTCCGGCTCGACGCCCTCCTCGTGCTGGTAGGCGAAGAAGTCACCGGTGCGGCCGATGCCGGTCTGCACCTCGTCGGCGATCAGCAGCGCCTTGTGCCGGTGCAGCAGCTCCTGCGCCGCCCGCAGGTAGCCGGGCGGCGCGGCGTGCACGCCCTTGCCCTGGATCGGCTCGACGATCAGCGCGGCCACGTCACCCTTGGCCAGCTCCCGCTCCAGGGCCGCCAGGTCGCCCAGGGGCACGGCGGTGTCCGGGAGCAGCGGGTCGAAGCCCTCCCGGAAGCCGCCCTCGCCGTTGACGGACAGCGAGCCGGTGGTGAGCCCGTGGAACGCGTGGTCGCAGTAGAGAACCCGGGTCCTGCCGGTGGCGTAGCGGGCGAACTTCAGGGCCGTCTCGACCGCCTCGGTGCCGCTGTTGCCGAAGAACACCCGGTCCAGGCCCGGCGCGTACGACAGCAGCTTCTCCGCGAGCAGCCCCGGCAGCGGCTGGCAGTCGAAGCGGGTGAGGTCCGCCAGCCCGGCGTCCAGGACGTCGTGCAGCGCCTTGCGGACGACGGGGTGGTGCCGGCCCAGGCCCATCACCCCGAAGCCGGCGAGCATGTCGAGGTGGTCCCGGCCCTCGTCGTCCCAGAAGTACGCGCCCTCGGCCCGCTCGTAGACCTTGTCGAAGCCGATGGTGTGCAGCATGCGCGGCAACTGGTGGTTGAGGTACCTGGCGTGCAGGTCGTAGCGCTCGGCTCCGCGCTCGGCCAGCAGGGTCGCCAGGTCGAACCCCTTGGGTTCAGGATCGGGCGGTGTCATCGCTCACGTGCCTCTCGTCCGGGTACTGCTGCTCCGCCGCGAGACGGGCCAGGGTGGCCCCGATCCGGCCGGCGATCTCGGCGGGGGTGAGCCCGATGTCGGCGAGCACCTCGCCGCGCTTGGCGTGCGCCAGGAACTGCTGCGGGATGCCGAAGTCACGGACCGGCACATCGGTCTCGGCGTCCCGCAGGGCCTGCGCGACGGCCGAACCGACGCCCCCGGCACGGCCGTTGTCCTCGATGACGGCGACCATGCGGTGCCGGGCGGCGAGCGCGGGGAGTTCCGCGTCGAGCGGCTTGACCCAGCGAGGGTCGACGACCGTGACGCCGACGCCGCGTTCGCGCAGCAGGGCGGCCGCGGCCAGGGAGACCGAACCGAGGGCGCCGACGGAGACCATGAGCACGTCCGGCCGGTCGCCGCGGTGCAGCACGTCCATGCCGCCCACCCGGTCGATGGCCGGCAGCGCCTCGCCGACGGTCTCCTTGGGGAAGCGGACGACGGTGGGCGCGTCGTCCACGTCGATGGCCTCCCGCAGCTGGGCGCGCAGTTGGTCGGCGTCGCGCGGCGCGGCGATCCGCAGGCCCGGGACGACCTGGAGGATCGACATGTCCCACATGCCGTTGTGCGAGGCGCCGTCGTCGCCGGTGACGCCCGCCCGGTCCAGCACGAAGGTGACGCCGCACTTGTGGAGCGCGACGTCCATCAGCACCTGGTCGAAGGCGCGGTTGAGGAAGGTCGCGTAGACGGCGACCACCGGGTGCAGGCCGCCGGTCGCCAGGCCCGCCGCGGAGACCGCCGCGTGCTGCTCGGCGATGCCGACGTCGTAGACGCGGCGCGGGAAGGCCTTGGCGAACTTCTCCAGCCCCACCGGCTGCAGCATGGCCGCGGTGATGGCCACGACCTCCGGGCGCTCCGCGCCGATCCTGACCATCTCGTTGCCGAAGACCGAGGTCCACTTCGGGCCGCTGGACGGAGTGAGCGGTTCGCAGGTGAGCGGGTCCATGGCGCCCACCGCGTGGAAGCGGTCCGCCTCGTCGCGCTCGGCGAAGGCGTAACCGCGGCCCTTCTCGGTGAGGCAGTGCACGAGCACGGGGCCGTGGAAGCGCCGGGCCCGGCGCAGCGCCGACTCGACCGCGGCGACGTCGTGGCCGTCGATCGGGCCGAGGTACTTCAGGCCCAGGTCCTCGAACAGGCCCTGCGGGGCGAAGGCGTCCTTGAAGCCCTTCTTGGCGCCGTGCAGGGACTCGTAGAGCGGCTTGCCGACGACGGGCGTCTGCTGGAGCACCTGCTTGCCCCAGGCCAGGAAACGCTCGTAGCCGTCGGTGGTGCGCAGGGTGGCCAGGTGGCTGGCGAGGCCGCCGATGGTGGGCGCGTAGGAGCGCTCGTTGTCGTTGACGACGATGATCAGCGGGCGGTCCTTGGCGGCGGCGATGTTGTTCAGCGCCTCCCAGGCCATGCCGCCGGTGAGGGCGCCGTCGCCGATGACTGCCACGACGTGGTCCTGCCGGCCGAGCACCTGGTTGGCCTTGGCGAGGCCGTCGGCCCAGCCCAGCACCGTGGAGGCGTGGCTGTTCTCGATGACGTCGTGCTCGGACTCGGCGCGTGAGGGGTAGCCCGACAGGCCGCCCTTGCCGCGCAGTTTGGAGAAGTCCTGACGGCCGGTCAGGATCTTGTGCACGTAGGACTGGTGACCCGTGTCCCACAGGATGCGGTCGGCCGGCGAGTCGAAGACCCGGTGCAGGGCGACCGTCAGCTCGACCACGCCCAGATTGGGTCCCAGGTGCCCCCCGGTCCTGGCCACCGCCTGGACCAGGAATTCACGGATCTCCACGGCGAGTTCGCCCAGCCGCTCCGGCGGAAGGGCCTTCAGGTCGCGTGGACCACGGATGTTCTCGAGCAGCGACACTTTCCCACCTCGCTCCCCTACCGGGGATTGTTTCGCTTTAGCTCACACTGATCTGGGGCTCTCCTGACGGCGCTCCGTCGGCCTGCATGCGCTCGGCGAGCTTCATGGCCTCTTCGATGAGGGTCTCGACGATCTTCGACTCGGGGACGGTCTTGATGACCTCGCCCTTGACGAAGATCTGCCCCTTGCCGTTGCCCGAGGCCACCCCCAGGTCCGCCTCGCGCGCCTCACCCGGGCCGTTGACGACACAGCCCATCACCGCGACCCGCAGCGGGACCTCCATGCCCTCCAGACCCGCCGTCACCTGGTCCGCCAGCTTGTACACATCCACCTGCGCCCGCCCGCACGACGGGCACGAGACGATCTCCAGCCGCCGCTGCCGCAGGTTCAGCGACTCCAGGATCTGGATGCCGACCTTGACCTCCTCCGCGGGAGGCGCCGACAGCGACACCCGGATCGTGTCACCGATCCCCTCGCTCAGCAGCGCACCGAACGCCACCGCCGACTTGATCGTGCCCTGGAACGCCGGACCCGCCTCGGTCACGCCCAGGTGCAGCGGGTAGTCGCACTGCGCCGCCAGCAGCCGGTACGCGTTGACCATCACCACCGGGTCGTTGTGCTTCACCGAGATCTTGATGTCCCGGAAGCCGTGCTCCTCGAACAGCGAGCACTCCCACAGCGCCGACTCCACCAGCGCCTCGGGCGTCGCCTTGCCGTACTTCTCCAGCAGCCGCTTGTCGAGCGACCCGGCGTTCACACCGATCCGGATCGGGGTGCCGGCGTCGGAGGCCGCCTTCGCGATCTCCTTCACCTTGTCGTCGAACTGCCGGATGTTGCCCGGGTTCACCCGCACCGCCGCACACCCCGCGTCGATCGCCGCGAAGACGTACTTCGGCTGGAAGTGGATGTCCGCGATCACCGGGATCTGCGACTTCCTCGCGATCTGCGGCAGCGCGTCGGCGTCGTCCTGCGAGGGACAGGCCACCCGGACGATCTGGCAGCCGGCGGCCGTCAGTTCGGCGATCTGCTGCAGGGTCGCGTTGACGTCGGCGGTGGGCGTCGTCGTCATGGACTGGACCGAGACGGGGGCGTCGCCGCCCACCGCCACCGGCCCGACCTGGATGCGCCGCGAACGGCGGCGCTCCGCGAGCGGCCGGGCCGGTACGGAGGGCAGGCCGAGCGCAACGGGCTCGACAGCTGTCATCGCGACGTCACTTCCCGCGGTTGCCCGTGACGGTCTCCCGGGTGGCCCTGATGGACTCCTTGAGGGAGGTCATCGTGGCCAGGACGGCGGTCGGCTCGTAGCCGCAGTGCGCCATGCAGTTGGCGCAGCGCGGGTCCTTGCCGCGGCCGTACTTGCTCCAGTCGGTGTCCTCGACGAGCTCCTTGTACGTGGTCACGTATCCGTCGCTCATGAGGTAGCAGGGGCGCTGCCAGCCGAACAGGGAGTAGTTGGGGATCGCCCAGGCGGTGCAGGGGAAGTCGACCTTTCCCTCGAGGAAGTCCAGGAAGAGGGGGCTGTGGTTGAGCCGCCACTTCTGCCGGTTGCCCCCGGAGAAGGCCTTCTTGAACAATTCGCGGGTCTGCTCCACGCCCAGGAAGTGCTCCTGGTCGGGAGCCTTCTCGTAGGCGTACGCCGGCGAGATCATCATCTCGTCGACGTGCAGGTCGTCATTGAGGAAGTTGAGCACCTCGATGACCGTCTGCGGGGTGTCGGTGTTGAAGAAGGTCGAATTGGTGGTGACCCGGAAACCGCGCCGCTTGGCCTCCTTGATCGCCTCCACCGCCTCGTCGAACACGCCTTCCTTGGCGACCGACTCGTCGTGCCGCTCGCGCAGTCCGTCGATGTGCACGGCGAAGGCGAAGTACGGCGAGGGGGTGAACTTGTCCATCTTCTTGCGCAGCAGCATGGCGTTGGTGCAGAGGAAGACGTACTTCTTCTTCGCCACCAGCTGCCGCACGATCTCGTCGATCTGCGGGTGCATCAGGGGTTCGCCGCCGGCGATCGACACCATCGGCGCGCCCGATTCCAGGACGGCTCCCACCGCCTGGGCCACCGGCATGCGCTGCTTCAGCACGCCCGCCGGGTGCTGGATCTTCCCGCACCCCTCGCATTTCAGGTTGCACGCGAAGAGTGGCTCGAGCTCGACGATGAGCGGGAACTTCTCACGCCTGCGGAGCATTTTCTGTTCGAAGAGATAGGTGCCGACCCTGATGGACTGTCGGAGCGGCATGGCCATCTAGCTCACCTCCAGGGGAGCGCAGTAGAGCGGTGCCAATCGAGAAAGGCAGGAAGAAGGTCCCTCAGCACGCGGAAAGCCTTGATCCCCGTGCGGAGCGTGCCGACCCGCACGAGCTCGAACTCGGGCGTGTCGACGACCACACGGGCCGCGGCGACCGGGCGTGGACCCCGGGCGAGCGCGGCCCGCATCATCGCCGCCGACTCCATGTCGACGGCGACGGCACCGGTGGCCCGGAGCGCCGCCCGCTCCGGGCCCCGTACGACGTGGTCCGACTCCGCGAGCCGGCCCACGTGCACGGTGTGTCCCGCCGCCTTGAGGGCGGCGGCGAGTGATTCCCCGTCGTGCGGCTCGTCGGCGACGACCACGTCGCCGGGCCGCATCCCGGGGGCCAGCCCGGCGCAGAAGCCGGTCGTGAGGACCGCCGCACGGTCGAGGGCGGGGTCGCGCAGCGCGGCGGTGACGGCGCGTTCCGCGGCCTGCGGCCCCATGCCCGTGCGGACGAAGGCGACCGGGCCGGCGGCGTGGCTGCGGTCGCCGCCGCGCAGGGCGAACCGTTCCACCCGCAGCGCGCAGACGATGAGCAGAGGTGGGCCGGAAGGCCCCATCAGGCCCCCTTCCGTAGCCCGCCGAACGGCTCGCCGCGCACGTAGCGCCCGAGGGCGGTGAGCGGGAAGACCATCCGGTAGAGGTGGTAGTTGATGGAGAAGTCCCTGGGGAAGCCCGTGCCGGTGAAGTACGGCTCGTCCCAGGACCCGTCCTCCTTCTGGGTCCGGGCCAGCCAGTGCACCCCGCGACGCACCGCCTCGCCGTCGCGTTCCCCGGCCGCCAGCAGCGCCAGCAGCGCCCAGGCCGTCTGGGAGGCGGTGGACTCGCCCCGCCCGATCCACTCGGCGGAGGAGTACGAGCGCAGGTCCTCGCCCCAGCCCCCGTCCTCGTTCTGCACGGTCTCCAGCCAGGCCACGGCCCGCCGGATCGCGGGGTGGCCCGCCGGGAGGCCCGCCGCCACGAGGGCCGGGACCACCGATCCGGTGCCGTAGATGTAGTTGACGCCCCAGCGGCCGAACCAGGCGCCGTTGCGCTCCTGTTCGGCGAGCAGCCAGTCGATCCCGCGCCGGGTGTGCGGGGCGTGCTCCAGGCCGAGGGCGGCCAGCATCTCGACCACGTGGGCCGTGACGTCGGCCGACGGCGGGTCGATGACCTCGCCGAAGTCGCAGAAGGGCAGCCGATTGGGGAAGGCGCTGGTGTTGTCGGCGTCGAAGGCGCCCCAGGCGCCGTTCTTCGACTGCATCCCGACGTTCCAGCGCACCCCGCGGTCGACCGAGGCCTTCATCCGTTCCGGGTCCGGGTGGTCGACCCTGAGCAGGGCGAGGACGACCTCCGCGGTGTCGTCGATGTCGGGGTAGGTGTCGTTCTGGAACTCGAACGCCCAGCCGCCGGAGGGCAGCCCGGGCCGCTGCACGGCCCAGTCGCCGGACTTGGTGATCTGCTCCCCCAGCATCCACTCCGCCGCCTTGACCAGGGCCGGGTCGTCGGCGGGCACGCCCGCGTCGGCCAGCGCGATGGTGGCCAGGCAGGTGTCCCAGACCGGGGACTGGCACGCCTCGATCATCCGCGTGTCCTTGTCCGGCCAGACCGCGAACTCGTCCAGCGCCTTGAGTCCGGCGCGCAGCACGGGGTGGTCGAGGTCGTAGCCGAGCAGGTGGAGCGCGATGACGGAGTACACGGCGGGCGGCTGGATGCCGCCGAAGCAGCCGTCGTTCTCCTGGCGTTCGATGATCCAGCGCGCCGCCGAACGCATCGCGGCCCGCCGCAGCGGGCGCACGCTGACCTTGCGGTAGGCGTGCAGGGCCCGGTCGACCCGCTGGAAGAACCCGTCCCAGCTGGACAGCGGCGCCAGGGGAAGCGACGGGTTGGGCCGCGCGGGGTCGGTGTGCAGTTCGTCGAGGACGAACGGGGCGGGCCGTACCGGCCGGTGGGCGGCCACGATGGTCAGCGGCACGATGGTCTGCCGGGCCCAGCTGGCGAAGGAGTAGATGTTGAGCGGGACCCACTTGGGCAGGTAGATGAGCTCGGGCGGCAGTTCCGGCAGGTCCTCCCAGCGCCACCAGCCGAAGAGCGCGAGCCAGATCCGGGTGAAGACCCGTGCGCGGGCGATGCCGCCGCGCTCGCGGACGTGGGCCGCCGCGGCGGCCATCCACGGCTCCTCCGGGGCGTCGCCGGCGAGCCGCAGCGCGACGTAGGCCTCGACGGTGGCCGACAGGTCGGCGGGGCCGCCGTGGAAGGTGGGCCAGGCCCCGTCCTCGCGCTGCTGGGACCTGATCCAGCGGGCGGCGGCCTCGGTGACCCTCTCGTCCTGGATGCCGAGGAACTGACGGAGCAGCAGGTCCTCGGCGTCCATCGTGACGTTGGTCTCGAGGTCGCCCTTCCACCAGCCGTCAGGGTGCTGACGGGCCAGCAGGTGGCCGGTGGCCCGGCGCGCGGCCTCGGCCGCGAGCTCCTCGGTCCGGCCGGTGAGGCCGGGCCCGGCGCCTGACGCCGGTTCCGGGATCGCGCCCGCGGTCCTCGTTCTGGCCGAGGGTGTCCCGCGGGCCGCCTCGCCCCCGGGACCGCCGTCGGTCGTCGCTGTCATGGCTTCCCCTTTGCACAGTCGTTCCGTCTGCGGTGTTGGGGCTGCCGTCGGCCGTCACGCGCGCCCGGCCGGCGACGTACTGCGCTCCAGTTGTGTCGTTACTTCTCGCGAACCACCACGAAATCCGCCAGGCCCACGAGCTTACGGTGAACTTCTCCCGGCATGTCCATTTTGTCGAGTGCGGCGATGGCGGTGGCGTACTGCCGGCGGGCTTCCCGGGAGGTCCATTCCCGACCGCCGGCCTCCTCGATCAACGCCGCGCGCGTCGCGAACTCTTCCTCGTCGAAGGACTCGATGTCATTGCGGTCGGAGGAATCCGCGGCCTTCGCGTCCGCGGCGAGGAGTTCGGCCAGGCGCTGCGAGGCGGAGCCTCCCGCGGCCAGCGCCGCGACCACCGGGAGGGACTTCTTGCGCTGGCGCAGGTCGCTCCAGGTCTGCTTGCCGGTGGCGGCCGGGTCGCCCCAGATGCCGAGCAGGTCGTCGATGGCCTGGAAGGCCAGGCCGAGGTGGTAACCGTACTCCTCCAGGGCGTCGGCGTCGGCCTCGGAGGCCCCGCCGAGCACCGCCCCGATGGAGGAGGCACAGGCCAGGAGGGCGCCGGTCTTGTTGCCCTCCATCTCCAGGCACTCCTCGACGGTGACCCGCTCGCGGTGCTCGAAGGAGATGTCCTGGGCCTGACCGTCGATCAGCTTCCGGGTGGCGGTGGTGATCCGGCGGGTGGCCCGGCCGGCCTCGACGGTGCCCTGCTCCAGCAGGATCTCGTTGGCGAGGGCGAAGAGCGCGTCGCCGACCAGGATGGCCTGGGCGGGGCCGTGCACCTTCCACACGGTGTCGCGGTGGCGGCGCTGCTCGTCACCGTCCATCAGGTCGTCGTGCAGCAGCGAGAAGTTGTGCACCAGTTCCACGGCGACCGCGCCGGGGACGCCCACCTCGGGGGCGGCGCCCGCCGCCTCGGCGGACAGCAGTGCGAGTGCGGGACGTACGGCCTTGCCGCTGTCGCCGTGGGTCGGGTTGCCCGCGGCGTCGATCCATCCGAAGTGGTAGGCGGCGACGGTGTCCATCGGGGGTGCGAGGCGGTCCACGGCGGCGCGCAGCACCGGCGTGGACAGCTCCCGGCCGCGCTCCAGGAGCGCGGTCACGGTCCCTCTGTCGACGCCCGCGGTCATCTGCTCGTTGCCAGCGGTCACATTCTCTCCTCTGATTGCACTGGTCATGCTCATACCGGCTCCAGGCCTTCGATTGCGAAGGTACGTGGGTCGAAGGGATGGCGGAGGGCGGTCAAAGCTGCTCGGGAGGCCTGCAAACCGCTGCGGACCGCGCTTTCCATCGTCGCGGGCCAGCCGGTGGCGGTCCACGCGCCGGCGAGCCAGACGCCTTCCGCCCGGGTGCGGGAACCCGGGCGGAGGGCGCCGACACCGGGGGCGGGCGCGAAGGTCGCGGTCCGTTCCCTGGTGACGAAGAAATCCAGTACGGCGGCTTCGCGCGCGGCCGGGAGCAGGCGCTCCAGCTCCGGCAGGTAGCGCTCCCGCAGTTCGGCCACGGGGAGGTCGATCTCCTCCTGGGCCGCCGACTGGGACAGGGCGACGTACTGGCCGCCGCCGGTCAGGCCGGAGTGCTCCGTGCGGTCGAAGACCCACTGCACGGGGCTGCCGAGGGCGGCGAAGAAGGGCTGCCGCATGACCTGGCGGTCGTACACCACGTGGACGTTGAGGATCGGCGCGGTGCCGATGCGCAGCAGCGCGTCCGGGTCGGCCAGGGCGCCGGCGGGCAGCAGGCCGTGGGCCTCCTGCTGCGGCACGGCGAGGACGACGGCGTCGGCGGTGAAGCGTTCGGCGCGCCCCGGTCCGGTCTCGGCCTCGACCTCCCAGACCGGGCCGTCGTCGCCGCGGCCGCCGCCGCCGGACCGTACCGGCTCGGGCGCGTCCGTGCGGGTGAGCGAGGTGGCGCGGGCGCGCAGCAGGGTGCGCACGCCCGCCTTGTCCAGGGCGGTGCGGGCACGGTCGTCGTGCAGCTCGCCGAGCGGCCGGGCGGCCCAGCCGATGTCCGCGGCACCCGGCGCGGAGAGCAGACCGGTCTTGAAGACCTTGGCGGCCAGGGCCAGTGACGCCTCGCCCGCCGTGGCGTTGAGCGTGGCCACGCCGACCAGGTCCCACAGCGCCTCGACGGTCCGGTCCGACTGGCCGTGCTCGCGCAGCCAGGTACCGAAGTCCACGTCGTCGAGCGCCGGGTCGGCGGGGTCGAGCGAGCGCAGCGCGAGCGCGGCCCGCCCGACGGACGCCCGCTCGGCCAGGGACAGGTGCGGGTAGGTGGCCAGGCTCGCGGCCAGATGCAGCGGTACGGGAAGGCCCGCGCGGCGCAGCCGGCCGAGCCGGGGCCGCGGGGTCGCGACGTCCAGCACGGGCACGTCGAGCCGGTCCTGGAGGGTGACCAGGTCGGCCGCGTCGATGCGGTCGAGGAACCGCAGGTAGGCGACGCAGCAGCGCAGGAAGACGTGCTGGCCGTTGTCGACCGTCAGGTCACCGCGCCGGAAGGAGAACGCGAGCCCGCCGAGCCGGGGCCGGGCCTCGAGCAGGGTGACGCGCAGCCCGGCGTCGGCCAGTGCCAGTGCCGCCGTCGTGCCCGCGAGCCCGCCGCCGATCACGACGGCCGTCCGCTCAGCCATGAGTCCTCCCCCGGGTGCCGCCGTGCGAGGCACGGAGCACCATTGCCGACAGTGACGCCTCCGGCACGGCGGCGGTTGCCTCACGGCGGCGGAAAACGCCGGTTTTCCGCGACGCTGCCGCTCCCGTGCCGGTTGCGGTGCTTTTGCCGGTGCGGGCGAAGGGGCCCGCGGCCGGTGGAGCGGGTGTCACGCGCGCCCCCTGGCGGCACGACGGGCGTCGAGACCGGCGAGGCCGCGCGCCGCGACGTACGCCTTCTGGTGACCGGGCAGCGAGACCCGGCCGCGCAGCACGGCCTCGGGGTCGGCGGCGATGCGCTCCAGGAGGCGGCGGTAGATGCCGGCCATGGCGGAGACGCAGGCACCGCTGCGGCGGTCCAGCATGGGCAGCAGCCGGTACCCCTCGGCGAACAGGGCGCGGGCCCGCTTCACCTCGTACTCGATCAGGCCCGCGAAGTCGGACCCGGGCGGCGGGGTGTCGGTGAGGAAGCCGCCGGAACAGCCGAACTTCGCGAGGTCGTCCGCGGGCAGGTAGGTGCGCCCGTTGGCGGCGTCCTCGCGCAGGTCCCGCAGGATGTTGGTGAGTTGCAGGGCGAGGCCCAGGGTGTCCGCGTACTCCGCCGCGCGCTCCCGGCCGGGCGCGCCGGGCAGGGTGCCGAAGACGCCGAGCGAGAGCCGGCCGATGGCGCCGGCGACGCAGCGGCAGTAGGACGCGAGGTCGTCCCACGTCTCGTAGGTGTCGCCGCGCAGGTCCATCTGGACGCCGTCGATCAGCTCGTCGAGCCCGCCGAGCGGGAGCGGGAAGCGGCGGGCGGCGTCGGTGAGCGCGACGGCCACCGGGTCGGTGTCGTCCTCGGTGACCGCGCCGTCCCGTACCCGGGCGAGCAGGGCCCGGGTGCCGTCCAGCCGCTGCTGCTTCTCGGGGAGGTCGAGGTCGCCGTCGCCGATGTCGTCCACCCGCCGGGAGAAGGCGTAGAGGGCGGACATGGCCTGCCTCTTGGGGGTGGGCAGGAGCCGGATGCCGTAGGCGAAGTTCCGGGCCTCGTGGCCGGTGACGACCTCGCAGTAGCGGTAGGCCGCGAGCACGGGTCCGGACATGCGATCGGAGCCGTTCACAGTCCGGCTCACCCCTCTCTTCGCAATGTCGACCCCACCTCGCGCAGCAGGCTCAACCTGCCCGCCTTCGGCGGCCCGGGCAGCACGTCGTACCCCGCGTCCGCGATCGCCCGCAGGGCGGCGCGGCCTCCTCCGGCGAACCCGGCGAGCAACAGCCTGAGCCTGCCGTGGACGCTACCCACCAAGGGGGTGCCTTCATTCAGGAGGTCTCGGGCGCGTTCCGCTTCGTACGCAACCAGTGCGCGCACCTGTGCGCCCGCGGTCGCGGCGGTGAGATCGGTTTCGGTGACGCCGAAGCGCTTCATGTCCTCGGCGGGCAGATAGATACGGTCGCGGCCGAGGTCCTCGGCCACGTCCTGGAGGTGTTCGACGATCTGCAGCGCGGTGCAGATCGCGTCCGAGCGGCGGATCCGCTCGGGGGTCGCGGTTCCGGTGATGCCGAGCACGAGCCGGCCGACCGGGTTCGCCGAGAGCTCGCAGTAGGCGAGCAGGTCCGCGTAGGTGGTGTAGCGGCGGACGGTCTGGTCCTGGCGGTTGGCCTCGACGAGGCCGAGGAAGGGGGCCGGCGTCAGGCCGTGGCGCCGGACGGTCGGCACCAGCGCCCGCAGCAGCGGGTGGTGGATGTCGTCGGGACCGGCGTCGAAGACCCGGCGCAGGTCCGCCTCGAAGGCGTCGAGCATGGCGAGGCGGTCCCCGGCGGCCTCCGCCGGCAGTCCCAGGCGTACGGCGTCCGTGCGGCCGCCGTCAGCGAGGTCCCCGTCGCCGATGTCGTCGACGAGCCGGGCGAAGCCGTAGACCGCCATCAGGTCGGCGCGCCAGGAGCGGGGCAGGAAGAAGGGGGCGACGGGGAAGTTCTCGCGGGCCGCCTTGTCGAGGACGGCACGTGAATGGGGGTCCGGCACCGTGACCGCCCGTGCCTCGGGCTTCAGACCGGTCACCGTGGACGTCCCGGTGTGCGGGCGGTGGGTGCTTTCTCCCCAGGGGTCCACAGAGCCATTTCCGTCACATCCCCCGTTCTACACCGATAGCCCATTACACCCAATTTCGGACACGCCGCTCCTATAATTCCTGCTCCGGGCTGTCCCTGCACTCGAACCGATTCTCCGGACGTATCGCCCGAGATCCGGCGATTGAGCACCGCTACAGCTTACGGCGCGGACCCGCTCCGGCGTGCGCCGGGGGGCGGACCGATGTGGATCCGAAAGCAGCAACGCACAAACCGCGGGTTCCCGTCCCCGGTGTCTCGCAAAATCCCGGGAAAATCATCAGCCCCATTCGCCCCGCGAACCGCGCGCCGCGGATGCGCCGGGCGCGCGCCCACTCACTTGGCGTATCCGCGGGGAGCCCGGACGGCGTCCCGGCGCACGGCGACCGGGACGGGGCGGGGGCGCGGCCGAACGCCGCGCGGGTAGGGGAGAGTTCGCGGGAGACCGCGGGGCCCGCGGGGCCCGCGCGGCGCACCGGTGCGCCCGGCGGTCGCGTTCCCCGGCCCCGGACGTGCGCCGGCCCGCGCCCCCGGGCGGGGGCGCGGGCCGGTCCGCGGGGTCACTTCGCGGTGAACTCCTCGTACGCCTTCAGGACGACGCCCGTGGGGCCGTCCATGCGCAGCTCGCCCTTCTCCAGCCACAGCACGCGGTCGCAGGTGTCGCGGATCGACTTGTTGTTGTGGCTGACCAGGAAGACCGTGCCGGCCTCCTTGCGCAGCTCGCGGATCCGCGCCTCGGAGCGCTTCTGGAAGGAGCGGTCACCGGTGGCGAGCGCCTCGTCGATCATCAGGACGTCGTGGCTCTTGGCCGCGGCGATCGAGAAGCGCAGGCGCGCCGCCATGCCGGAGGAGTACGTCCGCATCGGGAGCGAGATGAAGTCGCCCTTCTCGTTGATCCCGGAGAACTCGACGATCTCCTCGTAGCGCCGCCGCACCTCCTCCTGCGACATGCCCATCGCGAGGCCGCCGAGGATGATGTTGCGCTCGCCGGTCAGGTCGTTCATCAGGGCGGCGTTCACGCCGAGCAGCGAGGGCTGGCCCTCGGTGAAGACCCTGCCGCTCTCGGCGGGCAGCAGGCCGGCGATGGCGCGCAGCATGGTGGACTTGCCCGAGCCGTTGGAGCCGATCAGGCCGATCGCCTCGCCGCGGTAGGCGGTGAAGCTCACGCCGCGCACGGCGTGCACCTTGCGGACGTTCGGGTTGCCGCCCTTGCGGGTGACCAGCCGGGACAGGGCCCCGACGGCGCTGCCCTTGCCCGAGCCGGCGCCGTGCACCCGGTACACGATGTGCAGGTCGTCCACGATCACGGTGGGGATGCGCTCGCCGCCCACGGCGGTGTCGTCGTGCTCAGCCACGGCCGTACCTCTCCTCGGCCTTCCAGAAGTACACGAAGCCCCCGACGCCCATGACCACGGCCCAGCCCAGCGCCAGCGCCCACACGTGCGGGGGCAGCTGCTCGGAGGTGAAGCTGTCGATCAGCGCGAAACGCATCAGGTCGATGTAGACGGCCGCGGGGTTGACGTCCAGGAAGATCTTGACCGGGGCCGGCGCGTGCGCCGCGAAGTGGCTGATGCTGTACATGACACCGGAGGCGTACATCCAGGTCCGCAGGATGAACGGCATCAGCTGCGCGAGGTCGGTCATCTTGCTGCCGAGCCGCGCCATCACCAGCGCCAGGCCCGCGTTGAAGACGCATTGCAGGACGAGCGCGGGCACCACCAGCACCCACGACGGCCCGGGCACCTCGCCGGTCATCAGCACGATCGCCAGCAGCACGAACATCGACATCAGCAGCTGCTGCAACTGCACCAGGGTGAAGGCGATCGGCAGGCTCGCGCGCGGGAAGTGCAGCGCGCGGATTAGCCCGAGGTTGCCCGAGACCGCGCGCACCCCCGCGAGCACCGAGGACTGGGTGAAGGTGAAGATGAAGACGCCCGTGACCAGGAAGGCGATGAAGTTGTCGACACCCCGGTCGGTGCCCAGCAGCAGGCCGAAGATGAAGTAGTAGACGGCCGCGTTGAGCAGCGGCGTCAGCACCTGCCAGAGCTGGCCCAGCCGGGCCTGGGTGTACTGCGCCGACACGCGGGCCCGGGCGAACGCCGAGATGAAGTGACGGCGGCTCCACAGCTGCCGTACGTACTCGACGAGGCCCGGCCGTGCGCCGCTGACGGACAGGCCGTACCTGGCCGCCAGCTCGGACGGCGAGGGACCGCCGCCCGCCGGGGGCACTGCGCCCACGGCGACCGCACCGTCGTGCGTTGTCTCGCTCACAGTTGACACTTTCGTCCTCTTGGTGCGCCACGGGCCGGGGCCCGCCGCGCGGGGTCACTCTTCGTCCGAGCTTGTCAGATGATCGGGGGCCGGCCCAGTCGGGCGAGACGCCACACGGTCCGCCACCGCATGGGCCGGCGCGGGCCGCTCGGGGTCGTCCAGCCCTCCTTGAAACCGCCGAACCACGCTCTGAGCGCGGGGCCCGAGGGCCTGCGCAGGAGGGTCAGCAGCAACCACACGCCGAGGTAGACGGGGACCAGGGTCCACGGGAGGTTGCGGCGGGCCAGCCACACGCGGTTGCGGGCCACCATGCGGTGGTAGACCGCGTGCCGCGAGGGGGCGGTCAGCGGGTGGAACAGCACCATGTCGGCGCGGTAGTCGATCATCCAGCCCGCGTCGAGGGCCCGCCACGCGAGGTCGGTCTCCTCGTGGGCGTAGAAGAACTCGTCGGGCAGGCCGCCGACCTCCCGGAAGACCTCCGTGCGCACCGCGTTGGCGCCGCCGAGGAAGGTGGTGACGCGTGAGGAGCGCAGGGGGTCGGAGGCCCGCAGCCGGGGGACGTGGCGGCGCTGGGTGGTCCCGGAGTCCGGGTCGGCGATCCGGAAGCTGACGATGCCGAGCGCGGGGTCCGCGGCGAAGGCCTGGCGGACCAGCTCCCCGGTGTCCTCGTTCGGCAGCAACCCGTCGTCGTCCAGGAAGAGCAGGACGTCCACCTCGCTGCCGCCGGGGCCGAAGGCCTCGATGCCGACGTTGCGGCCGCCGGGGATGCCCAGGTTCTCGGGCAGCTCGACGGACCGCACCCCGGCGGGCAGCTCGGGCAGCGGCGAACCGTTGCCGACCACGGCGACCTCGATCGCCGGGCCGCGCTGCTTGGCGACCGAGTCCAGCAGGTCGCGCAGCTCCTCGGGGCGGTTGCCCATGGTGATGATCACCGCGCCGAGGCGGATCGTTCCGGCCGACGTCCCCACGGCGCTCACCTCAGCCTGCTCGACGCGAGGATCGACACCAGGTGCAGCAGCGTCTGCAGCACGGCGATGGCGGCCAGGAGGCAGACGGCGATGCGGGTGAACAGCAGGTCGCCGTGGACGGAGTCCGCGACGCCGGCGGCGAGGATCAGCAGCGAGGCCTCGACGCCGCCCACCAGCCGGTGGAACTTCAGCGCGGCCGCAGCCCTGCGGGCCACCGCCAGGCCGGACGAGCGGGGCACGGAGGCCTCGTCCTGCACGGCGGGCAGGCCGCTGCGGGTGCGGGCCACGTCCACCAGGTCCGTCTCGGCCTTGATCAGGATCGCGCCGAGCGCGGCCAGCGTCCCGAGGAAGGCCCAGCCCCACTGGGTGGTGGCGCCGTCGCGGTGGAAGACGTCGGCCGCGCGCACGCCGAAGCCGACCAGCAGCGCCGCCTCGGACAGGTAGTGCCCCACCCGGTCGAGGTAGACGCCGGTGATCGAGGTCTGCTTGCGCCAGCGCGCGACCTCGCCGTCGACGCAGTCCAGCAGCAGGTACAGCTGGATCAGCAAGGCACCCGCGACGGCACCGGCGAGGCCCGGCACCAGCAGCGCCGCGCCGGCCGCGATGCCCGCGACGATCATGAGGTACGTGAGCTGGTTGGGGGTCACCCGGCTGTTGACCAGGTGCCGGGTCCAGCGCAGCGAGATCTCGCGCATGTAGATGCGCCCGGCCCAGTGCTCACCGCTGCGACGGTCCTTCAGCCCGGAGGGGTGAACGACCGGCCGCAGCTCAGCTACCGATGGTTTTGGCATAGTCGGCGTATGCGTCCCTGATCTGGTCGGTGGAGAGCTCCAGGTGCTCCAGGATCGTGTAACGCCCGGGGCGGGTCTGCGGAGCGTAGGCGACGGCCGTGACGAACTCGGCCTCCGTGAAGCCGATTTCACCCGGCGTGGTGGGCAGCCCGTGGCGGTGCAGGACCTCCGCGAAGAGGCCGGCCTCGTCCTCGGCGCCGCGCAGGAACATGGCGAAGGCGGCACCGATGCCGACCTGCTCGCCGTGGGCGGCGGCCCGCTTGGGGTACAGCAGGTCGATCGCGTGGCTGATCTCGTGGCACGCCCCGGAGGCGGGGCGGCTGTCGCCGCTGACCGACATCGCGATGCCGGTGAGCACGAGCGCCTCGGACAGCACGGTCAGGAACTCGTCCTCGCCCGTGCCCCCGGGGTGCCGGAGGACCGACTCGCCGGCGGTGCGCGCCATGGCGGCGGCCAGCCCGTCGATCGGCTCCCCGGTCTCGCGGTGGGACAGCTCCCAGTCCGCGATCGCCGAGATGTTGGACAGCGCGTCGCCGATGCCGGAGCGCACGTAGCGGACCGGGGCCTCGCGGATCACGTCGAGGTCGACGACGAGCCCGATCGGGGTCGGCACGCCGTAGGAGCCGCGGCCGTTGTCGTTGTCCAGGGTGGACACCGGCGAGCAGATGCCGTCGTGCGACAGGTTGGTCGCGACCGCCACCAACGGCAGGCCGACGCGCGCGGCGGCGTACTTGGCGGCGTCGATGATCTTGCCGCCGCCGAGCCCGACCACCGCGTCGTAGCGGCTGCCGCGCATGGCGTCGGCCAGCTTCACCGCGCCGTCGATGGTGCCCCCGGCGACCTCGTACCAGTCCGCGCCCGGCAGCGCCGGGGCGAGCCGGTCGCGCAGTACGGCCCCGGAGCCGCCGCTTATCGCGATGGCGAGCCTGCCGGAACTGGAGATGCGCTGGTCGGCGAGTACGCCCGCCAGGTCGTCCAGGGCTCCGGCACGGATGTCGACGACGACCGGCGAGGGGATGAGCCTCGTCAGTACCGGCACGCGATCTCCCGGGCACGGTTGAGGTCGTCGTGGTTGTCGATCTCGACCCAGGAGACCTCGCCGATGGGGGCGACGTCGACCTGGAAGCCGCGGTTGACGAGCTCCTGGTAGCCGTCCTCGTAGTACAGCTGCGGGTCGCGCTCGAAGGTGGCCTTCAGCGCGTCGGCGAGCTCGGCGCCCGCCTCGCCCTCGATGAGGGTGACGCCGATGTACTCGCCGGTCGCGGAGGCCGGGTCCATCAGCTTGGTGATCCGCTGGACGCCCTTGCCCTCGGCGGTGATCACCTTCATCTCCTCGTCGGCCAGCTGCTTGACCGTGTCGAGGGCGAGGATGATGCGCTGCCCGTCGCCGCGGGCGGCGAGCAGGGTCCGCTCCACCGAGACCGGGTGCACGGTGTCGCCGTTGGCGAGGATGACGCCTTCCTTGATGACGTCACGCGCGCACCACAGGGAGTAGGCGTTGTTCCACTCCTCGGCCTTGTCGTTCTCGACGAGGTGGAGCTTGAGGCCGTACTTGGCCTCCAGCTCGGCCTGCCGCTCGTAGACGGCCTCCTTGCGGTAGCCCACGACGATGGCGGCCTCGGTCAGGCCGACCTCGGCGAAGTTGCCCAGCGTGAGGTCCAGCACGGTGGTGGTGCCCTCACCCGCCGGGTCCACCGGCACCAGGGCCTTCGGCAGGGTGTCGGTGTAGGGGCGCAGTCGCCGTCCGGCGCCGGCCGCCAGCACGAGGCCGATCATGCAGGTCCTCCAGTTTCGTCGTGTACAGCGGGTGCTTGTGAGGACACCCAGAAGCCGATGCTCTCGGTGAGCACCACCACCGCCAGCGCGACGGCGAGGACCGTCAGCGCGACCGTGAAACCCGTGTTGTGCGCCAGGGCCGCGGCCGCCGCGGTGACCAGCAGTGCCCGGCCCTCGTGACCGCCCGTCGCGCGGACCAGGCCCCGCGGGGGCGCCCCGGTCCCGCCGCGGATGCGGTACACCGTGTCGTAGTGATGGTAGGCGACAGCGGCCACCAGCCCGAAAGCCGCGGGCAATGCCCCGTTCACATGGGAGACCGCCGCGAGCACCAGAATGGTTGCGTATTCGGCCGCGCGGAAGACCGGCGGCACGATCCAGTCGAGGGCTCCCTTGAGCGGCCGGGACACCGCGAGCGCCGACGTCACGGCGTAGCCGCCGGCCGCGACGAGCGGCCACGGACTGCCTGCCGGGGCGAGCATCGACGTGGCGATCATCACTGCCGCGCCCAGCAGCGCGGCGGTGGGGACGCCGCGGCCCCGGAAGAGACGGATGAGGCCCTCGCCGAGCGGCCCCGTGTCGGCGAGGTCGGTCAGCGCGCGGGCGGCGGCGGCACCGGAGGGCGTCCTGCGGCGCAGCGAGCGCAGCACGCGGCCCGCGGTGGTGTAGCAGGCCGCGAGCCCGCAGGCGGCGATGAGCACGATGAAGGTGACGCGCGGCGTGGTCGCCGCCGTGAGGACCGCGATCAGCGCCCAGCGTTCGCCGATGGGCAGCACGATCATGCGGCGCAGCCACACCGTCCAGCCGACGCGGTCGAGCTTCCGGGAGAGCACCGCGGCGCCGGTCCCGGCGTCCTGGCTGGTCTCGGCGAAGGCGAAGTCCACGACGTGGCGGCAGGTCTGCAGCACCATGGCGCCGAGCGCCAGCGCCCAGACGTCGTCGCCGCCGCGGGCCGCGCCGAGCGCGAGGCCCGCGTAGTAGGCGTACTCCTTGGCGCGGTCGAAGGTGGCGTCCAGCCAGGCGCCGAGCGTGGAGTACTGCAGCGAGTACCGGGCCAGCTGGCCGTCGGTGCAGTCCAGGACGAACGACGTGAGCAGCAGCACACCCGCGGCGACGAAGCCCGGCCGGGTGCCGGTGGCCGCGCAGCCGGCCGCGATCAGGGCCACCAGCAGCGAGGCGGTGGTCACCTGGTTCGGGGTGAGCCCGCGGCGGGCGCACCAGCGCGCGATGTAGCGGGAGTAGGGGCTGATGAAGAACGTGGTGAAGAAGCCGTCGCGGGACTTCACGGCGCTGCGCAGCCGCACCGCCTCGTCGTCGACGGCGGCGACGGCCGCCTCCGCGCCCGCCCGCGCCGCGGCGTCGGCGGGGACGGTCGCGACCAGGACGCCCAGCTCGGGGCGGTGGACGGGCACGCCGTCCTTGTCCATGCGGGCGGCGAGCCGGTCGGCGAGGGTCTCGCCCTCACCCCCCTCGTCCCCGTTCCCGTTCTCCGCGACGGCCCGCACCAGGGCGGCGCGGGCGGCCGGGCGCACCGAGACGGCACCGGGCAGGGCGGAGGCGTCGAAGCGGGGGTCGGTCAGCCCGAGGCGCAGTGCGTGCACGTGCCCGACGAAGCGCGGGTCGACCACGGCGACGGGCTCGGCCGCGGGGACGGCCCGCAGGCGTGCGGCGAGCGAGGCGGCGTCCTCCGCGGTGACGACCTCGAAGCCGAGCTGCCGCATGTCGCCCTCGATCGGCGACGACGCGACCCGCGGACCGGTGAGGATGGCGGTCGACAGAAGGACTCATCTCCCTGGACGTGCGTGTGTGCCCGGCGCCTTCCGGGGACGCCGCCGCACAGGTTCGTGACGCACCGCGCGGGGCTGTGTCGGCAGAGGCTATCGGATTCCCGGAAGGCTCCGTTCACCGGCCGTTTCCCCTGCGGTGGGCCACCGGGCGTGATCATCATCGCCGATCGCGGAGGCCCCGACAACGCCCGGTACGCCTCGTATGCGGGGCGTCACGGTGGGTGTCCGTACGCCGGTCTCCCCCCGGCCCGGAGGGAGCGCCCGGGGCTTCTGTCGGGGGGCTCTCCGCGGCGGCCATGCGCCACCGGGCGCGACGCCTCGCCCGGGGTCGGCGCCCCACACCGATCCCCGGCGGGGTGCGGCCCCGCGCTCCCCTGCCGCGTGCCCTGCCCCGGGTCCGCGGCCCGGCCGCTCGGCGGACGACTACGGCAACGACGCGGACGGCCCGGGCCCGGTCCCCACCCGGCGGCTCGACACCGCCCCGGTCCTGCGCCTGGCGGCGCGACGCCTCCCCCGGGTCGAGCCCCGGCGGCAGCCCAAAGGAGCGGGCCCGCACTCCCGCCGACACGGAGCGGCTTCGGGGGCGTGCAGACTCTCCCCTACGGTGCTGCAGCCGAAGCCCCATCGCCGGCGACCGCCCGGACCCAGCACCCCGCCGCGGGCCACTCGGCGATCGCCCACGGCGCCGACGCGGGCGGCCGCATGCCGAGCCCCGGCGGGAGCCCAAGGAAGCGAGCCCGCACTCCCGGCTGACGCGGAGGGGTTTCGGGGGCGCGCAGCGCAGGGCCTCCTCCCCCGCAGCGCTGCCGCCGGGCCGCACGTCGCCGGTGACCGGCCGGAACCAGCACCCCGGCGCGCGGGCGGCCCGGCACCGCAGGGGGAGCCGGGGCGTCGGGTACCGGCCAGTGGGAGGCCCGAGGGGGATGGGGCCGCCGGCGGAGCCACTAGGGTGGCGCCCATGACTTGGTTGATCACCGGCGGGGCCGGCTTCATCGGATCTCACGTGGTGCGGGCGATGAGCAGCGCGGGCGAGCGCGTGGTCGTGCTCGACGACGGCTCGGCCGGTGTGCCGGCCAGGGTGCCCGCGGACGTCCCGGTGGTGACCGGTTCCGTGCTGGACCGGGCCGTGCTGGACGAGGCGATCACCGCGCACGGGGTCACGGGTGTCGTGCACCTGGCCGCCCGGAAGCAGGTCGGCGAGTCGGTCGAGCAGCCGCTGCGCTACTACCGGGAGAACCTCGGCGGCCTCGGGACGCTGCTGGAGGCGGTGGCGGAGGCCGGCATCGGCCGCTTCGTCTTCTCCTCCTCCGCCGCCGTGTACGGCCTGCCCGACGTGCCGTTGGTGACGGAGTCCACGCCGTGCCTGCCGATCAGCCCGTACGGCGAGACCAAGCTGGCCGGCGAGTGGCTGGTCCGGGCGGCCGGGCGGGCGCACGGGATCTCCACCGCGTGCCTGCGCTACTTCAACGTCGCGGGGGCGGCCGAGCCCCGGCTGGCCGACACCGGGGTGTTCAACATCGTCCCGATGGTCTTCGACAGACTGACCCGCGGCGAGGCCCCGCAGATCTTCGGGGACGACTACCCGACCCCCGACGGCACGTGCGTGCGGGACTACATCCACGTCGAGGACCTCGCCGACGCCCACCTCGCGGCGGCCCGCTGGGTCGGTGAGCGAGACGGCGCCGCCGACCTGACGGTGAACATCGGCCGCGGCGAGGGCGTCTCCGTCCGGGAGCTGATCGACGTCGTCCTGGAGGTCACCGGCCGCAAGGACGTCGAGCCGGTGATCCTGCCGCGGCGCGCGGGCGACCCGGCGAGCGTGGTCGCCTCGTCCGAGCTGATCCGCCGGGAGCTGGGCTGGACGGCGAGCCGCGGGGTCCGCGAGATGGTCGAGTCCGCGTGGGACGGATGGTGCCTGAACCACCCGGAGGCGCGGGGCGCCTGACCACCGGCGTTCCCCCGCGGCCGTGACGCGGTCCATCGCCGCAGGTCACCACGGCTGACGGCGGTCACCGGTCGGCGAGTTGCCCACGGACGGTGACCGTTGTTCACTGGGCTCGCCGGTCTCCGCGCGCGGGCACGCCGTCGCGCGGGGGGCGTCGGACGGGAGTGTCGGGCGATGGGCGCAGGGCACGCGCACGGCCACGGCCACCCGCACGGGCCGCGGTCGGCGACCACGGGCACGGCGGCCGCCGCGTACCGCGGGCGGCTGCGCACGGCCCTCGGGATCACCCTGCTCGTCCTGGTGGCGGAGGTCGCGGGCAGCGCGCTCACCGGTTCGCTGGCCCTGCTCGCCGACGCCGGGCACATGGCGACCGACGCGGCGGGCCTGGCGATGGCGCTGGTGGCCATCCACTTCGCCAACCGTCCGCCGAGCGAGCGCCGCACCTTCGGTCTGGCGCGCGCCGAGATCCTGTCGGCCGTGGCCAACGCGGTGCTGCTGTTCGGCGTGGGCGCCTTCATCTTCTACGAGGCGGTCCGCCGGCTGATCACGCCCACCGAGGTCGAGGGCGGGCTGACCGTCGTCTTCGGTGCGGTCGGCCTGGTGGCGAACTCGGTGTCCCTGGTGCTGCTGATGGGCGGGCAGCGCGAGAGCCTGAACGTCCGGGGCGCCTTCCTGGAGGTCGCGGCGGACGCGCTGGGCTCGCTGGCCGTTGTCGTGGCGGCGCTGGTGATCCTGGCCACGGGCTGGCAGCGGGCGGACCCAATGGCCTCGATCCTGATCGGTCTGATGATCGTCCCGCGGACGTGGCGGCTGCTGCGCGAGGCGATCGACGTCCTGCTGGAGGCGGCGCCCAAGGACGTGGACATGGCCGACGTGCGCGCGCACATCCTGGCGCTGCCCGGGGTGGCGGGGCTGCACGACCTGCACGTGTGGACGATCACCTCCGGGATGCCGGTGCTCTCCGCCCACGTCGTGGTCAGCCGGGACGTCCTGGACGCGGTCGGCCACGAGAAGATGCTGCACGACCTGCAGAGCTGCCTCGGCACCCACTTCGACGTGAAGCACTGCACCTTCCAGCTGGAGCCGGTGGGACACGCGGAGCACGAGGCGCGGCTGTGCCACTGAGGGCACGCCACGGCCGCGACGAAGTGTCACCATACGACAACTCGCTGCAACCGCACCGTGCGTCCCCGCGTGAGGCAAACTGAGGTCTTGTCGTCGAAGCAAAGGATGGCCATGCCCACGAGCCCCGCCGCCGACCGGCCCCGCACCCCCGCCGCGGACCCCTCCTCCAACGGTGCCCCGGCACCGATCCTCCTCGAGCTGGTCGACGAGACCGGTGCGACGATCGGCACCGCGGAGAAGCTGTCGGCACACCTGCCGCCGGGGCGGCTCCATAGGGCGTTCTCGGTCTTCCTCTTCGACGGCGAGGGCAGGCTGCTGCTGCAGCGCCGGGCGGCCGGGAAGTACCACTCCCCCGGGGTCTGGTCGAACACCTGCTGCGGCCACCCCTACCCGGGTGAGGCGCCCTTCGTCGCCGCCGCGCGCCGCACCGCCGAGGAGCTCGGCGTGGCGCCCGCGCTGATGCGGGAGGCCGGTACGGTCCGCTACAACCACCCGGACCCCGCGTCGGGCCTGGTCGAGCAGGAGTACAACCACCTCTTCGTCGGCCTGGTGACCGCGCCGCTGGACCCGGACCCGGAGGAGATCGGCGAGACCGCGTTCGTGTCGCCCGCCGGGCTCGCCGCGCTCCGCGCCGAAGGACCGTTCTCGGCCTGGTTCCCGACCGTGCTCGACGCCGCGCTGCCCGCGGTCCGCGAGCTGACGGGCGACGCGGGCTGGTAGTCCCGCCCGCGCCGTCCGTGCGGTCAGTGCACCAGGCCGGGCGGCAGCGGGAGCGCGGCCCAGATGACCTTGCCGCCGGTCGTCGTCTGCTGGACGTCGCACATCCCGCCCGCCTCCGCGGTGACCGTCTTGACCAGCAGCAGGCCGCGCCCGCCGGTGTCGGCGTCGTCGACCTGGAGGGCCTTGGGCCGGTACGGGTGGTTGTCCTCGACCGCCACCCGTACCCAGTCCACGCCCGCGGCGAACTCCACCGCGATCTCCGGCGAGAGCAGCGCGGCGTGCCGCACCGCGTTGGTGACCAGCTCGGAGACGATCAGCAGCAGGCCGTGCAGCAGTTCCTCGGTGACCGGCACGCCCTGGCGGACGATCAGCTCCCGTACGGCGTGCCGGGCCTGCGGCACGGAGGAGTCCAGTGCGGGGGCGGTGAAGCGCCACACGCCCTCGTACGGGCGCGGGACATCCGGCGCCACCGGGGGCACCGGATCGGGGGGCGGGACGCTCCCGCGTACGTCCATGGCGGTCTTCACCCTCGCATTCGCGCGATGCACCCCGCGGTCCCCACGGGCCGCCCACGGCGGCGGCGGGGTCCGCCTCACGGATCGAGTGTCGGCAGGTGGAGGGCCCACCCCGAGCCGCTGACCGTAAATCCGCATCTTTCGACCACGTCCGACCCGGGACGACCGGACGTGTCGGACCGGTGAACCCTCCTGATCCGGCCGTTCCGGTTCACTGACGCGTCAGCGGGGCGTCCCGGGCGTCGGCGACCATGCCGACGATCCGCCGGCCGCCGAGACCGGCGCCGAGCAGCCCGAGCCCGTCGAAGAGCAGCGCCAGCGAGAAGAAGGCGCCGATGACGTAGACGCTGCTGTCCGGCCAGTCGGCGAGGACCAGGATCGCCAGCAGGATGCCGACGGCGCCCTGGATGAGCGTCCAGACCATGTGCGGCCCGCGCACCACCATGCCGCCGAAGAGCCGGAAGATCCCGCCGGTCAGGAAGAGCAGCGCGGCGAACATGGTGAGGGCGGCCGCCGTCTGTTCGGGATTGCGGATCACGACGACCCCGGCGGCGATGTAGAGGGCGGCGACGACCAGGGCGAGCCAGAAGAAGTTGCTGTTGCGGTTCTGCACCGCCTGCACCAGGCCGACGACGCCGCCGACCAGTAGCAGCCAGCCGAAGAGCAGCATCGAGGTGATGGTCGCGAAGCCCACGTAGCACAGCCCGACCAGGCCGCCCACGACCAGGACCGCCCCGAGGGCGGCGACCCAGCCGAAACTGCGCTTGATCCCGGCCTCCGGGGGCTCCGGATGCCTCTTCCGTCCCTTGAACGGTGCCATGGCCGCCGCCTCCTTGCGCTCGTCGGGAGCCAGTCGGGAGCTACAGCTCGTATACCCGATTTGCCGTGGCACGGACCGGGATAGGATCCCCGTCCGGCGGCCTCCGCGATCTCCGCCGCCGGCCGGACGACGACGAGATGAGGGATGCGGGCATGTCCGAGCCGTCCGGACCCGGCCTGGTGGTGCGCACGGTGGGCGCCACCGCCACGGTGACCATCAGCCACCCGGCCAAGCGCAACGCGATGACGGTGGCGATGTGGCGGGAGCTGCCCGCCCTGCTCGACGGCCTCGCGGCGGACCCGGCCGTGCGCGTCCTGGTGCTCACCGGGGCCGGTGACACCTTCTGCGCCGGCGCCGACATCTCCGACCTGCGCGACCCGGCGAGTGGTTCCGGCGCGGCGCAAAGCGCGGCCGTGGGCGCGGAGGAGGCCCTCGCGGCGTTCCCCAAGCCGACCCTGGCCGCGATCCGCGGCTCCTGCGTGGGCGGCGGCTGCCAGCTCGCGGCCGCCTGCGACCTGCGGTTCGCCGCGGAGGGGGCGCGCTTCGGGGTCACCCCGGCACGGCTGGGCATCGTCTACCCGGCGTCCTCCACGCGGCGGCTGGTCGGCCTGGTGGGACCCTCGACGGCGAAGCACCTGCTGTTCTCCGCGGAGCTGATCGACCACGAACGGGCGCTGCGGACCGGGCTGGTGGACGAGGTGCTGGCGGCGGACGCACTGGACAAGCGGGTCGAGGAGTTCACGGCGGTGCTCGCCTCCCGTTCGCTGCTGACGCAGGCGGCGGCCAAGGAGTTCACCGCGCCGGAACCCGACCCGGGGCGGGTCGCCCACTGGGCCCGCCAGGCGGAGCGCAGCGAGGAGACGGCCGAGGGCGTGGCGGCGTTCCTGGAACGCCGCGAGCCCCGCTTCACCTGGACGGTGGGACGCGGCTGAACGCGCCCCGGTGACGCCGGCTCAACGACTCGGCACGTGCCCTCCGGGTGTCAGGACCGGTAGCGGATGGCGCGACCGCCGAGCCGCTCCACGACCACCCGCGGGTGGGGCCGACCCGGCTGCCGCGCTGGTCGCCCTTGTCCGCCCGGGCCATCGCGTCGTCGTGGACGACTGGGAACCGGCCGATGCACCGCCTGCCGCCGACGAGGACGGTCTCCTGGAGCCGGCGGTGGACATCTGGGACGTCGAACTGCACGGCTTCCGGGTGACCGCGACGGCACAGGCCGGGGTCACGGGCTGACGTGGGTCAGCTGCCGGGACCCGGGCCGGTGGGGTTCGACAGGTGCGGAGGCAGGGGCACGCCCGGGCGCAGGGCGGGGTCGGGGACAGGGGTGCCCCGGGTGGTGGTGAGGGGCAGGACGCCCGCCCACACGGGCAGTGCGGCGTCGGGCCCGTCGCCGTCGCCGGGCGGGCCCGTACGGAACTTGACCGAGGCCTCGTCGGTGGCCAGCGCGAGCAGGGTCGTCGCGGCGAGTTCGCGGCGGTCCGGCCGCCGGGCGTGGTCCCACTGCCCGGGGGCGCACTGCTCGGTCAGCACGCGCAGTCCGTGCAGCTTCTCCTCGGGGTCGGTGACGGTGCGGGGCGTGCCGAGGACCATCGCGCTGCGGTAGTTGACCCCGTGCTCGAAGACGGAACGGGCCAGGACCAGGCCGTCGACGTGGGTCACGGTGACGCACACCGGGGCGCCCGGGGCCCGGCGCAGGCTGCGGCTCGCCACGGAGCCGTGCAGGTAGAGGGTGCCCGCGGCGGCGTCGTACCCGTAGACGGTGGGCAGGGCCAGCGGCGTGCCGTCGACGACGACGGCGAGGTGGCAGACGAAGCCCGGGCCCAGCACGGCGTCCAGGTCGTCACGGGCGACGCTGCCCTGCTCGCGGAGGCGGCGGTGGCGGGTGCGGTCGGTCACGCGGAGGGTGCGGTCGGGGGCTGGCACGGGCGGGCCTCCGGGGGTCGTGGTTACTGGGCGCCGAGGCTAGCCATACCAACATCCTGTCGCCACACTTTCCGCGGAATCGGTGGCCGTGGCCGTCTGTGCGACGGATTCAGTGCTTCGCGGACCCGGGGCTCGGCGACATGCCGACCGGTCGGTAACCTGCTGCCATGACCGCCACCGTCCCCGCCCCCGCGCTGGAACCGCGCGCGGGCCGGCGCTGCCACAACAGCCTCAACCCCCTGCACTCGGTCGTGTACTTCTCGCCCGAGTACGACCGTGAGCTCACGGCACTCGGCCTGGAGCGCGGCGCCATGGCCTACTTCGCCGGGCGGGCCGCCCCGCTGGGCGCCGTCGCGGCGGGGACGGTCACCGCCACCTTCTACAACTTCAACCACGCGATCATCGCCCCGGTCATCCCGCGCGCCTGGGACGTCGCGACCCCGGAGGCGGTCCTCGAGGCCCGGCTGCGCATCGCGGACGCCGTCCTGACGCGGCTGCTGGGGCCGGAGGTCATCGCCTCCGCCGACCTCGCCGACGCCGCCCGCCTGGCGCTGCGGGCCACCGAGGCGTGCACGCGCGAGGCCAGGCCGCTGTACGCCGCGAACGCGGACCTGACCGTGCCGGAGCCGCCGCACCTGACGCTGTGGCACGCCGCCACCCTGCTGCGGGAGCACCGGGGCGACGGGCACCTCGCCGCCCTGGCCGCGGCCGGCCTGAACGGGCTGGAAGCCCTGGTGACCCACACCGCCACCGGCAAGGGCTTCAGCCCCGGCTTCGTGCAGCGCAGCCGCGGCTGGTCCGCCGAGGACTGGGCCGCGGCCCAGGACGGGCTCCGCGAGCGGGGCCTCCTCGACGCGGCGGGCGAGCTCACGGACCGCGGCGTCGAACTGCGCCGCGAGATCGAGGGCGTGACCGACCGCCTCGACCGCGGCCCCTACGAGCACCTCGGCGCCGCCGCGGTCGACCGCCTCACCTCCCTCGCCGGCGCGCTCACCCACCGCGTCCTGGGCAACGGCGGCTTCCCCCTGCAGCACTTCGGCAAGGGCTGAGGGCACGGCGCACCCCGAGCCCGGCGCCGCGGAGGCTGTCGACGGGCGGTGTCGACACATCGACACGGCACCGGGGTCAGGGTGCGGGGGCCGCCGGGGCGGGGTCGGGGTCGGGCGTCCCGCTGCGGGTGACCTCGCGGGCGGGGTGGTCCGCCGCACGTTTCTCGCCCCGGGCGGCGCCGATCCCGGCGACGACGACCAGGGCCGTCCCCGCCGCCTGCAGGCCGGTGGGGACCTGGGAGACCAGCACCATCGCGGCGAGCAGACTGACCGCGGGTTCCATGCCCGCGAGGGTTCCGTAGGCGGTCGTGCCGATCCGCTGCAGGGCCTTCATCTCCAGCAGGAAGGGCACCAGCGGCATCAGGACGGCGATGCCCGCGACCGCCGCCACGACCGGCCACGTGGCGCCCGACACCACGCCAGGCGCGCCGAAGGGCGCGGTGAACACCGTGGCGACGCCGAGGGAGACGGCGAGGCCGTGTTGCGCCGGGAAGCGGCTTCCGACGTGCTGGGTGCCGATCACGTACAGCGCCCAGCACCCGCCTGAGGCGACGCCGAAGAGGACGCCCGCCACGTCGGCGCCGCCCTGCCACGGGGAGGTGAGGCACAGGACGCCGACTGCCGCGAGCAGTAGCCAGGCGAGTTCGCGGCGCTGCCGCAGCGAGGCGACGGCGACGGCCAGCGGCCCGAGGAACTCCAGGGCGGTCGCCGTGCCCAGGGGGATGCGTGCGGCGGCCTCCGAGAAGAGCAGCATCATGGCGCCGCTGACCGCGCCGAGCAGGACGACCGCCGCCAGGTCGCGGCGCGGTGCGGCATGCAGCGCGGGCCAGAGCGAGCGGCCGGTGAAGGCGAGCAGCAGCAGCGCGGCGAAGCCGACGCGCAGCCACGTGGTGCCGGCCGGGCCGATGTCGTCGAAGAGCTCGGTCGTCAGGGCGCTGCCGGTGTGCAGCACGGTCATCGCGGCCAGGATCAGCACGGCACCAGGTATGCGGCGTGACGTAAAAGTATGCGGCGGGAACACGGCACCCATTGGATACGGCGCCGGTTGTTTCTGTCCACGAGTCATTGGCGGATGCATTGTTTACGATCGGTGGATGATCGAGACGTCCGGCCAGCTCCCCGACCTCGGCCGGCTGCGCCTGCTGGTGGAGCTGAGCCGCCTGGGCACCATGGCGGCCGTCGCCGAGCGCACCGGGTACGGCACCTCGGCGGTCTCCAAGCACCTCGCCGTCCTGGAGCAGGAGGTCGGCACCCGGCTGCTCACCCCGGTCGGCCGCCGGGTGCGGCTGACGCCGGCGGGCGAGCGCCTGGTCGCGCACGCCGTGGGGATCCTCGCGGCGGTCGAGGAGGCCCGGGCCGAGCTGCGCGGGGAGTCCGGTCCGGTCGGCCGGGTGCGGCTGGCGAGCTTCGTCAGCGCCGTCGAGCCCACGGTCGTGCCCGCGCTCGGGCGGCTGCGCGCGGAGCACCCGCGCGTCGAGGTGCAGCTGTACGAGCACGAGCCGGAGCAGACCCTCGCGCTGCTGCTGTCCGGGGACGTCGACCTCGGCATCGTCTACGACTACAGCCTGGTGCCGCGCCCGGTGCCGGACGGCCTCGGTGCCCGGCAGTTCGCCACGCAGCCGATGGTGCTGCTGCTGCCGGACGGGCACCCCGGCGACCCGGGACCGGGCGGGCCGGTGCCGCTGTCCGGGCTGGGCAGGCTGTCCGGGGCGGGGTGGATCACCAACTCGCGCGGCAGCGACGACGACGAGCTGGTGCAGCGGGTGTGCGCGATGGCCGGCTTCACCCCGCGGATCGTCCACCGGGTCGACAGCCTGCACCTGGTCAACCTGCTCACCGGAGCGGGGCTCGGCGTGGCGCTGCTCGCCGAGTCGGGGGTGGAACGGCAGCGCGACGACGTGGTGACCCGGCCGCTGGACCCGCTGGTGGGCACGCGGCGGCACTTCCTGGTGGCGCGCGCCGGTCAGTGGTCGTGGCCCCCCATCGCGACGGTCGCCCGGCTGCTCACGGGGTGAGCGGTCCGGGCGACCGGTGAACGGAATCAAGGGGTCAGCGGACGACCCTGACGGGTTCCTCGCCGGATCCGCCGGCGGAGCCCGCCGCGTCCTTCCGGGACGTACCGTGCGCGCACGGCATCGCCGGGTGGCGGCCGAGCAGCACGACGCCCACCGCGATCGCGGCGAGCCCCGCCGCCTCCCAGGCCAGCGCGCCGGGCGTGACGCGTACGCGGTCGCCGAGGAAGCCGACGCCGCAGGCGATCCCGGCCAGCGGCTGGGCGGCGGTCAGCGCGGGCAGCGACATGCGCAGCGGGGCCGTCTCGAAGGCGCTCTGCACGAGCATCAGCCCGGTCAGGCCCATGACGACGACGGCGTACGGCTGCCAGTGCACGAGGAGCGAGCCGACGCCCTCGTCCTGGGCGACCTGGCCGGAGATCCGGGTCAGGGCGTCCTGGAGGCCGTACAGCAGGCCCGCGGCGAGCGCGAGGACCGTCGCCTCGGGTGACGGGCGCAGCCGCCGTGCGCAGGCGACCAGGAGCAGCGCCAGGCCGACGACGACGCCGACCACCAGCCAGTGGCGCAGCGCCCCCGCGGGTGGCCCGCCGCCGGAGGGACGGCCCGCCACGATGAACGCCGTCACTCCGAGCGCCAGCAGCGCCACGCCCGACCAGCCGTGCCACCCGAGTCTCTGCCCGGTGAGGCGGCGCGAGAGCGCCATCGCGAACAGCAGGTTGGTCGCGGTCAGCGGCTCGACGAGGGAGACCTCGCCCTTGGTGAGCGCGAGTGCGCTGAGCAGCATGCCGCAGATCATCAGGAGGACGCCGAGCAGCCACTGCGGCATCCGCATGAGGTCCAGCAGCAGTCTGAAGGAGAGGAAGTCGGACAGCGGAGCGCGCTGGGCGGCGAGCTGCTGGAGGACGAAGCCGAGCCCCAGACAGCAAGCGGCCCCCACCCCGAGCAGGAATACGGCCACCTCGTCAACCTCCCGGTGTCGCCGACTGGCCCGACCTTAGCCCCTCACCCGTCTTGATCGCGACGATTGTCCGCCCCTGGTTCCCGGCCGCCGGCGGGCACGGTCACGGCGGGGTGCCCCGTGGTGCCCCCGCCCCGCGCGGGCAGGGGCAGGAGCGCCACGAGGCGGCGGATGAGGTGCAGCTCGGCGACGACGTCGGCGACGGTCTCGCACTCCGGGGCCGCGGGGAGCTCCGGGGAGTCCGTGAACGCGCCCCGGCCGTCCAGGGTGTCGGCGACCGCCGTCAGCGCGGCGACCACCTGGGCTCCCTCGCGGGGCGAGGGACGCGGGGCGCCTTGCTCCATTCGGACGACGCATGCGGTGGTCGCGTCCACGATCCGTTCGGAGGCGGCGACCACCCGGAACCAGTCGCCGTTGCCGCCGTGCCGGGAGGGCAGCTCGGCGGCGAGGGTCTCGGCGGCGGCGCGGGCCTCGCCCAGGGCGCTGTAGGCCGCCCGGCGCAGCACCCTGCGTTCCTCGGGCCGCTCGCCGGCGGGCACGGTCAGGACGTGCTCGAGGTAGTCGCGCGTGCGCCGCTGGGCGACGGCCAGCAGGTGACCGACCCGTGCGGTGGGGTCGGTGAGCGGTGGCAGGTGGCCCACGACGACGACGATGGCGCAGGCGATCGCGGTGTCCAGCAGCCTGGTCAGGGCCGCCTGGGTGTCGCCTCCGACCCAGACGAACGCCAGCACCATGATCGTGACGGCGGTGGTCTGCAGCGCGAAGTGGCGGGCCGCGAAGGGCAGGAGCGCGCCCGCCACGCAGGCACAGACCGCGGTCCACCAGATCCCGCCGCCCAGGGGCGCGGCGAGCGCGGCGAAGACCAGGACGCCGAGGACCGTGCCGAGGAAGCGGTTGACGACCCGGGAGAACAGCGGGCCGATGTCGGGCTTCACGAGGAACGCGGCCGTGAGCGGCAGCCAGTACCAGTGGTCCGCGCGCAGGGCCAGGGCCACGGCCGCACTCGCGGTGACGCACACCGCGACCTTCAGTCCGTACTCGCGGCCCACGGGACCGAGGACGCGCCGGCGCAGCATCGGGACCGACCCGCGGGCGGGGAGCGGCGCGGCGTCCTCGGGGCGGTCCGCGGCGGGCACCGTACGGGCGAAGACGGCGGCGGCGTGCAGCATCATGGCGTCGAACGCGGCGCGGGCCGCGGTGGTCGTCCCCGGCGCCGGGAGCGGGCCGGGCGGCGTTCCCGTCCGCACCGCCAGGGCGAGCCGCCGGGGGCCGTCCCCGGTGCGGGGCGGCAAGGGCCGGGCCTCCCAGAGCAGGGCCGCGGCGGCGTCGGTCAGCTCGGTGGCCACGCCGAAGCGCTCCGCGAGCAGCACTTCCTCGGGGCTCGCCGGCCGGCGCAGCAGCCGCCGGCTCAGCCGGCGCAGCCGGACGGCCTCGTCGCCGCGGTCCAGGGCGGCGCTGAGCCGCCGCCGCGCGGCCTCCGCGCCAGGGCCGCCGACGGCGTCGAGGGCGTCCGCGAGGGCGTCGAAGATCCGGGCCAGCGAGGCGCGCTCGCCGTCCAGCGCGCCGCCCGCCGAACGGGGCGGGCGCAGGACGAGCCGCAGCAGGAGCAGCCAGCCCGCCCCGGCAAGGAAGCACAGCGCCTTGTAGCCGGGGCCGCCGGGCAAGGACAGTCCCATCCCGAGCACGGTGGCGGCCAGCCCCTGCATGGCCGCCCGCGAGCAGACCGGGCCGACCACGCTGACCGCGCCCGAGGCCGCGCCCGCCGCGAACAGCACCGGCAGCACCCACCAGCCGGTCAGGGCCTGCTGCGTCAGGGCCCCCGCCAGCACCCCGAGCGCGGCCACGAGGGCGGGCAGCCCGATGTGGACGACGCCCGTCCTGCGGGTGCCCGGCAGGTCGTTGAAGCCCGCGAACAGCGCCCCGAGCCCGGCCATCACCCCGATCTCGACGCGTCCCAGCCCGATCCCCGCCGCCAGCAGCGGCCCCGCCGCGAGTGCCCCGCGCAGCACTGCCGGCCAGGGCACCGGCCCCCGCTGCCAGCGCAGTGGATGGGCCAGCCAGGACGGCAGGGCGACGGGTCGGCGGCCGGGGCCACGGGGCAGCACGGGCATCCTCACGGGACGAGAACGATCTCGGCGGCGGGCAAGGACACAGGCCGGCGGGGTGTCGCGCCGTCGCCTCCGCTTCCTCAGCCTATCGGCCGCGGCTTCCCCGGTCCGGCCCCGGGCCCTGGCGGCCCGCGTGCGGGTCCCCCGGGCCGCGGCACCCCCCGGCCGCCGGACCGGGAGGGGCCGCATCGGCCCGGCAGCCCGCGGTACGGAGGGCACGGCCGAACCGCGGAGCCGCTCCGGCGACAGGCGACCGGCCTAGTAGCGCGTGACCGCGGTCGCGCCCGACTCGGTGCCGATGGCGATGTGGGGGTAACGGTCCGGGTCGGCCCAGGCCAGGACGCGGCGCATGGCGTCCGCAGGGACGGAGACGCAACCCGCCGTGGCGGCGCGGCCGTTCACGTGCAGGAAGATCCCGGCGCCGCGTCCGCGGACCGGGGTGCGGTAGTTGAAGCCGATGACGAGTGCGTGCGCGTACTGCTTCCCGAAGTCGGCGAGGTGCTCGGACTCCTCGGGGCGCAGTCCTCGGGCAGGGGTTCGGCCCAGCGGTTGTAGGAGTCCGAGGCGTTGTCCTGGCACCACCAGGAGTCCTCGGTGACCGGCAGGTACCGGGTCGTCGTGCCGGGAGGCGCCGGCTCGGTGCCGAACGCGAACGGCAGGTCGTACAGGCCGGTCGGGGTGGTCGAGGTGTCCTGCACCCGCTTCCCGCCCTCGACGAGGCCGCCCCCGCCGAAGCGGGCGGCCGCGGATCCCGCGGCGGCCCAGCGGCCGTCGCGGCGGTCCCACCAGGTCAGGGTCCCGGTGGTGGCCCCCGGGGAGGCGGCGACGGCGGTGATCAGTTGGGTGCCGCCGCCGGTGTCCGTCATCCGGTCCGGCAGCGCGGGCGGTGCCCAGGGCACCGCTGCCGCCGTGCCGGCCACGACGGCCGGCACGGCGAGGCGGGTCAGTGCCGCGCGCAGGCTCAAGCGGGGAGGTGCGCCTCGATGGCGGCGACGACCTCGTCGGCCTCGGGCTCGGTGCGGGGGCGGAAGCGGCCCACCACCCGGCCGTCGGCGGCGACGAGGAACTTCTCGAAGTTCCACTGCACGTCGCCCGCCTGGCCCTCGGTGTCAGCGGTCTCGGTCAGCGCCGCGTACAGCGGGTGCCGGTCGTCACCGTTGACGTCGGACTTCTCGAAGAGCGGGAAGCTCACGCCGTAGGTCGCGGAGCAGAAGGTCGCGATCTCCTCGGCCGTGCCCGGCTCCTGGCCCGCGAACTGGTTGCTGGGGACGCCCAGGACGGTGAACCCGCGGTCGGCATACCGCTTCTGCAGCCGCTCCAGGCCCTCGTACTGCGGGGTCAGACCGCACTTGGAGGCCACGTTGACGATCAGCAGGGCCTTGCCCCGGTGGTCGCCGAGGGAGGCGGGCTCCCCGGTGAGGGTGCGCAGCGGGATGTCGTAGATGCTCACGTCGTTGTCTCTCCTCGTTCGGGCGTGGACTGACCACAGGTCGTCCATTCAACCCCGGTCACGTTGCCGATCTTCCCACGGGAAGGGGTTGCGGGCGCGACCGCGACCGCCGCCCGGCGTCAGTGCTCGGTGACGCGGCCGGCGTCGACCCGGATGCGGCGGGTGGTGCGCACGGCCTCCAGCATGCGGCGGTCGTGGGTGACCAGCAGCAGGGTGCCGTCGTAGGAGCCGAGCGCGGACTCGAGCTGCTCGATGGCGGGCAGGTCGAGGTGGTTGGTGGGCTCGTCGAGGACGAGGAGGTTGACCCCGCGGCCCTGCAGGAGGGCGAGGGCGGCCCGGGTGCGCTCCCCGGGGGAGAGGGTCGCGGCGGGACGCAGTACGTGGGCGGCCTTGAGCCCGAACTTGGCCAGCAGGGTGCGCACGTCGGCGGGGGCCGTGTCGGGGACCTCGGCGCCGAAGGCGTCCAGCAGCGACTCGCCGCCGTGGAACAGCTTGCGGGCCTGGTCGACCTCGCCGACGACGACGCCGGGGCCGAGGTGGGACGCGCCCGCGTCGAGGGGCACCCGGCCCAGGAGGGCGGCCAGGAGGGTCGACTTGCCGGAGCCGTTGGCGCCGGTGATGGCGACCCGGTCCGCCCAGTCGACCTGCAGGTCGACCGGCCCGAGGGTGAACTCCGGGCCGCGGCGGACCTCCGCGCCGCGCAGCGTGGCGACGACCGCGCCCGCGCGGGGCGCGGCGGCGATCTCCATGCGCAGCTCCCACTCCTTGCGGGGCTCCTCGACGACGTCGAGCCGTTCGATCATGCGCTGGGTCTGCCGGGCCTTGGCGGCCTGCTTCTCCGTGGACTCCGCGCGCAGCTTGCGGCCGATCTTGTCGTTGTCGGTCGCCTTGCGGCGGGCGTTGCGGACGCCGTGCTCCATCCAGTTGCGCTGCATGCGGGCACGGGACTCCAGGCCCGCCTTGGTGTCGGCGTAGTCCTCGTAGGCCTCGCGGGCGTGCCGCCGGGCGGTATCGCGCTCCTCCAGGTAGGAGGCGTAGCCGCCGCCGTAGGTGTTGACCTCCTGCTGGGCGAGGTCGAGTTCGACGACGCGGTTGACGGTGCGGGTCAGGAACTCGCGGTCGTGGCTGACCAGGACGGTGCCCGCCTTGAGGCCCCTGACGAAGGTCTCCAGGCGCTCCAGGCCGTCCAGGTCGAGGTCGTTGGTGGGCTCGTCCAGCAGGAAGACGTCGTAGCGGCTCAGCAGCAGCGACGCCAGGCCCGCGCGGGCGGCCTGCCCGCCGGAAAGGGCCGTCATGGGCGTGTCGAGGCCGACGCCGAGGCCGAGCGCCTCGCCCACCTCCTCGGCCCGTTCGTCGATGTCCGCGCCGCCGAGGGCGAGCCAGCGCTCCAGGCCGTCGTTGTAGGCGTCGTCCGCTCCGGGCGTCCCGTCGACCAGCGCCTGGGTGGCGGTGTCGAGCGCGGCCTGGGCGGCGGCCACTCCGGTGCGCCGGGCGAGGAAGGCCCGTACGGTCTCGCCCGGGCGGCGATCGGGTTCCTGCGGGAGGTGGCCGACGGTCGCGGTGGGCGGGCTGAGCCGCAGCTGCCCCTGCTCGGGCGCGCTCAGGCCCGCGAGCAGGCGCAGCAGCGTCGACTTCCCGGCACCGTTGGCCCCGACCAGACCGATGACGTCGCCGGGGGCGACGACGAGGTCGAGTCCGGAGAACAGGACGCGGTCCCCGTGGCCTGCGGCGAGATCCTTGACGACAAGAGTGGCACTCATCAGGCTGCTGATGCTATCGCCCCGCAGGCCCGAGCCCCGCGGCCCGGACCCACCACGGCCGCTGCGCACCGCCCGGTGCGGCCGACGGCCGCCCCGTCCAGGGAGGGAACGTACCGTGCCGAGCAGGAAGGCCCTCGTCCGCCGTCCCGGCCCGCGGCTCGCCGAAGGGCTGGTGACCCACCTCGCGCGCTCCCCCGTCGACCCGGGGCTCGCCGTTCGCCAGTGGGAGGGGTACGTGGCGGCGCTGCGCGCCGACGGCTGGGAGACGGTGGAGGTGCCGGCGGCCGACGACTGCCCGGACGCCGTCTTCGTGGAGGACGCGGTGGTCGTCTTCCGCGGCGTCGCGCTGCTGGCCCGGTCCGGTGCCCCCTCCCGGCGCCCGGAGACGGCCGGGGCCGAGGAGGCGGTCACGGCGCTGGGGCTCCGGGTCGAGCGGGTGCGCGCGCCGGGCACGCTGGACGGCGGGGACGTGCTCAAGTCCGGCGACACCGTGTACGTGGGGCGGGGCGGGCGGACCGACGCCGAGGGGGTGCGGCAGGTGCGGTCGGCGTTCGAGCCCCTGGGAGCCCGGGTGGTGGCCGTACCCGTCACCAAGGTGCTGCACCTGAAGTCCGCGGTTACGGCGCTGCCCGACGGCACGGTCATCGGGTACCCGCCGCTGGTTGACGACCCGTCGGCTTTCTCCCGGTTCCTTCCGGTTCCGGAGGAGCCGGGCGCGCACGTGGTGCTGCTCGGCGGTGGCCGGCTGCTGATGGCGGCGAGCGCGCCGCGCACCGCGGAACTCCTGGCCGGCATGGGATATGAGCCCGTTTTGGTGGACATCGGCGAGTTCGAGAAGCTCGAGGGATGTGTGACCTGCCTGTCCGTCCGCCTGCGGGAGCCGTACGTCTGACGGCGGGTTGCCTTTTGAGTGGCACCTAACCTACGGTTTCGTAACTTACGATTCCGTAGGCACCCTCAGCGAGCCCTCAGGAGCCCAGCGTGACCATTGCCCCGTCCCAGAGCACCGGATCGGAAGCATGGAGCGACACCAGGCTGCTGTACGCCTTGGAAGAGGTCGTCGAGACCGAGATCAACCGTCACCTGACGGCGGCCAAGGAGTGGATGCCCCACGAGTACGTTCCGTGGAGCCAGGGGCGTGACTTCGACGGGCTGATGGGCGGCGAGGCCTGGGCGCCCGAGCAGTCGAAGGTCACCGAGATCGGCCGGATATCGCTGGTGGTCAACCTCCTCACGGAGGACAACCTTCCCAGCTACCACCACGAGATCGCCACCCTCTTCGGCCGGGACGGCGCGTGGGGCACCTGGGTCCACCGCTGGACCGCGGAGGAGGGCCGGCACGCCATCGTCATGCGCGACTACCTGCTCACCACGCGGGCCGTCGACCCGGTGGAGCTGGAGCGGCTGCGCATGCGTCACATGTCGGACGGCTTCGAGTCCGACAACGCGCACAGCATGCTGCACTCGGTGGCGTACGTGGCCTTCCAAGAACTGGCCACCCGCATCTCGCACCGCAACACCGGCCGCGAGTCCGGTGACCCGTTGTGCGAGCGCATGCTGGCACGGATCGCGACCGACGAGAACCTGCACATGGTCTTCTACCGCAACCTGCTGGCGGCGGCGCTGCAACTGGCGCCGGACCAGACGATGCAGGCCATCCGCGACGTGGTCGTCGGCTTCCGGATGCCGGGGCACGGAATGCCCGGTTTCGAGCGTTCCGCGGCGCGGATCGCCATCGGCGGCATCTACAACCTCCGCATCCACCACGACGACGTGCTCCAGCCCGTGCTGCGGCACCTGAAGGTGCTGGAGACGCCGGGGCTGGGCGCCGAGGGCCTGAAGGCACAGGAGGAGCTGGGCTTCTTCATGGGCGAACTGGACAGCCAGGCCCGCAAGTTCGAGGAGCGCAGGGACGCGCTGCTGGCCCGGCGGGCCGCCCGCGCCTGACCGGCCCGTCCGCAAGGTGGGCGCCTCCCTGGAGGCGCCCACCGTCGCGGGGCGGTCAGCCCGCCACCATGGCGACGTCCGCCACCATCCAGACCAGGCGCTCCCCGCCGTGCTCGAACCCGTGCCGGCTCACCATGCCCATCCGCAGGTAGAAGCCCTCGGCCCGCGGGTCCGCGCCGACCCCGAGCAGACGCGCCTCCAGCGCGACCGCCCGCCGTACCAGGTCGTCCCACAGCAGGCGCCCGACCCCGGTGCCGATGAACGGGCGGTCGACGAACAGCAGCCCGATCCCCAGGTAGTCCGCGTGCTCGTTGAGCGTGTAGAAGCCGATGGGCACCCCGCCCCTCGCGGCGACCGTGACGTGCCGTGCGGCGATGTCCGTCGCCTGGAGCCTCGGCGTCACATCGGGGACGTCCGCCACGCGGCCGCCCACCCAGTGCGACTTCGACCGCAGCACCAGCGCGTCCAGGAACGGCAGTTCCTCCGGGCGCGCCGGGCGGACCACGACGCCTTCCATGCCACGAGCGTGCCAGGACGGAGGCCGTGCGTCACCGGTTTTCCCGCTCCCCACGCGCGCGGGCGGCAACGGCGGCGCCTAGGCGTGCGCCAGGCCGAGGATCCAGGCCGCGGCGGAGAGCGTCACCATCGAGAGCAGCGTGGAGAGCATAACCGCGTCGCGGGCGAGGGCGGTGCTCAGGTCGTACTGGCGGGCGTAGACGAAGACGTTCTGGGCGCTCGGCAGCGCGGAGAGGATCACCACCGCGAAGAGCTGATGCGCCGGCAGGTGCAGGACGAGGCTGCCCACCGCGAACGCGGCCAGGGGCTGGACGAGGGTTTTGATCAGGACGGTGGCACCGACCTCCGCCCGGAACGCCTTGCCCGTGGCGGGCGGGCGGCCGTGCAGCGACATGCCCAGGGTGATCAGCGCAGTCGGCACGCCCGCCCCGCCGAGCAGCCCGATCGAGTGACCGAGCGCGGCGGGCAGCCGCCAGCCGGCCGCGGACATCACGCAGCCAAGGGCGGCGCCCAGGATGACCGGGGTGCGCAGCGGCACCAGGAGCAGGCGGGCGGCACCGCCGCCTCCCCGCCGCCGCCCGGCGGCACCACCGGTGCCCGCGTCGAGGACGGTCAGGATCACCGGGGTCACCAGCAGCACCTGGAACAGCAGCACCGGGGCGACGAACGAGGCGTCGCCGAGCAGCTGCACCGCGACCGGGATGCCGAGGTTGGCGGAGTTGACGTATCCGGCCGCCATGCCGCCGATCGCCTGGTCGGGCAGACGCCGTCCGAAGAGCCACCGGCTGACGGCGAACCCGAGCAGGCACGCCAGGGCCGTGCCGGCCGCGAAGGCGATCACGGACGTGTTCGCGAAGGCGTCCAGGGGCGTGCCTGCGACCATGGTGAACAGGGCGGCCGGCATCGCGACGTGGAAGACGAACCGCCCCAGCACGGACTCCGCCTGCGGTCCCAGCAGTCCGGTGCGGCCCACCACGTAGCCTGTCGCACTGAGTGCCCATATGGGGACGAAACCGGATAGCAGTGGTGGCAGGGCGTGCATGGGACCTCGGGTTGTCCGGTGGGCCGTCGGGCGCCGTTCCGGGGTCTCCGGGGCGGCCCGGAGCAGTCAACCAGGCGGTCGCACGCCCGCCGCCCGGCCCCGTGCGAAAAATCATGCAAGCACGCTTGATTGTTTCCGGTCGCGGTGCCAGCCTGTAACGCGCACGGCTTCGCTGACGCTGCGTCATTCAGGGGGACCCTTGTCCGACCCCACACCCGTACTGGACGACCTTCGGGACGAGAGCGAGGGCCTGGACGCCCTGGTCGCGCCGCTCCCGGAGGACGCCTGGGCGACGCCGACGCCCGCCCCGGGCTGGACGGTGGCGCACCAGATCGCCCATCTGGCCTGGACCGACCGGCAGTCCGTGCTGGCGGTCACCGATCCGGAGGGCTTCGGCTCCGTGGTGGAGAAGGCCGCCGCCGCGATCGGCACCTTCGTCGACGACGGCGCCGCGGAGGGGGCGGCGCTCCCGCCCGCCGAACTGCTCGCGCGGTGGCGCTCGGGGCGGGCGGAACTGCAGGCCGCGCTGCGGGCGCAGCCGCCCGGGACGCGGTTCCCGTGGTTCGGGCCGCCGATGAGCGCCGCCTCCATGGCCTCGGCCCGGCTCATGGAGAGCTGGGCGCACGGCGAGGACGTCGCGGACGCCCTCGGCGTACGGCGCGCGCCGAGCGCGCGCCTGCGGCACGTGGCGCGGATCGCCGTACGGGCCCGCGACTACGCGTACGCCGTCAACGGGCTGACGCCGCCCGCCGGGGAGTTCCGGGTGGAACTGACCGCCCCCGACGGCACGCTGTGGGCGTACGGCCCGCAGGACGCCGCGCAGCGCGTCACGGGCCCGGCGCTCGACCTGTGCCTGCTGGCGACCCGCCGCCGGCACCGTGCCGACCTGGCCGTGCGCGCCGAGGGCGCGGACGCGGACCGCTGGCTGGACATCGCCCAGGCGTTCGCCGGACCGCCGGGTGCGGGGCGCGCACCGGGTCAGGGAGGAACGGCGTGAACACCGAGAACCGCACGACCATGCTGGAGCGCCTCGCCGAACTGTCGGCCGAGCACGAGAAGGCGCTCGCCGGCGGCGGCCCCAAATACGTGGATCGGCACCGGTCGCGCGGGAAGCTGACCGCGCGCGAGCGGGTGGAACTGCTGCTGGACCAGGACAGCCCGTTCCTGGAGCTGTCGCCGCTCGCGGCCTGGGGCAGCGACTACCCGGTGGGCGCGTCGCTGGTGACCGGGATCGGCGTGATCGAGGGCACCGAGTGCGTGATCACCGCCAACGACCCCACGGTGCGCGGCGGGGCGAGCAACCCGTGGACGCTGAGGAAGGCCCTGCGGGCCAACGAGATCGCGCTCGCCAACCGCCTCCCGCTGGTCAACCTCGTGGAGTCGGGCGGCGCGGACCTGCCCAGCCAGAAGGAGATCTTCATCCCGGGCGGCGCGCTCTTCCGCGACCTGACCCGGCTGTCGGCGGCCGGCATCCCCACCGTCGCCGTCGTGTTCGGCAACTCGACGGCCGGCGGCGCGTACGTCCCCGGGATGTCCGACCACGTGATCATGGTCAAGGAGCGCTCCAAGGTGTTCCTCGGCGGCCCGCCGCTGGTGAAGATGGCCACCGGCGAGGAGAGCGACGACGAGTCGCTGGGCGGCGCCGACATGCACGCGCGGGTCTCCGGGCTCGCGGACTACTTCGCGCCGGACGAGCCCGGCGCGCTGCGCACCGCCCGGCGGGTGGTGGCCCGCCTCAACTGGCGCAAGCAGGGCCCCGCCCCGGCCGCCGCATACGAGCCGCCGCGCCACGACGAGGACGGACTGCTGGACATCGTCCCCGCCGACCTGAAGACGCCCTTCGACCCGAGAGACGTCATCGCGCGGGTCGTGGACGGCTCGGAGTTCGACGAGTTCAAGCCGCTGTACGGGCCGAGCCTGGCCACCGGCTGGGCTCAGGTGCACGGCTATCCCGTCGGGATCCTGGCCAACGCCCAGGGCGTGCTGTTCAGCGCAGAGTCACAGAAGGCGGCGCAGTTCATCCAGCTCGCCAACCAGCGCGACGTCCCGCTGCTGTTCCTGCACAACACCACCGGCTACATGGTGGGGCGCGAGTACGAGCAGGGCGGCATCATCAAGCACGGCGCCATGATGATCAACGCGGTGTCCAACTCGCGGGTGCCGCACATCTCGGTGCTGATGGGCGCCAGTTACGGTGCCGGGCACTACGGCATGTGCGGCCGGGCGTACGATCCGCGCTTCCTGTTCGCCTGGCCCAGCGCCAAGTCGGCCGTCATGGGGCCCGCGCAGCTCGCGGGCGTGCTGTCCATCGTGGCGCGGCAGTCGGCGGCCGCCCGGGGCCTGCCCTTCGACGAGGAGGCCGCCGCCGGGCTGCGGGCGATGGTGGAGCAGCAGATCGAGTCCGAGTCCCTGCCGATGTTCCTGTCGGGGCGGCTGTACGACGACGGGGTGATCGACCCGCGCGACACCCGCACGGTGCTCGGCCTGTGCCTGTCAGCGGTCCACAGCGCACCGGTCGAGGGCGCCCGCGGCGGCTTCGGCGTCTTCCGGATGTGAGGAGCACCTGACCGTGATCGCATCAGTGCTGGTGGCCAACCGCGGCGAGATCGCCCGCCGTGTCTTCCGCACCTGCCGCGACCTGGGCATCGCCACGGTCGCCGTCCACTCGGACGCGGACGCCGCCGCCCCGCACGTACGGGAGGCGGACGCCGCCGTGCGGCTACCGGGGGACGCGCCCGCCGACACCTATCTGCGCGGCGACCTCATCGTGAAGGCCGCCCTCGCGGCGGGCGCGGACGCCGTCCACCCCGGCTACGGATTCCTTTCCGAGAACGCCGGGTTCGCCAGGGACGTCATCGCGGCGGGCCTGACCTGGATCGGGCCCTCGCCGGAGGCCATCGAGGCGATGGGCTCCAAGACCCGCGCCAAGCGGCTGATGGCCGAGGCCGGCGTCCCCGTCCTGGAGGCCGGGCCGGACGACCTGCCCGTGCTGGTGAAAGCGGCGGCGGGCGGCGGCGGCCGCGGCATGCGCGTCGTCCGGGACGCGGCCGCGCTGGAGCGGGAACTGGCCGCCGCCCGTGCGGAGGCGCTGTCCGCCTTCGGGGACGGCGAGGTGTTCCTGGAGCCGTACGTCGAGGACGGCCGGCACATCGAGGTGCAGGTGCTGGCGGACACCCACGGCACCGTGTGGACGCTCGGCGAGCGCGACTGCTCGGTGCAGCGCCGGCACCAGAAGGTGATCGAGGAGACCCCGGCACCTGGCGTCGGCGAGGAGTTGCGCCGGAGGCTGCACGAGGCGGCGGAGGCGGCGGCGCGGGCCATCGGCTACGTCGGCGCGGGGACCGTGGAGTTCCTGGTGTCGCCGGAGGGCCGGCCGTACTTCCTGGAGATGAACACCCGCCTCCAGGTGGAGCACCCGGTGACCGAGTGCGTCTTCGCGGTGGACCTCGTCGCGCTGCAACTGGACGTCGCCGAGGGCGGGCGGATCCCGGCCGCTCCCCCGGTGCCGTCCGGGCACGCGGTCGAGGCCCGGCTGTACGCCGAGGACCCCGCCCGCGACTGGCAGCCGCAGACCGGGGTCCTGCATCGCTTCCAGGTGCCGTCGGCGCCGGGACTGCGGGTGGACGCGGGCTTCGGGGACGGCGACCGGATCGGGGTGCACTACGACGCGATGCTCGCCAAGGTCGTCGCCCACGCCCCCACCCGCCCGCAGGCGCTGCGACTGCTCGCCGGCGCCCTGGAGCGGGCCCGGGTGCACGGCCCGGTGACCAACCGCGACCTGCTCGTACGGGTGCTGCGCGACCCGGACTTCGCCGCCGGAGGGGTGTCCACGGCCTTCCTGGGACGTCTGGGCCCGGCCCCCGACGGGGACGAGGGCGCGGCGCGGCTGGCGGCCCTGGCGGCCGCTCTCGCCGACGCATGCGGCCGCCACCCGCTGGGCGGCTGGCGCAACCTGCCCTCGGCGCCGCAGTCCAAGACCTACCGCGCCGAGCCCGCGGGCGCGGAGTACGAGGTCCGCTACCGGCTCGGCCGCGACGGCCTGATCGCCGAGGGCCACCCGGACGTCCGCCTGCTGGAGCGGACGCCGGAGCGGGTCGTGCTGGAGGTGGCCGGAGTGCGCCGCGCCTTCGACGTCGCGGTCCACGGGGACGAGGTGTACGTCGACGTGCCCCCCGCCTCCGGCAGCGGGCTCGCCCCCGGCTCCCACCGCTTCACCGCGCTGCCGCGCTTCCCCGACCCGGTCGCGCAGCTCGCGCCGGGCTCGCTGCTGGCCCCGATGCCGGGGACGGTGGTCCGCGTCGCGGAGGTCGCCGTCGGCGACAAGGTGACGGCCGGGCAGCCGCTGCTGTGGCTGGAGGCCATGAAGATGGAGCACCGCGTCGCCGCCCCGGCGGACGGCGTGCTCACCGCACTGCACGCCGAGGCCGGCCGCCAGGTCGACGTCGGCACCGTACTCGCCGTCGTCCAGGAGGAGGACTCCCCATGAGCGCCACGCCCGCCGGGAACGGACCGACCGGCACCTTCGACAACGTCCTGCTGGAGAGCGAGGAGCGCCGCGCGCTGCGCAAGGCCGTCTCCGACCTGGGCCGCCGCTACGGGCGTTCCTACTTCCTCGACGCCGTGCGCGAGGGCCGGCACACCGACAAGCTGTGGCAGGAGGCCGGGGCGCTGGGCTACCTCGGCGTCAACCTGCCGGAGGAGCACGGCGGCGGGGGCGGCGGCCTGGCCGAGCTCTCCATCGTGCTGGAGGAACTGGGCGCCGCGGGCTGCCCGCTGCTGCTGCTCATCGTCTCCCCCGCGATCTGCGGCACGGTCATCGCGCGCTTCGGTACCGAGGAGCAGAAGCGCCGCTGGCTGCCCGGGCTGGCGGACGGCTCCCTGCGCATGGCGTTCGGCATCACGGAGCCGGACGCCGGCTCCAACTCGCACCGGCTGACGACCACGGCCCGCCGGGACGGCTCGGACTGGCTGCTCACGGGCCGCAAGGTCTTCGTCTCCGGAGTCGACATCGCCGACGCGGCGCTCGTCGTGGGCCGCACCGAGGACGCGCGCACGGGCAGGCTCAAGCCGTGCCTGTTCGTCGTGGAGCGGGAGACTCCCGGCTTCGAGTTCCGGCCGATCGACATGGAACTGTCGGCGCCGGAGAAGCAGTTCCACCTCTACATGGACGACGTGCGGCTGCCCGCGGACGCCCTGGTCGGCGACGAGGACGCGGGGCTGCTGCAGCTGTTCGCGGGCCTCAACCCCGAGCGCGTCATGACGGCCGCCTTCTCGATCGGCATGGGCCGCTTCGCCCTCTCGGCGGCCGTGGACTACGCCCGCACGCGGCAGGTGTGGAAGGCCCCGATCGGCTCGCACCAGGCCATCGCCCACCCGCTGGCACAGGCCCACATCGAACTGGAACTGGCCCGGCTGATGATGCAGAAGGCCGCGTTCCTGTACGACGCGGGGGACGACACGGCGGCCGGCGAGGCCGCCAACATGGCGAAGTACGCGGCGGCCGAGGCCGGCGCGAAGGCCGTCGACCAGGCCGTGCACACCCTGGGCGGCAACGGGCTGACGGCCGAGTACGGGCTGGCCTCCCTCCTCACGGCCTCGCGCGTGGGTCGCATCGCGCCGGTCAGCCGGGAGATGATTCTCAACTACGTCTCGCACCACACGCTGGGTCTGCCCAAGTCCTACTGAGCACGTCCTACCGAGGAGGGGGGAACGGCCATGGCACAGCCGGCCGTGTTCCACAGCGAGTACCCCGCGGTTCGCGCCATCGACCTGCCGATCCACGAGGCAGTGCTGGGCCACGCCGCCGAGTTCGGCGACCGGCCCGCGCTCGTGGACGGGGTGGAGGGCACGACGCTCACCTACGCGCAGCTCGACGCCTTCACCCGTCGCATCGCGGCGGCACTGGCGGAGTCGGGGCTGCGCAAGGGTGACGTCCTCGCCCTGCACAGTCCGAACACCATCGCCTACCCGCCGGTCTTCTACGGCGCCACGCGCGCCGGCGCGGCCGTCACCACGGTGCATCCGCTCGCCACCGCCGAGGAGTTCGCGCGGCAGCTGCGGGACAGCGGCGCCTCGTGGATCGTCACCGTCTCACCCCTGCTGGAGACCGCCCGCAAGGCCGCCGACCAGGTGGGCGGCGTCAAGGAGATCCTGGTCTGCGACAGCGCCGAGGGCCACCGCTCGGTCCTCGACCTGCTGGGCTCCACGGCCCCCGAGCCGGACATCGCGTTCGACCCGGGCGAGGACGTGGCCGCACTGCCGTACTCCTCGGGCACCACCGGCGTGCCCAAGGGTGTGATGCTGACCCACCGCAACATCGCCACCAACCTGGCCCAGCTGGACCCGACCCTGTCGATGGGACCGGGGCACCGCATCCTGGCCGTGCTCCCGTTCTTCCACATCTACGGGCTCACCGCCCTCATGAACGCCCCGCTGCGCAAGGGCGCCACGGTCGTCGTGCTGCCGCGCTTCGACCTGGAGCAGTTCCTGAAGGCGGTGGCGACCCACCGGGTGCAGGGGCTGTTCGTGGCCCCGCCGATCGTGCTGGCGCTCGCCAAGCACCCGGAGGTCGCCGCGCACGACCTCAGCTCGCTGGAGTACGTGCTGTGCTCGGCGGCCCCGCTCGACGCGGAGCTGGCCCGGGCCTGCTCGAAGCGGCTGGGACTGCCGCCGATCCTTCAGGCGTACGGGATGACCGAACTCTCCCCGGGCACCCATGTGGTGCCGCTGGACGCGCGCGACGCGCCGCCCGGCGCGGTCGGCAAGCTGCTGCCCGGCACGGAGATGCGCATCGTGCCGCTCGACGACGAGGACGGCGACGACGGCTCCGGGGAGATCCACATCCGTGGTCCGCAGGTCATGAAGGGCTACCTCGGGCGGCCCGAGGAGACCGCCGCCATGATCGACGACGAGGGGTGGCTGCACACCGGCGACGTCGGCCGGATGGACGCCGGCGGGTGGCTGCACGTCGTCGACCGCGTCAAGGAGCTGATCAAGTACAAGGGCTACCAGGTGCCGCCCGCCGAGCTGGAGGCCGTGCTGCTCACCGACCCGAGGGTGGCCGACGCCGCCGTCATCGGGGTGGTGGACGAGGACGGCAACGAGGTCCCGAAGGCGTACGTGGTGCCGCAGCCGGGCGCGGCGCTCACCGCGGACGAGGTGATCGCGCACGTGGCGGCACAGGTCGCGCCGTACAAGAAGGTGCGCCGGGTGGAGTTCACCGACGCCATACCGAGGGCCGCCAGCGGCAAGATCCTCCGGCGTGAACTGCGCGACCGGGAAAGGGGAACGGCCTGATGACCGGCGACGCCGCGGCACCCTTCGTACGGAGCGCGCACGACCGGGGGATCACCACGCTGACGCTGGACTCCCCGCACAACCGCAACGCGCTGTCCGCACGCATGGTCGACGAGCTGTCCGACGCGCTGGCCCGGGCCGCCAAGGACCCGGCAACGCGGGCGGTGCTGCTCACGCACACCGGCGGCACCTTCTGCGCGGGCGCGGACCTGAAGGAGGCGGCGTCGCCGGAGGGGCCGGGGCGGCTCGTGGCCCTGCTGCGGGCGGTCGTGGAACTGCCCAAGCCGGTCGTGGCGCACGTGACGGGCCATGTGCGTGCCGGCGGCCTCGGGCTGCTGGCGGCCTGTGACGTCCCGGTGGCGGGTCCTGGGGCGAGCTTCGCCTTCACCGAGGCGCGGCTCGGCCTCGCCCCGGCCGTGATCTCGCTGACGGTGCTGCCGCGCATGGACGCCAGGGCCGCCGCCCGCCACTACCTGACGGGCGAGGTCTTCGACACCGCCGAGGCCGTGCGCACCGGCCTGGTCGCCGCACCGGAGGAGGCCCTGGAGGGCATCCTCGCGGGGCTGCGCGCCGCGTCGCCGCAGGGGCTCGCCGAGTCCAAGGCGCTGACGACCGCGGCGGTGCTGCGCGTCTTCGACCGGGACGCGACGGCGCTGACCGAGCGGTCGGCCCGGCTGTTCGGTTCGCCCGAGGCGGCGGAGGGGATGCGCGCGTTCCTCGAACGGCGGGCCGCGCCATGGGCGCTGTGAGCGCCGGCACCCGTACGCCCAAGCAGGACCGCAGCCGCGCCACCCGGCAGCGGCTGCTGGAGGCGGCCGTCGCCTGCCTGGCCGAACACGGCTGGGCGGGCAGCACGGTGACGGTGGTCGCGGAGCGGGCGGGGGTGTCGCGGGGCGCGGCCCAGCACCACTTCCCCACCCGCGAGGACCTGTTCACCGGGGCGATCGAGTTCGTCGCCGAGCAGTGGCTGGTGGCCCTGCGGGAGCACGCGCACGCCCTCCCCGGCGAGGGCGTGCACCGCACGCACGCCGTGGTCGGCATGGTCGTCGACCTCTACACGGGACCGATCTTCCGGGCGGCGCTCCACCTGTGGGTGGCGGCCGCCAACGAGGAGCAACTGCGGCCCCGGGTCACGGCGCTGGAGGCGCGCATCGGGCGGGAGGCGCACCGGCTCGCCGTGGAGATGCTGGACGCGGACGAGGCGGTGGCCGGGGTCAGGGAGACCGTGCAGGCCACCCTCGACATGGCACGCGGCCTGGGGCTGGCGAACCTGCTCAGCGACGACAGCGGCCGCCGCGCGGGCATCGTCCGCGCGTGGTCGGCGGTCCTGGACGAGGTGCTGCGCCGCGGAATCTGAGTCGCCCGCTGTCGGTGGCCGGTGAGAAGATCGCGGCATGCTGAACGAGGCGGTGTCCGCCGGCGAACTGGGCTTCCTGCTGGGTCTCGTGGACCCGGCGCTCGCCGCGCGTGCGCGGAGCCGGACAGGGGTCCCGGAGGAGGATCCGGCGACGGCCGCGAGGCGACCTGAGCACTCGGTGTGGAGCTGGGGCCGTTGGTTCAACGACATGCCCACGTCGGTGCTCTGGTGGATGCTCCAGGAGGACGATCCCGAGGTCAACGTGGCGGTGTACCACCACTGGCGCACCGACGAACGGGTGCGGTACGACATCCTCAAGGGCGTTCCGTACGGGCCGGATCGCTCCGGTCGTCTGGAGGTTCCGGAGGACCTCTCGGGGTATCCGGCGCCGGAGCTCACCCTCCCGTCCGGTCCGGAGGCGCTGGTCGCCGCGCTGCGTGCGGTCACGGGCATGTCCGCGGGCCGCGCCGCCGCGCGGATGGTGGGGCGGGACGAGTGGGCGTCGGTCGCCGCGGCCGACCTCGAGCGGCCGCTGCCCGGCTACGCCCGCTGGGCGCTGGCGATCCGCCCCGACTGCCCGTCGGCGCTGCGCACGCAGTTCGGCACGCACCGCAAGTTCACCAACCGGCTGCGTGACGCGGGTGTCGTGGACGGCCCCGCGGCGTACGCGACCGGTGCCCGCCCGGCTCACGACGTCCTGCGCGTCCTGGCCATGGGCCGCTGGGGGTTCCCGCGGCGGTTGCCGGAAGCGGCCGGGGCGCTGCGCCCGCTGGTGCGCGCGGAACTGGGGGCGAACACCGAGGCGTGGGCGGTGCTGGTGCAGCTCCTGCCGACGTTCACGGGCACGTTGCCGGATCTGGTCCGGACGGCGGGGGCGATCGCGGGGGGCGCCGGGGAGGAGGCCGGTGACCCGTTGTCAGTGGCTCCTGGTAACACTGAGTCACCAGGGGAACCGGAGGGTTCGGGGCACGGAAGTGGGGGGCTGACATGGGATTCGACGAGCGGTCACGACGACGACCCGTGGTCGACCTCGCCGACCGGCGGGCGCTGGAGCGCTGGCGTCCGGCGGATCCGGACGTCGTGGCGGAGGCGGAGCGGCTGAAGGAGGCCGCGCTGCTCGACTTCGGGCTGACCGAGTCGGCGGTGGCGTCCTGGCTGTACGCCAAGTGCCCGCACCAGATCGCGACCACGGCCGTGGACACCGCGGCGGTGGTTGCCTCGGGGGACGGCTCGGTGCTGCTGCTGTACAACCCCGGGTTCTTCGTCGACCTCGGGCTGGAGGGGGTCAAGTTCGTCCTCTTCCACGAGGCCCGGCACGTGGTGCACCGGCATCTGCTCGCGGAGCCGGCGCTGCGGGACGACCCGGTCTTCACCACGGCGGCCGAGGTGGCCATCAACCACGTGGCACTGGTCCGCCTGCGGCGGGACGGGATGCCGCTGCGGGACGGCCGCCCGACCGGGGTGGACCCGCACGAGGTCCACGCCGCGTACGAGCGGGATCTGACGGAGCAGGGGCTGACGCCGCTGCCCTACCCGGAGTTCGTCGAGACCGACATGGGCGTCTACACCGAGCTCAAGCGGATGAAGCACCCGCCGGTGCCTCCGGGGGCGCTGTGCGTGCACCTGGCGGGCGAGGGCGTCCCGGGCGACCAGGGGACGATCGACGAGCTGGTCTCCTCGTCCCTGCGCAACGCGTTGCTGGCCGCGCGGCGCGGGCACACCGGTGCCGAGCGGGAGTTGCTGGACCTGATGGACCGCACCGAGGGCGCCTCGGAGCGCACCTCCCGGCTGTGGGGCCGGCTGGGCGCCGGTGCGCTGCGGGGCGAGACGGCCAGGACGGGGCGGGTGGACTGGTGGCAGCGGTGGCTGGTCGACGTGGTCGCCTCGAAGCTGCGGGAGGGCGAGCGGCTGGTCTACCCGAAGAAGCGGGGTGCGCTGCTGGCGGCGCTCGGGCACGACCCGATGCTGTCGCGGCGCGGCCCGGTCCGTGACAAGGTCCTGGTCATCGCCTACGACACCTCGGGGTCGATGCCGGGTTCCGTGATCACCTGGCTGACCGAACTGGTGGGGCGCATCGAGGGCGTGGAGGCGCACTGGCTCTCCTTCGACGGCGTGGTGATGCCCTTCGTCCCCGGGGAGCGGGTCTACGGCGGCGGGGGCACGAGCTTCCAGGCCGTGGCCGATTACGTGGAGGGGCGCACGGAGGTCCGGGGCAGGCGCTTCGAGGAGCGTCCCGACGCGGTGATCGTGCTGACCGACGGCTACGCCCCGCACATCACGCCACGGGATCCCGACAGGTGGATATGGCTGATCACCGAGGGCGGCGACGACTGGCCCGACGCCCACGCCCCGCCCATGGCCTGCCACCGCGTCACGACAGGAGCGAAATGACCACCACCGCGGCGACCGCCACGGCCGGCCCCCGGCCCTGGCGGGCCAACGCCACCTATCCACGACCGCCCGAGGGCCGCCCCGAGGTCTCCCGGCTGGAGTCGTTCATCGACGCGATGATCGACATGGGCCAGACCGGGCAGGTCTTCGGGGAGCACGGCATCGGCAAGACGTCGACGTTCTTCTCGCACGTCGCCGAGGCCCATCCGCACGCCGAACTGGTCTACGTGCCGGCCGCCAACCTCACCCCGGACGACCTCCTGGTCAACGCCCCGGTCCGTGATCCGCACACGGACGAACTGGTGCTGCGCCAGCTGGTGATGAGCCAGTTGCGGCCGGGGCGCCCGTTCGTGCTGCTCATCGACGACTCGCTGCAGGCCGGCGAGACGATCCAGTCGCAGCTGATGCAGATCGCCTGCAACTGGACGCTCGGCGAGTACGACCTGCGGGCACTGGGCTGCGTCGGGGTGTTCCTCAGCGACAACGAGTCGCTGTCCGAGACGGCCGCTCGCCGCGGCGACCTGGCCGTCCTCGACCGCATGGTCACGGTGCGGGTGACCGCCAACGACACGGCGTGGCGGCGCAAGCTGGCCGAGAAGTACCGGGACCGGGACCTGAACGGGGTCTTCGCCGTGTGGGCGTCGCTCGGTCCCGCGGTGCGCGAGCTGCTCTCCCCGCGCACCCTGGACCACGTCCTCGCCAACGCGCGGGAGGGCTTCCCGCTGCGCTGGGGGCTGCCCCTGGTCAACGGCGAGCGGCTGCGCCTGGCCGAGCCCCGGCCGGACGGCGGACCGGGGCAGGACCGGACGGCGGAGATCCTCGACCGGATCGCCGCGGAGCTCGGTGTGGCCAATCCGGCCACCGTGCCGGACCCGGTGCGCTCGGTGGTGCGCGCGGCGCTGCGCAACCGGTGGTCGGTGCTGCTCCAGGGGCCGCCCGGTTGCGGCAAGACCGAGGTGGTGCGCGAGACGCTGCGCGAGGACCTGGGCCGGGACCCGCTGTACTTCTCGCTGCCGGTGACGAACGTCGAGGACCTGTGTGCGCCCGTCCCTGACCGCAACGGCTCGCTGGACACCCTGCTGGCGCAGAAGTTCACGGGGAGCGAGCCGAAGGCGATCGTCTGGGACGAGTACAACCGGCCCAAGGACAAGGCGGCGTTCGCCAAGCTGATGGAGATCACCCAGGAGTGGTCGCTGGCCGGGCGCCCGATCGAGAACCTGCGCGCCCAGATAGCGGTGCAGAACCCGCCCTACCATCTGGGCCGCCGGTTGATGGTGTCCCGCAACAACATCGCCCAGGCGACCCGCTTCACCGCCTCCCTCACCGTGGAGCCGGGCGACATCCCGGCCAACGAGTGGCTGATCGCGCGGTACGGCGGCCTGGCCGAGACGGTGCTGGAGTGGTGGAAGCACGACATCGACGAGGACGGCCGCGCCTGGATCACCAAGCGCACCATCGAGCGGCTGATCAAGCTGCACCAGCGGGGCCTGCCGCTGCAGATGGCCACCGTCTACCTGGGCGACGGCGAGTACGCCCCGGTGCCGCTGACCGCCCTGGCCGACCGGCTGGCGAACCGCTCGGTGACGGGGCTGCGCGAGCTGGCCCGGGACGTGGACGCCTGGGAGTCCCGGCTCAGACGTGCCCGGGAGGAGTCCGGGGAGGGCAACGACGAGACCGACGTCGTCCACCAGGTGATCGCCAACGCGGAGCTGTCCCAGCTCAAGCGGCACCGCAAGGCGGTCGCCCGGCTGGTGGCGCTGCTGCCGCCCAAGCTGCGCTCCACCTACCTGGTGGGGGCCTCGGAGCAGACGCAGCGCTTCTGGATCGAGACCTTCGCCCGTATGCCCCGCTGATCAGCCGCCAGTGCGGTGGACGCTGTGCACGGCGGCCACGTCCGCGGGGACGGCCGGCGGCGGCAGGTGCGCGCTGAGCGCGTCGAGCCGCCGCCGGACACTGGTCGCGATGCCCTTTCCGAGGACGTAGCGGGTCGCGGTCGCGGCCGCCGGGGCGGTGTCCAGCAGACGGTGCGCCTCGCGGCTGCGCATCCCGGTGTGGGCCAGCACGAGATGGGTCAGCCGGTGCGGCGCCGCGCTCAGTGCCGTGCCCATCGCCGTGGCCGCCTCGGTGTCGACCCGGTTGTCGGCGGCGCCCAGGACCCGGGCGGCCTTGACCCGTCCCAGGTCCAGGAGTTCCACGCCCGCGGCCGTCGCGGCCGCGACCAGCCGGGCGCAGGCAGCCGGCCCGATGCCGTTGCTGGCCACGGAGAGCCGGACGAGTCGGCCGTACGGTGCACGGGCGAGGGCCTCGGCGAGCAGGAGCGCACCCTCGTCGCCGAGGCGGGCGGCCGACACGTACAGTTCGGCAACGGCTCCGGTGGTGACGAGGGTCGTCAGGCAGGCCGCGCCGGCCGTGCCGAGGGCGTTGCCGCCGACGAACAGCCGCTCCACGGCGCGTCCCGAGCGGGCGGCGACGACGAGCGCGTCGGCCAGCACGGCGAGGCCCGCCGGGTCGAGGCCGGTCTGCACCAGGTCCAGGGTGCGCAACGACCGTGCGGCCTCGACGAGTCCGGCGCCCGCCTCGCCGGCGCCGCCGCCGAGCGGGTTCCGCTTCAGCCAGACCCCGGTGACGGCCTGCGGGGAGGCCCGCAGGTTGTCGGCGATGCGGCAGGCGCCGCCCGCCGTGATGCCGTTGCAGCCGAGGTAGAGCGTCCGGACGCCGGTGTCCCGGGTGCGTTCGGCGACGGCGGCGGCACCCTCGTCGCCGAGCCCGTCGGTGCCGAGCAGCAGATGGCGCACGGCGCCGGTGGCCGGTGCCTGGCGCAACGCCTCGGCGACCGCCGCGGCGCCCTCCGGGCCCAGCGCCTGCTTGCACAGGTCGAGGCGCCCGTCGGGCAGGGCGGTCCCGGCCGGGAAGTCCCGGCGTTCGGCCACCGTCTCCCCGCCGCGCAGCCAGCCCAGCAGCGGCTCGAGGTCGGCGGCCGGACGAGGCACGACCTCGGGGACACCCGCGTACGGCGGCCGGTCGTCCGTCATGTCACCACTCGGCTTCCTGGTAGTCCTTGAGGAAGACGCCGGAGAACGGGTGCCCGGCCTCTCCGCGCACGATCGGGTCGTAGACCCGGGCCGCGCCGTCCACGACGTCCAGTGGGGTGCGGAAGCCCTGACCGGCCAGCCGGTTCTTCTTCGGCAGCGGGTTCTCGTCGGTGATCCAGCCGGTGTCGACGCTGCACATGTGGACCCCCTGCTCGGCGAGCGCGGGCCCGCTGGTGCGGGTCAGCATGTTCAGGGCGGCCTTGGCCATGTTGGTGTGCGGATGACCGGCGGTCTTGTTGCGCACCGCGAAGCGGCCCTCGACGGCGGTGACGTTGACGATGTAGCGGCGCGGCCGCGGGGAGGCCAGCAGCATGGGCAGCAGGCGGTCGCAGAGCAGCGCGGGGGCGAGGGAGTTGACGAGCTGGGTCTCCAGCACCTCGGCGGGATCGAGGCCGCCGAGCTCGGCCGACCAGGAGTTCTCGGGGGCCGTGTCGGGCAGCAGCCCGGCCTCGTCGGTCCCGGTCAGCAGGAGTTCGGCGGTGGGCCCGGCGGCGGCCGGCAGCGCGTGGACGGTGCCGAACCCGGGCGCGGTGAGCATCCCCCCGTTCCGCGGCCCGGCGGGCAGCGGGGCCCGTTCGCCCGCGGTGAGCGCCGCGTACGACTCAGGGGGCCGCCGGACCGTCTGGGCGGCGTTGTTGACCAGGATGTCCAGCGGCTCGCCGCTCTCGCGGAGCCGTTCGCACAGGCCGACGACCTGGCGGGGGTCGCGCAGGTCGACGGCGACGACGGTGAGCCGGTGCAGCCACCGCTCGCTGCCGGGCGCCTCGGTGAAGCGGCGCAGCGTGTCGCGCGGGAAGCGGCTGGTGACCAGGAGTTCGGCCCCGTCCCGCAGCATCATCAGGGCCAGCTGGAAGCCGATCTTGACGCGGCCGCCGGTCAGCAGCGCGCGCCGGCCGGTGAGGTCGGTCCCGGCCCGCCGCCGCGCGGTGTTGTCCACGGCGCAGTCGGGGCACAGCAGGTGGTAGAAGGCGTCCGCCCGCCGGTAGGGGGACTTGCACACGTAGCAACGGCGGGGCCTGGTGAACTCCCCCGCCGCGCCGCCCTGCGGCGTCTCGGCCAGGGGTGCGTCCTCGCGGCGTTCGCGTGCGCCGGTCGCCGTGGCGGCCACGACCTCCGCGTCCGCCGTGGCGCGGTCCTCGCGCCGGGACTTCCTGCGCCGCAGCCGGCCGTCGCGCGCGAAGGAGGCGGCCACCTGCTCGGCGCGCAGCCGTACCGGGTCGTCGGCGGGCAGTTCGCGCAGCTTGCCGACCACCGCGTCGAAGGCGGCGAGTTCCGCCTCCGTGATGTCGCCCGTGTCCCCCATGACTCCCACCGATGTCCCGCCGTCACGCGGGGGATCCGGCCGGATTCGAACCGGCGTATCCGATCTTGCGGAGTCGGCGCGCCTGCCTCTGCGCTACGGACCCGTGCTCCCCCGGCTGCCCGGACGGCCGGATTCGAACCGGCGTGATCCCTCCTTGAGGGGAGGGGCGCCTGCCTCTGCGCTACGTCCGGGCATTGCGATGATCCTATCGGGGGCCCGGCCGGATTCGAACCGGCGTATCCGCCTTGACAGGGCGGCGGGTCTGCCTCTGCCCTACGGGCCCGTGTGCCCCGACTGCCCGGACGGCCGGATTCGAACCGGCGTGTTACGCCTACGCAAGGCGGTGCGCCTGCCTCTGCGCTACGTCCGGGCATTGCCGCGATCCTACCGGCGCCGCGGCTCCCGCTCCGGGCGGGTCCCACCGGCCAATCCACCGGAGGATTCCGGGCGTTCACCGCCGAAGCACGCATTCCTCATTGACGAGGTCATGCCATATACGCACGATCGGTCCGCACTCCTGCGCCACCCCCACATCCAGGAGGACGACCATGCGCATCCCCCGGACCGGCAGACGGGCGGCGGTCACCGCTGCGCTGCTCGCCTGCGCCCTCGCCACCTCGCTCGCCGTGCAGGCCGACGCCTCACCCGCCACCGCCGGCGGCCGTCCCGTCGCGGCCGCCGCCGACGAGGTCGTCCGGCAGTACGAGGTGGCCGGTACCGGCAGCGTCGCCGCCCGTACGGCCCTCGCCGCCCACGGCGTGTCGATCGACGCGGCCCGCGGCCACTCCACCGTCGTCACCGCCAACGCCGCCCAGGCCGCCGCGCTGCGCTCCGCCGGCTACCGCCTCACCGCGCTCCCCGCACCGCCCGCGGCGAGCGCCGCGGGCCGCGGCGCCGAGGGCGACGCCTCGGTACTGGACTTCCCCGGCTCCGACTCCGGTTACCACAACTACGCGGAGATGACCGCGGACATCAACTCCCTGGTCGCCGCGCACCCCGGCATCATGCGGCAGCAGGTCATCGGCACCTCTTACAGCGGACGGAACATCGTCGCCGTCAAGATCAGCGACAACGTCGGCACCGACGAGGCCGAGCCCGAGGTGCTCTTCACCCACCACCAGCACGCCCGTGAGCACCTCACCGTCGAGATGGCGCTCTACCTGCTGCACCAGTTCGGGGACGGCTACGCGACCGACAACCGCGTCAAGAACATCGTCGACTCCCGCGAGATCTGGATCATCCCGGACCTCAACCCGGACGGCGGCGAGTACGACATCGCGACCGGCGCCTACCGCAGCTGGCGCAAGAACCGCCAGCCCAACTCCGGCACCTCGGCCGTCGGCACCGACCTCAACCGCAACTGGAACTACCGCTGGGGCTGCTGCGGCGGCTCCTCGGCCTCGAAGTCGAGCGAGACCTACCGCGGCGCGTCCGCGGAGTCCGCACCCGAGGTCAGGCTGGTCGCGGACTTCGTGCGCGGGCGGGTCGTCGGCGGCAAGCAGCAGATCACCGCGGGCATCGACTTCCACACCTACAGCCAGCTCGTGCTGTGGCCCTTCGGCTACACCACCGCGAACACCACCACCGGCATGACGGCCGACCAGTACAACACCTTCGCCACCTTCGGCCGCACCATGGCGGCCACCAACGGCTACACCCCCGAACAGGCCAGCGACCTCTACATCACCGACGGGTCGATCGACGACTGGCTCTGGGGCACCCAGGGGATCTGGGCGTACACCTTCGAGATGTACCCGGGCCCGAACGGCTCCTCGGGCTTCTACCCGCCCGACGAGGTGATCCCCGCGCAGACCAGCCGCAACCGCGAGGCGGTGCTGCTGCTCCTGGAGAACGCGGACTGCATGTACCGCGCCATCGGCAAGCAGGCGCAGTACTGCTCCTGACCGGGACGGCCCGGCGGGCCCCGCGGCGCCCCGCGCGCCGCGGGGCCCGCCTGCCGGGGATCGGGGGCGGCACCCGCCTACGATCAGGCGTACGCGTGCCCGTCGACCGCTGTCCGCGTCCGCCCGGGAGGCCCCGTGACCACCGTCCACGACCCGCTCGCCGTGCGCGCGAAGGTACGCGCCTTCGCGCTCGCGCTGCCCGGCGCCGCCGAGGAGTTCCCGTGGGGCGAGAGCGTCGTCAAGGTCAACAGGAAGGTCTTCGTCTTCCTCGGTGCCGGCGACGGCAGCCACCCGCCCGGCATCAACGTCAAGCTCAAGGACCCCCAGCTCCACGAGCACGCGATGTCGGTCCCCGGCGCGCGGCCCTCCGGCTACGGCCTCGGCAGGGCCGGCTGGGTCTCCGTCCCCCTCACCGGGGAGACGCCCGCAGCCGAGGTGCTGTGCGACTGGGTGGAGGAGAGCTACCGCGCGGTCGCCCCGAAGCGGCTCGTCGCGGAGCTGGACGGCGGTTAGGCGGGCCCCGTCGTCGCGCCGATCACGGCGGCGGTCGCCGCGTCCAGCGGATAGGGCCGCTCCCGCGGCAGCAGCGCGGCGGCGGCCTCGCGGTCGCCGGAACGCACGAGCTCGTGGACGCGGTGGGCGAGTCCGGTGACGTCCCTGATGCCGACGATCCAGTGGTCGGCGTAGTCGCGGGTCGCCCGGCCGGTGAGTCCGAGCTGCAGCGAGCGGTACGGCAGCGCGTTCAGCGCGAGGTCGCGCTCCGGGTCCCACTGGACGCGGACCTCCGTCGCGCGCACCCGCTCGGCCCAGGTCTCGCGGTCCGAGTACACCGAAGCGTCGAAGTGCGACAGGCAGGCCCGGCGGAGCGCGGAGTCGAAGCCCTCACGGCTGACGTCCAGGGCGAGCACCCGCTCCTGCCCCTCCTTACGGCCCCAGCCGCTGCGGTACATCATCCACAGGAAGGACGGTTTGATCCACGTCATCCGGGAGCGGCTCCAGCTCTCCGGGAAGCGGCCGTGGAGTGCGGCGTGATCACCGATCCCGGGGCGGTACGCCTGATAGACCGTCACGGTGTCGTCGGTGTGCGCGGCCCTGATCATCCGGCGCGGCATCTCGGTGTTCTCCATGCTGCGGGCATCCTGCCCGCCGTGACCCGACGTCCGCCACGGGTTTTGCGCCGGTCCGCCCGCCCCTTCCGGCCGCCCCTCCCGCCCGCCTCGTCCGCCCGCCCCGGCGAGCCGTGCCGTGCGGGCCACGGGCACCTCGCCTAACCTGGAATCCCGAGCCGTCATCGGTACGCCGGGCCCGGTGACCGCACCGCACCCGGGTGGGAGGTATGCGGTGGGCTCTGTCTCCTTTCTCATCGTCATCGTCATCGTCACGGCTCTCGCCTTCGACTTCACCAACGGGTTCCACGACACCGCCAACTCCATGGCCACGTCGATCGCCACGGGTGCGCTCGCGCCCCGGGTGGCCGTGGCGGTGGCCGGCGTGCTGAACCTGCTGGGCGCGTTCCTCTCCACGGAGGTCGCCAAGACCATCTCCAACGGCATCGTCGACGACGCCAAGGTGTCCGCCGTGATGATCTTCGCCGGGCTGGTGGGGGCCATCCTGTGGAACCTCGTGACCTGGCTGCTCGGTCTGCCCTCCAGCTCCTCGCACGCGCTGTTCGGCGGGCTCATCGGCGCGGTCTGGGTGGGCGCGGGCGTGTCCGCGGTCAACGCGGGCGAGGTCCTGGAGAAGATCGTCATCCCGGCGGTCGCCTCACCGGTCGTGGCCTGCGTGGTGGCGATGCTGGCCACCTACCTGGCCTACGTGATCACCAAACGGACCCGGGGCGACAAGGTGAAGCGGGGCTTCCGGGCCGGCCAGGTCGGCTCCGCCTCGCTCGTGGCACTCGCCCACGGCACCAACGACGCGCAGAAGACGATGGGGGTCATCACGCTGACGCTCATCTCGGGGGGACTGCTCGCGCCCGGCACCGGTCCGCCGTGGTGGGTGGTGCTCAGCGCCGGGCTGGCGATCGCGCTCGGCACGTACGTGGGCGGCTGGCGGATCATCCGCACCATGGGCAGGGGGCTGACGGACATCCAGACGCCGCAGGGCTTCGCCGCCGAGACCAGCGCGGCCTCCGTGATCCTCGCGTCCTCGCACCTGGGCTTCGCGCTGTCCACCACCCAGGTCTGCACGGGCAGCATCCTGGGCGCCGGCCTGGGCCGCAGGCTCGCGCACGTGCGCTGGGGGGTCGCCGGGCGGATCGCGGTGTCCTGGGTGCTGACGCTCCCCGCCGCGGCGGCCGTCGGCGGGGTGGCGGCCTGGGTCGCGGACCACGGCGACCTCGGCGTCGCGCTCGTGGCGGGCGTGGCGGTCGCCGCCGCCGCGGGCTTCTACCTGCTGTCGCGCCGCCGTCCGGTCAACGCGGACAACGTCAACGACTCCCGGTCGGGTGTGCAGGAACCGAGCCCCGCCGGCCAGTCGACCCGGTGACGGTCAGGAGCGGATGCGCATGAACATCGAATGGGGCAACCTCGGCGCCGTGTTCGGGGCCAGCCTCGGCATCACGATCGCCTTGGTGGTGATGTTCTCGCTGGGCGTCGCCGCGTGGGGCCGCGCCGGCAGCGGCCCGCGCGACGGGCAGCCGCGCGACGGCCAGGAGAAGGCGGCCCTGGCCGTGGCGGCCTTGTGCTTCGCCGCGTGCCTGGCGGTGGCGGCGTACGGGATCGACCTGATCGTTCCCGGCTGAGGCCGGGACCGAGGCGGTCGGGGCCGGCCCGCCCGCCCGGCCGCTACCTCGGGTAGACCTGGAAGGCCACCGCCGGGCGGTCGCCGTAGCGCAGGGCCGCGAGCTCCAGGTTGCGGCCGAGGAATTCACGCGCGTAGTCGGCCGGTTCCTGGTCGGTGAGCGCCCGGATGTACGCCTGGTGCTCGGCGAGGGAGGCGACGGCCCGCTCGACGTCGGCGTCGCCGACCTCGACCGCGTGCGTGGGGTACGGCGATCCGGCGACCGCCGCCCAGCGGACGCCGCCCCAGGGCTCCAGTCCTTCGTCCTCGATCAGTTCCGGGAAGATCCACCGGTTCCCGGCGTCACCGGCGGCGTCCAGGGCGGCCCGGCCGACGGCCCGGTGGTCCGGGGTGTTCCAGACCGTGCCGCCCCAGGTGTCGTGGTGGTTGAACGTGATCAGCAGCTCGGGGCGGTGCCGGCGGATCGCGGCGGCGATCTCACGGCGCAGGGCCGGGCCCTCCTCTATGACGCCGTCCCGGTGCCCGAGGAACTCCACGGTCCGCACGCCGACCACCTTCGCGCTCGCCCGCTGCTCCGCCTCGCGTATCCGCGCCGCGTCCTGCGGGCGTACGCCGTCGATGCCGGCCTCGCCGCGGGTCGCCAGCAGGTAGCCGATCTCGCGGCCCGCCTCCGTCCAGCGGGCGATGGCCGCGGCGGCGCCGTACTCCAGGTCGTCCGGGTGGGCGACGACGGCGAGCGCCCGCTGCCAGTCCTCGGGCATGGTGTCGAGGTGCTGCTCGGGCACGGGGGCCGCCTCCTGTGATCCGCAACGGGCGTCGAAGCCCTGATCATGGCACGCCCTCCCCGGCCCCCTGGCGTGGGGTGCCCCGGCCCCTGCACGGCCGCGGCCGGCGGTTCCACCACGGGGCCCGGCCGGCCGGGTGCCGGTCAGGCGGGGTCGCCGGTCAGGCCGGACTGCCGTCCGCCGCGGGGGTGGGAGAGGGCAGCGGGGTGACCTTGGCGCCGTCGTCGCCGACGGGCTCCGGAGACAGGGTGGCTGGCGCCTGTCCCGCGGTGTGCTTCTTCTCGACGACCTTCTCCGCGGTCTTGCCGCCGAAGTAGAAGCCCACCATCACGATCATGAAGGTGTTGAAGCTGTCGTAGACGTCGTCGAGGAAGCCGGACGTGTCGGCCATGGCCCGTGCGACCTCGCTGTTGAACGAGGCCGCGACGAAGCCGAAGTAGAGGACCGTGAAGGCGGACATCACGGCGGTGCGCACGTCGCGGGAGTCGGTGAAGAGCACCAGGAAGGTGCACAGGCTCATCGCGGGCAGCGCCACGGACAGGCCCGCGATGCCGATGTCCTGCCCGAAGAACCAGAAGGTGGAGGCCACGCCCAGCGCGAGCAGCAGCACGTTGACGACGACGAGCAGCAGGCCCACCTGCCAGTTGATGCGGCCGTCGCCGATGCGGCCGGAGAACCTGTCCGGCGGCCTCTCCCCGTTCACGGCGCTCAGGGTACACCGGGGTCCTGCGAAGTGGGCTCCTCCGCAAGGCGTTTGATGGCCGACAGCCGGGCGTCCCAGCGGGCGGCGACGCGGTCCATCCACCGCGCCGCCGCGACCAGCCGCTCGGGCCGTACGGCGTAGCGCATCTCGCGCCCGGCGCGTCGCCCCGCGACGAGCCCGGCGTGGTCGAGCACGGTGAGGTGCTTGACGATCGCCTGGCGGGACACGGGGAGTTCGGCCGCGAGCACGGTGGCGGTGGCGTCGCCGTGCTCGGCGACGGCGTCCAGGATGCGCCGCCGCATGGGGTCGGCCAGCGCGGCGAAGACGTCCTCCTCGCCGCTGGTGGGGGTCTGCGTCATGCGGGCAGCTTCTCCACGTACGCGGCGAGTCCGGCCGTGACCTCCACCCAGCCCTGCGAGTGGCTCTCGTGGCCGGCGTAGGGGACGCGCTCCTCGGGGATGTCGAGGGCCGCGAAGCCGCTCTCGACCACCCGCAGCCGGGTGCCGTCCCCGTCGGGGGTGAGGGTGAACTCGACCAGGGTGGAGTTGTCCTCCGCGGCCTCCGTGCCGGGGAAAGCGGTGGCCCAGCGGTACGCGAAGTAGCGCGGCGGCTCGACGCCCACGACGCGGCTGGGGTAGACGCCGAAGCCGTGGTCGATCTCGAAGGCGCCGCCGGGCCGCAGGTCGACGTCCGCGGGCGCACCGCTGCCGCCGAGGTCCGCGCCGAACCAGCGGCCGATGTGTTCCGGCCGGGTCAGGACGTCCCACACGCGCTCGACCGGCGCCGCGATGCTGATCTCCCGCTCGATCCGGTCCGGGGTCTGGGTGCTCATGGTGGTTCCTCCGTCGCTGGACAGCATTACGTGCAACTCCAGGGTTGCACGTGAGGACGCCTCGCGCAACCAAGAGGTTGCACGTCGCGGGGTTCCGTCCGGGATCAGTCGGTGAGCAGCGCCCCCCGCAGGGCGGTGAGCAGGGCGTCGTCCGTGCCGAGCCGCGCGCGGGCGTAGCCCTCGACGGAACCGTGCTCGGCGGCCAGCCCGGTGAGGAAGATCCGCATCGCGTCGGCGGGCGCCCTCCCCCAGCCGGGCCACCGCAGGCTCCGCTCCGGGTTGGCCGCCGTCCAGTCCGCGAGCAGACGGGCGGTCGCCAGCTCGCTCAGCGCGTAGTCGGCGACGACGTCCTCCTCCGGCACCCCCAGCAGCCCGAGCACCAGCGCCGCCAGCAGACCCGTGCGGTCCTTGCCGGCCGCGCAGTGGAAGACCAGCGGCCCGCTGGTTCCGGCCGCGATCACCTCCAGCGCGCGGGCCAGTTCCTCGACGCCGTCGGCCGCGACCTCGGCGTGCAGCCGTGCGTAGAAGGCGGTCGTGTCGACCTCCGGCCCGAACGCGGTCTGGTCCACGGGCCGGTGCTCGATGCTGAGGTTGTGGTACGCGACCCCGGTGGCCTCCGGGACGCGCCCCTTGGCCTCGATCTCGAACGGGTAGCGCAGGTCGATGACCGTACGCACGCCGAGGGCTGCGAACCGCTCCAGGTCCGTACCCCCGAGCTTCGAGAGCGCGTCGGAACGGTAGAGCCGCCCCCAGCGGACCGTACGGCCGCCGGCCGTGCGGTAGCCGCCCAGGTCACGGAAGTTGTGCAGTCGCTCGAACGCGATGTGTCTCCCCATGGGGGGACCTTACGGGGCCGCTGCCCCGCTTCAGAAGATCCCCTGACCGGGGACGAGGACCCCCCGGGGGTCGTAGCGCCGCCGGGCCGCCGCCAGCGCGGGCCACACGGGACCGAAGTGGGTCCGCCAGTCGGCCCGGCCGAAGGGGACGGAGCCGACCGGGTACTGCGTGCCGCCGGCCGCACGGGTGGCCTCGAACGCGGCCCGGTTGGCGGCCAGGAGACGGTCGATCGTCGCGGTGTCCTGCGGCGGGGTGGTGCGCAGCACCGCGAGCAGGTACGGGACCGGGTCCGCGCCGGCCCGCAGCAGGGGACGGTGCAGCCGCTCGCGCAGCAACGGGTAGAGCAGCACGACACCGGGGCCGAGGTCGGCGGGCGTGAGGGCGTCGAGGATGCCCCCGGCGACGTCGACGGCCGCGTCGCCGGGGATGAGCAGGTTCAGCCAGGGATGGGCGAAGTCCCACAGACCGGCGGCCTTCAGCGCCTCCACCGAGGCGGCGAGCCGGTCGAGGAAGGCGAAGTAGCCGAGGTCCTCGATCTGCACGCCCGCGGTGTCGTGGCGCAGCCCGGCGAGCAGCGCGGCGTCGTCGGGCGCGGCATCGTAGGACACGGCCTCCAGGACGTAGCCGCGGAAGGCGCCGTCGGCGTCCGGGACGACCTGGCCCTCGACGTAGCCGAACCGGCCGTCGGTGACCAGCGTTCGCTGGTCGGCGAGGAAGGTGCCGAGGTCGTGGTACGGCAGCAGGTAGTGCCGGACCGTCGTCGGGGCCGCGACCAGGCGCAGCGTGGCCGAGACGATGACGGCGCACTGGCCCAGGCCCGCCAGCACCGCCTCGAACAGGTCCTGGTGCCGCGACGCCGAGCAGCGCACCAGTTCGCCCGCACCCGTGACGACCTGCAGTTCGGTGACGTTGTCGACCTGCGCGCCGTGGTGGTGGCTCTGGCCGCCGAGTCCGCCCACGGACAGCGTGCCGCCGACGGAGAGTTCGAGGTAGTCGGTGAACACGGGCGGCGTGAGGCCGTGCGCCAGGGTGGCCCTGGTGACGTCGCTCCACCTGGCCCCCGCGCCGACGGTGACGGTACGGCTGCGCGGTCCGACCGGGCCGATCTGCGCCAGGGGCGCGGTCTCGACGACCAGTCCGCCGTCCACCTGCGCCTGGCCGGAGGTCCCGTGGCCCTGGCCGCGCGGCGCCACCTTCAGCCCGTGCCGGTTGCAGAAGCGCACCATGGCGACGACGTCGTCCACCGACCCCGGGCGCAGCACGGCGACCGGCCTGCGGTGCACGACGTGCCCGAAGTCGTCCGCCGCCGCGCCGAGGGAGGCGTCGTCGGTGAGCAGCGTCCCGTCCAGCCGGGGAAGGCCCACCAGCGCGCCGTCCGCCCGCTCCGCGGCGTCCGCCGCCACGGCCCAGCTCCTGCCGACCGGGTCGAACCCGACCGCCACGGCGCCGGCGGCCGTCGCCGCCGTTCGCAACATGGCACGCCTGGACGGGAGTTGGGACATGCGCGCTCCCCCTGAACGGGTCGGTGGACGGTGCGACAGTCCGGGATTCTAGGCCTGCCGTCCCCGCGTCGACAGCGGCTCGGGAAATCCCGTGCGACCACGGGCGACGCTAACCGGCCCGCGGCCGGGCGGCCCGCCGGACGGGCCGCCCGGGTGATCATCCGAGCGAGTTCCACCGGGAGTCGGTGGCGGCCGCCACGAGCTGGTCCATGGTGAGGGCGGGTGCGGAACGGGTGGGGGGCCGGTGGTAGGCGCCGGAGTTGAGTTCCGCGACGACGACCCGCAACCCGTCGGGCCGCACGGTGTCGGCGATCCACTGCCTGATCCCCGCCCCGCCCTTGTCGCCCGGCCCTTGGCGGGTCTGCACCTCGGTCCCGTCGGGCAGCTTCTTGGGGTCCGTGAACCGCAGCGCCGCGGTTTGCTCCGGGTCCCAGTGCTGGACGTTGACCTCGACGAGCGTGGCCCCGTGGCCGTCGTCCACGGTGATGTGGGCGTAGCCGTCCTCGGCGACCGGCTCCGTGATCTTCAGCCCTGACGGCATGACGGCCTTGAGGCGCTTGAGGATCTCCTTTCCGCTCACCTCGCCGGATCCGGCGGCGGGCTCCTCGGGCGTGGCCGACGGGTCGGGGAACGAGGCCAGCACACGCTTCCAGTCCGCCGCGCCCACCACGGCGCCGAGTTGGGCCGCGCTGAGCGGCGGGTCCTCCCGGGTGGTGTGTTCGGCCTTCTGCTCGGTGGCGTTCCACTCGTCGACCGCGATCTCGAAGCCCTCCAGGGTGGTCAGGACGGCCCGCCAGTTCTTGGGCCCCATGCGCTCGTCCTGGTACTCCCAGGTCTTGAGGACCACCAGCACCGACCCGTTCGCGAGTTTCGTGCGCGCGCAGGCGCTGCCTTCCCTCAAGGTCGTGAGGTCGGGACAACGCGTGCGGTCCTGACCGGGCGTGGCGCGCTTGATGTCGACGGCGATGGTCGAGGCGCCGCGGCCGTCGTCCCACACGACCTGGGCCCTGGGCCACATGTCCGCCGCGGGCCGCGTGTCGGTGGCGTGCCCGCTGAGGATCCTGCCCTCTGGGAGGAGGCCCTCGAACAGGGCGAGCATCTTCCGGTCGGAGTCCGTCTCGGAACCCCATCCGGTGTTCCGGTCCACCGCCACCGCGGCGGGGCCGGCGCTCCGCGCGCCCTCGCGCGGTACGACCACCGCGGCCGTCACCCCCGCGGCCGCCACCGCGGCGACCGTGCCGACGACGGCGGCCGTACGGCGGCGGCGGAATTGTCGGCCACGGGTGAGTCCGACCGCGGCCAGTGCGCTGCCGTCGGTGCTGAAGGTGTCGCCGGTGCGCCGCAGCGCGGCGCCGAGGTCGTCTTCGAAGGGCATGGTGGACCACCGTCCGGAGGAGAAGCGGAAGAAGCTGGGAGGAAGGGGGCTGCGGGGAGAGGGGTGGGGTCAGTAGGAGGAGACGAGTTCCGCGAGGCTGTCGCCGAGCAGTTCGCGGAGCCTGGCGAGGGCCCGCACCGACCGGCTGCGCACGGCACTGGAGCTGACCCGCATCGCGTCGGCGGTCTCCTCGATGCTGCGGTCCTCCCAGTAGCGGAGGACCACGACCGCACGGTCCTTGGGCGCCAGCCGGGCGAGCGCGTCGAGGAGGGTGAGCCGCAGCAGCGCGGTGTCGCTGTCGGAACCGTCGGCGGCCGCGGGCACGTCGGGGAGTTCGCCCGTGGGCGCCTCGCCGCTGCTGCGCCGCCGCCGGTGGGTGAGGAAGGTGCGGACGAGCACGGTCTGCGCGTAGCCGGAGGGGTTGCCCACCCGGGACACCCGCCGCCAGGTGACGTACAGCTTGCCGAGGGTCTCCTGCACGAGGTCCTCGGCGAGGTGGGTGTCACCGCCGGTGAGCAGGCAGGCCGACCGGAAGAGGTGTGCCGCGCGGGTCCCCGCGAAGTCCAGGTAGTCCTTCGTACGGTCCTCGTGCATGCCCCACCCCGTTGTCGTCCGGCACCGCCTTCACCTCACTGACGTCGTGGGGGTGCGGAAATGTTGCACCGCGAGAGCAGGATCACGGGAAGCAGGAGCGGAAGGGCCGCCAGGGCGAACAGCGGCCCCGGCCCCGACCAGTGCGAGCCCAGGGCCCACAGGCCGAAGAGGAGCAGGGAGCCGGCCTCGGAGCCCAGGCCCGCCAGGGAGGTGACCGTGGCGCGGGTGCGGTCGGTGATGCGCTCCTGGAGGCGGGCGTCGGCGGCCGTCGTCGTCCAGTCGAGGAGGCCGAAGGCCAGGGCCACCAGGACCAGGCCCGCCGGGTGCGTGCCCGCCGCGCCCGCCGCCAGGCAGGCGGCGGCCACCGCCGGCGCGAGCGGCGCCCAGCGGGTGCCGCGGCCCGCGAGCCAGCCGCCGGCCGTGGAGCCCGCGGTCACCAGGAGCACCAGCAGCGGAACGAAGGACGCCCGGACGCCGGTCGCCTGCGCGAGCAGCGGGACGTACTCGTCCAGCGCGGTCGCGCCGGCCAGCAGGGAGACGACGGCCACCATGCGGCCCGCGCCGGGGGCGTGCCGGGCCTGGGCGAGGGCCTCGCGCAGCAGCCCGGCGCCGGACGCCGCGGGGTCGTCGTCCTCCGCGGCGGCCCTGCGGCCCCGGGGCTCGGGCAGGGCGAGGGCGGCCAGCGCGGTCAGTACGGTCACCGCGACGCTGACCAGCCCGACCGCCCGGTCACCGCCGGCCGCGAGGAGCGGGCCGGCCAGCGCGGTCGCGGCGAGGGCCGCCGTGGTGCCGAGGGCCTGCGCCCGGCCGGTGAGGCGGGCGTACGCGTGGGGGGCGCCGACGCGGGTCAGCTCCTCGTGGACCAGGGCCTGAAGCGCCCCGGACCGCAGGGCGGAACCGGCGCCCCACAGCACGAAGCCTGCGGCGAACGAGGCGTAGCACGGCCACAGGGTCCACAGCGTGAAGCCCGCCCCGGCGAGCAGCGGCGCGAGCGTGAGCAGGGCGCGCCGCGAGAAGCGGTCGGCCCACACGCCCGAGGGCACTTCGAGCAGGAACGCCGTGAGTGACCACACGGCGAAGAGCGAGGAGATCCCGGCCTCCGACAGCCCGGCGTCGGCGAAGAGCACCGCGTACACCGGGTAGAGCGGGATCAGGTCCTCGAGGAACGCGTAGGCGTAGAGCCTGCGCGCCAGTGGTGACTCCGGTGAGGATCAATGTCGCCATGTCATGGGAAGAGCGTAGCCGGGTACGAACCGGTTGAGGAGGCGTTTTCCATGCGCATGGGACGTACCGGCAACGAACCCCTGCGGGCTCGCAGCGCTCTGCGGATGCGGCTCGCGCTGGCGGCCTTCGGCCTGGTCTGGGCGATCGCGGGGACGGTGCTCTTCGCGGACCTCGGACGCACCGGGTGGGCCGTCTTCTTCGGTGTGCTGGCACTCGCCGCGGCCGTCGACCTGGTCGTGGTCGTCCGGCACATCCGCCAGGGCCCGCACTGGCAGCCCGGTCGCGACGTGCCGCCCTACGAACCGGTCCGCAAACGCTGAGGCGGACGCCGGGGTGGCCGCGGGGGCTCATCCGGGGTTGCCCGCGGGGGCGACACGGCGCGCACGGCCGGACACGTACGGGTACCGGAACGGGAAGGGGAACGCCGAAGGCCCGGTGCTGATGCACCGGGCCTTCGGATCCAGTAGCGGGGACAGGATTTGAACCTGCGACCTCTGGGTTATGAGCCCAGCGAGCTACCGAGCTGCTCCACCCCGCGTCGGTGAACACCACCCTACGGGGTGTCGGCGCCAGGACCAAATCCATTTGCGGCCAGCCCCCGCCTGCGGGGACCCCGGCCTCGGCGGTGGCGACGTCGGCGCGCCCGCCGGCACCGCGACGGGCCGTGCCGGATCGCCCTGGAGGCCACGACGGCCGCGCCGAGCTGCGGGCGGCACCAGCGCGACGGTCACCGCGCCGGGGCCGGGGACGACCACGTGGCGCGCCCGCGCGCCACGTGGTCCATCTGACCCTCGCGAGCAGGTCGGCGAAGTGTCGGAGCGGGTCATGGCCCGGCTGCATGCCGAGGTCCCCGGCTTTGTGGACCACGCCGACGATCCCGACCGCTCCCTGGACGGCTTCGCGAGGATGATCACCACGCGCCTCGACCGGCTCGCCGACCCGGAGCGCGCCGTGTCGCCGGGGGTGGCGGACACCGCCGGAGTGCCGGTCGACACGACCGCCGGGAACGCCGCGGGCGGCCAGGAGCGCCCGGAGCGGGCCCACGGGGGCGCCCGGTAAATGCGTTGCCGGGTGCCCGGCCCCGGCGTAGTTTCTGCCACGGCCCTGTCACCGCCCGATTGGAGAAGGCCGTTGCTCTTCTGAGGTCAGGGACACCGTGCCCGCGGCGCCGAACCGGCGTCCGCGTGGGCCGTGTACGACCTCGGCCGTGAGCAGCCGCCTCCGCGCAGCGCCCGCCTTCCGGTGTCCCCGTGTGCCGACCCCGTCGACATCCACGAGCACCCCGGAGGACCGCATGGGACATCCCACCCTTTCCATCACCTGCACCGACCTCTCCTTCGCCTGGCCGGACGGCACTCCCGTCCTGGACGACTTCCAGCTCGCCGTCGGCCCCGGCCGTACGGGCCTGATCGGGCTCAACGGCTCGGGGAAGTCCACCCTGTTGAAGCTCATCGCGGGCGAACTGGCGCCCGTGGACGGCACGGTGCGCGTCGCGGGCGAGGTCGGGTACCTGCCGCAGGACGCCGTCCTCGACACCGCGCTGCGGGTGGACGAGGCCCTGGGCGTCGCGGACGCCCGGGCCGCCCTGCACGCCATCGAGGCCGGCGACGTGCGCGAGGAGCACTTCGCGGCGGTCGGCGACGACTGGGACGTGGAGGAGCGGGCACGCGCGGCGCTCGACGGCATCGGGCTGGACCACGTCGGCCTCGACCGGGTCGTCGGGGAGCTGTCCGGCGGCGAGGGCGTCCTGCTGCGGCTGGCGGCCCTGCTGTTGCGCCGTCCGGACGTGCTGCTGCTCGACGAGCCGACCAACAACCTGGACCTGGCGGCCCGGCGGCGGCTCCACGAGGCGGTCGCGGGCTGGAACGGCGTGCTGGTGGTCGTCTCCCACGACCGCGAGCTGCTCCGGCACGTCGACCGGGTCGCCGAGCTGCGCGACGGCGGGGTCCGCTGGTACGGGGGCGACATCGAGGCCTACGAGGAGGCCCTGGCCGCCGAACAGGAGGCAGCCGAGCGGATGCTGCGCGTGGCGGAGTCCGACGTGCGCCGCCAGAAGCGGGAACTGGCGGACGCCCACGTCAAGCTGGCCCGCCGGGTGCGGTACGGGCAGAAGATGTACGACTCCAAGCGGGAGCCGCGCGCCGTGATGAAACTGCGCAAGCGCAGCGCGGAGGTGTCGGCGGGCAAGCACCGCGTCCTGCACACCGAGCGGCTGGCGGAGGCGAGGGAACGGCTGGACGAGGCCGTCGACGCGGTGCGCGACGACGACGAGATCCGCGTCGACCTGCCGCACACCGCGGTCCCGGCCGGCCGGACGGTACTGACGCTGCGTGCGCTGCGGACGGCGTACGGGGCGCCGGCCGGGGACCTGGAACTGCGGGGCCCGGAACGGATCGCGCTGGTCGGCCGGAACGGCGCCGGGAAGACGACGCTGCTGCGGACGATCACCGGCGAACTGCCCCCGGCGGCGGGCGAGGCGCTGGCACACGTGCCGCTGCGCTTCCTGCCGCAGCGGCTGGACGTCCTGGACGACGAGCTGTCGGTGGTGGCCAACGTGGCGCGGTTCGCCCCGGAGGCCACGGGCAACCGCATCCGCGCCTCGCTCGCCCGCTTCCTGTTCCGCGGCGGGCGGGCCGACCAGGCGGCCGGTTCGTTGTCGGGCGGGGAGCGGTTCCGGGCCTCGCTCGCGGCGCTGATGCTCGCCCAGCCGGCGCCGCAGCTGCTCCTGCTGGACGAGCCGACGAACAGCCTGGACATGGCGAGCGTACGGCAGTTGACGACGGCGCTGGCCTCCTACGAGGGGGCGCTGGTCGTGGCGAGCCACGACCTGCCGTTCCTGCGGGACATCGGCGTCACGCGCTGGCTGCGGCTCGACGCGGAAGGCCTGACCCGCGTCGAGCCGCTGTGACGGGTACGGTGCCGCTCCGGCGGCGGGGCTCCCCCCGGGGCCCCGCCGCCGGTGTCCGTGGGCCGCTCGGCGGCGTCAGCGGTAGAGCTTGGTCACGGCGGTCCGGGTGGTCTTCTTGAAGGCCTTCAGCGGGATCCGGTCGAGGGTGCCCATCTGGCCCCACTCGACGACGGTGACGGTGCGGCCGTCGCGCCCGATGCCGTAGAGCCGGACGTTGTGCTCGGACTCGGGGGGCGCCACGTGCACGCCGTAGACGTGCGCGCCCTCCTCCACGGCGAGGCCGCCGAAGTCCTTCCAGTCGGCCTGGGAGCCCGGGTTCTGCTCCAGGAAGCGGGCGACGCACCCCCGCACGGACGAGCGGAGCTCGGCGGCCAGGTCACGCGCGGCCTTGGTGTTCTTGGCCGTGAAGGTGACCTGCTGGGCGTTGGTGTCGAGTTCGGTCCAGAACGAGCGGTGGGAGACGCCCTTGCGGGGCAGGCCGCTCAGGGCGCAGGCGACGCCGCCCTCGGGCAGGCCGGCGCGGACCCGGTCGGCGTACCAGGGCGAGAAGGAGTAGGGCGGCAGTTCCTTCGGCGCGAGGAACCTCGGCGCCTTCGTGGACGCGGCGGCCCCGGCCTCGGCGGAGCCGGCGGCGAGGAGCGAGGTGGCGGCGACCGTGGCGAGCGCGGTCGCGGCGGCGCGGCGGACGACGGTGCGGTTCAAGGTGGATCCCCCGTGGTCAGGTCGTGGACGAGGACCGTCGCCGGACGGCGGCGGTGCTGCACCCCAGCCTGTGCGGCGCCGTCACGGCCCGGCAACAGCCGAGGCCGCTTCCGGGACGCCGGAACGGTTGCGCGTACCCTGGCCTGGGGAGACGTGAGCGCCCTGGAACGGGCGGCCGGGACACGGGAAGGCGTCGGGGGCGCGGGACATGGGTGGTACGGCGGCGGGCAGTGAGCACTTCGCCCGGAACTTACGGGAGCTGAAGGGCCGTTCGGGGCTGAGCTACGGGCAACTCGCGACCCGGTTGCACGTCAGCACGTCGACCCTGCACCGCTATTGCAACGGTGACGCGGTGCCGGCCGACTACGCGGTCGTGGAGCGTCTGGCGCGGCTGTGCGGCGCGGGACCGGACGAATTGGTCGAGCTGCACCGCCGCTGGGTGCTCGCGGACGCGGTCCGCCGGGTGGGCAACCGCGGCGGCGCCGCGGGGGCGGCGGAGCGGCGTGAACAGGGCGGCGGCGACGGCTCCGGGGAAGGCGAGCCGGACGGCGGCACGAAATCGGCCCCCGACGGGAACGCGCCCGCGCGCGACGACCTGGCGCCGGAGGTTGACGCGGCTCCGGAGGCGGCACCTGGGACGGCTCCGGGCCCTGCTCCCGGGACGGCACCGCAGCCGCCCGCCGGGGAACTCGAGCCGATCGGCACCGTCCCGGCACCGCGGCGGCCGCGTTCCTGGCGCCGCCGCTTGTCCCGGCCCGCCGTCGCCGGATCTGTGGCCGCGCTGGTGCTCACCGGCGCCGCGCTGGCGATGACCGACGGCACCGGCGGCGAGGACCCGCCGGCCCGTGCCGCCTCCTCGCCCTCCACGCGCTCCGGCGACGCGGTGGGCGCCTCTCCCTCGCCGGGCGTCACGGGCACGGCCCCGGCGTCGCCGGGCACGTCCCCCTCGCGGCGGGCGCCGTCCACCGAGCCGGGGGTGACGGGCTCGAAGGCCGTTCCGCGTCCACCCGGCGGCGCGGGCACCACCCCCCGCGCCCCGGTGCCGGCACAGCCACTGGTCTGGAGCGTGCGCTCGCACGTCTGGGAGAACGGCTGCAGCCACCGCTACCTCATCGACCGGCCACCCGCGGACGTCCCTCCCCCGCCGGTCTCCCAGGACGCGCGCGCCTGGGCCGGTGCCCTGGGCGCCGTGCACGGCGCCACGACCGTCGTCGAGGCCACGATCCGCGGGAAGGGCGCGGCACCTGTGGTGGTGCAGGCCCTGCACATCCGCGTCGTCGACCGCCGGAGCCCGCTGCGCTGGTCCACGTACTCGATGGACAACGGCTGCGGAGGGGCGCTGTCGCCCGCCGAGTACGCGGTGGACCTCGACGCCGCCCGCCCGCAGCCGCAACCGCGGGACGGCAACGACAGCGAGCACACCATCCCCGTCGTCCGGCTGCCCTACCAGGTCTCCGACCGGGACCCGCTCGTGCTCCGGGTGCACGCCCGCACGGTGCGCTGCGACTGCGACTGGTTCCTGGAACTGGAGTGGAGCGCCGGCGGCCGCTCGGGCACCGTCCGGCTCGACGACGGCGGACGCCCCTTCCGCACCAGCGGCGTCAAGGGCCGTCCCGAGTACGGCTACTGGTCCCCTTCCGGCTGGACCCTGAACTAGCACCGCGGCAAGGGGGTCAGCCCGCGCGGCCGGGGAGCATGGACAGGGCCTTGGAGCGCTGTGCGACGAGCCCGTCGTAGGTGCCGTCGCGCTCGGCCCAGCGGTGCGTCAGGACGCCCTTCACGAGGACTTCGCGGGGGGTGGGGTCCTGCGAGAGCAGCTGCACGACCTCGGTGGCGAAGTCGTCGAGCGGCAGCGCGTGCGGGTTCACCTTCTCCTGGCCGGCCGTGGCGACGGCCGGGGGGACGAGTTCGGCGACGTCGACACCGGTGCCGTCGAGCTGCGCGCGCAGTGCCTCGGAGTAGGCGTGCACGGCGGCCTTCGACGCGGCGTAGCTGGGCATGGGCGGGAACGGCAGGAAGGCGATGCCGGAGGTGACGGTGACGAAGGTGCCCTCGCCCCGCCGGACCAGGTGCGGGGTGAAGGCGTCGACGACACGGATGGTGCCGAGCAGGTTGGTGTCGATCGTCGTCCGTGCGGTCTCGAAGTGCGCGGGATCGCGCAGGTCCTCGACGAGCATGACGCCCGACGTGACGACGACGGTGTCCAGCCCGGGGTGGCGGGCGAGGACCGCGTCACGGAGGGAGGCGACGGAGGAGCCGTCGGTGACGTCGACGGCGAAGGTGCCGAAGCCCTCTCCGGCGAGTTCCGCGAGGGCCCGGGTGCTGCGGCCGGCGACGGCCACGGTGCTGCCGGCCGCGGCGAACCGGCGGGCCAGCTCCCGGCCGATTCCCGAGGTTCCGCCGACGACGAGGACGGTGCGGTTGGAGAGATCCACGAGATCTTCCCTTCGGATCGGGGCGCCGAGGGGGTTCGAACCCGCGGCGCGGACGGTGTTGCCGGTTCCGAAGTCTCGAACGTGTCCGCCGGACCCGGCAGAGCCCCCGTCCTCCCTGGTCCTGCCAGGGCCCCCTTCGCGGCGCGCGGACCGCATTACGGTGGCGGTATGAACGACGAGGAATCCGGCAACCGGCTCGGCGGCTACCTCCGCGCCCGGCGCGAGCTGGTCTCCCCGGCCCAGGCGGGCCTCCCGCCCGGCGGCAACCGGCGCGTGCCCGGCCTGCGCCGTGAGGAGGTCGCCCTGCTCGCCGGGATCAGCCCGGACTACTACCTGCGCCTGGAGCGGGGCCGGGACAAGAACCCCTCGCCGCAGGTCCTCGAGGCGCTCGCACGGGTGCTGCGGCTCGACGACGTCGAGCGCGCCTATCTGCTCGGCCTGACGGCGGCACGCCCGAGGGCGCCGCGCCGCAGGCGGCCCGAGCACGTACCGCGGCGGGTGCACGAGTTGCTCGCGCACCTGCAGATCCCCGCGTTCGTGGAGGGGCGCGCGTTCGACGTGCTGGCCTCCAACCCGATGGCGGTCGCGCTCTCCCCCCGTCTGCGGCCGGGCGAGAACCGGCTTCGTTCCCTCCTCCTCGATCCCGAGGAGCAGGCCTTCCAGCAGGACTGGACGAGCGCCACCGCCGATTTCGTGGCCACCTTGCGCACGACCATCGGGGACGACACCGACGACCCCCGGTTCGTCGAGCTGGTCGGGGAGCTCGCGCTGTCCAGTCAGCGGTTCCGCACCCTGTGGGCCCGGCACGACGTCCGCACGCTGGACGGCGGCACGACCACGGTGAACCACCCCGTCGTCGGCGAACTGCGCCTCCACCGCGACAAACTCGCCGTCGACGACGTCATCCTCGTCCTCTACTACCCCGACAAGGGCAGCGACAGCGACGAGAAGCTGCGGCTCCTCGCCGCGCTCTCACCCGCCGGGTCCGACGCCCCGGCGCCCGACGGGCCGAAGGGCACCCCCCGCGGGAAGGCGCCCCGACGTCCCTGACCCGCGCGGTCAGAGGCCGAAGGGCCAGATGAAGCCGCGGTTCATGGTGATGAGCACGACCAGCACCATCAGGTCGGCCGCGCCGAGCACCAGACCGGCGATCGCCCGTACGGGACGCCGGGTGCCCCGGACGAGCGCGACGCCGCCGAGGATCAGGGCGAAGGGGCCGAGCACGATGTTGAAGGCCAGCAGTCCGACCAGGCCCAGCACGAACGCGGCGACGGCCATGCCGTCGGAGCCTTCCGAGCCCGACCGGGCCTTCGCTGCGCGCAGTTCGCGCTCGTGGGCGGATGCGTAGGAGTCCATGGGTGGGTTCCCCCCTGGGAGACGTGGGATCAGCGGTGGCGGCGATGTGCGACGCGCTCGCGGACGTAGAACGTGAGCAGCCAGGCACCGACCACGCCCACCGCGACGAAGAAGACGGGCATCGGGGTGTACGAGACGGTGCCCAGGAGAATCCCCATGGCGACCAGGACGACGAGGAGGGTCACGGGCGGGTGCCTTTCTCGGTTGCCGGATGGCACTGCGGGCTGCGGACGCCGGCCGACGGGTGCGGACGGCGACTCAGTGAACAACTGAAATAACAGTTGTTCACTGAGTGGGAAGTCTACTGTCGCGCAACTCGGCGAACAGCTGTTTACTGGATGACATGAGTCACACCCTCGGGGCCCGTGAGGCCCAGAAGCAGCAGACCCGGCGGGCCCTCCTCGACGCGGGCCTGCGCCTGCTGGAGAACCAGAGCCTGAGCAGCCTGGGACTGCGCGAGGTCACCCGCGAAGTGGGCGTCGCGCCCGCCGGGTTCTACCGGCACTTCCGCGACATGGGCGACCTCGGGGTGGCCCTGGTCGCCGAGTCGCTGGGCAGTCTGCACGGCATGATCCAGGCGATCATGGCCGAGCAGGACGACGCGGAGGAGGTCATCGCCCGCTCCGTCCGGCTGATCGCCCTGCACGTGCGCGACCACCGTCCGCACATCCGCTTCATCGCCCGCGAGCGGCACGGCGGCGTGCAGGCCGTCCGCGAGGCCATCGCCACCGAACTCTCGCTGTTCGCCCGGGAGGTGGCCGAGGCGCTCGGCGCGCAGCCCGTCGCGCACGGCTGGGCGCCCGAGGACGTCCGCATGCTCGCCGAACTGTACGTCGACCGCATGCTGATGACGGCGATCGCCTTCATGGAGGCACCGGCCGGCGACACCGCGGCCGAGGAGCGGGTCGGCGAGCGGGCCCGCAAGGAGCTGTACCTGATCCACCTGGGACGACGGCACTGGCTGGACACCTGAGGGCGAATTGACACTTGCGTGGATTCACCATCTATGGTGATCGCATGGTTTTCGCACTCTTTCGGCGCAATCGCACGGTCAACGGCGGCACGAATCCCGGGCTGTTGCCACCGATCGCCGAGGGTGCGGGACTGATCAGCTGTCAGGTGCTCGACCCCTCGGGCCGGCCGTTGGACGGTGCCGAGGTCACGGTGTCCGAAGCCCGCACCCGCCTCCCGCGCGTGACGGCCACCACCGATCCCTACGGGACGTTCCTGGCCACCCTGCCGCCCGGGCAGTACACCGTGATGATCGGCGCGGACGGCATGCAGCCCTACCGGGGCACCGTGGAGATCGCGGAGGGGCTCCAGTCCCCCGTCGGCGCGGTGCGGTTGACACCCTCGCCGGAGCTCGAACTGCCGCCGCCGGGCACCTGGTTCTTCGACCCGCCGCACACGGCCGTCCGGTTCATCGCCAAGCACGTCGGCATGGCCCATGTGCACGGCCGCTTCGACCGCTTCACGGGCGGGATGCGCGTCGCGGAGCGCATGGAGGACTCCCACGTCGAGATCACCATCGACGCGGCGAGCATCAACACCGGCAACCGGACCCGGGACGGCCACCTGCGCTCCGCGGACTTCCTCGACGTGGCCGCCCACCCCTGGATCCACTTCGCGAGCGACCGCTTCGTGCACCAGGGCGGCTCGCGGTGGGCCGTCCAGGGCCACCTCGGCATGCACGGCGTCAGCCGGTCGGTGACCCTGGACACCGACTACCTGGGCATGGCCACCGGCGGCTACGGCGAGGAGCTGCGCTGCGCGGCCCTCGCCACCGCCGAACTGCACCGCGACGACTACACCCTGAACTGGCAGAGCATGCTGGCGCGGGGTATCGCGGTGGTGGGCCCGACCATAAAGCTGGAGCTCGACGTCCAGGCCATGTTCTCCCGCCACGACACCCCGACACCGCCGGAGTAACCGCCGCGCGTGCCCTCAGGCCGCGGTCGGCGCGGGCGTGATGACGGCGAACGCCGCGCCCTGCGGGTCGACGACCTGGGCGAAGCGCCCGACCTCCGGCACGTCCACCGCGGGTAGGCGCACCGTGCCGCCCGCCGCGACGGCCTTGGCCAGCGTCGCGTCGCAGTCGGCGACGGCGAAGTACGGCAGCCAGTGCGCGCCGGCGCCCGCGGCGAGCATCTCCTCGTCGAGCTGCATGACGCCGCCGTGGGCGTCGCTCTCGCCGCCGCCCGCCGGGGAGACCAGGGTGTAGACCATGCCGGGCATCCGGGAGTCCTCGGTCCTCCAGTCGAAGACCGCGCGGTAGAAGGCCAGTGCCGAGGGCGCGTCGGGGGTGAAGAGCTCCGTCCAGTACAGCGAGCCGGGCTCGTCGACGACGTCCAGGCCCTTGTTGGCGCCCGGCTGCCACACGCAGAACCGGGCCCCGGTCGGGTCGGCGTAGGCCGCCATCCGCCCGAGGTCGAAGACGTCCATGGCGGGGAACCGCACGGCTCCGCCGGCCTGTTCGACGGACTTGGTGGTGGCGTCGGCGTCGGCCGTCTGGAAGAACGGCTCCCAGGCCGCGGCGGTGGCGCCGGGTTCGTTGTTCGGTCCGATGCCGGCGACGGTGCGGTCGCCGATCCGGAACATCCCGTAGCCGCCCGCTTCAGGTCCGGCCGACCGGAAGTCCCAGCCGAAGACCTCGCGGTAGTAGGCCGCCGAGGCCTCGACGTCGGGGGTGCCCAGGTCGAGCCAGTTGGGCGCGCCGGGTACGTAGTTGGTGTTGAGCATGGTGTGCTCCTTCGACGGGGTGCTGTGCCCTGGTCGCTCCCAGTCTTGCAGCGGGCACTGACAGTGGCCCCGTACCGCCCCGTCGCCGCCCCCGTCGCCGCCCTGTCGCCGGCTCCTGCCGCGCCGTCAGCTCCGCTGCGGCTGGCTGGTGATGACCGCGAACAGCGCGCCGAAGGGGTCCGCGAGGTGCGCGAAGCGCCCGACGCCCTCGGCGTGCTGGGGTGCCTTGACGACCTTCCCGCCGAGCTGCGCGGCCTTGGCGACCACCGCGTCGGCGTCCTCGACCTCGAAGTAGGGCAGCCAGTGCGGGGTGACACCGGCGTCCCTCATCGCGTCGGTGATCTCCACGATCCCGCCCAGGGACGCCTCCCGGCCTCCGCCGGAGGTGGACAGCACGCTGTAGCGGGTCGTGCCGAGCGGCACGTCCTGCGCCTGCCATTCGAGGACCGCGCCGTAGAAGGCGCCGGCGGCGGCCGCGTCGGGCGCGTACAGCTCCGCCCACCCGAAGCTGCCCGGCTCGGTGACCACGTCGAGTCCCTTGGTGTCGCGGGGCTGCCACACGGCGAACTCCGCTCCCCCGGGGTCGGTGAAGCCGGCCATCCGGCCGTTGGTGAAGACGTCGAAGGGCGGGAGGCGCACCGTCCCGCCCGCCTGCTCGACCGCCTTGGCGGTGGCGTCGGCGTCGGCGGTCTGGAAGTACAGCGTCCAGGAGGACCGCACGCCCTCCTCGCTGAGCGGACCGAAGGCGGCCACGGTCTTCCCGCCGAGGCGGAAGAAGCCGTAGCCGCCGGCCTCGGGCCCGAGGGGCTGCGCGTCCCAGGAGAAGAGCCCGGTGTAGAAGGAGACCGCCGCCCCGGGGTCCGGGCTGCCCAGGTCGATCCAGTTCGGGGCGCCGTTGACGTACTGGGTGGTGAGCATGGCGGTCTCCTTGGCCTGCGTGCGTGCCCGGTGCTGCCGTGGTCCCGGTGTCCGTCCTCAGTCTGGCACCGGTGCCCGGCTCGCGCCGGGCGGCGTCACTTCCCCTGGGTGAACGCGTCGTAGGCCTTGAGCACCTCGTCCGTCGGGCCGTCCATCCGCAGCGTGCCGTGCTCCAGCCAGATGGCGCGGTCGCAGGTGTCGCGGATCGACTTGTTGTTGTGGCTGACCAGGAAGACGGTGCCGGCCTCCTTGCGCAGCTCGCGGATCCGCGCCTCCGAGCGCTTGCGGAACCGGTTGTCACCGGTCGCCAGCGCCTCGTCGATCATGAGGACGTCGTGGCTCCTGGCCGCGGCGATCGAGAAGCGCAACCGGGCCGCCATGCCGGAGGAGTAGGTGCGCATCGGGAGGGAGATGAAGTCCCCCTTCTCGTTGATCCCGGAGAACTCGACGATCTGCTCGTAGCGCTCCTTGACCTCGTCCTGCGACATGCCCATCGCGAGGCCGCCCAGCATGACGTTGCGCTCGCCGGTCAGGTCGTTCATCAGGGCGGCGTTCACGCCGAGCAGCGAGGGCTGCCCCTGGGTGTACACCTTGCCGCTCTCCGCGGGCAGCAGCCCCGCGACGGCCTTGAGCAGGGTGGACTTGCCCGAGCCGTTGGAGCCGATGAGCCCGATGGACTCGCCGCGGTAGGCGGTGAAGCTCACGCCGCGCACGGCGTGCACCTCGCGGACGTTCGGGTTGCCGCCCTTGCGGCGGACCAGCCGCGTCAGGGCGTTGACCGCGGTGCCGCGGCCGGCGCCCGCGCCGTGCACCCGGTACACGATGTGCAGGTCGTCCACGATCACGGTGGGGATGTGCTCAGCCACGGCCGTACCTCTCCTCAGCCTTCCAGAACCAGACGAAGCCCCCGATGCCCATGACCAGGGCCCAGCCCAGGGCGACCGCCCACACGTGGGGCGGCAGCTGCTCGGAGGTGAAGCTGTCGATCAGCGCGAAGCGCATCAGGTCGATGTAGACCGCCGCCGGGTTCAGTCCGAGCAGGATCTTCACGGCCTGCGGCGCGTGCGCCGCCACGTGGCTGATGCTGTACATGACGCCGGAGGTGTACATCCAGGTGCGCAGGATGAACGGCATCAGCTGCGCGAGGTCGGTCATCTTGCTGCCGAGCCGCGCCATCACCAGCGCCAGCCCCGCGTTGAAGACCGACTGCAACAGGAGCGCCGGGAACACCAGCAGCCAGGACGGCCCCGGCACCTCGCCGGTCATGAGCACGATGGCGACGAGCACGAGCATGGACATCAGCAGCTGCTGCAGCTGCATGATCGTCTGCGCGATCGGCAGGCTGGCCCGGGGGAAGTGCAGGGCCCGCACCAGGCCGAGGTTGCCGGAGATCGCACGGACGCCGGCCATCACCGAGGACTGGGTGAAGGTGTAGACGAAGATGCCGGTGACCAGGAACGCGATGTAGTTGTCGACGCCGCGGTCGGTGCCCAGCAGCAGGCCGAAGATCAAGTAGTACACTGCCGCGTTGAGCAGCGGGGTCAGCACCTGCCACAGTTGCCCCAGGCGCGCACGCGTGTACTGGGCCGACACACGGGCGGTGGCGTACGAGGTGATGAAGTGCCGGCGTCCCCACAGCTGCCGCACGTAGGCGCCCAGCCCGGGACGGGCCCCGCTGACCGTGAGGCCGTGCTTGGCCGCCAGTTCTGCGGGGGACGGCGCCGGGGCGCCGGGCGGCGCGGGCGCCGCTGAGGAGGACTCGATGTCAAGGCTCACGAGGGGGGCGCTTCCGTTCGGGGGGTGATGCGCGAGGGGGGCCGTTTGTGCGCGGACGGAACGAAACCGTATCGTCGTTACCAGGACGTTAGACCACACGGGCGCTGGAACGCAACCGTTCCGTCCCGTCGTCGCGTAGGCTGCCGGACATGGCACCGGACACCGCACCCCCACGACGCGCCCCCGCCGGGGCGGCAGTGCTCCGAGACGATGTCACCGAGGCGATCCGGGCGGCCGTCTTCGAGGAGCTCGCCGCTGTCGGGTACGGGCGGATGTCCATCGAGGGCATCGCACGCCGCGCGGGCGTCGGCAAGGCCGCGGTCTACCGGCGCTGGCGCTCCAAGCTGCCGCTCGTCCTCGACGTGGTGTCCGCCGTCGCGGCCGTCGGCGTCCCGGCGCCCGCCACGGGCAGCCTGCTGGGCGACATCCGGATGCTGCTGGAGGTGACGGCGCGGGCGCTGCGGCACCCCGTCGCCTCGCAGATCATCCCCGACCTGCTGGCGGAGGCCTCCCGCAACCCCGAGATCGCCGCGACGCTGCAGACCGCGCTGCGCGACACCCAGCGTGGCATCGCCACCGCCATCGTCGACGCCGCCGTCGAGCGCGGCGAGCTGCCCGCCGGCACGGACCGCGACCTCGCCCTCGACCTCATCGCCGGCCCCCTCTACTGGCGCCTCGCGGTCCTCCGCTCCCCCCTCACCCCCCGCTACCTCGACCGCCTCGCGGTCGCGACGACCGCCGCGCTGGCGGCCTCGGCGTAGGGACGGGGCCCGGCTGGTCGACACCACGGCGCCGGTGGCACGTCCGGCAGCGCGGGCAGTACGCCCCCGGCACACCGCCGACCCGCCGGAGCGGCGCCACGACGCTTCACCTGCGCACCGCGAGCCGGGCGGTGGAGGGAGGCCACGCGAGCCGGGCCCGCCAGCCGGGACACCCGCGGCCCGAGACAGCCGTCGCCGCGCACGCGGACCCCGGGCTGGGGTGACCCGCGCGGATGCGGTTGCCACGCCACCGCCGCCGCAGCACGTTGCCCCCGTCACACGGCGGGCGAAGCAGCCGGACGGGCCGCAAGCCCCTCCCCCGCAGCCTCCGGGGATCAGCCGCGAGGGACGGCGAAGTCCTCGAGGCGGGCGCGTTCCGGGGCTAGGGCGGACCACGGCTCGGACCAGGTGAGGACGGCCAGGGCGGACGTCGGGAACTTGTCGGCGGCTCGCAGCAGGGCGTCGGCGCGGGCCTGGCCCGTCAGGCGCAGGACGAGGTCCTGGACCCCCGGGTTGTGGCCGACCAGCACGAGGGACCCGGCGTCCTCGGGGGCCTCGCGCAGGACGTCGAGCAGGGCGCGGGCGGTGGCGGCGTAGACCCGCTCGTCCAGGCGCACGGGCACGGACGGCTTGGCGCCCAGGGCCGCGGCGGCGAGTTCCCAGGTCTCCTGGGTGCGCCGGGAGGTCGAGCAGATCACCAGGTCGGGGGTGTGTCCGTTCTCCCGCAGCCAGCGGCCGACGGCAGGGGCGTCGCGGCGGCCGCGGGGGCCGAGCGGGCGGTCGTGGTCCGGGACGTCCGGGGGCCAGGCGGACTTGGCGTGCCGCAGCACGACGAGGCGTCGCGGACCGGCCTCCGCGCGTCGCTTCACGACCGCACCCCGCCGACCTCGGCGCTCAGCTCCAGGGCCAGCACCCGGTCCGCCCGGGCGAACGTCTCGAAGCGGGAGCCGTCGGGCAGGGCGGCCTCCTCCTCCAGCCGGTCGAGGACGGCCAGGTGGGCGGCGGTGTCGAGGTCCGCGTCCAGGGCGGCCTGGAGGCGTTCGACGTACTGGGCGCACATCGGCTTCGACGGCGACTCGGCCCAGCGGGCCACCGCGCCGCGCCACCGCCGCAGACCGGCGTCGGCCCCGTCGAGTACCGGCGCGGACAGGTCCGCGGGCGCCCTGCGGTCGAGCCGGAGCAAGGCGAGACGTACGGCGGGGCCGGGCGCGGCTACTTCGTCCGGGTGAACCTGCGCGACGTCGAGACGGAGGCCGCCGGTCCCGGTGCCCGTCGGGGCGACGTGCACCCGGGCCGGGCCCGCGAGCGCCGCCTCCGCCGCGCGGACGTCGTCCCCGCGCGCCGCGCGGGGCCCGATGCCCAGCGCCGCGGCGGCGGCGTCCAGTGCGGGGTCGGCCGGGCCGACCGAGGCGACCAGCACCTGCCCGCCGTGCGTCTCCACGGCGCGGGCCAGCACGTCCGCCACCAGCAGCACCCGCAGCGCCGTCGTCCTCCCGCCCGCGGCGCCGGTGTGCGCCAGCACCCGCAGCGGCACGCGCCGCCCCGGGTCGAGTTCCACGGGCTCCCCGCTCCTGCCGTCCACGATGCGCAGCACGCCTTTGAATCTAACCCGTACGGCCCACGGGCGCAGGTGCCCCTGCCGGGTGACGGGCTCTCCCACGGCGTTCCGGCTGCGTGGAGGACGACGCGGCCGCCCGCCCTCCCCGGCGCCCGAACCACCCACCGGGGCACCACCCTTCGGGGCACTCGGGTCCCCGGCGGGCCCGCGGCCGGCCTCGGGCCCCGCGTCGCACGCCGCTTCGCCGGGGCCGGGCGGTCAGTCGTCCTCGGCGGGCAGCGCGGCGCGGTCCGGGCCCTGGGCGCGGACGCGCTGGACCTGCTCCAGGGAGTCGCGCAGGTCCCCGAGCCAGGGGTCGGTGTTGGCGCGGACGAGGCGCACGCACCAGGCGAGGGCCTCGCTGCGGCTGCGGGCGACGCCGCCCCCGACGAGGGTGTCGAGGACCTGGCGCTCGGGCTGGCGGAGCCGGGTCATGACGGGGACGGAGACGGTGGTGTACAGGGCCCGGCGCCCGCCGCACTCCACGCCCCAGGAGACCTTGCGCCCGAAGCGGTGTTCGGCCTCGCGGGCGACGGCGACACGGTCCTCGCGGGTGCGCTCCCGGAACTCGGCGACGCGTCCGTCGAGCGCGGCCTCGCGTTCGACGGGTGACGCGCCGGCGTCGACCTCCGGTGCGGGGATGCGGCCGACGACGGTGATCTCCTCGCGGTCGACCGTCACCTCCACGAGCGCCTCGAACAGTCCGTCGGGGAGCCGCCCGGCAAGCCAGCCACGCACTGCTTCCATCTGTTCGCTCGTAATCATGTAATCAACATTACGCCTCGGATATCCGAGCACAAGAGGCCCGTGGAACTCGCGTCCGAGGCGTCGCGTTGTCCCCGGGCGCGACTTACAGTTGCGCGTATCGGAGCAGAACGGGGGAATCGCCACGCGGCGCCTCTGGGAGGCCTCATGACCCGCATCTCGGTGAAGGTGGACGGCACGGCCTACGAGGACGAGGTGGAGCCCCGCCTCCTGCTCGTCCATTACCTGCGGGACCGGCTCGGCCTGACCGGTACCCCCATCGGGTGCGACACCACGAACTGCGGCGCCTGCACGGTGGACCTCGACGGCGCGAGCGTGAAGAGCTGTTCCGTGCTCGCCGTACAGGCCGACGGCGGCGAGGTGACGACGATCCAGGGGCTGGCCTCCGCCGACGGCGAGTGGCACCCCCTGCAGCGGGCGTTCCACGAGCAGCACGCGCTGCAGTGCGGCTTCTGCACGCCCGGCATGATCATGGCCGCCCGCGACCTGCTGCGGGAGAACCCCGACCCCACGCCCGAGGAGGTCCGCGAGGGTCTGGAGGGCAACCTGTGCCGCTGCACGGGTTACATGAACATCGTGCGCGCCGTGCTGGCGGCCGCCGCCGAGGAACGCCGCCACCAGGCGCCGGAGCCCGGCGCCGTGGCCGAGCACGCCGCGCCGAGCCCGGCCGGGAGCGGGGCGCCGGTATGACCGACCAACTGACCGGACGCGAACCCGAGGTCGGCCGGGCCCGCGTCCGCAAGGAGGACGCCCGGCTGGTGACCGGCCGGACGACCTGGACCGACAACATCAGCGTCCCGGGGCTGCTGCACATCGCGATCCTGCGCAGCCCGATGGCGCACGCCCGCATCGAGCGGATCGACGTCACCCCGGCCCTCGAACGGCCGGGGGTCGTCGCCGCCTACAGCGGCCGCGACCTGGCCGAGGGGCTCGGGTCGCTGCCCTGCGCCTGGCCCGTCACCGAGGACATCGTGCTGCCCGAGCACCCGCCGGTCGCCGTCGACGAGGTCCGCCACACCGGCGACCCGGTCGCGGTCGTCGTGGCCCGCGACCGCTACGCGGCGGCCGACGCGCTGGAGGCGATCGACGTCGACTACGAGCCGCTGCCCCCGGTCCTCGACATGGAGGCGGCGCTCGCCGAGGGCGCCCCGCTGGTCCACGCCGACAAGGGCACCAACCGCTGCTACACCTGGCCGCTGGCCACCGGCGAGGACTACGCCACCGTGCGCGAGCGGGCCGACGTGGTGCTGCGCCGGCGCTTCGTGCAGCAGCGGCTCATCCCCAACGCCATGGAGCCGCGGGCCGTCGTGGCGGTCCCGCCGGACACCTCGGACCAGTACACCCTCTACTCCGCGACGCAGATCCCGCACATCGTGCGGGTGATGATGGCCGTCGTCACCGGCATCCCGGAGCAGCGGCTGCGGGTCGTCGCGCCGGACGTCGGCGGCGGCTTCGGCTCCAAGCTCCAGGTCTACGGCGAGGAGGCGATCGGCCTGGCCGTCGCCCGGATGCTGGGCCGCCCGGTCAAGTGGACGGAGTCCCGTTCGGAGGGGTACCTGGCCACCCACCACGGACGCGACCAGATCCAGGACCTCGAACTCGCCGCGACGCGCGACGGCAGACTGCTGGGCCTGAAGGTGGAACTGCTCGCCGACATGGGCGCGTACCTGATGATCGTGACGCCGGGCGTCCCGCTGCTCGGGGCGTTCATGTTCCCCGGCATCTACAAGATGGACGCCTACGACTTCACCTGCACGGGCGTCTTCACCACCAAGACCCCCACCGACGCGTACCGCGGCGCGGGCCGCCCCGAGGCGACGTTCGCGATCGAGCGCATGATGGACGAACTCGCCGCCGAACTCGGCGTGGACCCGGTGGAGGTGCGCCGCCGCAACTGGATCGGCCACGACGAGTTCCCCTACACCACCATCGGCGGCCTCACCTACGACAGCGGGGACTACGAGTCGGCGACGGACAAGGCGCTCGCCCTCTTCGGCTACGACGACCTGCGGGCCGAGCAGCGCAGGCGCGAGGAGCGCGGCGACCCGGTGCGGCTGGGCATCGGCGTGTCGACGTACACGGAGATGTGCGGGCTCGCGCCCAGCCGGATCCTGCGCGACCTGCGCTACGGCGCGGGCGGCTGGGAGGCGGCGTCGATCCGCATGCTGCCGACGGGCAAGGTGGAGGTGCTGACCGGCACCAGCCCGCACGGGCAGGGCCATGTGACGAGCTGGAGCCAGATCGCGGCGGACGTGCTGGGCGTGCCCTTCGAGGACGTCGAGGTGCTGCACGGCGACACCCGCACGGTGCCGCAGGGCATGGACACCTACGGCTCGCGCTCGCTGGTCGTCGGCGGGGTGGCCGTGCACCGCGCCGCGCGGAAGGTGGTCGACAAGGCCCGCAAGGTCGCCGCGCACCTGCTGGAGGCGAGCGAGGACGACCTGGATTTCGCCGGCGGCGTCTTCTCGGTGAAGGGCTCGCCGGACGCGCGCCGGACGATCCAGGAGGTGGCCTTCGCGACGTTCACCTCGCACGACCTGCCCGACGGGCTGGAGCCGACGATCAACGCGGAGCACGTGGAGGACCCCGAGGCCTTCTCCTACCCGCACGGCACGCACCTGTGCGCGGTGGAGGTGGACACCGAGACCGGGCGGGCGCGCATCCGCAGTTACGTGTGCGTGGACGACGTCGGCAAGGTCGTCAACCCGATGATCGTGGAGGGTCAGGTGCACGGCGGCCTCGCCCAGGGCATCGCCCAGGCCCTGTTCGAGGAGGCGGTCTACGACGATGAGGGCAACCTGGTCTCCGGCACCATGGCCGACTACCTGGTGCCCTGCGCGGCCGACCTGCCCGACTTCCTGACCGACCGCACCGAGACGCCGGCGACCACCAACCCGCTGGGCGTCAAGGGCGTCGGCGAGGCCGGGACGATCGCCTCGACCCCCGCGGTGGTCAACGCCGTGGTCGACGCCCTGCGGCCGCTGGGCGTCACGGACGTGCCGATGCCGTGCACGCCGGAACGGATCTGGCGGGCCCTGCGGGACGCGCGGCGCTCCGCACGGCCGGAGGAGGACGGCTCATGATCCCCGCGTCGTTCGAGTACGCCAGGCCCCGCACCGTGGAGGAGGCGGTGCGGCAGCTCGCCCTCGCCGGGGAGGACGCGAAGGTGCTGGCGGGCGGTCAGAGCCTGCTGCCGATCCTGCGGATGCGGCTCGCCTTCCCCGAACTGCTCGTGGACGTCGGCCGGATTCCCGGCCTGCGCGGGGTGCGGGTCGACGGGGACGACCTCGTCATCGGCGCCCTGACCTCGCACCACGACATCGTGCACGACCCCCTGGTGCGGCGGCACGCCGGGCTGCTGGCCGCCGCCACGGCCACGGTGGCCGATCCGGCGGTACGCCACCGGGGCACGATCGGCGGCTCCATCGCCCACGCCGACCCGGCCGGGGACGTGCCCGCGGCCGTCCTCGCCCTCGACGCCGAACTGGTCGTCCAGGGTCCGGACGGGCAACGGACCCTCCCGGCGCGGGAGTTCTTCACCGACTACCTGCAGACGGCGCTGCGGCCCGACGAACTGCTGGTGGAGGTGCGGGTACCCAAGGCGGACGCCTGGGGCTTCCACTACGAGAAGTTCCAACTGAGCGCCCAGGCATGGGCCGTGGTGGGGGTGGCGGCGCTGGTGCGGCGCGACGACGGCCACATCGTCGAGTGCCGTGTCGGGCTGTCGAACATGGGGCCCACCCCGGTGCGCGCCACCGCCTGCGAGGCCGCGCTCGCGGGCGCCGACGCCGCCCCGGAGGCGGTGGCCTCGGCCGCCGGCAGCGCCGCGGAGGGCACCCGGCCCGGGTCCGACCTGTCGGCGTCCGCCGAGTACCGGGAGCACCTGGCGCGGGTGCTCACCCGCAGGGCGGTCCTCGCCGCCGCGGAGCTGACATGAGGAGCGGACGCAGCGCATGACCTGGCCGGCGCACGGGAATCCGCCGGGGTGGACCACCCCGGCGAGCCCCGCCTGCGGACCGCTCCCCCTGGCGACGGCACGCGCCGGAGCGGTGGGTCCGCACGGCCCCGGCACCGCGGCTCCCGCCCCCGGCGCCGGACCGGCCGGCGGACCGGCCGCCGCTGCCACCGGACCGGCTTCCGCGCCGTACCGTGCCGCCCCCGCCGCCGACCGGGACGACGGGGCGGTCGGGGCGGTGCCGGCGATCTCCGGCCCCGAGGAGATCCGGGCCCGGCTGGAGGAGACCGGCTACCTGGTCGACGACGGCCTCGCGGTCGCCTGCTACCTGGCGCTGACGCTGCACCGCCCGATCTTCTGCGAGGGCGACGCGGGCGTCGGCAAGACGGCGCTGGCGCACGCGCTCGCCGGAGCCCTCGGCGCGCCGCTGATCCGGCTGCAGTGCTACGAGGGCATCGACGCCTCCCAGGCGCTGTACGACTGGGACTTCCCCCGGCAGTTGCTGCACCTGCGGGCGGCCGAGGCCGCGGGCGTCAGCGACCCGGAGACGCTGGAGGGCGAGCTCTACAGCCGGCGGTTCCTGCTGGCACGGCCACTGCTGCGGGCCCTGGAGACCAGCCCCTCGGTGCTGCTGGTCGACGAGGTCGACCGCGCGGACGACGAGTTCGAGGCCTTCCTGCTGGAACTGCTGTCGGAGTACTCCGTCACCGTCCCCGAACTGGGCACCCTGCGGGCGCAGTCGCCGCCCGTGGTGGTGCTGACGTCCAACCGGACGCGCGAGGTGCACGACGCCCTGAAGCGGCGCTGCCTCTACCACTGGTTCGAACACCCCGGCTTCGAGCGGGAGCTGGCGATCGTACGGCGCAGGCAGCCGCATGTGGCGGCACGCCTCGCGGCGCAGGTGACGGCCGTGGTGCAGTGCCTGCGCGAGCAGGACCTGGTGCGGCCGCCCGGGGTGGCGGAGACCATCGACTGGGCGGAGGCGCTCGCCGCGCTGGGGGCGACGGAACTCGACGCGGACCTGGCGATGACCACCCTCGGCTCGGTGCTCAAGTACCGCGAGGACGCCCAGCGGGCGCGCTCGCTGGACCTGTCGGGGATCCTCGCCGCACGGGCGGGCGGGGCGCGGTGAGCACGATGCGCACGGTCACGGCGGACGGCACGGCGGGGGTGGTGGGCTTCGCCCGCGCCCTGCGGGCCGCAGGGGTGCCGGCCGGCCCCGACCGGGTGGCCGCGTTCCTTGCCGCGCTCGGCCGGCTCGACCCGGGGCGGCGCCGCGACGTGTACTGGGCGGGGCGGCTCACGCTCTGCGGCGGGCCGGACGACCTGGAGCGCTACGACCGGGTCTTCGCGGCCTTCTTCGACGGCGAACGGCCGCCGCGCCGGGTGCGTCCGGCGGTCCGCCCGGTGCGCCCGCCCGCGGTGCCGCGAGCCGAGCCCGGGGAGCGGACCACCGAGGAGGGCGGTGAAGGACCCACCGCGACCGCGCTCGCCAGTGCGACCGAGGTGCTGCGGCACCGTGACATCGCCGTACTGACCACGGCGGAGCGGGCCCAACTGAACCAGCTGCTGGCGGTGTTCGCCCTCGACGGCGAGCCGCGCCGCAGCTCCCGGCGCCGCCCGGCACGCCGCGGTGGCGTGGATCCGCGCCGTACCGTACGGGAGTTGCTGCGCCGGGGCGGGGAGCCTGCCGTCCTGCTGCGGCGGGCCCCGGCGCGCAAGCCGCGCCGGGTGGTGCTGCTGCTGGACGTCAGCGGGTCGATGGCCCCGTACGCGGACGCGCTGCTGCGGTTCGCGCACGCCGCCGCGCACGGTTCGCGCGGCCGCACGCCCACCGAGGTCTTCACCCTCGGCACCCGGCTGACCCGCGTCACCCGCGAGATGGGACGCCGAGACCCCGACGCGGCGCTGGCCGCGGTCGGGGCCGCGGTGCCCGACTGGAGCGGCGGCACCCGGCTCGGGGAGACGCTGCGGGCGTTCCTCGACCGCTGGGGCGCGCGGGGCACAGCGCGCGGCGCGGTGGTCGTGCTGCTGTCGGACGGCTGGGAGCGCGGCGACCCCGCCCTGCTGGCCGCGCAGATGCGGCGGCTGGCACGGCTGGCGCACCGCGTGGTGTGGGCCAACCCGCGCAAGGCCAGACCGGGGTACGCCCCGCTGGCAGCGGGGATGGCGGCGGCGCTGCCGAGCGTCGACGCCTTCGTGGAGGGGCACAGTCTGGGCGCGCTGGAACGTCTGGCCGCCGTGGTGAGAGGAGCCGACGGTGCGTGAGATCCTTCCTGCGCTGGACGACTGGTACGCCTCGGGAACCCCGTTCGGGCTCGCCACGGTGGTGGCGGTGAGCCGCAGCGCCCCGCGCGGGCCGGGCGCGGCCATGGCGGTGGGACCGGGTGACGAGGTCGTCGGCAGCGTCTCCGGGGGCTGCGTGGAAGGCGCGGTCTTCGAACTGGCCAAGGAGGTCGTCGCGTCGGGCGAGGCCCGGCTGCACACCTTCGGCTACAGCGACGCCGACGCCTTCGAGGTGGGACTGACCTGCGGCGGCGAGATCACCCTGCTGGTCCGTCCGGTCTCCCCGGCCACGGACGCGGGCTTCGGCGAGGTGGCGGCCTCCGTCGCCGCGCACCGCCCGGTGGTCACCGCGACGGTGCTCGACGGTCCCGCCCCGCGCGGCGCGACGCTCACGGTGTGGCCGGACCGGGTCGCCGGCACCCTCGGCTCGGAGGGCCTGGACGCGGCGGTCACGGACGACTCCCGCGGCGAGCTGGCCCAGGGCGCCACCGGGCAGCGCCACTACGGCCGCCACGGCGAACGGCGCGAGGACGACGTGACGGTGTTCCTGCAGTCCTTCGCCCCGCCGCCGCGGATGCTGGTGTTCGGCGCCATCGACTTCGCGGCGGCGGTGGCGCGCATCGGGCTGTTCCTGGGCTACCGGGTGACCGTCTGCGACGCGCGTCCGGTGTTCGCGACCCCGAAGCGCTTCCCCGAGGGCGTGGAGGTCGTCGTCGACTGGCCGCACCGCTACCTGGGCGGGACGGAGACCGACGACCGCACGGTGGTGTGCGTCCTCACCCACGACCCCAAGTTCGACGTGCCACTGCTGGAGGTCGCGCTGCGCCGGCCGGCCGCGTACATCGGCGTGATGGGCAGCCGGCGCACGCACGACGACCGGCTCAAGCGGCTGCGCGACACGACGCTCGCACCGGCCGAACTCGCCCGGCTGCGCTCGCCGATCGGGCTGGACCTGGGCGCGCGCACCCCCGAGGAGGTCGCGGTGTCGATCGCCGCCGAGATCATCGCGCTGCGCTGGGGCGGCAGCGGCACCCCGCTGTCGGGTACGGCCGGCGCGATCCACCCTCCGGTGCTCAGGCCGGTGTGACGAGGAGTAGATCATGGAACTGCACCACGAGTTCACGGTCCCCGTCCCGGTGGCGGAGGCCTGGCCGGCGCTGCTGGACATCGAGCGCGTCGCACCGTGCATGCCGGGCGCGACGGTGGACGAGTACGACGGCGAGACCGTCATGGGCACGGTGCGGGTCAAGGTCGGCCCGGTGACGGTGACGTACCGCGGCACGGCGGTCTTCGAGGAGCGGGACGGGACCGCGCACCGCGTCGTGCTGGCCGCCCGCGGCAAGGAGGTCCGCGGCCAGGGCACGGCGCGGGCGACGGTGACCGGCACCCTGACGGAGAAGGACGGCGCGACGGTCGTCTCGGTCACGACCGACCTCGCCGTGACGGGCCGGCCCGCGCAGTTCGGCCGCGGTGTGATGGCCGAGGTCGGCGACCGGATCATCGGCCGGTTCGCCGACTGCCTCGCCTCCCGGCTCGCCGCCCCGCAGCCCGCCGCCGTCGGCGAGGACGCCGCGGAGACCACGCCCCCGACGCCGGCCGGACCCGAGGACGAACCCCTCGACCTCCTCCGCATCGCCGGCGCCCCCGTCGCCCGACGCGCCGCGGTGGCGGGTCTGGCGGCTGCGGCCGTCGCGGCGGCGGTCGTCGTCCTCCTGCGACGCCGCAGGCGCTGACGGGGGGGTGCGGTGGGGGTGGGGTGATCGTTCGGCTGTCCCGTCGTCTCGCGCCCTGCGGGCGCAAAGATGCGGGCTGCGGGTGGGAGGGTCGGGGTTCGGGGCTGGTCTGCAGTGTGGGGGCCGGTGGGCGGCCGGGGTTCAGGCGCCGGAGCGGGGTCGGTTGTTCATCTGGTACCGGTCTCGTTGCCGTCAGCGGGTATAGATGACCGGTGACCACGCCCACCCTTGGTGGGTGGCGCGCCCGCCGTAACCGGCGTCTGCGGCTGCTTCCCCGATCCGAGATCGGGCTCTGTTCCGACGTCCATGACGCTGAAAGCGGGCCCGATCTCCCGCCGACCCCACGGCAGCACCCCGAAATACCCGCAGACGCAGGTAAGGGCGGGCGCGCCCACCACCGGCAGTAGGCGTGGAAGCGGCCGTCTATACCCGCGGACGGCAACGAGACCCCAGGCCAGCGGAAAGGCAACCCGCTCCGGCGCCTGAACCCCAGCCGACCACCGGGCCGCACACTGCCGACAAGCCCCGGACCCCCACCCTCCCCTCCGCAGCCGGCATCTTTGCGCCCGCAGGGCGCGAGACGGCGCGACAGCCGAAACACCGGCACCGGCACCGGCACCGGCATCCACGTCGGGACGCCGCCCGCGGCCTCAGAAGTTGATCATGTGGCCGGCCAGCCCGTGGACCGCCTCCTGCACGGCCTCGCTGAGCGTCGGATGACCGTGGACGTTGCGGGCCAGTTCGGCCGCGGTGAGGTCCCACTTCTGGGCCAGCGTCAGTTCCGGCAGCAGCTCGGTGACCTCGGGGCCGATCAGGTGGCCGCCCAGGATCTCGCCGTACTTCGCGTCGCTGATGAGCTTCACGAAACCGCTCGCGTCACCGAGGCCGTGCGCCTTGCCGTTGGCGGTGAAGGGGAACTTGGCCACCCGCACGTCGAGCCCGCGCTCGCGGACCTGCGCCTCCGTCCACCCGAAGCTGGCGATCTGCGGCTGGCAGAAGGTGACGCGCGGGATCATCACGTACTCGAGCGCCATCGTCTCGGCCTCGGCGATGGTCTCGGCGGCGACCACGCCCATGGCCTCGGCGGCGTGCGCGAGCATCAGCTTCGCGGTGACGTCGCCGATAGCGTAGATGTGCGGAACGCTGGTGCGGCAGAACTCGTCGACGTCGATGGCGCCGCGCTCGGTGAGCCGGACGCCCGTCTGTTCCAGGCCGTAGCCGGAGATCCGCGGCTGGAAGCCGATCGCCTGGAGCACCTTGTCGGCCTCGAGCGTCTGCCGCTGGCCGCCGGTGGTCACCATGACCTTCACCGAGTCGCCCGCGTCGTTGATCGCCTCCACCCGGGTCGAGGTGAGCACGTCGATGCCGAGCTTGCGGTACTGACGGGAGAGTTCGGCCGACACCTCCTCGTCCTCCAGCGGCACGATCCGGTCCAGGAACTCCACGAGGGTCACCTTCACCCCGTAGTTGCGCAGGACGTAGGCGAACTCCACACCGATCGCGCCGGCGCCCGCGATGAGGATGCTCCCCGGGAGGGTGTCCGTCATGATCTGCTCCTCGTACGTCACGACCCGCTCGCTGAGCGAGGTGCCGGGGAGCAGCCGGGTGGTGGCGCCGGTGGCGATGATGCAGTGGTCGAAGGTGAGGGTCTCGCTGCCGCCGGAGCCCAGCGCGACGTGCAGGGTGTGGTCGTCGGTGAAGGTGCCGTGGCCCTCGAACTTAGTGATGTCGTTCTTCTTCATCAGGAAGTGGACGCCCCTGACGCGGCCGTCGGCGACCTTGCGGCTGCGCGCGAAGGCCTCGCGGTAGTCGAAGCTGAGCTCGCCGTTCACCCGGATGCCGAAGGTCTTGGCCTCCTTGGTGAAGATGTGTGCCAGTTCCGCGTTGCGCAGCAGGGCCTTTGAGGGGATGCACCCGACGTTGAGGCAGACCCCGCCCCAGTAGCGCTCCTCGACGATCGCCGTGCGCAGCCCCAGCTGGGCGGCCCTGATGGCGGCGACGTAACCGCCGGGTCCCGCGCCCAGGACGACGACGTCAACGTGTGTGCTCATGCGGCGACCCCCTGGGTGGACCACGGTGCGGAAGCCCGAGCGGGCCGGAGTGTCCCTCGGCCCACGATCACGTGCCGGGGGCGGCCGCGCAACACGGAGGGGGCGTCCGCCGCGTCGCATCGGCCGCCCGGCGTACGTCGGCGCCGACGGCGGGTCAGTTGTCCGCGAGGAACCGGCGGGCGAGCGTGTCGCCGAGGGAGACCGCCTGGGCGTGGCTCTCGATCGGCGCGACGGAGGAGTTCTTGAAGACGATGTACGTCACGCCGGACTCGGCCCCGCCGGTCTCCGGGTCGGGGTCGATGCCGAGGGCCTGCGCGGTGGCGTAGGAGGCCTCGCCGATGATCGCGGTGGGGCCGGTGTCGCCGACGACGGCGTACTCGACCTTGCCGCCGTACACGACGGCGACGACGCCGCCGCCCTTGATGCCGGCGCCGCGGTAGTCCCAGGTGCCGCTGGGGCTGGGGACGACGACGTAGGGGAGCGTCTCGGCGTTGAGCGGGCGGCCGTCCGACTGGTGGAAGGCCGTGTCGTCCTGGAACCAGGGGTCGGTGTCCCAGTTGCAGCGGGCGGTGACCTGGCCGTCGCAGTCGATGTCCATGTCGGCCTTCCAGAAGACGGCGCCGTTCGCGCCGCAGACCGGGACGGTGGCGGAGGTCTCCTCGTCGGTGCGGTACCTGCTGTGGGAGATCTGGGTGCAGCCGTTCACCTTGGCGAGTAACTGGGCGGCGGTGACGGAGCCCTCCTGGGGGCTGCGGGGCGCGGACCCGGCCGTCCCGGCGGCGCCGGCGGCGGGGGTGAGGAGGGCGGCCAGCAGGGTGGCTCCGGCACCGGCGGTGGCGAGTGCGAGGCGCTTGCGCACGATGAAGTCCTTCCGTTAGGAAACTTTCCTGTCCCGTAGCCTGACACCTTGTCGCGCGCATGCCAATAGGACCAAGGTCCCGCCGACGAAGGACCCGAAGATGACCGAAAGACCGGGGGCGCGCCGCCGCGCGCCCCCTACGGTGGAGGGCTGATCCGCATGCCCGGCATGCCGGCAGCCGGCCCCAGGAGGTACCACCGTGGCACTGACGACCCGCGCGACCCGAGCCCTCGGAGCGGCCGCGGCGGCGACGCTCGCCGGAGCCGCGCTCGCCGCCTGCGGCACGGAGCACATGATGAGCAGCGCCGGTGCCACCGCCTCCGTGCCCTCCGCCCGTGCCTCCGCCCCCGCCGCCCCCGCCGCGCCCTCCTCCGCCCCCGCCGAGCCCTCCACGACGCCCGGTGCGGCGTCCGGCACCCCGTCCGATGCACCGGGTGCGGCCCGTACCCCGGCGGGCACCGGGCACCACGGCACTGGGCACCACGGCACCGCGCACCACGGCACCACCGCGCCGGGGACCGGCCGGCCGCAGGCACCCGGCCACGGCGCGCAGGCCCCCCACGGCACGGGGGCCCACGGGACCGCCGTCCAGGCCCCCGCCCGTGGCACGACGGTGACCGCGGCCTCGATCCAGCACGGCGTGGAGGCACCCGGCAGGTCGGTGGCGCTCACCTTCGACGACGGCCCGGACCCGGTGTGGACCCCGGAGGTCCTCGACGTCCTCGCCCGGCACCACGCCAAGGCCACCTTCTGCGAGATAGGCCCCAACGCCCGGGCCCACCCCGACCTGGTCCGGCGCATTGCCGCCGCGGGCCACCGGCTGTGCGACCACTCCGTCCACCACGACGAGGCGCAGAGCGGCAAGTCGGAGGAGTACAACCGCCACGAGATACTCGACGCCCGGGACGAGATATCCCGCGCGGCCGGCTCCGGCGACACCCCGCTGTGGTACTACCGCGCCCCCGGCGGCGACTTCTCCCCCGCGATCCGCGCCATCGCCGCCGGTCACGGGCTGCGTCCGCTCGGCTGGACCGTCGACTCCGACGACTGGCGCCGTCCCGGCGCGGACGCCATCCTCGCGACCGTGAACCGCGAGCTGAAGCCGGGCGCCATCGTGCTCATGCACGACGGCGGCGGCGACCGCAGCCAGACCGTGCAGGCGCTGGAGACGCTGCTCGACCGCCTCGACGCGGCCGGCTACACGTACACCTTCCCCCAGCGCTGACCCCTGCGCGCTGACCCCTGCGCGCGGGCCCGTCCGCCACGGTCCCGTCCGGCGCGGGAGGGCGCCGGATCTTGGCGCCCGCGTGCCCGTCGCACCGCGGACGGAGGGCCCGGCCCCCGTTCCTCTCACGCCGCGTGACGATTCCCCGCACACGGGCTGCGCCGGGGCCCCGGAGGCGGTGTAATGACCACGTGGTCAGCGACGGCGCGAAAGGACGCAGAGTACGGGCGCTGTCCGCCGAGCTCGCGCTCAAGACGCTCCGATCCGACCTTGGCCGTTCCGCCCGCCTGCGAGCCGTCATCGAACAGGCACTGGTCTTCACCGGTGCGACCCATGTCGCGGTGTACGCACCCTCGGAGACGGGCGGCGAGTTGTGCCTGGTCGCCTCGGCCGGGGTACCGCGCGCCCTGCACGGGCTGCGCCAGAGCTACGCGACGGACGGCGCTTCCCCCATGGCCGTCGCCGTGCGCCAGGACCGCGTGGTGACGGCGGGACCCGCGGAGGTCGCCAGGCTGGTGGGCAACGGGACCCCGGAACCGCTGGAGGTCTCGCTGACCGCCCTGCCGCTGCGGGCGGACCACGTGAGCGTCGGCTGCCTGGTGGCGGTCACGGACCGGCCCGGCGGCTTCGACGCCGAGCACCGGCAGGACCTCGAACTGTTCGCCACCGCGATCGGCCATCCCGGCCCCACCCCCGGCGACGCGTGCGCGGACACCGATCCGGTGGCCGGGGCGGAGTCGCGCGGCACCGGCTTCACCCTCGACATGGACACGGGCTGGATCAACGTCGGCGACGACGTGCTCGCCCTCTTCGGCCTGGAACCCGCGGGGTTCGACGGCCGGGTGGAGACCCTGCTCGCGCAGACGGTGCCCGAGGACCTCCCCGCGCTGATGTCGGTGGTCGAGGCCGGGCACATGGCCACCGGCGACCGCGAGCTGGAGTTCCGCATCCGCCGGCCCTCCGGGGAACTGGTCTGGCTGCGGCTGCGCGGGCGGGTCCTGTTCGCCCCCGACGGCCGCCCCGTGCGGCTGCTCGGCACGGTCGGCGACGCCTCGCGGATGCGGGCCGGGGTCAACGACGTCGGCCGGGTGCAGCAGCTCGCCGCCGACCTGGCCAACGCCTCGACCGTGCGCGACGTCAGCACGGTGGTGGTGACGTCGCTGCGCCGCCCGCTGAACGCCGACCGGATCGCGCTCGCCGAGCTGGAGAACGACCGGCTGGTGGTGACCGTCCTCGACCCGGCGGACCCCTCGGCCTGGCCCGAGGTGTGGCGCACCGAATGGCGTTCCGAGTGGCCGGACGCGCCGACCCGGGCCATGCCCACGCTGGCGACCGCGCTGCGCGAGGGCCGGGTGGGCTTCTGGCCGGCCGGGGCACCGCTGGAGTCGACGCTGGCCGGGGTCGGCCCCGGCGGCCTCGCGGTGCTGCCGCTGCCCGCGGCCGGACGGGTCGTCGGGTGCTGCCTCATCGGCTGGGACCAGCCGCACGAGTTCGGCGCGGACGAACGTGCCGTGCTGACCGCCGCGGCCGGCCTGGTCGGCCAGGCGCTGGTCCGCGTAAGGGCGTTCGACGCCGAGCACGAGCTGGTCGGCACCCTCCAGCGCACCCTGCTGCCGCGCCGGCTGCCGGTGCTGCCGGGCGGCGTCGCGGTCGCCCGCTACCTGCCGACGACCGGCGGCCTCGAGGTCGGCGGCGACTGGTACGACGTCATACCCCTGCACGACCACCACGTCGCCCTGGTCATCGGCGACGTCCAGGGCCACAACGCCGGTGCGGCCACGCTCATGGGCCAGATGCGGACCGCGATCCGCGCCTACGCCGTGGAGGGCCACTCACCCGACGTCGTCGTGTCGCACGCCAACCGCCTGCTCGTGGGCATGGAGACCGACCTCTTCGCGACCTGCTGCTACGTCAGCATCGACATGGAGGAGGGCACCGCCTGGTGCGTGCGTGCCGGGCACCTGCCGCCGGTGCTGCGGCTGCCGGACGGCGGCACGCGGATCGTGGAGGGCGACGGCGGGCCCCCGCTGGGCGTCGTCGACGACGCGGACTTCCCGCTGATCCCGCTGCGGCTGCAGAACGGCACCGTCCTCGCGCTGACCACGGACGGCCTGGTGGAGTCCGCCGAACTCCCCATGGACGAGGGCATCTCGCGCATGTCGCGCGAGCTGTCCGAGGCCGACCCCTCGCATCTGGGCCGCATGGCCGACGCGCTGCTGAGCGGCGCGAGCCGCAGCGACGACGTGGCGCTGCTGCTCATGCGCTACGACGGCATGGCCGTCAAGCCCGTGCGCGAGAGCTGGACGGTGTGGCGGCTCCCCGACGCCGCCTCGCACGCCCGGCGCTTCACCGCCCGCACCCTGCGCGCCTGGGGGCTCGGCGAGGCGGCCGACACGGTGCTGCTGGTCGTCTCGGAGCTGGTCACCAACGCCCTGGTGCACACCGAGGGCCAGGTCCGGCTGGACCTCACGCTCACCGGCGACCGGCTGCGGATCGCGGTCGGCGACGCCTCCCCGCGGACGCCGGTCAAGCCGGCGATCATCAACTGGCACGACACCGGCGGCCGCGGCATCCTCCTCGTCGAGGCCATGTCCGCCGCCTGGGGCACGATGCCGCTCAGCGGCGGCAAGCAGGTGTGGTGCGAGGTCCCCGTCCACCCCCCGCACCCCGAGACGACCGGCTGACGCGGCCTTCCGCCCCGCGGTGGTTGACGCGGAGTCGCCGCCCGCCCGAGGACCCGCGCCAAGGCCCCCTCCGACCGTCCGCGCGGGCCCGCGGACGGCGGTTGCGCCGCCGCGAGGCAGCTCCCGCGAGGTCGAGCCCCTGAAGCCGACGGGGGCGTGACTCCGGCCCCCCGGGGTACCGGGCGGGAGCCACCCCCGGCGAAACCGCCCCGGCCGGGTGGCCGCCTCGCCGCCGCAAGGTGCGCCCACCGGTCCGCGCGGCTCCCGTCCGCGATCGGCGCTGCCCGCGACAGCCGGGACCTGGATCTCGACCGAGGCGCATGGCGGTTGGGCCGGTCCGGCTGTCACGGACGCGACCCCGGGCCCGGGCCGTGCCGTCCCGCCGCGAGCCGCCCCCGCACGCGTGCGGCTACAAACCGCGTTCAGCACAGGGCAGTTGCCCTCAGCGCGGCCGGGCCCGGGCTCGGCGTACCCGGCGCCCGGCCGGGTGGCTGCGCCCCCGCCGCATGGCACCCCTACCGGTCGGTCCGCGCGAGTCCACGGAGGCGTCCCCGGACCGGGACGCGGTTCACCGGGCCGGCCCCGCGCGGGGCCGGCCCGGTCTCGGCGTCCGGTAGTCGCCCTGGTCCGGGGGCGGGTCGGACGGCCTGGACGTGCCGGTTCCGCATCCCTGTCTCGAGTACCTCCCGGTCCCGGGAAACCGCTGCGGAAATGCGGGAGTCGGGCCCCGATCGGGGGCAGGACCGGGGCCTGGGCGGGCCCCGTCCGGCGCCCGGGCACGCGGTGCTCCAACCGTGACCTGCAGCACCTCTTCCCGACATGCCGACCAGTCGGTATCGTGCGGCCACTCCGGGGCACCGACGCCCCGGGGCGTACCGGCCGAACCTGCCCGTCCCCCACCGCGCCCGCACACCCCTCGCCACGCAAGCCGCTTGGAGACCGCGCGATGACGTACCACGGCGACACCTGGCACCACCGGCAACCACCGCCACCCGGCGAGACGCTGCTGTCCTCCGTGTCGGGGCTGACCCTGGCCGCCGCGTCGTCCCTGGCGCACGACCTGTTCGGGCACGCGATGCGCGACGGGCGTGCCGGCCCGCGCACGGAGCCGGCGGTGGCCCGGTGGGCGGCCGTGGGGGTCGGCGCGGCGGCGGTGGCACCGGCCCTCACGTACGCGTTGTTCTGGCGGGGTTTCGGCCGTACCGGCCTGCCGGCCGCGCTCTACGGGGGAACGGCGTGCGTCCTGCTGCTGACGGTGTTCTCGACGGCGGTGTCCGGCGGTCCCACGGCGCTCTTCCCCGGCCGTGACTTCCACTGGTTCCCGCTGCAGACCGCCGGGTTGGTGTCCATCCCCTTCGGCTTCCTCGCCGGCCGGCTCGGCAGCCGCTGGGACCGGCGGCGCCGCGACGGAACGGCCGCCGAGAGCCGACGGCTCTACGAGGCCGGCGAGGCACGGCTGCTCGCGGGCGCCGGCTAGCCGGACTCCCCGTCACCGGGGGCTTGTCAGCGCTTCGGACAGGGGTCACCCTCAGTCGGAACCGAATCCGATTCTGATTCGGTCGGGCTGGGAGGAGCCCTCCCGAAGGGCAGGCCACCGAGCCGCCGGAGCACCGGGCGGCCCGCACGATCCGACCCCGATCCCGATCCCCGACCCCGCCCCTCTCGTCCCGTACCACCCCGCCGAACTCCCAAGGAAGGGTGACTGGTGGAAAGCCTCCTGCGCATCGACGGACTCGAGGTCTCCTTCGGAGGCCTGTCCGCACTCGATGCGGTGTCCCTGTCGGTCCGGCCGGGCGAAGTGCTCGGCGTCATCGGCCCCAACGGGGCCGGAAAGACGACCCTGTTCAACGCCGTGTGCGGCTTCGTGCGCCCGGCCGCCGGGACGCTGCACTGGCAGGACCGGCCGCTGCCCTGGCCCCGACCGCACCAGCTGGCCCGGCTCGGCATCGCCAGGACCCTGCAGGGCCTGGGGCTCTTCCCCCGGCTCACCGTGCTGGAGAACGTCATGGTCGGGGCGACCCGGCACGCGCGGGCGGGCTTCGCCTCCGCGCTGCTGGGCCTGCCCCGTTCGGACCGCGACGAGCGGCTGCTGCGCCACCGCTCGCTGGCCGTCCTGCGGGAGCTCGGCGCGGAGGACGCCGCCGGCCGGCTCCCCGGCGAACTCCCCTACGGGGTGCAGAAGCAGGTCGCGCTCGCCCGGGCGCTGGTCGGCGAGCCGCGCCTGCTGCTGCTCGACGAACCCGCCTCGGGACTGTCCGAGGAGGGCATGCGCGAGCTCGGCGAGGTCATCTCCGGACTGCGCGAACGGATGGCGGTCGTCCTCGTCGAGCACCACATGGACCTGGTCATGCGGGTCTGCGACCGGGTCCTCGTCCTCGACTTCGGCAAGGCGATCGCCTACGGCACCCCGGACGAGGTGCGCGACGACCCGCTGGTGACCGAGGCGTACCTCGGCGACGAGGTCACCGCGGGGACACCGGCACCGGGCGGCACCACGACGCCGGCGGCGCCCGGGACACGAGAGGGGTCGTCCCGTGCTTGAGGTCCGCGAACTCCTCGTCACCTACGGCATGGTGCGGGCCCTGGACGAGGTGTCCCTCACCGTCGAGCGGGGCAGCATCACGGCCGTGCTCGGCGCCAACGGCGCCGGCAAGACCACGCTGCTGCGCACCGTCAACGGGCTCGTGCGGCCCCGTTCCGGCAGCGTCCTGCTCGACGGCACCGACATCGCCGGGCTGCCCGTCGAGGAGGTCGTCCGGCTGGGGCTGGCCCACGTGCCGGAGGGCCGCGGGGTCATCACCGAGCTGACCGTCCACGACAACCTGCGGCTGGGAGTCCTGTGGCGGGACCGGCGCGAGCGCAGGGCGCTGCAGTCGGCCGGCCTGGAGGAGGTGTACGCCCTGTTCCCCGCGCTGGCCGAGCGGCGCGCACGGCTCGCGGAGACGCTCTCCGGCGGGGAGCGGCAGATGCTGGCCATCGGCAGGGCGCTGATGACCCGGCCGCGGCTGCTGCTGCTCGACGAACCGTCGCTGGGGCTCGCCCCCCGGATCACCGCGCAGATCCTCGCCGTCCTGCGGGACCTGCGGGAGCGGCAGGGGCTCACCGTGCTCCTGGTGGAGCAGAACGCGCGCAGCGCCCTGTCCGTCGCGGACCAGGGCGTCGTGCTGAACCTGGGGCGGGTGGTCGCGGCCGACGCGGCCGCGCGCCTCGCCACCGCGGACGACCTCCGCCACGCCTACCTGGGGTTCTGACATGTACTTCATCAATCTGACACTGGGCGGGGTGACCAGCGGCATCGTCTATGCGGCGGTCGCGCTGGCCCTGGTGCTCATCTGGCGGGCGACCCGGATCGTCAACTTCGCCCAGGGCGGGATGCTGATGGTCACCAGCTTCATCGCCCTCGGCGTGATCCACGCGACCGGTTCGTACTGGCTGGGGCTGCTGGCCGCCCTCGCCTCCGGCTTCGTCCTGGGGGCGGTCGTGGAACGGGTGCTGGTCCGCCCGGTGGAGAACGGGCCGCCGATGAACGCGGTGATCGTCACCCTCGGGCTGCTGCTGTTCCTGCAGGCGGTGGCCGGGATGGTGTGGGGCGGCTCGCCGCGCTCCTTCCCGCCGCTGCTGGGCATCAAGGGCTTCACGGTGGGCGACGCCCGGCTGCTGCTGTCGCCGTCGGACCTGTTCGTCATCGGTGCCGTGCTGGTGGTGATGGCGCTGCTCGTGCTGCTCTTCCGGGTCACCCCGGTGGGGCTGCGGATGCGGGCGGCGGCGTTCTCCCCCGAGGTGGCCCGGATGTTCGGGGTGCGGGTCGGGCGGGTGCTCACGCTGGGCTGGGCGCTGGCGGGGGCGGTCGGGGCGCTCGCCGGGGTGCTGGTGGCGCCGGCGACCTTCGTCGGTCCCAACCAGTTCGACGCGGTGCTGGTGTTCGGCTTCGCCGCCGCGGTCGTCGGGGGGCTGGACAGCCCGCCCGGTGCGGTGGTCGGCGGGCTCGTGGTCGGGCTCACCCTCTCCTACGTCTCCGGGTACCTGGGGTCGGAGGTCGCGCTGCTGGGCGCGCTGGCGGTGCTGATGACGGTGCTGATGATCAGGCCCAACGGCCTGTTCTCGGGCACCTCCGTGCGACGGGTGTGAGGGGCAGATGACCGACACGACCGACACCACGAAGGATTTGGGCTCGCCGCTCGGCGGCCCGGCCGCCGCGGGCCTGCGGGCCCGGCTGCGGGGACCGGCGGACCGCACCGCGGTACGGCACCTGGTGCCCGCGCTGCTCGGACTGCTGGTGGTCTGCGGCCTGAGCGCGCTGCTGTCGCCGTTCCAGAACCTGGAGGTCGCCACCGTCGCCACGTACGTGTGCGCGGTCGCCGGCCTGACCGTCCTGACCGGCACCAACGGCCAGATCTCGCTGGGGCACGGCGCGCTGATGGCGGTCGGCGCCTACGGGACGGGCCTGTTCCTCACCGAACTCGGCTGGTCGCTGGGCGTCTCGCTGGTGGCCGGCACCGCGGTCACCGCCGCCCTCGGCGCTCTGGTGGGGGCGGCGGCGGCGCGGCTGCAGGGCCCGTACCTCGCCGGTGCCACGCTCACCCTGGCCGTCGGGCTGCCGGCGCTGGCGAACTACCGGCATCTGACCGATCTGCTCGGCGGCGAGAACGGCCTCGTGGTGGCCTCGCCCCCGCCGCCCGAGGCGCTGGGCGCGTACTTCCCGCTGGAGCGCTGGCAGGCCTGGGTCTGCGTGCTGTGCGCGGTGGTCGTGCTGGTGCTCCTCGCGGACCTCGGGCGCAGCCGGGTGGGCCGGTCGTGGCGGGCGATCCGGGACGACGAGGTCTCCGCGGCGCTGGCCGGCATCCACGTGGCGCGGCTGCGGGTGCTCGCCTTCGTCGTCAGCGCGGCCTGCGCAGGCCTGGGCGGCGGGCTCCTCGCGGTGGTCAGCTCGCTGGCCGCGCCCGGGGCGTTCCCGCTGGCGCTCTCACTGTCCCTGCTGACCGCGGCGGTGCTCGGCGGCCTCGGCAGCCTGGCGGGCGCCGTGTACGGCTCGGTGCTGCTCGTACTGCTGCCCAACTGGACGGGTGACGTGGCGGACGCGCTGCACCTGTCCCGGGGCTTCTACGCCAACCTGCCACTCGCCCTGTACGGCCTCGCCCTCGTCCTGTCGATGCTGCTGTTCCCGCAGGGCATCCAGGGGGCCCTCATCCGTCTGGTCCGGCGGCTCCGCACCCGGGGCTCCGGTACCTGACCGTCCACCTCCCGTTCCCTCGACCAGCGTCACCCCACATGAAATCCGTTCAGAACCCACCGAATCAGATTCGGTTCCAGGAGGGGTCATGAGAAGAAGTCACCGACACGGCCTGCGCCTGCGCGGCGGCGCCGCGCTGGCCGTGCTGGCCCTGGTGCTCACCGCGTGTTCCGGCGGCTCCGGAGGCGGTTCCGCCGCGCCGGGCGTCACCAAGGACAAGATCGTCATCGGCAGCCACCAGCCGCTCACCGGGCCCGCGGCGCCGGGCTACAGCAACGTCTCGGCGGGCGCCAAGGCGTACTTCGACCACGTCAACGCCAACGGCGGGGTCAACGGCCGGAAGATCGAGTTCCGGTACAAGGACGACGCGTACAACCCGACCCAGACGGTGAAGGTCACCAAGGAACTCGTCCTGGAGGACAAGATCTTCGCGATGGTGGGCGGGCTCGGCACGCCGACCCACACCAAGGTGGTCGACTTCCTCAACACCCGCCGCGTGCCGGACCTGTTCGTGGCCTCCGGCTGCCGCTGCTGGGACGAGCCCGACAAGCACCCGCAGACCTTCGGCTGGCAGCCGGACTACCTCGTCGAGGGCAAGATCCTCGGCCAGTACATCAAGGAGAACTTCGCGGGCAAGAAGGTCGCCTACTTCTACCAGGGCGACGACTTCGGCAAGGACGGAGTCGAGGGCCTGGACCAGTACATCCCCAAGGAGTCGGTGGTCAGCCGGCAGAGCTACCAGCCCGGCGGCACCGACATCGCCCCGCAGGTCACGGCCATCGCCCAGTCCAAGGCGGACGTGGTGGTGCTGTTCACCATCCCGACGTACACCGCGCTGTTCAAGCTCACCTCGCTCAAGCTCCAGTACAACCCGCAGATGGTGGTGACCAACGTCGGTTCCGACCCGACCACCCTGGCGGGCCTGCTGCAGTCCTTCGCCAAGCAGGCGGGCGGCACGGCCGACCCGGCGGCGCTCATGGACGGCATCATCACCGACACCTACATGCCGCCCACCAGCGACACGTCCAACAGCTGGATCAAGCTGTTCCGCGAGGTCCACGACAAGTACATCCCGAAGCTGCCCTTCGACGGCAACGTCGAGTTCGGGATGTCCATGGCCTACACCTTCGTGCAGGCGCTGCAGGGCGCCGGGAAGGACCCCACGCGCGAGTCGCTGGTGAAGGCCGTGGAGAAGGGCGGCTTCACCGGGCCCGGGCTGGTGCCGTTCCGGTTCAGCGGGGACTCGCACGCGGGCTACACCGGCGTCCAGATCGGCATCCTGAAGGGCAGCACCGAAGTCGCCCTGCAGGGCACGCCGCTGGTGACGGACGACGAGCAGGGCGCCATCACGCCGTACACCACGGCGCCGCCGGAGGCCCCGGCAGGCGGCATCCCGGCGTCCTGAACGACCAGGGGTAGTGTGCTGCCCCTCCAGGCAGTGGGTTCACGGCGCCACGCCGCCGTGACGGACGGAAGGTCCCGGGATGGGCGACACACGCGGTGACGAGCTGCTCATCGGCGATCCCGCGGACCTCCCCACGACCGGCGGGGCGTCCGGGCCGGCCCCGGCCCGGACGCCCGGCCGGGCGGCGACGACCCGGCAGGCGCTGCTCGCGGCGGCCCGCGAGGTCTTCGGGGAGTCGGGGTACGCGGCGGCGGGCATCGCCGAGGTGGTCCGCCGCGCGGACGCCAGCGTCGGCGGGCTCTACCACCACTTCGACGGCAAGGTGGACCTCTTCCTGGCCCTGTGGGAGGAGTTCCGCACCGCGCAGGCGCAGACCACGGCGCGGGCGGTGGCCCGGCTCCGGGAGAGCGGCGAGGACCGCCCGCGTGCCCTCTTCCTCACCGGCACCCGCGCCTACCTGGAACACACCAGGGCGCGGCGCGAGATGGCCAGGCTCTTCTACACCGGGGACACCCCGCCCGGCTTCGACCTGCTGGGCCGGCAGAACCTGAGGACCTGGATCAGCCACAACGCGACCCTGCTCGGCATCACCCACGAACGGCCGGGCGACCGCGCCCTGCTGATCGCGCTCACGACGACGATCGCCGAGATCGGCCGGGAGCTCGTCGCCTGCGACGACGCGCGCGAGGCCGCCGTCCTGACCGACACCGCCCTGGAACTCATCGGCAGGCTCTGCGACTTCGGACTGTCCGACGCCCAGGACGGCGCTCAGGACGGTGCCCGGCATGGCGCCGGGGACAGCGCCGTGGGCTGAGTCCGCCCTCTCCACCGTTCCCACCCGTACGGCCGCCGGACCCGTGTGCCGCGCGCCGTGGACCAGCCCTGCTCAGGGCGCGGCGGGACGGGCCCGAGCCCAGGGCTGAACATTACCTCCGGTAAATCTGCACACCGCACACGCGGGCGACATACGCCCGCACGTCCGCACGCGAACCGGGCAGCCGGTGCGCGCGGTTTGATCCGGAGTGCCCGGTTCCGCCACCACGGAACAACCCCGGGCTGTGAAGGAATTGCCATCGGGGCGTGGGAAATCCGGCACACCGGTGAAGCCGGGAATCCGAACCCAATTCGAACGCAGCGGTCGGCAATTGGCCGTCCCAGCTGCTCCCATGCTTGTATCCCGTGCCGTGGCGAAGAGGTTGCCCCCCTGATGATTCGCCACACGAAATGTGTTCACACGAAGGGAAACCCCCATGGACTTCACCTCCCAGGTCGAGACCCGCGAGATCTCCGACGCGGACCTGGACAACGTCTCCGGCGGTCTCGTGGGCGGTCTCGTGGCCAACGCCACCGGCACCGTCGAGTCGATCGCCCCCGTCGCCGGCACCGTGTCCGGTGTCGTCGGCACCGTCGAGGGCATCTCGGGCGTCAACACCGGCGCCGTGACCGGCCTGGCCACCGGCCTGATCGCGGGTCTCTGAGACCGATCGATCCGCGGGCCCCGGATACCTCCCTTCCGGGGCCCGCGGACGCCATTGCGGCCTTGGGCCCCAATGGCGGGGGATGCGGCCGAGGGAAGAGTCCGTGCAGTTTCGCCAAAAGGCCCTTGCCAAGCTCCAGTCACCGGAAGAACTCGATCTCCCGGTGCGTTTCGCGCGCCCGCAGGGCCGTCTCGTGCTCTCCGTCGCCATTCTCGTGATGGCCGCCGCGGCTTCCTGGGCGGTAAACGGTTCCGTGTCCTCGAAAATGAGCGCACCCGGAATTGTCGGCTACGGGCAGGGCAGTTACGTCCTGCAGAGTCCGGTCGCCGGACAGGTCACCCGGGTCCTCGCCGACGAAGGGGAACGCCTGCCCGCCGACGCCCCCCTGCTCAGCGTGCGCACACCGGACGGCGACACCGTCGTCCGCACCGTGGCCGCGGGCCGGGTCAGCGCCCTGGTGGCCACGATCGGCACCGTCGTCACCGTCGGAGCGGACGTGGCGACCGTGGAACGCGCCGCCCGCCCGGGCGACCCGCTCGTCGCCACCCTCTACGTCCCGGCGTCGGGCGCCTCCTCGGTGCCGGTGGGCGCCGCGGTGGACCTCGCCGTCGAATCCGCGCCGCAGGCCCGGTACGGGGTGCTGCGCGGACACGTGAAGGCCGTCGGCCGCACCTCGCGCACCACCCGGCAGCTCGCCGCCGACCTCGGCGACCCGCAGCTCGCCGAGCAACTCACCCGCGCGGGACGCCCGGTGGCCGTCGTCGTGACGCTGGACGCCTCCTCCCGCACCCCGACCGGCTACCGCTGGTCCAAGGGCGACGGCCCCTCGTACGAGCTGGACTCCATGACCCTGGCCACCGGCGCCGTCCACCTGGCCGCACAGCGCCCGATCGATTGGCTGCTCCCTTGACCGCGCCCGCCCGGACCCAGCAGCGGCCGCTACCGCCCGCCGGCCGCCGCAGACACCGCCCCGAGCCCGCGCGCACCCGCCGGCCGCGTCCGCGCCGCAGGCCGCGCACCGTCCGCACGCCGACCGTGCTGCAGATGGAGGCGGTGGAGTGCGGCGCCGCCGCCCTGGCGATGGTGCTGGGCCACCACGGCCGGCACGTGCCGCTGGAGGAACTGCGCATCGCCTGCGGCGTCTCCCGCGACGGCTCCCGGGCCAGCAACCTGCTGAAGGCCGCCCGCGGCTACGGCCTGCAGGCCAAGGGCATGCAGATGGAGACCGCGGCCCTCACCGAGGTGCAGGCGCCCGCCATCCTCTTCTGGGAGTTCAACCACTACGTCGTCTACGACGGCACGGGCCGCCGCCTCGGCCGGCGCGGCGTGCACGTCAACGACCCCGACAAGGGACGGCGTTTCGTGCCCCTGGAGGACTTCGACACCAGCTTCACCGGTGTCGTGCTGACCTTCGAACCGGGCCCGGGCTTCCACCGCGGCGGCCGCCGCCCCGGCGTCCTGCGCGCCCTGCCGGCCCGGCTGCGCGGCACCAGCGGCACCATGCTCGCCGCACTGGTGGCCAGCCTCCTGCTGGTCGCGGTCGGGGCCGCGCTGCCCGCGCTCAGCCGCACCTACATCGACCTGTTCCTGATCGGCGACCAGACCTCGCTGCTGGGTGTGCTGTTCGCGTCGATGGCGGCGATGGTGGCGCTCACCGCGGCGCTCACCGCGGTCCAGCAGTCCAACCTGCTGCGCGGCCGCATCATCTCCTCCACCCTCGGCAGCGCCCGCTTCCTGCGCCACCTGCTGCGGCTGCCGGTCACCTTCTTCACCCAGCGCAGCCCGGCCGACCTCGTCCAGCGCCTGCAGTCCAACGACGCGGTCGCCGAGACGCTCGCCCGCGACCTGGCGGCGGCCGCCGTCGACGGCGTCGTCGTCGTGCTCTACGCGCTGCTGATGTGGACGTACGACCCGCAGCTCACCGTGCTCGGGGTGGGCATCGCCCTGCTCAACGCCGTCGCCATGCGCGTCGTGACCCGGCTGCGGGCCACCCGCACGCAGAAGCTGCGCGCCGACAGCGCGCGGCTCACCAACACCTCGTACACCGGCCTGCAGTCGATCGAGACGATGAAGGCCACCGGCGGCGAGAACGGCTACTTCCGCCGCTGGGCCGGGCAGCACGCCTCCACCCTGGAGGAACAGCAGCGGCTCGGCGTGCCCAGCGCCTGGCTGTCGGTCGTGGCCCCGACCCTCGCGACGCTCAACAGCGCGCTGATCCTGTGGATCGGCGGCCTGCGGGCGGTGGAGGGGCACATCTCGATCGGTCTGCTCGTCGCCTTCCAGGCGCTGGTCACCCGGTTCACCGCGCCCATCACCCGGCTCAACGGCGTCGCCGGCCGCATCCAGGACTTCGCCGCCGACGTGGTGCGCCTCAAGGACGTCGAGAACTTCCCCGTCGACTCCCTGTACACGCGCCCCGGCTCCGGGGCGGACAACCGCCGTCTGAAGGGCCACGTCACGCTGGAGGACATCACCTTCGGCTACAGCCCCCTCGACAAGCCGCTGCTGTCCGGCTTCTCGCTGTCCGTCGCCCCGGGCCGGCAGGTCGCGCTGGTCGGCGGCTCCGGAAGCGGCAAGTCCACCGTCTCCCGGCTCATCGCCGGGCTCTACAGCCCGTGGGAGGGCACGATCCGCATCGACGGGCAGCGCCTGGAGGACATCCCGCGCGGCGCGCTGGCCGCCTCCGTCTCCTTCGTCGACCAGGACGTCTTCCTCTTCGAGGGCACGGTCCGCGACAACGTGGCGCTGTGGGACCCCTCCATCCCCGACGCGGACGTGGAGGCCGCGCTGCGCGACGCCTGCCTGTACGAGGTCGTCGCCCGCCGCCCCGGCGGCGTCCACAGCCGGGTCGAGCAGGACGGCCGCAACTTCTCCGGCGGCCAGCGGCAGCGGCTGGAGATCGCCCGGGCCCTCGTCCGGCGGCCCAGCGTGCTGGTGCTCGACGAGGTGACCAGCGCCCTCGACGCGGAGACCGAACAGGTCATCATCGACAACCTGCGGCGCCGCGGTTGCGCCTGCGTGGTGATCGCGCACCGGCTCAGCACGGTCCGCGACAGCGACGAGATCGTCGTCCTCGACCACGGCACGGTCGTCGAGCGCGGCCGCCACGAGGAACTGATCGCGGCGGGCGGCGCGTACGCCGCGCTGGTCAAGGAGCACTGAGGTGATCCCCGTACAGCCCGGCACCGCCGCCGGCGACCCGGTCCTGACCGCCCTCGGCGGGCTCGGCGGCCCCGTCGACTGCGCCGGCCTGCGCAGCATCCCCCTGGAGGGGCCGCACGTGCTGTGGCTCGTGGTGGCGGGCGCCCTCGACCTGTTCGCGGTCGACGCGGCCCAGCAGGGCCACTGGCACTACCTGGGCCGCCTGGAACCCGGCACCCTCCTGCTCGGCCCCGTGGAGGGCCCCCGGCACACCCTCGTCGGCCGCCCCCTGCAGGGCTGCCACCTGCGCCGCGTGCCGCTGCGCGAGCTGTACCGGCCGCCGCAGCCGCACCCGGCGGCGTACGGCGACGGCTGGGACGGGCAGGGCCCGTACGGTGCCGGGCACGACACCCGGGAGCTCGCCCTCAGCCTCCTCGAGCACGCCTTCGCGCTCGGCGTCGGGCGCAGCCAGCGCGTGCTGTACGAGGCCCCGCTGACCGGCCGCACCACGGACGGCGAACACGTCGCCGACGACGACATCCTGTGGCTGCCGGTCCTGCCGGGCAGCGTGCAGTACGGGGCCGCGTACTCCGCGGAGGCGGCGGGCGACCTGCTCCTCGACGGCGCGATGTGGCAGAGCATGGTCAACCAGCAGTACCGGCTGCTGTCGACCCTGGACGGCTGGATCGAGGGTCTGGAACGCGCCCACGAGGACCGCACCGCCGCGGGCATCAAGGCCGGGGAGGCCGTCCGCGAACAGGCCGACCGTGATCTGCTGGCCTCCATCGGCACCTCCCGCAAGGCCGCGTCGCGTTCCGCCGCGGCCGCGTCCGACGACGCGACGTACGCCGTCTGCCGGCAGGTCGCCGAGGCCGCCGGCATCACCCTCGTCCCGCCGTCGCGCGGCGGCGCCGCCAGCGACCGCATGGACCCCGTCGAGCGGGTCGCCGTCACCTCGGGCATCCGCACCCGCCCGGTGCGGCTCGACGGCGAATGGTGGCGGGAGAACACCGGCCCCCTGGTGGGGCGGCGCGCCGCGTCCGGCGCGCCGGTGGCCCTGCTGTGGCGGCGCGGCGGCTACGAGGCGGTGGGGCCCGGCGGCAGCAGCCGCGTCCGGGTCGCGGAGTACAACGCGGAGGACTTCGAGCAGCGTGCCGACATGCTCTACCGGCCGCTGCCCGAGCGGGGCACCGGCCTGGCGGGGCTGCTGCGCTTCAGCCTCCGGGGCTCCGCGGGCGACCTGCGCAACCTCGTGCTGAGCAGCCTGGTCACCGTCGGCCTCGGCGCGCTCGTGCCGATCGCGACCGGCCAGGTGCTGGGCACCTTCGTGCCCGACGCGGAGACCGGGCTCATCGTCCGGGCCGCGCTGGCCGTCGCCGTCACCGGCCTGGTGTGCGCCGCGTTCATGCTGACGCAGAACCTCACCGTGCTGCGCATCGAGGGCCGCATCGAGGCCACCTTGCAACCGGCCGTGTGGGACCGGCTGCTGCGCCTGCCGACCGGGTTCTTCGCCGGGCGCTCCACGGGCGAACTGGCCAGTGCCGCGATGGGCATCAGCGCCATCCGCCGGGTGCTCGCGGGGGTGGGCCCGGTCGCCGTCCAGGCGACGACGGTCGGCGCGATGAACCTCGTCCTGCTGCTCCTGTACAGCGTCCCGCTCGCGCTCGCCGCCCTCGGCATGCTGGTCGTCATCGGCGCCGCGCTCCTCGGCCTCGGCCTGTGGGAACTGCGCTGGCAGCGACGGCTGGTGCGGCTCGGCAACAAGCTCAACAACGAGGCCTTCCAGACCCTGCGCGGGCTGCCCAAGCTCCGCGTCGCCGCCGCCGAGAGCTTCGCGTACGCCGCGTGGGCCCGCCGGTTCGCCCGCAGCCGCGAACTCCAGCAGCGCGCCGGCCGCGTCAAGAACGTCACGACCGTCCTCAACGCGGTCTACCTGCCGCTCTGTTCGCTCATCATGTTCATGTTGCTGGCCGGCCCGGCCCGGGGCGCGCTGTCCGCCTCCGGATTCCTCACCTTCAGCACCGCCATGACCATGCTGCTGACCTCGGTCACCCAGCTCACCGGGGCACTGCTGTCGGCGGCCGCGGTGCTCCCGATGTACGAGCAGGTCAGGCCGATCCTCGACGAGGCGCCCGAGGTGCGCGGCGGCAGCACCCAGCCCGGCGTCCTCTCCGGCGCGATCGAGGCCCGCAACCTCACCTTCCGCTACTCCGACGACGGCCCGCTCGTCCTGGACGACGTCTCCCTGCGGGTCGGGCCCGAGGAGTTCGTGGCGATCGTCGGCCCCAGCGGCTGCGGCAAGTCCACGCTGCTGCGCCTGCTCATCGGCTTCGACCGGCCCGCCTCGGGCAGCGTCCTCTACGACGGCCAGGACCTGGCCGCCCTCGACCAGGGCGCGGTCCGCCGCCAGTGCGGCGTCGTGCTGCAGAACGCCCAGCCGTTCACCGGCTCGATCCTCGACTGCATCTGCGGCGCGGAGGCGTACACGCAGGAGGAGGCGATGGAGGCCGCCGCCATGGCCGGTCTGGCCGAGGACATCCAGCGCATGCCCATGGGCCTGCACACCATGATCGCGGGCGGCAACACCGTCTCCGGCGGGCAGCGCCAGCGCCTGATGATCGCCCAGGCGCTGATCCGCCGGCCCCGCGTGCTCTTCCTCGACGAGGCCACCAGCGCCCTGGACAACGAGACCCAGCGCATCGTCATCGACAGCACCCGGCGACTGCGGGCCAGCCGTGTGGTCATCGCCCACCGGCTCTCCACCGTCATGGACGCCGACCGCGTCGTGGTGATGGAGGACGGCCGGGTCGTGGAGGAGGGCCGCCCCGCCGACCTCCTGGCGAACCCCGGCGGACGGCTGCACGAGCTGGTCCGGCGCCAGATGAGCTAGATCGGGGGTGGCGGCGCCCCTGTACCGTGCGGACGCCGCCTACCGCTGACGCGGCGTCCCCGCGAACTTCCGCTGCCCTGGGCGGCGTCGACGGCGGCTCTCCGGCGTCGACGGCAGCTGCCGGGGCCCGCCCGTGTCCCCGGCCCGAACACACCGGCCGGGGTTCGGCGGTGGTGCGCCTGGCGCTCCGCCGGTGCGCCCGGTCAACGGTGAACGTGCTCAAGGGTGTCGGCATCCCGACACCTGTCCGCAAGACGCCAGACAGACGGGTGCCCACGTCGCACGGGGCCTCGGCAGGATGCCGCCTCCCCGGAACCCCGCGTTGAGCGCCCGGGGACACGCGCCGAACCGCGGCCACCCGTAGGCGAGTTTGTGCTGGTCAGGGCCCTGACAGCCACAACTCCACCCGCACCTGGGGATGGACCGGACACCGTTCCCGGCACGGGGGACTCACCGCGCCGTGGCGGCGAAACATCCCTGACGGGCCGCCGCGACAACACCGGGTGCGACGGATCGTCATATGAACGTGATCTTCCCGTGATCGATTGGAGGTTGGGTGTGACGGACATTCACACCGTTCACTTCATGGGAGGAGACTCGTGGTCACGAGCGCGAGCCTTCGACGACGACGCCACATAGTCGTGGCGTCGGCAATCACCGTCCTAGCCACCCTGTTCAGCGGCCTGGGGACCACCGGGCCGGCCGCGGCACAGACCGGCACCCCGCTGCCGGACCTGAAGCTGGGCCGGTACGACCACACCCGGGCCGCCCTCACGGGCGGTGGCGCCCTGCACACCGCCGCGCAGCCCGACACCATCAAGGGGCAGTACGTCGTGCGGCTGCGGGAAGCGCCCGTCACTTCGTACACGGGCGGCGTCGAGGGACTCGCGGCGACGAAGCCGGTGGCCGGGCAGGATCTCCAGCCGCACTCGGCCGCGGCCGAGAAGTACCGTCGGCACCTCGGCGAAGCGCAGCGTGACGTACTCGGCGACTTCGGTGTACGGGCTCAGCGGACGTACACGACCGCCTTCAACGGCTTCGCCGCCGAACTGACCGGCGCGCAGGCCGGCAAGCTGTCCAAGGACCCGCGCGTCGAGGCGGTCACCCCGGCCCAACTCGTGAAGGCCGACACGGCGACGACCCTCACCACGCAGGCGGCGCAGCACACCGCCCAGGCGCCGGCGCGGACGGCGGCACAGACGGCGGCGCAGACCAAGCCGGCCCACGGCTCCGATGTGGTCATCGGTGTGATCGACACCGGGATCTGGCCGGAGAGCGCCTCCTTCGCCACCACCATGGCGCCGCCCGCGGGCTGGCACGGCACCTGCCAGACCAGCAGGGACTTCCCCGCCACCGCCTGCAACGGCAAGATCGTCGGGGCGCGGTACTTCGCCGACGGGTGGCTCAGCGCCTACGGCTCGCTGCCCGACGGCGAGAGCCTCTCGCCCCGGGACATGAGCGGACACGGCACCCACACCGCCTCCACCGCGGCGGGCCTTCCCGTCAAGCACGCGATGGTCCTCGGGCACGACTACGGCGCGATCTCCGGAGTGGCGCCCGACGCCCGGATCGCCGTGTACAAGGCGCTGTGGGGCGGCTCGGGCACGGACGCCGACATCATCGCGGCGATCGACGCGGCCGTGGCCGACGGCGTCCAGGTGATCAACTACTCGATCGGCAACTCGATGGGGGACTACCAGCCGAACAGCCCGATCGGGAACGCCTTCCTGAACGCGTACCTCGCCGGGGTCTTCGTCGCGGCGTCCGCCGGCAACGACGGCATGTCCGGAATGATCAGCAACGCCGAACCCTGGGTCACCACGGTCGGTGCGACGGTGGAGCGGTCCCACGAGGCGACCGTACGGCTCGGCGACGGCACCCGCATCGTCGGCACCTCCATGGACCAACTGCCCTCCCGTCGCAGCACGCCGATCGTCTTCGCCGAACAGGCCGGATCGCTCGACGACGGCGCGCAGTACTGCTGGTCCGGAAGCCTCGACCCCGCCAAGGTCAAGGGCAAGATCGTGGCCTGCGACTTCATCGACCCCGTCGACGCGGTGGCGACGGTCAAGGCCGCCGGCGGTGTCGGCGTGGTGCTGTTCCAGTCGACCGGCAACACCCGTCTCAACGTGATCTACGACTTCCCGACCGTCTACCTGTGGAGCGCCGAGCAGGCGGGCAAGCTCTTCAACTACCTGTGGGCGCACCGTACCGACGGGACCGCTTCGCTGGCCGAGGGCGGGGACGGCAGCAGCGTCGTGGGACTGCCGAGCGTGGCAAGCCTCTCGTCCTACGGCCCCGACCAGACGCACACCGGGCTCCAGAAGCCCGACCTCGTCGCGGACGGCATCGACGTGGTCGCGGCGGTGTCGCCGATGGCCGGCGGGCGCCTCTTCGACGCCTACTCCGGCACCTCGATGGCGGCCCCGCACGTGGCCGGCATGGCCGCGCTGCTGCGCACCCGGCACCCGAAGTGGTCGCCCGGCGCGACCGCCTCGGCACTGCGCACCACCGCCACCGACACCCGCGGCACGACCAGTCCGCTCCGCCAGGGCTCCGGCCTGCCGCGGACCTCGTCGGCCGACGACCCCGGCCTGGTGGTCGAGCCCTCGGCGGCCGAACTGACCGCCTTCGCGGCCGCGGCGACCCCCGACGGCAAGGAGATCAACCTGCCGTCGATCGCGCTGCGCGAGTACGACGGGACGAAGCCGGTACGGCTCACGCGACGGCTGACCAACGTCGGCACGCGGACCGAGACGTACACGGCGCACGTCGACGGGCTCGCCGGGATGAAGGTGACGGTCAGCCCCCGGACGATCTCGGTGAAGCCCGGTGCCACCGCCACGGTGACCATCACCCTGGAGCGCGGCACCGCGACCTGGGACCGCTACACCACCGGCTCGCTCGTGTTCAGCAGCGCCAAGCACCGCGTGCGCCTGACGGTCGCCGGCCGGCCGTGGGGCTTCACTCCGCGGCCGTACGACGACACGGGCATCGAGTTCGGCCGCACCGGCGGCCAGGGCCAGGGATACCTGGAGCCCGGCTTCACCGGCCCGCTGGCCGGCCGCACCACCGGGTACACCCCCGTGACCTGGACGGACAAGCAGCTCACGACCTCCGTCAGCGGCGGCGTGTTCTCCCCCGGCGGGGTGGGCACCCAAGGCACGAAGATCGTCGTGCCGCGCGGCTCGGCAGGACTGATCGTGCAGACCGCCTCCGACGACCCGGACACGAACCTGGACCTCTACCTCTACAAGGACGGCGAACTCGTCGACCGGAGCTGGGCGTCCTGGCACAGCAGCGAGCGCAGTGCCCGGTTCTTCCCCGAACCCGGCGTCTACACCGCCTACGTGCATGCCCGGACGGCGACCTCGGCCGAGGTTCCCTACCGGCTCGGGGTGACCGTCGTCCCCGAGAAGGGCGACCGGCACAACGCCACCTTGACCACACCGTCCCAGGTGGAGCGGGGCGGGTACTCCCAGGTGACGCTGGACCCCGTGGGCCCGCAGCCCGACGTCGAGCAGTGGGCGTACACCGAGTTCCGCACCGGCCGAACGGTCGTGCCCGGCCTGCTGATCAGTTCCCGCTGACCGCGGACCGCACAGCGACGCGCTGACCGGCTCACGCCGGACCGGGGCCGGCCTTCCCGAGGGAAGGCCGGCCCTCCGCCGTTGGGTGCGCTCCCCGGCCGGGCGGTCCGCGCGGGGGCCCCGGCGGCCGCCGTCAGGGGACGACGATCACCGGGCGCTGGGCGCCGCGCGCCAGGCGGTCGGAGATCGAGCGGAAGAGCCGGAGGCCGGCCGCGCGCCCGCTCCCCACGATGATGGCGTTCGCCCGGTAGGTGCGGCCGGCCTTCTCCAGTTCGTCCGCGACGGCGCCCCTGCGGTGGATGAGCGTCCAGGGCAGCCCCGACAGGTGGTCCTCACGCGCGAGTTGCCGCAGGAGCGCGCGCCTGCCGTCGCCGTGCGTCCCGCGCCCCCCGGCCACGTCGTAGTAGCCGAGCAGCGACGCGACGGGGTTCTCCCGCGCGACGTGGACGATGAGGAGCGCCGCACCGGTGCGCCGGGCCATCCCGGCCGCGTAGGACAGCGCCCGCCTGCTGGTGGCGGAGCCGCTGTAGCCGACGAGCACCCCGTACTCGTCGACGTTCGCGTGGACGCCGCGGGTGACGGGAACCGGCTCCCCGGCGGTGGAGGACCGCGGCAGGGGGTCGTCGCCGAGGGGGCCGGGGTCGCGGTGGCCTGCCATGGGAAACCTTTCGGGCTGTGCTGGACGGAGGACGGCCCCGGGAAACCGGAGGGGGCCGCCCGGGGACGTGCGGGCATCCACCGTTACCGACCGGCGCCACCCGCGAAGTGTGACAAGCCCGGCACCGCGGGACAGGACGGCGCGCCCGGCGGCGCCGGGTTCCCCGGGGTGTGTCACACGCGCGTGGGACGTCCGGTCTCAGTGGGGGAAGCAGAGCCTTGTCGCCGGGAATGCGAGGAACGTGACGTGAGCGAGGAAGGGGTTCCCGTCCGGTGCGGCACGGGGTACGCCGCGGGGACGGGAGCGGGGTGACCGCGCCGCAGACCGCCGCCACGGCGTGGCGGCGGCGGATGGTCGCCCGCGTCGCCGACGAGAAGCACCGCACCGCCACCACGCTGGAGCTCTTCTTCGACCTCTGCTTCGTCGTGGCCGTCGCCCAGACGTCCGCCGCGTTCGAGGAGGAACTGGCCGCGGGGCACGTCGGCAGCGGCGTCCTCGGCTACGCGCTGGTGTTCTTCGCGATCTGGTGGGCGTGGATGAACTTCACGTGGTTCGCCTCCGCCTACGACACCGACGACATCCCGTACCGGCTGCTCACCGTCGTGCAGATCACCGGCGCCCTGGTCATGTCGGCGGGCACGTCGGCCGCCCTGCAGCACGGCGACTACACCGTCATCACCTGGGGTTACGTCCTCATGCGGCTCGCCATGGTCAGTCAGTGGCTGCGGGCCGCCGGTTCGGACCCCGAGCGGCGCAGGAGCTGCCTGCGGTACGCGGCCGGCATCCTGGTGGTGCAGACGGGCTGGCTGGCGCACCTCGTGGTGCCCGGGTCCTTCCGTCTCCCGTCGCACGTCGTGCTCGCCCTGGCGGAGCTCGCGATCCCCGTGTGGGCCGAGCGGGCGGCCAACACGACCTGGCACCCGCGTCACATCGCCGAGCGCTTCGGCCTGTTCACGCTCATCGTGCTGGGCGAGTCCATCACGGCCGCCGCCGGGGCCGTGCGCGCCGCCCTCGACACCGACGCCACCTTCGGCGGCATCGCCACGCTGGTGGTGGGCGGCACTCTCACGGTCTGCGCGCTGTGGTGGCTGTACTTCGCCCAGAACGCCTCCCGCCGCCTGGGCGGCTTCGCCACGGCCACGCTGTGGGGCTACGGCCACTACGCGGTTTTCGCCTGCGCGGCGGCCGTGGGCGCCGGACTCGCCGTCAACGTCGCCCGGTCCACCGGGCACGGCCACCTGACCGCCTACGGCGCGGCGGCCGCGTACACGGTGCCCGTCGCCGGGTTCGTGCTCTCCGTGTGGCTGCTGCACCGCGGCGCCGCCGGGCACTCCACCGCGCCCGACGTGGTGCACGCGCTCGCCGTCGCGGCGCTCCTCGCCGCCACGTTCGCCCCCGCCCCGGTCCTGGTGACGGGCCTGGTCTGCGCGCTCCTGGTCGCCGCGACCTGCGTACCGCGCGGGCGGCGCACCGGCGTACGGCCCGCGGCCGCCTGAGGGGGCCGCGGACGGAACCCGGCCCGCGGCGGGCACGTCCAACGGCCATGAGCAGCAGGCACTCCGCACGCGCCACCGCCCTCGCGGTCACCGCCGCCGCCGTCGCTGCCGCCCTCACCGGCTGCGCCGACCGGAACGACCCCGAGCCTCCCCGCGTGGTGTTCCCCACCGCGCCGGCCCCGACCACCATCCCCTACGAGCTCTACACCCACTGCGGCATCGACGAGGCCCTGATCGGGTCCACGTACTTCGAGGCCGAGACCCCGCTCACCGGCGACGCCTTCAACCCACCGCCGGACTGGGACAACCCCACGCAGCGGGGCACGATGACGCTGCTGTCGCCGACGGCGGCGGTCTTCACCGACGCCAAGGGCCACGAGGTCCGCTTCCGCGCGCGGGTGGGCGCGGACGGCCCCAAGCGCGTCTGCGAGTGACCCGCGCGGTCCGTCACCGCACGGTCCAGGTCGAGAAGTGGCACGGCGGGTGGCGGGTCACGGGGTCGGCTCAGCAGTAGGAGTTCCAGCCGGAGCGGTAGCCGTCGCGGTAGCCGCGGCGGTATTCGGAGTTCCAGCTCTGGGGGCGGAAGGAGTCCCACTGGTTGCGGCAGCGTGGGCGGGAGCGGGCGTCGCGGCGTCCGTCGTCGCGTCCGTCGCGGAAACCGCGCCAGTACCGGTCGCTCACCTGCGGGGTGAGGGTGCCCGCGGCCTGGGCCTGGACCGTGCCCGCCGTGACCTGGCCGGCGGTCGCGGCCTGTGCGGGCGCCGCCGGCAGGACCGCCAGGGCTCCTACGGCTACCGGGCCTGCGAGCAGTGCGAGGAATCGCTGTGCGCGCATGGCTGTTCGTCCTCTCGGAAGCGTACGGGGTGGGTGCCTCGTCCCTGGTCAGGCCCAAATCCATGCGTGAGGTGCGGCCTTGGGGAGCGGCGGGGCACCGGTCGACGGGCGGATCGCGCCCACCCCCGACCGTAGCGAGCCCGGTCCGACATGTCCACCTTTGGAGTAATCCGCCACGGACTGATACTTTCGCGCACCGTCCGTGCCCCCTACGTCACCTTCGGCGCCCCCGGCAGTGCCCGGCCGCTACCCCGGATGGTGACAGGGCCGGAGGCTTTCGTCCCAGGGCAGCGGATCGGGTCGGCGGTACCACCACCAGCCCCGCCCGCCCGAGTCCTGGCCGCCAGTGATCTCGCGGGCGAGGAGGTGCTCCGGGTCCTCGACGGTGTGTGCCAGGAAGAGTTCGTCCAGTTCGGCCAGCGCGGCCCGGAGCGCGGCCGCGGCCTGCGGGGGCAACGTGACTTCGGCCTCCGCGAGTTCATCGCGGGCCTCCAGGCGCCAGCCGTAGCGGTCGGACGGGTACCATCCGACGGGCCGCCACCCATCGGCCATCATCCGGACGAGCCCTTCCCAGGCCCCGAGGCGACAGCTCGCACCCGTCAGCTCCTCCCGGGCACCGCGCTCCTTGAAGGCGTCGGCAACGGGGGTGGCCAGTTCCAGATCATCGACGGCCTCCGGGATACGTACGACCCGCACGTGCGGGAGTTGCGGGACCGGCGCCTCCACCGCGTCCACGATGCCGAACTCGGCCGGGTCGTCCGTGTCGTCCACCCTGGCCCGCGCCACGGCTCCCTCCGGGGTCGCCACCCAGTAGGCGCTCGGCCGGATGCCCTCGGCCGAGAAGAAAACGGCCGTGCGGAGCAGTGCCGCCAGCGCGGCCGCGAGGTGGTGCTCGGCCGGCTGGTCGGCCACGGCGTTCAGGGCGTAGACGTCCAGTGACAGCGCCACGTCACCGGACCGCTCCTCGGTGGTGCACGACACCAGCGCCTCCCAGTTGCGGTCGAGCACGCCGTCGGGGGCTACGTCGACCTCGGCCGGCGGCACGCCGAAGACCTGTGCCAGCGCGGCGGCCACGGCTTCGGCGGGCGGCCGGTCGACGAGGTGGAGGATGTACATCGGCGTCCTTTCCGGGGCAGAAGAAGCCCGCCGGGCACGCACGTGCGAGTGCGTGCCCGGCGGGGCCGTCAGGTGCCGGGGGTGCGGTCCGGCGCGGGGACCGTGCGCTGGTGCGGCAGCGTTATCGCGTCGGGCTGCTCCTGACGCAGCACCACGTTCCGCGTCGGGAAGGCGATCTCGATGCCCTCCTCCTGGTAGCGGCGGTGCAGTCGCTTGATGAACTCGTGCTTGATCCGGTACTGCTCCCCGTACTCCGAGGTCCGCAGGATCACCGAGAAGTCGATCCGCGACTCGCCGAAGGTGTGGAAGCGGACGACCGAATCGTGCTCGGGGATGCCGCCCTCGACGTGCGCCATGACCTCCCCCGCGACCTCTATGGTCACCCGCTCCACGTGCTCGAGGTCGTTGCCGTAGCCGACGCCCGCCTGGACGATCAGCGACATCTGCTGCTCGGGCTGGTGGAAGTTGGTGGCGATCGCGCTCGCGAGCTTGGCGTTGGGGATGATCACCAGGTTGTCCGACAGCTGGCGGACCACGGTGTTGCGCCAGTTGATGTCGACGACGTAGCCCTCCTCACCGCTGCTGAGGCGTATGTAGTCGCCGGGCTGCACGGTCTTGGACGCCAGGATGTGGACGCCCGCGAAGAGGTTGGCCAGCGTGTCCTGCAGGGCCAGGGCGACGGCGAGACCGCCGACGCCGAGGGCGGTGATCAGGGGCGTCACGGAGATGCCCAGGGTCTGCAGCAGGACCAGGAAGCCCACCGCCATCACGGCGACACGGCTGATGTTGACGAAGATCGTCGCGGAGGCGGCCACCCCGGACCGGGACAGCGCCAGCGACCGCACCGTCTCGGCGACCATGCGGCCCGCGGCTATCGTGGCCGCCAGGATCAGCACCGCGACGAGCACCTGGTTGACCGTCCGGTCCACGACGCGGGTCAGCGGGAGCGCCGCGGCCCCCACCCAGGCACCGGCCGCCAGCGCGGCCCACGGCACGACGGTGCGCAGCGCGGCGACGACGATGTCGTCGCCGCCCCACCGGGTGCTCCTGGCCCGCTCGCCCAGCCACTTCAGGGCCAGCCGCAGCAGCAGCCCCGCGAGGGCGCCGGCGGCGATCGCCGCACCGGCGACGACCAGGTCGTGCAGCGTGAGGGCGCGGTTCACCGGTCGCCTCCCCACGTGCGTGCGGATTCACCCACGGGGCGCGGGGGATGCTGTGTCGTCACTGGTCGCCTCATCGTTCGGGGGACGTTCGGGGGACGTTCTGCAGTCGTGCCGAACAGGCGTTGTCCCGGCACGATCTGACACATCCTGCCGCAGCGGAGGCGTGCTCCGCATACGGCCCCCGCCCCCGCCGCCCGATCCGGCGGAGCTCACCCCGGCCGGGCACGGTGGCGGCGGTCGTGCCGGTATCCTTCCTGGTCACGATGCCCGTCCCCGGCCGGGGATCGGGGCGTTCCCGGTGAGGATCCCACCCCTTGGCCCCACGTTTCGACACCGCCCGCTTCCATGTGGCCACCGGCCCCGCGGCGCTGTTCGCACGGGTACGGCACGTCCTGCGCGAACCCGCACGGCTCACCGCGCGCGGGCCCCACGTGACGGAGCGCCTCGAGCGCCGGGGAGCACCGGTCGAGGCGCTCCTCGCCTTCGACCCCGCGTCCTGGGAACCGGTCTCGGCGGAGGTGCGGACCGACACCGGGAAGTGGGTGAAGGCGACGTGGCGGGTCCGTGTGGCCGGACAGGACTGGTGGGCGGTGATCGGCTTCGGCGACACCCTCGTCACCGTCGTCGACGTGGCACCGCACCGCCAGGGCCTCGGGGACGACATCGTGCGGGAGGGTCCGCTGTACGAGCGCGTGGCGGCCGTCAACGAGGCCCTCATGGTGCGGGGCTGAGCCCCCCGACGGGGCCCGGCCCCGCTCCTCGCAGCACGTGCGGGGAGCGGGGCCGGGCGCCGTTCAGCGGGTCGCCGTGCCCGTGGGGGCCGGGGCGTACCCGGCGGGGCGGGTGGTGAACGTGCCCCGGCCCTGCGTGCGGCCGCGCAACCGGGTCGCGTAGCCGAACAGTTCGGCCAGCGGCACCGTCGCCGTGACGACCGCCGTGCCCGAGCGCGCCGTGGAGCCGGTGACGCGGCCGCGACGGGCGGCGAGGTCGCCGAGGACGGTGCCCACGGCGTCGTCGGGGACGGTGACCGTGAGCTCGACGACCGGTTCCAGCAGGGCCATCACGCCGCCGCGCAGGGCCTCCCGCATCCCGAGGCGGCCCGCGGTGCGGAAGGCCGTCTCGGAGGAGTCGCGGGAGTGCGTGGCGCCGTCGGTGAGCGTGACCCGCACACCCGTGACGGGGTGGCCGCCGAGGGGGCCCTCGGCGAGGGCGTCCCGGCAGCCGGCCTCGACCGCGCGCACGAACTCCTTCGGCACCCGCCCGCCGACGACCGTCGAGGCGAACGCGAACGCGGCCTCCTCGTACGGCTCGACGTCCAGGACGACGTGCGCGAACTGGCCCGCGCCGCCCTCCTGCTTGACGTGCCGGTGGACCAGGCCCCGCACGCCGCGCACGAGCGTCTCCCGGTAGGCGACCTGCGGCCGCCCGACGCGGACGTCCAGCCCCCGCTCCCGGCGGATCCTCTCCACCGCGACCTCCAGGTGCAATTCGCCCATGCCGGACAGGACCGTCTGACCGGTCTCGGGGTCGGTCCGCACGGCCAGCGAGGGATCCTCCTCCACCACCCGGGCCAGCGCCACCGCCAGCCGGTCGGTGTCGATGGTGCGGGCGGCCTCGACCGCGGCGAAGACGACGGGCTCGGCAACCGACGGCGGTTCGAGGACCAGGGGCGCCTCCGGGGCGCACAGGGTCGCGCCCGCTGCCGCCGACCTCACCCCGACGACCGCGACGATGTCCCCGGCGACCGCGGCGTCGACGTCGGCGTGCCGGTCCGCGCGGACCCGCAGGATCCGGCCGATCCGCTCGGTGCGTCCGGCACGCGCGTCCAGCACCGTGTCCCCCTTCCTGATCGTCCCCTCGTACACCCGCAGGTAGGTGAGCCGCCCGGAGGCGGTCACGGTCACCTTGAACACCAGCGCGGCGAACGGCGCCGCCGGGTCGGCCGCCTCCCGTACCGCCGGGACGTCCAGCGGTGACGGCAGGTAGTCCACGACGGCCTCCAGCAGCGGCTCGATGCCGCGGTTGCGGTACGCCGAGCCGCACAGCACCACGACGCCGTCGCCCGACAGCGTCAGGTCGCGCAGCGCGGAGCGCAGGGTCGCCTCCGACAGCGCCGACCGTTCGCAGAACTCCTCGAGCGCGGCCGGGTGCAGTTCCGCCACCGCCTCCTCCAGCGCACGGCGGCGGCGCAGCGCGTCCTCGCTCAGGGCGCCGGGCACGGGGCCCTCGGCGTAGGTGCCGTGGCCGTCGGCCCACACCAGGGCGCGCATGCGCAGCAGGTCCACGACGCCCGTGAAGCCGTCCTCCCGCCCGATCGGCGACTGGACGACGAGCGGCACGGTGTGCAGGCGCTCCCGGATGGAACCGACGGCGGCGTCCAGGTCGGCGCCCACGCGGTCCAGCTTGTTGACGAACGCGATCCGCGGCACGCCGTGCCGGTCGGCCCGCCGCCACACCGCCTCGCCCTGCGGCTCGACGCCCGCGACCGCGTCGAAGATGGCGACGGCGCCGTCGAGGACGCGCAGGGAGCGTTCGACCTCGTCGGAGAAGTCGACGTGCCCCGGGGTGTCGATCAGGTTGATCCGGTGGCCGTCCCAGTCGCAGGTCACGGCCGCGGCGAAGATGGTGATGCCGCGGTCGCGCTCCTGCGGGTCGAAGTCGGTGACGGTCGTGCCGTCGTGGACCTCGCCGCGCTTGTGGGTGGCGCCGGTGAGGTAGAGGATCCGTTCGGTGACGGTGGTCTTGCCCGCGTCGACGTGGGCGAGGATGCCCAGGTTGCGTACGGCGGTCGGCGGATTGACGGTGCGCATGGCCCGGTGGCCCTTCGGGTGGTCCTGAGGTGGGCGGCGCGATTTCCGCGGTTCCGGCCCCGGCCCGGCCCCGTGCACGGCGGGCGGCCGGGGGCGCGGCGGCAGGGCGTACCCGGCCGACGGCCCCGGCTCCGCGGGTGCGGCTCCGCTGGTGCGGGAGGGGTCAGGAGGTCGTCGCGGACGTCCGGTGCAGGCCGCGCAGCTTGCACCGGGCCGGCGAGGACACCAGGATCACCTCATGCCGTGACGGGGGCACGACGGCAGCGGTACGCCAACGCACGGCCGGGCTCCCCTCGTTCGTCACGGACCGCGCCGCGATGTCGGCGGCGCGCGATCGACGCGAGTGTAGTGAGCGGCCCGGTGCCGGGGCACGGGGTTTTTCCCCGGTCCCCGGGAAGGAACGCGCCTGCGGGACGGTGGGTACCCGGTACGGGAGCGCTCGTTCCCCCCGGCGTTCGGCGCGGGCGGTTCCGGGGCCCCGGCTACCCGCCGGAGCCGCAGGGGCCCGGCCAGTCGTAGCCCGGGAGGAGGCGCCGCCAGCGGGTGGGGTGCGAGGGGCCGGCCAGGCGGCAGAGGACGGCGGTGCGGTGACGGACGTCCGGGTCCCAGAGGCGGATCGTGCCGTCGTTGCCCGCGCTGGCCACGGTGCCGCCGTCGGGGCTGAAGGCGACGCTCCATGCCGCGCGGGTGTGGCCGGTGAGGGTGGCGGTCAGGCTCCGCGCCGCCGGGTCCCACAGCCGTACCGTGCGGTCGTTGCCACTGCTGGCGAGGGTACGGCCGTCGGGCGAGAAGGCCACGCCGCGGACCGACCCGGTGTGGCTGGTGAGGACACCGGCGGCGTGCGCCCGGGGGACGTCCCACAGGCGGACGGTGCCGTCGTTGCCGCTGCTGGCGAGGGTGCGGCCGTCCGGTGCGAAGGCGACGCCGCGGACGGAGCCGGTGTGACCCGCCAGGACGGCCTCGCGGCTGCCCGTCGCCGGGTGCCACAGACGGAGCGTCAGGTCGTCGCTGCCGCTGGCCAGCAGGCGGCCGTCGGGGCTGAAGGCCAGGCAGTTCACGAAGTCGGTGTGGCCGGCGAGGGTGGCCTCGTGCCGCCCGCTCGCGGTGTCCCACAGGCGCACCGAGCGGTCGGCGCCGCCGGTCGCGAGGGTGCGCCCGTCGGGACTGAAGGCGAGCGCGAAGACGGCGCCGTCGTGACCTCGCAGCACGGCACGGCCACGCCGGGTCCGGGTGTCCCACAGACGTACGGTGCGGTCGGCGCCCGCGGAGGCGAGCAGCCGGCCGTCCGGGCTGAAGGCGACGTCGTAGACGGGCCCGCTGTGCCCGGTGAGGGTGTACGCGGGGGCGTGGCGCGCCATGTCCCAGACCCGTACGGTGCCGTCGCCGCCGGCCGAGGCGAGCGCCCGGCCCGCGGGGTCGTAGGCGGCCTTCCAGACCTCCGTGACCGGCGCGGTGTCCAGGGTGCTGCGGCTGAGGTCCCACAGGACGACGGTGCGGTCGAAGCCGGCGGTGGCGAGGAGGTCGCCGTGGGCGGCCACGGCGACGGAGAGCACGTAGTCGGTGTGGCCGGCGAGGGTCCCGACGGGCAGGTGGGTGTGGACGTCCCAGCGGACGACGGTGCCGTCGCCGCCCGCGGAGACGACCGTGTGGCCGCCGGGCCCGAAGGCGAGCCCGTTGACGTCGTCGTCGTGCCCGGAGAGGGTGGCGGTGCGGCGCAGCGTGGCGACGTCCCTCAGGCGTACGGTGCGGTCGGCGCCGCCGCTGGCGAGGGTGCGTCCGTCGGGGCTGAAGGCGAGGGCGAGCACGTCGCCGCTGTGGTCGCGCACGACGGCGCGGCTCCGCCGGGTCCGGGTGTCCCACAGACGTACGGTGCGGTCGGCGCCCGCGGAGGCGAGCAACCTGCCGCCGGGGCGGTAGGCCAGGGCGAGGACCTCGTCGGTGTGCCCGGTGAGGAGGGCCTCCTGGCGACCGGTCGCGACGTCCCACAGCCGTACGGTGCCGTCGGCGCCCGCGGAGGCCAGCGTGCGGCCGTCCGGGGCGAACGCCACAGCCCGTACCGAACCTTGATGCTGTGTCAGCACGGTGACCGTGCGACGGCCCGGCACGGACCACAGCCGCAGGGTGCCGTCCGAGCTCGCCGAGGCCAGCAGCCGTCCGTCCGGGGAGAAGGCCACCGACCGTACGGGGCCGCGGTGCCCGGCGAGGACGCCCGCCGCGGTGCGTCCGGCGACGTCCCACAGCCGTACCGTCCGGTCGGAGCCCGCCGAGGCCAGCAGCCGGTCGTCGGGCGAGAACACCACCGCGTTGACGGCGCCGGTGTGGCCGGTCAGCCGCCCCGCGAAGGCGTCGGCCTGGGTGCTGAGCAGGGCGCTGCGGGCCTCGGTGGTGGGGGCGGTGCGGTAGGCGGCCTCGGCCAGCAACATGGCTGCCTCGGGGCGGCCGGAGGCGAGGTGGGCGGAGCGGGCGGCCATCGCCTGGGAGAGCGCCGTGGCGCGCTGCCGGTCGGCGCCGAGCCGCTGCTCGACGGCGACGCCGCCCGCCAGCACCGCCAGCACCAGCAGCACGGCGAGGACGACCAGCCCGGTCCGCTGCTGGCGGGCCCGGCGCCGTACGAGGATCCGCCGCAGGTCCTCCTCGTGGACGGAGGCGGCGAGGAAGTCCGCTTCCGCCGGGCCGAGTTCGCCGTCGCGGCGGCCGGGGCCCGCGGCCCACTCGCGGGCGGCCGCCAGGCGTGTGCCGCGGTGGAGCAGGGCGGGGTCGCGGCCCTCGCGCTCCCAGTCGCGGGCGGACGCGGCCAGTTGCTGGTGCAGCAGCAGGTCGGCACGGGCGGCGTGGATCCAGGTGCGCAGGCGCGGCCAGGCTCGCAGCAGCGCCTCGTGGACGATCTCCACGTGGTCGGTGCCGACGGTCAGCAGGCGCGCGGCCACGAAGGCGTCGAGCGCGGTGCGGGCGGCGGCGGTGTCCGGCAGCCCGTCCAGCAGGTCGGCGGTGCCGCGGGGGCGGCGTGACTGCTCGTTGTCCTCGCCGACCCGGACCAGCCGCAGCAGCAGCCTGCGGGCGGCGAGTTGCTCGGCCGGGGACAGCGCGGTGTACAGCGCCTCGGCGGCGGTCGCGACGGAGCCGTGGATGCCGCCGGCCGCGAGGTAGCCGGCCACGGTCATGGTGCGGCCGGTGCGCTGCCGCCAGGTGGCCATCAGGGCGTGCGCCAGCAGCGGCAGCGCCCCGGGGTCGCCGCCGGGCCCGGCGGCGCCGGCCGGGCCGTCCGGGGACTCCGTTGCGCCGAGGTCCCGCAACAGGACCTCGACCAGGCCCGGTTCGAGCTCGGTGCCCTCCTCCCGGGCGGGCCGCACGATGCACTCGCGCAGTTCGTCCGGGCTCATCGCGCCCAGGGCGAACAGCCCGTCGCTGATGACGGGGACGAGGGCCGGGTACTCCAGGCAGCGTCCGGTCACGTCGGCCCGGATCCCGAGGACGACGACGGCGTCACCGGTGGCGGCGAGCCCGGTGAGCGCGGCGATGAAGGAGCGCCGCTCGGCCTCGTCGTCGCAGAGCGTGAACGTCTCCTCGAACTGGTCGACGACGAGGACGCGTCCGGTGCGCGGCGTGCCGTCCTCGACCCCTCCTTCGCCCGCCCCGAGGGAGACGACGAGGGTCGCGGCGCGGGCGGAGGGCGGTGCCTGTTCGCCCGCCCCCTCCGGCCCTCCGCGCACGGCGTGGTCCAGCGCCCGCGCGAGGGCGTCCAGGGGCCGCGCGGTGGGGGTGCAGACGGCGACCGGCCAGTGGCCGTACGGGCCGCCGGCCAGGGCGGGCAGCAGGCCGGCCCGCAGCAGCGAGGACTTCCCGGCCCCGGAGGGCGCGACCACGGCCAGCGGCCCCCTGCCGGCCCGGCGCCCCAGCCGTTCCACCAGCTCCGCAACTGCGCGCTCCCGGCCGAAGAAGCGTGCCGCGTCCTGCCTGCCGTAGGCGGACAGACCGGGGTAGGGGCACTGCGCTCCCCCGTCGTCGGCGGCCGGTGGGCGGGTGCTTCGCGGTCCGGGTTCCGGGGGCAGCAGGGCGAGCAGCGCGCCGCCCGCGTCCAGCGCCTCGTCGCAGCGCCGGGCGACGTCGGCGTTGGCCGGTTTGCCGCCCGTCTCGATCTTGCTGAGGTACCCCTTGCTGTAGTGGGTGCGCCGGGCCAGCGCCGACAGCGACACCCCGCGCTCCAGGCGCAGTTCGCGCAGTGCCCGGCCGAAGGGCCCGGTCGGCCTGTGTGGTGTCCGGTCCATCCCGTCCCCGCCGCGTACGGCGCGGAGGGCGCCGACCCCTGTTCCCGGCCGCCTCGCCGGCGGACCCGTCGGAAGGTGAGGAGTGCGCCGGGCGGGGCGTGGTTCCCGGGGTCGGCGGGGACGGGGTGCGCACGGTCGAGAAATGGCCACGGGCCGGCGGGCCCCACCGCCCCCGTGAGCGGTGGGACCACGCCGGCCGTGGCGGACCGGGAAGGTCAGATGGCGCCGCCCCCGGCGCCGCAGGTCGGCACGCCGGACAGCCAGGCGTCGCCGCGCATGTAGATGTTGCTGATCCAGCCCTGGTACTGCGGGAGGTACGACCAGGCGCTGTTGGTGTAGCCCTCGGCCGTCACCTCCTCCGCGTACTTCTGGCAGGACACCGCCACGTCGGTCGGACCGGCCAGCCGGGCCACCACCGCGGACCCGGTGGACGGGTAGCCGTGGACGGCCACGCCGGTGCCCCAGGTGCCGTACGGGCTCGCGCCGGCCGGCGTCGAGGTGCCCTTGCCGTCGCAGGCGGGGACCCCGGCCGGCCAGGCGTCGCCGCGCAGGTAGATGTTGGTGATCCAGCCGCCGTACTGCGGCAGGTAGGACCAGGCGTCGTTGGTGTACCCCTCGGACGTCACGGTCTGCGCGTGCGTCTGGCAGCTGACGGCGACGTTCGTCGGGCCGGCCAGCCGGGCCACCGTGGTCCCGCTGGTCGTGGACGGCTCGGAACGGATCGCCACGCCGGTGCCCCAGGTGCCGTAGGCGCCGCCCTGGGAGGCATCGCCGCCGCCCCCGGTACCGGTCTGCGGGTCGTAGGCGGAGCCGGTGCAGGCGGGCACTTCGGGCAGCCAGGCCGGGCCCCTCAGGTAGATGTTGCTGATCCAGCCCCCGCGGTTGGACAGGTACGTCCAGGCGTCGTTGGTGTAGCCCTCGGCGGTGACGCTCTCCCCGTGCTGCTGGCAGGTGGCGTACACCAGGTCCGGCCCGGACAGCCGGGTCACCAGCGCCGCCGTCTTGTTGGGGTGCTGCCGTACGGCGACGTCGGTGCCCCAGGTCACCTGGAGGCTTCCGTCGTAACCGGGCGGCTCCGTGAAGGGCCCGCCCTGCGGCATGCGCGCCACCCCGGCGAGGCGGTTGTTGTCGATGCGCGCGTTGATGTCGATCACCCGGACGGGGTGCTGCGACTGGTACGCCTCCACGACGTAGCCGCCGCCGAGGTAGAGCATCACGTGGCTGATGCTGTCGACGGTGCCGCCGATCCCCGTGAAGACGATGTCCCCGGGCTGCAGGTCGGAGACGGCCGGCTTGCCGCCGCCGCTGCCGTGGACGGCCTGGTAGGTGCGCCCGGCGCTCCGGTACATCGACTCGGCGGTGCCGCCGCCGAGGATGTCCCACCCGACGGCCTTGTACCAGGCCCAGCGGACGAACCCCGAGCAGTCGAAGCCGCGGGTGTTCGGGTCGTTCCAGGTCTCTTCCAGGTCGTGGATGTCGATGGTGCCGTAACTGGCGCCGGGTGCGGGGCCGTGCCCGCCGCCCCACGTGTACAGCGTGCGGTTGCGCCACTCCTGGCAGGCCGCGTCCGCGGCCCGGTGCGCCTCGTCGGAGGCGATGCCCTGCAGGCTGCACCAGTTCTGCTCGCCGGTCCCGGCCGCGTGGGCGGCGGCCGGGACGAGCGCGAGGAGCAGGGCGGTCACCACGGCGGCGACCAGTCCACCGCCCCAGCGTCGTGCTCTCATGCGGTCTTCCCCCAAAGACGGGGCGGCGTCCGGCGCCGCCCTCGGTCGCGTGTCGGCCCTCACGGTGGCCCCGAACGGCCCGCCGGCAACAGGGGTTTCCCGTTTCCTCTTCGCCTCGCGTCCGGAAAACCCCTGGTGGGCGCGGTCAGCCGCGCCAGACCTTGATGTAGGTGACGGCGTCGTTGAGCGCCGAACCGACGTACGGCACGCTCCCGGTGAAGGTGGCGTTGCCCCTCGGGCCCGAGGCGAACGACTTGGTGCAGCCCCCGGAGACGAGGTACGAGGACAGCCGGCTCGACACCAGTCGTTGGGGCTGAAGCTGTAGCCCGCGGCGTCGCACGGCCCGGCGCGAACTGCGGTGGCCCCGGAGCGCGTGGTGGCCGTCGCCTACGCCGCGCCCCACCCGCGGAGCTGACCGGCCCGCGGGGCGGCGTGCGGGCCGGCGGCGCGGGTCAGCGGCCCGCGCGGACCCCGTCGAGGGCCACGGCGAGGATGCGGTCGCGCTGCGCGTCGTCCGTGAAGTGGGTCGCGGAGATGCCCGAGACCATGCGGAGCAGGTCGTCGAAGGAGATGTCGCCGCGGGCCTCGCCGGCCTGCTGGGCGCGGTCGAAGAGGGGGCCGCCGGCCTGGAACATGGAGTCGCGGCAGGCCAGGAAGACGTCGGACTCGTTGCTGAGCGCCTCGCGGATGGCGCGCTTGGTCACGGTGTAGTCGACGAAGCGGCCGAGCCAGGAGGTGAGGGCCTCCCACGGCTCGCGGTCGGCGACCTCCTGGGCGACCCGGCACAGGTCGTTGACCTCGTCCGCGTAGACGGACTCGAAGAGGTGCCGGCGGGTGGGGAAGTTCCGGTAGAGGGTTGCGATGCCCACGCCCGCGCGCCGGGCGATGTCCTCCAGGGAGGCTTCCGAGCCGTTCTCCGTGAAGGCCTCGCGGGCGGCCGCCAGCAGGGCGTCGTAGTTCCGCGCCGCGTCCCTGCGGTGCGGGCGCTGGGACGCGACGATCGCGCTGACGGGGAACGTGTCGGCCGTCACTGCTGCCTCCTGACCCGAACGTTTGAAGTGGAGGGTAGCCTCCGCTACAGTGGAGGCATACCTCCACTTTAGCAGTCGGGGTGCGGTTCCCACCGCCGCGTGCCGGGCACGCGGCGGCGAGGCGTACGCACACCGGTGTGACCCATCCCCGGGGCCGTGCGCCGACGCATCGCCCGCCCCCCACCTTCTCCGGCGGCCGCCGCACGCGGCCACCGGTTCCCCGGGCTGCCCGCGCAGCCCGTACGACCACGGCCGGGACGCCCCGGCCACGCCCCCGTTCGGAACCGGAGAGGCTTTTTCATGCCACGGAAGTCCACCCGCCTCACCTTCGCGGTCCTCGCGACCGGTGCGGGCGTGTTCTCCATGCTGCAGTCGCTGATCGCGCCGGCCCTGCCGACGGTCCAGCACGCCATGCACACCTCGCAGTCCACCGCGACCTGGGTGATGACGGCCTACCTGCTGTCCGCCTCGGTCTTCACCCCCATCCTCGGCCGGGTCGGCGACCTGATCGGCAAGAAGCGCACGCTCGTCGCCGTCCTGGTCACCCTGACGCTCGGCTGTCTGCTCGCCGCGCTCGCGCCCTCCATCGGCGTCCTGATCATCGCCCGTGTCGTCCAGGGCATCGGCGGCGCGCTCTTCCCGCTGTCCTTCGGCATCATCCGGGACGAGTTCGGCGCGGACCGCGTGGGCCCGAGCATCAGCAACCTGTCCGCCGTGATCGCCGCGGGCGGCGGCGTCGGCATCGTGGCGGCCGGCCCGATCGTCTCGGCGCTCGACTACCGCTGGCTGTTCTGGCTGCCCGTCGGCATCGTCGCGGTCACCGCGCTGATCGCCTACCGCTACGTGCCCGAGTCCCCGAGCCGGGCCGAGGGACGCGTCAACTGGCTCGGCGCCGTGCTCCTGTCGGGGTGGCTCGTGGCCCTGCTGCTGCCGCTCAGCCAGGCCGCCCAGTGGGGCTGGACCTCCGGACGCGCCCTCGGCCTGTTCGCCGCCGCGGTCGTCCTCTTCGCCCTGTGGCTGACCGCCGAGGCGCGTTCCCGCCACCCCCTGATCGACCTGCGCATCATGCGGCTGCGCGCCGTGTGGACCACCAACACCGCCGGCCTGCTCTTCGGCGCGGGCATGTACGCGATCTGGTCCTTCCTCCCCGGCTTCGCCCAGACCCCGCGCGCCGCGGGCTACGGCTTCGGGGCCAGCGTGACGGGGGCCGGCCTGCTGATGCTGCCCATGCTGATCGCGATGTTCCTCTCCGGCGTGCTCAGCGGCCGCCTGGAGCCCGTGGTGGGCGCGAAGCACCTGCTCACGGCCGGCGCCGCCCTGGGCGCCGTGGCCTGCGGCATCCTCGCGGCGTGGCACGACCAGCAGTGGCAGGTGGCCTTCGCGGCCGGCATCTTCGGCCTCGGCATCGGGCTCGCCTTCGCCTCCATGGCCAACCTGATCGTGCGCAGCGTCCCGGCCGAGCAGACCGGCGCCGCGAGCGGCATGAACGCCAACATCCGCACCATCGGCGGTTCCATCGGCGCCGCGGTCACCAGCGTCCTGGTCACCAGCCGGCTCCAGCCCTCCGGCCTCCCCTACGCCTCGGGCTACACGCACGCCTTCGGCCTCCTGGCCGTGCTGTGCCTCGCCGCCGCCCTGGCCGCGCTCCTCGTCCCGGTCCACCGCGCCGCCGCGACCCGTCGGGCCGCGGGCGGTCCGGCCCCGGCCCCGGCGGAAGCCGAAGCGGTCACCTCGGCCGCCCGCGGCTGACACCCCCGGTGGGTGCGGCGGCCCCTGCCGGGCGCGCCGCACCCGTCGGCATCTCCCACGCTTCCGCCATCACTGCGGACGGCGCCGACGAGCCGACCGCGACCGACCTCGCCAAGGTCACCGCGGCTGTCCGCATGGCGCCGTCATCCCCCGGCCGGGAGGACACCCGCCGTGGTCACGAGCCGCCCGAACCCTCCGGCCACAGCGCCGGCCCCGGCCGGAGGCCGCCCTCACTCCCCCGGCTCCTCCACGAGCTCCCGGCGCCACCGCGGGTGCCGCTCGTAGATCTCCACCCACTGGGACCAGGCCGGGTCGGCCAGCATGATCTCCAGGGCCTCCTCGGGGCCGCACCGGCCGGGCCCGAGGACCTGCCGGGTGATGACGACGGCGACCGGGGGGCCCGCCTCGGCGGCCAGCCGCTTCTGCAGACCCGTCATGCCCTCGCGCTCGTGCACCTCGCGGTACTGCGCGAGCCAGGGCGCCATCCACCAGTCCCGCAGCGCGGCACCCCGCGGGGCGCCCTCGAAGGTCGGGGCCAGCGCGTCGGTCAGGCGGCGGCCGTACGCGGCAGCGTCGCCGCCCGACCCGGGGTACTCGGCCACGAAGTGCCGCCACTCCACCGCGGGCACCAGTTCGCCGAGCCCGTCCACGGTGACGGGGCGCAGCGCGTACGAGTCCTCCGCGTCGAGGAAGACGTCGCGCAGCACTTCGTAGCGCAGCCGGCAGGACTCGGCGAGCAGCACCGCGTCGTACAGGTCCTTGCCCTGCGGGTGCCGGTCGCTGACCAGCCACATCAGCTTCCACGCCAGCGACAGTTCCGGGGAGACCCCGAGCACCAGCGCCTCCGGGCCGCCCACCGACAGGGCGGGGAGCAGGACGGGCTCCGGCGGTGCGGGCAGCCGCTCGTTGAAGACGACGTCGAGCTGGACGATCCCGCCGGGCAGTCCGTCCGCCGTCCATGGCAGGACGAGGCGGCGTCCGGGCACCCGCTCGTACGTCCAGATGTCCTCGGCGACCGCGTCCTCCGCGTGGATCCGCACCGGCCCGGACGCGGAACCGTACCCGGCCGCGCGGGCGATGCCGTCGAACATCGCCTCCGTCCGCGGCTCCTCGATCCGCCACTCCCTGGGCACGACGACGAAGTCCAGGTCGCCGGGCTCCCGGGCGGCGTCCCCGAACCACGCGCGCAGCAGCCTGCTGCCGCGCAGCACCAGGTGCTCCGCCCACGGCGAGTCCGCGACGCCGGCGAGCACGAGGTCCGTCGCCCGGCGACGCGCCTCCACCCACGCCGCCTCCACCCCGGGATCGGCGAACCGCGGGTCGGCCGCCCGGTACGCGTTGGAGTACTGCCTCAGCGCCGGGTCGAACACCGGCCGCTGCACGGCCCGCCGGTCCTGTACGGACCGCAGCGTCCGCGGCAGGTCCCGCCGCAGGCGCTGCACCTCGTCCAGCGGCGCCTGCGGCACCTCGGTGGACGTCCAGCCGAAGTCCCTCCACGACCGTCGCACGGCCTCCCCCTCTTCCCCGGCGTCTCCCTGCCGGGCCCAGCCTCACGACCGCCGCGCCGCCGCGCAACCTCGTTCCGCGGCACCCGCCCGTCCGTTGCCCGGGCCAATGACCGGTGACGTCGCGGCGCGAGCCGAGTACCGTACGCGCAATGCGGATCCTGCATCTCTCCGACACCCACCTCGACCGCTTCGGCTCGCCGAAGGCGGGTGGCGTCAACGCGAGGGAGTCGCTGCGCGGGCTGCTCAACGACCTCGAGCCGGTGACGGACATCGACGTCATCGTCATCAGCGGCGACATCGCCGACGACGGCTCGCTGGACGCGTACCTCTCCGTGCGCGACATCGTCCGGGACTTCGCCCTGCGGCGGCAGGCGCCGGTGTTCTACAGCACCGGCAACCACGACGAGCGGCGGGCCTTCGCGCGGGCGCTGGGCAGCGGGCACCTGCGGCCGGACGGCCGCAACCACGCGCAGGCGATGCTCACCTCGCCCGCCGGGGAGCGGGCGGCCGTGAGCCTGGTCGACGGCTTCCGCTTCGTCACGCTCGACTCGCTGGTGCCCGGCATGGGGTACGGCCTGCTCGGCGGCGACCAGCTCGCCTGGCTGCGGGAGGTCCTGGCCACCCCGGCGCCCATGGGCACCGTGCTGGTGCTGCACCATCCGCCGATCGCCCTCGACGTCGAGGTGCAGCAGGCGCTGGGCCTGCGGAACCCCGGCGAACTCGCCGACGCCATCCGCGGCACGGACGTCCGGCTGATCCTCTGCGGCCACTTCCACCTCCAGCTGTCCGGGCACCTGGAGTCCGTGCCGGTGTGGGTGACCCCGGGCGTCGTGGGCCGGGTCGACCTGACCGCGGCGCCCGGCACCGAGCGCGCCGTCCGGGGGGCGGCGGCCACCCTCGTCCAGATCGGCTCCCACGGCGGGCCGTTGTTCCACACCCTGCACGCGCGTGACCCGCGGGCGGGCGAGACGATCTACGAGCTCGACCGTGAGCAGCTCCGTACGATCATCGACCGCCTGGGCCCCCGCGCCTGGGCCGCACCCGGCCGTTGAGCCTCCGGGGAGACCGGCTCGACCTCACCGCACGTCGCGCCTGACGATCCGCCGCGGCGAACGAAGAGACGATACCGGGCGAATCGGGCACCTTTCCAGGGCCTCGGCACACCCGCCCCGGTGGCCGGCCTCCCTTACGGCGAGGCCCGCGAACCCCTCGCGGTGCGACCCCCCGCGGACCTGTGCCACCCGGCACCGTCCGGCCAGGACCCCACCCCCGCAAGGGCGGCAGCCCCTTGCGGCGCACCGACCGCACCCCGGGCGCCTTCACCGCGCGCGGCAGCTGCCGACCGGCCCGCTCACCGGCAGCAGGATGACGCCGTGGGCACAGCCGGGTGAAACCCTCCCTGTTCCGTAAAGACATGCCCATGCGATGGTCGGCTTTTCCCGACGAACGGGAGGAGGGTGAACCGAGGCGGCCGGCGAGCCGTACAGGCTTGTCGGTGACCCGAGCCCGTTCGGCCGGGGTCATCGTCCGTCACTGTGGCTCGTGTGGAAGGAACTTCGGGGTGTCGCTCTCCAGCGCTCATCAGCGGTCGGCAAAGGACCAGGCGGACTCGACGGAGCAGACGCCCCCAGGTGACGCCCTGGAGGAGCCGGTCACGGAGCCGGTCGCGGAGGAGCCGGCCCCGAAGGACGGCACGGACGCCGCCGCGCCCGAGGCGGCAGCCACCCCCGACGACGGGCCGGACGCGGAAGAGTCCCAGGAGGACTCGGCGGAACCGCCCCCCACCGACCCGGACCCCGACCCTGACCCCGAACCCGGCCCCGCGGAACCCGCCCCCGCCGCGAAGAACGCCCTCGCCCGATGGCGGGAGCGACACCCCGACGTCACCCGCGCCCTGTCGTGGAGCCTCACGGTCCTCGCCGCCGTCCTGGTGCTCTTCGCCTTCCTGATGCCCGACCGCCTCCCCCAGCTGACCGCGTCCCGCTTCGCCCGCGTCCCGGCGGAGCCGATCCTGCTGGCCGCCCTGCTGCTCGTGCTGCCGCCGAGGCCGCGGCGCGTGGTGGCGGTGCTCAGCGGTGTCCTCCTCGCCCTGCTGGTCCTCCTCAACTGCGTGGACATGGGCTTCTACCAGACGCTGCAACGGCCGTTCTACCTGCTGTTCGACTGGTCCCTGTTCGCCGACGGGCTGTCGTTCCTGAAGGACTCGTCCGGGAGCGCGACCGCGTACGGGACCCTGGCCGGAGCCCTGTTCGCCGTCCTCGCGCTGGTGGTGCTGATGCCGCTGGCGATCGTGCGGCTGTCCAAGCTGATGGCGCGGCACCCCACGGCGGCACGCCGCAGCACCCTGGTGGCCGGCGTGGTCTGGATGACGTGCGCGACGCTCGGCGTCCAGGTCTCCGGGCTGAGCGTGGCCGCCAAGGTCGCCGGCCAGCGGGTCCGGGGCGAGGTGGCCATGGTGCAGCAGGGACTGGCCGACCGGAAGGTGTTCGCCAAGGAGGTGGCCGACGACCGCTTCGCGAAGGTGCCGTCGGAGCAGTTGCTGTCCGGGCTGCGGGGCAAGGACGTCATCTTCACGTTCATCGAGAGCTACGGCCGCGGCGCGGTCGAGGACCCCGCGATGGCGCCGGGCGTCGACGCGGCGCTCCGCGACGGCACCCGGCAGCTCGCCGACGCCGGGTTCTCCGCCCGCAGCGGCTGGCTGACCTCGCCCGTCACCGGCGGGGGCAGCTGGCTCGCCCACACCACCTTCCTGTCCGGGCTGTGGGTCCCGGACCAGCAGCGCTACCGCTACGTCAGCTCCAGCGACCGGATGACCCTGACCGGTGCCTTCAAGCGCACCGGCGACTTCCGGACGGTCGGCATGATGCCCGGCGTCACGCGGGCCTGGCCGGAAGCCAAGTTCTTCGGCCTGGACCACGTCCACGACTCCCGCACCATGGGCTACCAGGGACCCAGGTTCGGCTGGTCGCGGATGCCCGACCAGTACACCCTGTCGGCCTTCGAGCGCCTGGAGCACGGGAAGGCGTCGAACCAACCGATGATGTCGGAGATCATCCTGACGTCCAGCCACACCCCCTGGGCCCCGGTCCCCCGCACGATCGGCTGGGACGAGGTCGGCGACGGCTCGGTCTACGACGCCATCGAGAAGGAGGGCAAGAACCGCGAGGACGTCTGGAAGGACGCCGCCCAGGTGCGCCAGGAGTACGCCAAGTCCATCCAGTACTCGCTGACCAACCTCATCGACTTCGTGACGAAGTACGGCGACGAGAACACCGTGCTGGTCTTCCTCGGCGACCACCAGCCGGTGTCGACGGTCGTCGGCGTCGACGCCAGCCGGGACGTGCCGATCGCGATCGTCGCCCACGACCCCAAGGTGCTCGACCAGGTCTCCGGCTGGGGCTGGAGCGACGGCCTGCAGCCCGAACACGGCGCGCCCGTCTGGCGGATGGACACCTTCCGCGACCGCTTCCTGACCGCGTTCAGCTCCCCGCAGCCGTGACCCCGTTCCCGTCGCCCCCGAGCGAGCAGGGGGCGGCGGGAGCCACGGGAGGGCGGCGGGAAAACCGGCTGCCCCATGAGCACGGGCCTGATAACGTCACCGCGCAGTGACGACCGAGGAGGTGAGACCCATCAACGCTGTACCAGGACGGGTGCTCCCCTCTCGCACGGCTGCGCGGATCCTCTGACGCAGGTGTCCCCGGGAGTGCCCGAAGGCATCCCGAAAGGCACCGAACCATGCGCTTCCTCTCGCAGACGACCGCCGACGGCGTCTCGGAACACCACTTCGTCCTCGGCGACGTCACCGGCGTGCTCTGGTCCCCCGCCGGCGCGGACGGCGACCGCCCGCTGATCCTGCTCGCCCACGGCGGAGGACAGCACAAGAAGGCCCCGGGCGTCCTGGCCCGCGCCCACCACCACGTGACGACCGGAGGCTTCGCGGTCGCCGCCATCGACGCGCCCGGGCACGGCGACCGCCCGCGGACCGCCGCCGACGAGGCCGCCGCGGTCCGCATCAGGGAGGCGGTGGCCTCGGGCGGGCCCGTCGCCCCGCTCCTCGCGGCCCACAACGCGGCGCTGGCCGCCCGCGCCGTCCCGGAGTGGCGCGCCACCCTGGACGCCCTGCTGGAGCACGGCCGCGTCGGCCCGGACGTCCCCGTCGGGTTCTGGGGCATGTCGCTGGGCACCGCTGTCGGCGTGCCGCTCGTGGCCGCCGAACCCCGGATCACCGCCGCCGTGTTCGGGCTGCTCGGCCACGAGTCCCTGGCCGACGCGGCGGCCCGGATCACCGTCCCGGTCCGCTTCCTCCTGCAGTGGGACGACGAACTGGTGCCGCGGTCCGCGTCCCTCGCCCTCTTCGACGCCTTCGCCTCCCGTGACAAGACGCTCCACGCCAACCCGGGCCGGCACATGGAGCTGCCCGCCTCCGAGGTGGAGAGCGAACACCGCTTCTTCGCCGGCCGTCTCGCCCGGGCATCCGGTGCGCGGCCGGCACACCTCTGACCCCGCGCCCGATCACCGCGCTTCCCCCGGCACCCGCCGAAAGGACCTACGCCATGCCCTTCTTCCCCTCGTACGACGGCACCGAGCTCGCCTACCACGACCTCGGCTCCGGCCGCCCGCTGCTCTGCCTGCCCGGTGGGCCGCAGGACTCCGTGTACCTCGGCGACCTCGGCGGCCTGTCCGCGCACCGACGGCTGATCAGGCCGGACCTCCGCGGCACCGGCCTGTCGGGGCTGCCGGCCGACCTCGCCTCCTGCCGCTGCGACCGGCTCGTCGACGACGTGGAGGCCCTGTGCGAGCACCTCGGCCTCGACCGGGTGGACGTGCTCGCGCACAGCGCGGGAGCGAACATCGCCGTGCAGTGGGCGGGCCGTCGTCCGGAGCGGGTGGGCAGGCTCGTCCTGGTCACACCGAGCGTCCGCGCTGTCGGTCTCGCCATCACCGCCGGCCTCCGGCGCGAGACGGCCCTCCTGCGCCGCGACGAGCCCTGGTTCCCGGAGGCGTTCGCGGCCCTGGAGGCGATCGCCGCGGGCGAGGCCGGGGCCGGACACTGGGAGGCCCTGGCGCCGTTCTCGTACGGCCGCTGGGACGACACGGCACGGGCCCACCAGGCGGCCGAGCGGGAGCAGACGAGGGACGAGGTGGTCGCCGCCTTCGGGGCCGAGGGCGCGTTCGACCCGGACGGCACCCGTGCCGCGCTCGCCCGGCTGGCCGCGCCGGTCCTGCTGCTGGCCGGCCGGGTCGACGTCGGGGCGCCGCCGGCCGCGGTCGCCGAGTTCGCGGGGCTGTTCCCGGACGCCGCGCTCGTCGTCCAGCCCGGGGCGGGGCACTTCCCCTGGCTGGACGACGCCGGCCGCTTCGTGTCGGCCGTCGCGGGATTCCTCGCGGGTGGGGCCGCCGTCAGGGCCTCATGACGTACGGCGCTGGCGGGCCGCCCGCACCGCACGGACCAGGATCGGCGGGACGAGGTCCCTGGCCAGGCGCCTGAGGGCGGCGGCCCGTACCCCGGCCGGGGACGTGCGGCCGGGGAGCGACGCGTGGCGGGAGACCGGCGGGACGGGTGACGCCGCTTTCGTGCCCCTGATGCGGATCAGGGGCACGCCCGCCACCTGGTCGACGGCGTGCCACAGGTCCGGGCGGGTCGTGAGCCACCGCCGCAACTCCTCGCCCGCGGGCGCGGGGTCGCCCCAGGTGCCGTAGAGCTTGGTGCTGGTGACCACGATGGGTTTGAGGCCGACCGTCGCCACCGCCGCCCACACGGCGGCGGCGACGCCCGGGCAGTGCTCGCTGCGGAAGTCGTCGAAGGCCGCGATGCCGTCCGGGACCAGCAGGGCGCGCGCCGCCGCGATGTCCCCGGAGACGTGCTCGTACAGGTGCGAGGCGTCGACGTGCACGAAGCGGCAACTGCCGGCGCCGACGTGCGAGGTGATGACCGAGGTCGGGCCCTGCACCATGGTGGGGAGCCGGTCGTGGAAGGAGAGGTAATTGGCCTCGAAGGCACGCCGGGTGAGTGTCGCGTACGCCTTGTTCGTCTCCGCGCTGTTGGGGTCGTCCGCGGCCGGGGAATCCCACAGGTCGCACACCGTGAACCGTTCCCCCTGGCGGAGGTAGTTCCCCATGAAGATGGCGCTCTTCCCCATGTAGGCGCCGAGTTCCAGCAGGTCACCCCGGTGTTCCCGGTCGTGCTGCCGTCGCAGGAACCAGTCGAAGAGCAATTGGTCGACCGGCCAGAACCACCCCTCGACGTCGGCGAACCGATGCGGCCGGGGAACTCCGTCCGCGGTTTCTCCCGAATGCGGCATGAACGGCTCCCTGGGGAAGGTGGTCCGCCGGACTGGAGGCGAGGATATCGACCCCCGGCCGGAATTCCGGGGACGCCGCCCGGCAGGTGTCACGAGGGCGGGCGTACCGGCGCCAGGCGTCCCGGTGCACCGGGGCGGCCCGCGCGGGTAGGTGTCTACCGCGTACGCCGCACCGGTCACGTACGCCGCACCCGTCACGGAACCGGACGCCGGGGCCGGAATCGCCTCGGGCAGCACTTCCGCGTACCCCCTCGGCGACCGGACCGGGCGCGCGTGTCGGGGGTTGCTTGACCTCAAGGACGGTCGAGGTCCTACGGTCGGTGCATGAGCATGGAGACCACAGCCTGGACCCAGCTGCACAGCGTCATGTACGCCACGCAGGACCGCCGCCCCCTGGCCCGCGACACCCTGCGCCGCGTCGGCGCTTTCGCCCGGCCGCACCGGCGGCGCATCATCCAGTTCGTCCTGCTGAGCACCGTGACCGCGCTGCTCGCCGTGGCGACCCCGGTCCTCGCCGGATGGGTCGTCGACGCCATCGTCTCCGGCGGCGACCCCGGGCGGGTCACGACGCTCGCGGTGCTCATCGCCGCGATCGCCCTGGCCGAGGCGGGGCTCGGGCTGCTGGGCCGCTGGCTGTCGGCGAACCTCGGCGAGGGCCTCATCCTCGACCTGCGCACCGCGGTGTTCGACCACGTCCAGCGCATGCCGGTCGCCTTCTTCACCCGGACCCGCACCGGCGCCCTGGTCAGCCGGCTCAACAACGACGTGATCGGCGCCCAGCGCGCCTTCAGCAACACGCTCTCCGGCGTCGTCGGGAACCTCGTCACCCTCCTGCTGACCCTCGCCGTCATGCTCACCCTGTCCTGGCAGATCACGCTGCTGGCCCTCGTGCTCCTCCCGGTCTTCGTCGTCCCGGCGCGCCGCATGGGCACCCGCATGGCCCGCCTCCAGCGGGAGGCCGCGGCGCACAACGCCGCCATGAGCACCCAGATGACCGAGCGCTTCTCGGCGCCGGGCGCCACCCTGGTGAAGCTCTTCGGCCGCCCCTCGGACGAGTCGGCCCACTTCGCCGAACGCGCCCGCCGGGTCCGGGACATCGGCGTGCGGACCGCGATGGCGCAGTCGGCGTTCATCACGGCCCTCACCCTCGTCTCCGCGCTCGCGCTGGCCCTCGTCTACGGCCTGGGTGGGCACTTCGCGCTCACCGGCACCCTCGACGCCGGCTCCGTCGTGACCCTCGCCCTCCTCCTCACCCGCCTCTACGCGCCGCTGACCTCCCTCGCGGGTGCCCGCGTCGACATCATGAGCGCCCTGGTCAGCTTCGAGCGCGTCTTCGAGGTCCTCGACCTGCGGCCCCTCATCACGGACCGGGCCGACGCCCGCCCGGTGCCGGACGGTCCCGTGGCCGTGGAGTTCGAGGACGTGCGCTTCGGCTACCCGTCCGCCGACAAGGTGTCGCTGGCCTCGCTGGAGGAGGTCGCCACCCTGGACACCCGCGCCGGCGGCGAGGTCCTCCACGGGATCTCCTTCCGCGCCGAACCCGGCCACACCGTCGCGCTCGTGGGCTCCTCCGGCGCCGGGAAGTCGACCATCGCGCAGCTGCTGCCACGCCTGTACGACGCCGACGCGGGCGCCGTCCGGGTCGGCGGCACCGACGTCCGCGAGCTGACGGCGGCGTCCCTGCGGGCCACGGTCGGCATGGTCACCCAGGACGGCCATCTCTTCCACGACACGATCCGCGCCAACCTGCTGCTGGCCAGGCCCGACGCCACCGAGGACGAACTGCGCGAGGTCCTTCGCCGCGCCCGTCTCGAGCGTCTGGTGGCCGACCTCCCCGACGGCCTCGACACCGTCGTCGGCGAACGCGGCTACCGCCTCTCCGGCGGTGAGCGCCAGCGCATGACCATCGCCCGGCTGCTCCTGGCCGGCCAGCGGGTCGTCATCCTCGACGAGGCCACGGCCCACCTCGACAGCACCTCCGAGGCCGCCGTCCAGGAAGCCCTCGCCGAGGCCCTCACCGACCGCACCGCGGTCGTCATCGCCCACCGCCTCTCCACGGTGCGCGCCGCCGACCTCATCCTCGTCGTCGAGGACGGCCGCATCGTCGAGCGCGGCACCCACCCCGAACTCCTCGCCGCCGACGGCCGCTACGCCGAGCTGTACCGCACGCAGTTCCGCGAGGAGGGCCTCCTGCCGGGCACCGTGGTCTGACCCTCGGCGGACAGACCCGCTTCAGGACGAACGAACCCTTTCCACTCCGTTCCGGCCTCGCGACAAGCGCGGGGAGCCGGGCTGAATACGTAGCTCGGGATCATCGGCCATGGGCGCGAGGAGCAGCCGTTCAGGACGGGCGCGAGATCCGGAGAGCGGTGGACCATCCCCCGCGGGCGCGGGGAGCAGGCCGGCCGGTCCAGCTGGTGCATCGCGTACTGTTCCCCGCGCCCGCGGGGATCGTCCCTCGCACCGCGGCCCGACCCGCACTGGATCGCAGGCCGGACGGCATCTGCCGGAAGACCTTCCATGATCCCACAGGGAGCGCCATGTTGATGACGGTGATGACGTAGAGGAACGCGCGGGAGACGGTGTCAGAGTTGAACTGATCGAGCATCAGGGGGCCGTGGCGGGACGTCGACGAGGTCGAGCGGGCCGTCTTTCCAAGGGACGCGTGGTAGAAGAATGAACGTCTCTACCCAGCTCTCGGCTACGCGCGATTCGACGATTACGAGCACGCATACTGGGCGCGACGGAAGGCAATACCCCCGCAGAATGCCTGATCACGCGACCACCGACTCCACGAAACGCGGGGCAGCTCACACAGTCGTACTCTGAGAAAAGGCCCGTGGTCTTCTGTTCCGGCGGCCACCGCTCAGGAGACCAGGATGCGCCAAGGGGACGGGCAGGGGATCGAGGCGGGACTGGCCGCGAAGTTCGGTTTGATCTTTCCGCGCCTCGACAGGCCCCGTGCAGTTACGGTCGAGGGAGGCGTTGCGCGTAAGCAGTACTGTCGATCTAGTCGGCCGGATCAGACCGTCGAATAGGGCCAACCCCAAACGGCCACGGTCATGACGGGCGATCATGCAGCTGCGTTCCGGCCCAAGCTCTTGTAGCAGTCCAGGCAAGTGCGTGGATCTCGTTCATGTAGTTCAGCGTGCCTGCATCGACCACCGTGTTTTCTCAAGGGACCCAGCTGATGGGGAACTCTCACGACGTCTTGACCGCCGCACCGGCCGGCGACCCAGCCACTCTCGCCCTGTGCGAACGACGCTTCGCCGAAGTCCTGGCCGACATCGTGCACACCGAACACGTATCAGTCGACAGCCACTTCTTCAACG
>NZ_JBVKBW010000009.1:0-162815 GCF_055635295.1 Streptomyces sp. NPDC111520 | reverse complement strand
CTGCGCCCGAGCACGCAAACAAGCCGACCTACCAACGGTATCCATGCCGGACGTCTACAAGCACCCCACCATCCGAACGCTCGCAGCCGCCCTCACCAACGACGCCTTGACCGCCGCACCGGCCGGCAACCCAGCCACTCTCGCCCTGTGCGAACGACGCTTCGCCGAAGTCCTGGCCGACATCGTGCACACCGAACACGTATCAGTCGACAGCCACTTCTTCAACGACCTCGGCGCCGACTCCATGCTGATGGCCCGCTTCTGCGCCCGAGCACGCAAACAAGCCGACCTACCAACGGTATCCATGCCGGACGTCTACAAGCACCCCACCATCCGAACGCTCGCAGCCGCCCTCACCCACACCGAACCCGACGCCAAGACCAGGCCCGCCTCGCAGCCGGCGACTCCGGCGGCTCCCACTGGGCCGCCGAGGCGGGCGCGCAACGCCGAGTTCGTCCTCTGCGGGGCGTTGCAGCTCCTGTTCCTCCTCGGCTACCCCGCCCTTACCGCAATCGTCGCGGTGAAGGGCTACGAATGGGTCTCGGACGGCCCGGACCCGGTCGACATCTACCTGCGGGCGGTCGCGTACGGCGGCGCGATGTTCGTCGGCCTCTGCGCCCTCCCGATCCTGGTCAAGTGGGTGCTCATCGGCCGGTGGAAGCCGCAGCAGATCCGCGTCTGGAGCATGGCGTACTTCCGCTTCTGGCTCGTCAAGACCCTGGTCCAGCGGAACCCGATGGCGCTGTTCGCCGGTTCACCGCTCTACGTGCTCTACCTGAGGGCGCTGGGCGCGAAGGTCGGTCGTGGCGCCGTCGTCTTCTCCAGGTCCTTGCCCGTGTGCACCGACCTGCTCAGCATCGGGGCCGGCACGGTGATCCGCAAGGATGCGTCGTTCAGCGGCTACCGGGCCCACAACGGCATCATCCAGACGGGCGCGGTAAGCATCGGCAAGGACGCGCTCGTCGGGGAGATGACGGTGCTCGACATCTGGACCTCGCTGGGTGACGGGTCCCAGCTCGGGCACTCCTCATCGCTGCACGCCGGACAGACCGTGCCCGACGGGGAGCGCTGGCACGGCTCCCCCGCGGAGCCGGCCGACGTCGACTGTCAGCGGGTCCCCACGATGGACGTCAGCGGTCGGCGACGGTGCGTCTTCGCGACCGTGCAGCTGGTGAACCTGCTTCTGGTGGGTACGCCGCTGGCGTTCGTCATCGTCGTCCTCGCGCTCACGAAGGTCCCGCAGCTCGTCACGCTGTTGGACGCGGGACCGCTCTCCTTCACGAGCGGCGCGTTCTACCGCGACAACGCGCTGGTCGTATCCGCCGTGTTCTTCTTCGGCGCCCTGCTCGTCAGCCTCGTCTTCGTGGGCGCCGTTCCGCGCGTGCTGAACCTCTTCATCAAGCCGGACGAGGTCTACCCGCTGTACGGGTTCCACTACTGGATCCACCGCGCGATCGCCCGCACGAGCAACAGCAGGTTCCACATGACGCTCTTCGGTGGCACCTCGTACATCGTCCACTACCTGCGTTGGCTGGGCTACGAGCTTCACGACGTACGGCAGACCGGCTCGAACTTCGGTGAAATGGTCAAGCACGACACCCCGTTCCTCAGTGCGGTCGGCAGCGGAACGATGGCCGCGGACGGGCTGTCCGTCATCAACGCCGACTTCTCGAACACGTCGTTCCGACTGTCCCGTGTGTCGATCGGGGCGGAGAACTTCCTCGGAAACGTGATCGCCTATTCCGCACAGGGCAAGACGGGCGACAACTGCCTGCTCGCGACGAAGGTCATGGTTCCTGTCGACGGGCACACACGGCAAGGTGTGGGCCTACTGGGCGCGCCGAGCTTCGAGATCCCCCGGTCGGTCAAGCGTGACGAGCGGCTCAAGGTGGAGAGCAAGGACGAGGTGCGCCGCCGCCTCGGGGCCAAGAACATCTACAACACCATCAGCATGGCGCTGTTCCTGCTGGTGCGCTGGATCCTCGCCTTCGTCGTCACAGTGCTCTACCTGGCCGCCATCGACCTCTGGGCCTCCCTGGGCGCGCTCGCGTTCGCGCTGGCCACCGCCGGGGCCTTCGTCCTCACCGTCGCCTACAACGTCCTGGTCGACCGGCTGGTCCGGCCGCTGCAGGCCTTGCGGCCGCAGGGCTGCTCGATCTACGACCAAGCCTTCTGGCGGCACGAACGCTTCTGGAAGGTGAGCTCCCTCGCCTATGTCCTCGTCTTCAACGGCACCCCGCTCAAGAACGTGATCTGGCGGCTGCTGGGTATGCGGATCGGCCGCCGGGTCTTCGACGACGGCCTCAGCGTGCCCGAGCGGTCGTTCACCACGATCGGGGACGACTGCACCTTCAATGCGGACACCATCATGCAGTGCCACTCGCAGGAGGACGGGGGATTCAAGTCGGACGGCATCGTGATCGGTGCCGGCTGCACGCTCGGTGTCGGCGCATTCGTCCACTACGGCGTGACGATGGGCGACGGCGCGGTGCTTGCCACCAGTTCCTTCCTCATGAAGGGCGAGGAGATGCCACCGCACGCGCTGTGGGGTGGGAACCCGGCCAAGGAGATGCGCGGGCGGTCGGCCGACCTTCAGGTGGGCACGATCAGCCGCTGCGACGGCGCCGCCGTGCCCGTCCACGGCGACTGACACCCGGCGAAAAGGAGAAATGAGATGTCGATCTCTTCCCAGACGGCGCTGCCCGAGGTGGACCTGCAACCCGGCAAACCGCCGGTCCTCCACACCGCTCCTGCCGACGACGCGGTGCGCTGGGCAGCCGAGAACCGCGCGGCGCTGCGCGCGGTGGTGGCCGAGCACGGATCGGTCCTGATCCGCGGCCCCGGGCTGCGCGACGCGGCCGAGACCGTCGCCGTCTTCCACCAGCTGGCCGGCACAGGTCCGATGACCGAGAGAGAGGCCTTCGCCTCCCGGCAGACCTACGCCGAGGGCGTGTACTCCTCCTCGAAGTGGCCGCCGAGCCAGCCGATGTGCATGCACCACGAACTGAGCTACCGGCTCGAGTTCCCCGGCCTGATGCTCTTCGCGTACCTGTCCGCACCCGTCGAGGGCGGGGCGACCGGTGTGGCGGACTCGACGGCCGTGCTCGACGCGCTGCCCGGTGACCTCGTCGAACGGCTCGAGCGGGAGGGCTGGATGCTCGTCCGCAACTACAACGAGGAGATCGGGACGTCGATCGCAGAGGCATTCGGCACCGAGGACCGTGACGTGATCGAGGGCTACTGCCGCGCCAATGCCATCGAGTCCGAGTGGCGATCCGATGGAGGATTGCGCACCTGGCAGCGCCGGAGCGCGGTGGTACGGCACCCGGTCACCGGTCAGCGCTGCTGGTTCAACCAGATCGCCTTCCTCAACGAGTGGACGCTCGACCCCGAAGTGCACGAGTTCCTCGTAGACACCTACGGCGCGGAGGGGCTGCCGTTCACCACCCGGTTCGGGGGCGGCGACCCGATAGGCGAGGACGTCGTGCAGTTGCTCAACGAGACGTACAAGGCCAACACCAAGCGGGAGCTCTGGCAGGCGGGCGATCTGATGCTCGTCGACAACGTCCGCAGCGCGCACAGCAGGGAGCCCTTCACCGGGCCGCGTGAAGTCCTGGTCGGGATGGTCGACCCGGTACGCCTGGCCGACTGCTCGCCGACCGTCAAGGTGAACGCCGGATGACCACGTCCCCCGTACGAACGCTCGTGGTCATCTCCGGTACCCACGTGCACCGCGCGAGCCGTCGAATCCCGTGTCCGGTCCCAGGCGCTCCCGGCCCTGCCCCCGGGGACCAGCCGGCGCAGGGCACAGGAGTGGGATTCCCCGGGCCGCCAGGAAAGAGTCGAGAGAAAGTAGTCCGCCGCAATGATCACCCGATTGCCGGACCTCGTTGCGAGGTCCGCCCAACGCAACTCCGGCGGGCCCGCCCTGACCGCACGGACGACCACGATCTCCTACACCGATCTGCACGAGCGGACGGAGCTCGCGGCCGCCGGACTGCGCGACCTCGGCCTCAGTAGTGGCGACCGCGTCGCGGTCTTCCTCGACAAGAGGATCGAGACCGTCGTGGCGCTGCTCGCCTGCTCACGGGCCGGTGGTGTGTTCGTCCCGGTGAATCCCGTACTGCGGGCCGGGCAAGTGAGGCACATCCTCGACGACTGCACCGTGCGCGTACTGGTGACCTCCACGGACCGGCTGCACACCCTTCGCGCCCAGCTCGCCGCCTGCGAGTCGCTCTCCCACGTCCTCGTGCTGGGCGACTCGCTCGCCGATGACACGGAAGCTGCTTACCGCGTGCTCCCCTGGTCGAAGGTCGCCGAGCCCGCGAGCCAGTCCGCGTGTCCTCCGGCGGGCGGCGTCGACACGGATGTGGCCGCGATCCTCTACACGTCGGGGAGCACCGGGGCCCCGAAGGGCGTCGTGCTGTCGCACCGCAACCTCGTGGTCGGCGCGGAGAGCGTCAGCGCTTACCTGGACAACACGGCGGAGGACCGAATCCTGGCCGTCCTCCCGCTGAGCTTCGACGCCGGACTGAGTCAACTGACGACCGGCTTCTGCGTCGGTGCCCATGTGGTGCTCGCCAACTACCTTCTGCCGGGTGATGTCGTCCGGCCGTGTGCGGAACACCGCATCACCGGGCTGGTGGGCGTACCGCCGCTGTGGATCCAGCTGGCAGCGCAGACGTGGCCGTCGGAGGCCGTGACCGGGGTGCGCTACTTCGCGAACACCGGGGGGCGGCTCCCGCGCGTCACCCTGCAACGACTGCGAACGATGTTCCCGAACGCCACGCCGTACCTGATGTACGGCCTCACAGAGGCGTTCCGCTCCACCTACCTCGATCCCCGGGAGGTCGACCGGCGGCCGGATTCGATCGGCAAGGCCATCCCGAACGCCGAGATCCTCGTGGTCCGGGAGGACGGCGGCCTGTGCGGTGCGGGAGAGCCGGGTGAGCTGGTGCACCGAGGCCCGCTCGTCGCGTTGGGTTATTGGAATGACGCGGAACGCACGGCCGAGAGGTTCCGGCCGCCGCCGAACCGCCCGGCCGAGCTGTGTACGCCCGAGCTGGCGGTCTGGTCCGGCGATGTCGTCGTCCGCGACGAGGAGGGCTTCCTGTACTTCGTCGGACGGCGCGACGACATGATCAAGACGTCGGGGTACCGGGTCAGCCCGCAGGAGATCGAGGAAGTGGTGTACGAGACCGGCCTGGTCCACGATGCCGTCGCACTCGGCCTCGAGGACGGGGCACTTGGCCACCGGGTCGTCCTGGTCGTGACACCCTGCGATCCCGCCGGCTTCGACCCGGCCGCGCTGACCGCACGCCTGCGGCATGAACTACCCGGCTACATGGTGCCCGCCGATGTGGTGGTCCGTGGTGTCCTGCCCAGATCGCCGAACGGCAAGTTCGATCGGGCGCTTCTTCGCCACGAGCTCAGCGCCTCCTGCCCCCAGGAGCCCGTGTGACCGCAGGTGCCTACGCGCACCCCACGATCAGCCGGTTCGCGATCACCGGCGGCAGGCTCCACATCGGCAGCCTCCCGGTCGGGGTGGCCCGCTGGGCGCGCCGGTGCCACTGCGGTCTTCATCGCAGGCCGCCGGGTCTGCACGACCGATGAGGAGAAGCCCGCATGACTCGCTCGCCAGAGATCTCGCAGGCGATTTTCGAGGACGTCAAGGCCGTCGTGGTGGTGACGCTGGACATCGAGGACCTGGCCGACGAGCTCGAGCCGGAGACGGGACTGTACGGCCACCTTCCCGAACTCGACTCGCTCACCGTCGTCAAGCTCATCGTCGCATTGCGGAAACGGTTCGGGATCGAGATCGAGATCGACGAGATCATCTGTCAGACCTTCGACACCCTCGGACAGCTCGCGGCTTTCGTGGAGTCCAAGGTGGGCTGAGAGCCGCGCGCGGCCGCCACCGCGAGGTGAGCCAGATCGTGCGCGTCATCCTGGACGACGCCGCCCAGGTTGCCGCCGGTCGAGGCAATCTCCTCGCCGCACGCCTCATCCTCCGTGCCTCTGTGAAGACAGGCTGGCACCTGTAAGAACCGGCTTGCGCCCAGGTTGGGGTCGACCGCGCCCGACCCGTACGCTGCACGGCGTGACCGTTGGCGACCTCGATCTGTCGCTCGCTGCGGGGTCCGGCCTCGCCGCTGTTGTCCCGCGGTCATGATGGAGGTGTGGCAGCCGGCTCGCAGCCTCCGGTGCCGGGGACCGTGGACCAGTCGAGCGTGTACGCCGAGGACCTGGCGCTGTAGCGGGAGAGTTCCGGCGGCGTCTGCCGACCCCGTTGGACGAGCTGTGCGGACCCGCCCGCAGGGTCGTGGATCTGCCGCCGCATGGCGCCTGGTCGGGGGATGACCTCTCCTTCACGGTTCCGCCGTGCCTGCACGCTGCCACGGGTTGATGAAAGCAGACGGGGTTTTCGGCTGTTTTTGCAGTTCAGACAACGTGCGATGGGCCGGGGTCGGAGCTGTACCGCACGCGGTTCCGCGAGCAGGGTCTCCTGCCGGGCACCGTGATCCGACCCGCGGCAGCGAGGCCCGGCGGGGAACGCACCAGCCCTCCTCGCCCTGCTCCCGCGCGGCCGCGGCCACGCGGACGTCCTTTCACCTGCCCCACGAGTGGCGGCCTCGCCCGTGGCCACCAATAAAGAGTATATGCTCCCATTTCCGTGACCCGGCAAACCGGCTGGTCACATCCCGCTCGGCGTTCCGTCGGAAGCTGAAGCGCAGGACCGCGCCGTGCTCGACCCACGGTCACGGCGACGGGTGCCGACGTGAGCTCGGGTGGAACGAAGGAGGCTAGGGCCATTGGACGTGACGCGTACGACGAGGCCACCCGGGGCGCTCGAGGACGAATGGGAGACCCTCCGGCCCGCCGTCTTCGGAGCGGCGTACCGCTTGCTCGGCAGCGTGGCCGACGCCGAGGACGTGGCCCAGGACGTGTGGCTGCGGGCGGCAACAACCGACCTGAGCGACGTCCGCGACCTCCGGTCCTGGCTGCTCACGGTGGCGGCGCGACGCTCGTACGACATCCTCAAGTCCGCCCGCGTGCGCAGGGAGACCTATGTCGGGCCGTGGCTGCCGGCGCCCCTGATGACCGGGCCGGACGCCTCCGAGGCTGTGCTGGTGGACGAAGTCGTCGGTTCCGCGATGCTCCTGGTGATGGAGGAACTGAAGCCTCCCGAACGTGTGGCGTTCATCCTCCACGACGTGTTCGCCCTTGAGTTCAGCCACGTCGCCGACGTACTCGACACCTCCGTGGCGGCCGCCCGCCAGCTCGCCTCACGAGCACGGCGGAAGGTGAGAGCGGCCCGACGGTCCACGCCCGACGCCTCCCGGGCCGAGCGCGAGCGCCTGCTCACCACCTTCCGCAACGCCTACGAAGCGGGTGACATGGCCGGCCTGGTGCGCCTCCTGCACCCCGACGCCGTCTACGTCACCGACGGGGGCGGCAAGGTCACCGCGGCGCGCAAGCTCATCCGGGGCGGAGCGCGCATCGCCATGGTGATGGGGCGGGTACGACGGCTGTGGCGTACGCACAGCATCGAGGTCGTCGAGGTGGGGGGCGAACCGGCGCTGCTGCTCCGCCGGGAAGAGCGGGCGTTCTGCGTGGACACCGTGGACGTCGAGGACGGCCTGATCACCGCCTATCGCAGGGTCCTCAACCCGGACAAACTCGCGCACCTGAACACCTGAACACCTGAACGCCGGGCAGGGCCGGCCGGTGGACGTACCGTGGCGCCCGCCGGGCCGCACGACTCGGGGACTCCCGGGGACGCACGCCGTCACACCCCTGCCGGCAACCTCGTCTCATTGCTGTGAGCACGGGGAGACCGGACCTCCTGGCTTACGTCCCGGCGGCCTCAATGACGAGAAGCCGTCTGCGGCAGGCCGCGCAGCGCCCTGATCACCGACGGCCCGACGCCGCTCCCGCGTGCACTCTCCTCCCCCGTTAAGGACGGAACTCCGTGTCAGGACCCAGCAGACGGAACACCCTCGGCACGGCCGGCACGGGCGCCCTCCGGGCGGCGCCTTTCACAGCGTGCCGCGGCCGGATCCCTCACCGGCGCGGTTCGGGGACCCGCTGTGGGTGGACCGCCCGTCCGGCTGAGGGACGTTCGTGCCGTCGGCCCGGCCCCGCCCTGGACTGACCCCGCCCGAAGCTACCGTGCCCGTCCACGCCGATGGCCTCGCCGCCTGCCGGCGGGGGGACACATCTCCGCGCCGACGGTCCGGGACGTCCGCCCCGTGATCGCGGAGATGCCCCCCGTTCCACGATGCGTCACAAGCCCGCGCCGACGGCTGTCGCGCCGGACTCCATGCCCATCACGACCAGTTTCCGAGGACACATGACCTTTTCCCTGGCCGCACTCGACCAGCACGACCCGCACTGGAACAAGCGCGGTGCCTTCTACGTGCCCTCGGGCGAAGGCCCGACGGTGTGGGCCGCGGGTGACGTCTACACGATCAAGGCCACGGGCGCGCAGACCAACGGCGGGTTCGGTTTCATAGAGGCCACGGTTCCGGCCGGCGGCGGGCCCACGGCCCACGCGCATCCCGAACAGGAGGAGACGTTCTACGTCCTCGACGGGGAACTGGAGTTCCTCGACGGCGACCACGTCTTCACCGCCGTCGCGGGCGACTTCATCCACATCCCCAGGGGAGTCCGTCACCGGTTCACGAACAGGGCGATGCACGCCGCCAAGATGATCTTCATGTTCACGCCCCCGGGCCTCGAGCAGATCATCGCCGACCACGCGCTTCCCGCCAGGCCCGGCGAGGCGCCTCCGTCGGTCATCGACGACGACCAGCTCGCGCGGTTCGACACCATGGCCCGGCTCGCGAAGTCGATCATGCTTCCCGAGCCTTCCTGAACTCCCCGCGACCTCGGGGCATCCGTCGGTGAGGCCGACGCCCACCCGGTCACGGCCCGGTCCGGACACGTGACCGTCACAGCACACAGGAGAACGAGGCATGCTCGAAGGATTCGAACACGGCTACGCCGAAGTGAACGGCACCCGGCTGCACTACGTGACGGGCGGCGAGGGCGAGCCGCTCGTCCTGATGGACGGATGGCCGCGCACCGTGCACGCCCTGCGCGAGATCCTCCCCGCGCTGGCGCGGCGCTTCCGCGTGATCGCCGTGGAGTACCGCGGCCAGGGCGCGTCGGACAAGCCCACCGGCGGCTACGACAAGAGGAACATGGCCACGGACGTCCACGAGCTCGTCCGGGGCCTGGGCCACGAGCAGGTCGGCATCGCGGGCGGCGACATCGGGGCGATGGTCGCCTACAGCTTCGCCGCCAACTACCCGCAGGCCACGAAGAAGCTCGCCATCTGGGAGGGCGGGCCCTTCTCCCGGATATTCATCGACTTCATCAGCTCCTTTCCGCAGCCGGATCAGCCGAACCCCTGGTGGTACCCCCTGAGCCAGGTCGACGACCTGCCCGTCAAGCTCCTGGCCGGACGGTTCCGGCACATCGTCGACTGGTCGGCCGAGCACCTGGCGCTCCATCCGGAGCGGATCAGCGAGGAGAGCCGTGCCCTCTACGCCGCGGCCTACGACACACCCGAAGCGGTCGCCGCGGCCTTCGCCGTGTACCGGACCTTCCACCAGGACCTGGCCGACAACAACGCCTACCCGCCGCTGACCATGCCCGTCCTGGGCCTCGGCGGGCAGTACGTCGCCGTGGTGCAGGCCATGATGGAGGGCAAGGCCACCGACATCCGTTACGCCACCATCGCCGACAGCGGCCACTACATCGCGGAGGAGCAGCCGGCAGCGCTCGTCGCCGAGCTGGAGAAGTTCTTCGGGTGATGCCGTCGCACCCGCATGGCGAGCCGTCACACGAGCGCTGACGCCGCGTTCACGACAGGGCGGCGCATGTCCCGCGTACGGCCCACCGCGGACCTCGGGTCGGGGACCGTCGTCTGATCGAGAAGCGGCCCCCTCGAAACCGAGGGGGCCGCCGCTCCGGCGCGCCCCGCGGCAGGCAGGAGTCCTTCGAGGATCCCCCTCGCCGCGTCGCAGACGCCGATGCCTCGTGCCGGTTCCGGCCGGCACCGGCAAGTGACCGCACGTGGCGCGACGAGCGGCGGATCCGCACCGTGCGTCACACCTGACTGGGCTGCCTCGTCCACTTGGCAGGAGTCACATCCCGCCGGCGGGCCCGCGAACGGGCCCCCTGAAGCGGTCGCCCGCGCGTGCGCGGCAGGCGCCTCCACGGCCGGACGCGTACCGGTGGGTCGGCCTGCCGGGTGCAGCCCGGACTCCCCACTTACCTGGACTCGCCGCACCACTGTGTGAGCCACGTCTCCCGATCGGAGAAATGCCCGGAGGCCGTCGTCGACGTACGGGCGGTGTTCCGCGCCGGCATCCGCGTGCGGTGAACCGACGGTCCCCCGGCGGCCGCACGCCGCAGCGTCCACCGTTCGGGCTCCGCGCCGAGCGGACGCACGGCATTTCCTGACCGGGCGGCGGGGGCCGTCTTCCACGACTCCGGTCGTGGAAGACGGAACGCGCCGACAGCGCGGCCCCGCAGGCAGGTCGCACCGGAGGAGACGCCTGACACCGCGGACCGGACGACAGGGCGGGCGCACCGCGTTCTCGCCGGGCGGTCACCCGCGGTCCGTCAGTACCCGGCTCAGAACTTTCGTCACTACCTGAAGCGTCTCCTCGGAGGGTTCCTTCAGGCACACATCGATCCTTGTGTCAGGGTCCTCGACGGACTTGGGCGCCCAGCCCGTCATCTGGCCGTCGCCCCCGATGGCACGGCAGTTGCCGTCGGCGGGCCCGGGGACCCCTCCCGCCGGCGACCCGGCGCTGTCGTCCTTGTCCGTGTGACTCCGCAGGAACGTGATCAGCACGCCGTTCGCGTCCAAGGCGGCCAGCGGGGGGCACGTGGTCAGCACGGCATCGGTGATCCTGGGGCACGTGCCGGTTCCGGGTGCGCGCAGCGTCTGCGACGACACGAATGCGGCCGCGGTCCCGTGGTCGTCCGTGACCGAAAGACTGTGCCAGGTCGTCGGCAGGTAGAGGGTCACACCCAAGGGGGCCTGCAGTCGCACCGGCGCGAATCGCTGACCCGCCGCGGGAGGTTCAGCCGGTGCGGCCCGGTCCGACGGGCCGAGGTTCGCCGGCCAGAGGGCGGTCGCGACGACCGCGCATCCCGCGGCGAGTGCCGACGCGGTCGTGGCCACCCGCCTGCGTCGCCTGCGCCACCGGATCCGCCGTCTGACCTCTGACACCCGGTCGGACGGCGGGGCGAGCGGGGGCACCATGCGTGTGAGGAGGGCCGGGAGATCCCTTTCGATCTCCCACGGTTCGCTCTCAGGCTCGCTGTGCATGCAGCTCACCGCCTTCCACCAGGTCCGAAGCGGCTCCCAGGTGCGCGCGCAGCATGGCCAGCGCCTTCAACGTGTGACTCCTGACCGTACCGGGCCGGCAGCCGAGCACTTGTGCGGTCTCCTCCACGCTCAGATCCTCGAAGTAACGCAGTACGACCACGGCCCGCTGCCGGGGCGGCAGCAGCCGTATCGCGTCCGACAGCCACTGCTCCCTGTCCACGGTGGCAAAGGGGTCGACGGCCTCACCCGGCCCCGCCAGCGTCGTCAAGTGGTCGTGCGGATGGGGCACCTCGCCGCGCCAGCGCCGCTGCCACCACGACAGGTGCGTGTTGACCAGGGCCTTGCGTACGTACGCCTCCGGATTGCCCCCGGCGATGGCCCCCCATTTCGGCCATACCTTCACCAGCACCGTCTGCAACAGATCCTCCGCAAGGTGCGCGTCACCCGTGAGCAGCCAGGCGACTTTGAGCAGCCTGTGCCCCCGGGCGGTGACGAACTCGTCGAAATCCGCGTCCGCGCTGTTCACCGTGTCCTGCCATCGTGTTCTCGTTCCGTTTGCTGCGCCGGACGTGCTACCGCCCCTGTGGGGTCTCGGGAGAGCGGCCTCCTCCCCCGCGCCTCGAGGAATCGGGCGCGACATGGACGTCAGGTCGCCGATCCGGCCTCAGGAAGGGGCACGGAGTGCTTCGACGGGTTCCATGCGGGCGGCGCGCAGCGAGGGGTAGAGACCCGCCAGCAGGCCCACGAGAGCGCCGGCCACCGGGGCGCCCAGGGCAAGGCCCAGGTCCAGTACCGGTGTCCACTGCCTCACCGCCGCCACGGAGACGACGACCACCACGCCGAGGGCCGCGCCGACGACGCCTCCGAGAAGCCCGATGGTGGTGGACTCCGTCAGGAACTGTCCGGCCACCTGACGCCTGGACGCGCCGAGAGCGCGCCGCAGCCCGATCTCGCCGGTCCGCTCCATGACGGTGACGAGTGTGACGTTGGCGATGCCGATGGCCCCAACGACCAGCGATACCAGCCCGAGTATCAGGAACAGGCCGTTGACGTCGCCCTCGACTCCGTTCCTGGCCTTCGACAAGTCCGGTGGCGCCGTGACGGTCAGCGCCTCCTCGTGCCCGGGCGAGAGGGCGACCGGGGCCTGCCGGGCGACCTGCTGGGCGGCGCCGAGGGAGGTGTTGACGAGGACCCGGGTCACGTGGTCCAGGCCCATCCGGTCCGCGCCCGTCGTCGGGGGCAGGATCACCGAGGCGGACAGTCGCTGCTCGCGCCGGAAACCGCCGAGCACGCCGATCACCGTGTACGACTGGCCCTCGAAGAAGACCGCGGGAGCGTCCCGTACGTCGTCGATGCCGAGCAGCCGGGCGGCCTGGTCGCCGAGGACGGCGACCCGGTCGTGGCGCGCGATGTCGCCGGCGTCGAAGAACCGCCCGGTGGCCATCGCGCCCCGGACTGCCTCCGGCAGCTCCTGGGTGGCCGCGACGACCGCCAGCGTCTGCTCGGTCAGGGCGCCCGGGGCGACCACGTCGTTCGCCCGTACCTGGACGTTCGCGCTGCCTTCGGAGTCGGACAGCGCGGCGGCGGACTCCACTCCCGCGAGCCGTTCGACGGCGTCGACACCGGACCACTCGACCAGCGGGGGCTCGGAGGACGCCCGCGACGCCGACGGCACCACGACCGTCACCGAGGTGGCGGTGAGGGCGTCGAATCGGCCGACGATCTGGTTCGCCGCCGTCGACGCCACACCGATCGTGATGACCAGGGTGCCGATGCCCAGCACCGTGCCCAAGGTGGTCAGGGCCGAGCGCACGGGGCGGGCGAGCACCCCGGCCAGGGACTCCGACCACAGGTCCCGCGGATCCATCCACGGGCGCTCGTACCCGTCGGTGCGGCGCGTCCGGCGCGGACGGCGCCGTCCGCCGCGCCGCGGTGCGGACGGTGCCCCGGCCTCCACCGGTCGTGGGCGGCCGACTTGTCGGGTGCCGGCGGTCATGCGCTCTCCTGGATGAGCCGGCCGTCGCTGATCCGCACCCGCCTGCTCGCGCGGCTGCTGACGGCGTCGTCGTGCGTGATCACGAGCAACGTCATTCCCTGGACCTGCAGTTCGTCGAAGAGGGCGAGCACGGATTCGGTGTTCTCGCTGTCGAGGTTGCCGGTCGGCTCGTCGCACAGCAGCAGCGCCGGCTCGCCCATCAGGGCGCGGGCGATGGCGACCCGTTGCCGTTCGCCGCCGGACAGGCGGCCCGGTAGGAAGCCGAGGCGGTGCTCGAGTCCGACGCGCGTCAGGGCGGCCCGGGCGCGCTCGGCGCGGTTGCGGCGCGGTCGGCCCGGGCGCGGGGTCCGGTAGGTCTCGGCGAGCATGACGTTCTCGTTCACGGTCCGGTACGGCAGCAGGTGGAAGGACTGGAACACGAACCCGATGCGGCTGCCCCGCAACGCGGTCCGCTCGGGATCGCCGAGGGTGTTGGTGAGGACGCCGTCGAGCCAGTAGCTGCCCGACGTCGGCCGGTCCAGCAGACCCAGGGTGTTGAGCAGCGTGGACTTCCCCGAGCCGGAGGGCCCGACGATCGAAAGGTGCTCGCCTCTCCGGACCTCCAGGTGCACGTCGCGCAGGGCGTGCACGGGAGGGTCGGTGTCGAACACCCGGCCCAGGCCGCTGAGCCGGATCACGGTGTCCGGGTCCGGCGCCTGTTCGGGGGCCGGGCGGAGCGGCACGGGTCTGCGCCTCACCGTCCGACCACCACCTGGTCGCCCTCGTCCAGCGAGCCGCCGTCCGCCCTCACCTCAACCTGCCCGGCGGCGGAGAGCCCCACGGTGACGGACACGTTCACGACCTCGCCGTCGCGCTGCACCCGTACCCGGGCCCTGCCGTCGGCACTGGTGTGAATCGCGGCCACCGGCACCGCCAGGACGGCGCCCTTCGAAGCGCCCACCTCGATGGTCACCTTGGCGGTGCCGCCCGACTGGTTCCTCAACGGGCCGGGGTCGGGGACGGAGATGACAAGCAGCACCGGCGCAGAGGGGTCGACGGACGAGTCGTCTGCCGCGTCGGAGCCGGGTTCGGCCCCGCTCGCGTCCTTCTTGTCTCCGCCGGCGTCCTCCCCGGCGTCCGACTGCGCTCCGGCGCCGCCGACCCGCGTCACGACGCCGCGCACACGGGTGCCGTCCGTCGTCTCGATCCGAGCCGGCATGCCCGCGCGCAGCACCGAGCCGTCGGCCCCGGGCACCACGGCCCGGACCACCACGTCGGAGCTCGTCACAGTGACGACCTCGCCGTCCGGGGTGTCGCCGAGGCCCACCTTGACCTTGTCGACCCGCACCGGCAGGTCGGGCAGGAAGACGACCTCGCCCGCCGGGACCTTGGTGCCGTACGTGGCGGTGAAAGCGCTGAGCGCCGCGTTGGCCCGGTCCAGCTGCTGTCGAGCGGAGCGCAGTTCGAGGGCGGACGCCTCGCCGGAGGGCGGCGGGGCCGGCGTGCCCGAACCACCCTTGCCGCCACCGTCACCGCCTTCGCCACCGCTGCCGCCGGCTGCGCCGTTCTGCGCCGCGAGGACCGCGCGCTGCGCGTCGGTGACGGCTGCCTCCAGGTCGCCCAGTTGCTGCTGGTCGGCGATGCCGGGCTGCTGCGACCGGAATCCCTTACTCCGGTACCAGCGGGTCACCGCCGACGCGGTGCCCTGCCGGTAGTCCCCACTGACGGCCCCCGGGGCGTGCCCGATCCGGCGCAACGCACTCTGCAACTGCCGGACGTCGTCACCCGAACTGCTCGGGCCGAGAGACCGGTACATCGGGACCGAGCCGCGCAGGACGAACACCGGACGGCCGTTCACCTGCATCAGAACGCTGCCCTCACGCAGCGTGGCACCGGCCTGCGGGAGCTTGGTGACGCGCTGCGTCGCCTCGCCGTCCGCGGAACCGCCCGCGGACCCGACGGACCCGGACAGCGACACCCCCTGCGGTGCCCCGAACTCCACGCCGCCCTGCGCGATCACGTTCGCGGTCAGTTTGCGGCGCTCCACAGCCACGGTGACCGGACCCGCCTCAGGTGGCCGGCGCGACGCCGCGGCGTCGGCCGGCGACTGCATCTGCGTACCGGCGAACCAGCCGCCCGCACCGACAAGCGCGACCACGCCCACGATCATCCCGACCTGCTTGCCGCGCCCCTGCGGGCCGCTCGGCAGACGCCGGCTCATCCGGTGAGCTCCATGAAGGGGTGCTTGGCGAGCTTGGCGAAGTACGCGGCGCGGAACTCCTTGCCGCACTCCAGGTCCTTGCGGGCGACGGCGATCTCCTGGGTGAGCTCTGCCCTGGCGGCGTCCTGGTCCATCTTCTGGACGCCGTCCTGCGGGGTCAGCGCGGCCGTCGCGAACTTCACCATGTCACCGATGGCGGTCGGCTGTGTCGTCGTCACCGCGATGCCCTCGTCGCGCAGGCAGGACGCAAACCGCTGCGCCAGGGAGATCAACCGGGGGTCCCCGTTGAGCGCCTGCTTCGCGGCGCGAACCCGCTCCTCATCGGCGGCGTGCTCACGGGCCAGTTCCGCCTGCGACTTCTCCGGCCCGTAGCCTTTCTCGATTCCCTCCTTCACACACCCCGGAAGCATCACCTTCTTCCCGCTCGCGAGTTGCTTCGCAGAGCCCATCGCCTTCTCGTAGGCCTTCCGCTGCGCCGGAGACAGCGCATCGAGGTACGCCTTGTCCGGGTTGGTCGCCTCCCGGGCCTCGTGCGCCCTGCTGCCGACGACGTCGGGGTCGTTCGGGTACACGGCGGCTGCGTAGAAGCCGAAGCCGTACTTGTCGCGGTACTTCTTCGCCAGTTCGTAGTCCTGCCCGTCGCCCGGGCTCGGCGCTGTTCCCACCCCCGACACGTGCGGGGTGTAGGTGAAGCCCTTCTTCCGCATGCAGGCCGCGGTGGCGTTCTCCGACAGGTAGACCTGCCGGGTCGTCTCGTCGGCCCCCTCGGGGATCGCCAGCTCACCGTTGGCGGCGGCCCGCGAAGGCGATGCGGGGGCGCCGGAGGAGGGTGCGGCGGAACCGCCGTCCCCCTGGGAACACCCGGCGAGCGCGAGCACACCGGCCGCGGCCGCCACCGGCCAGAAAGTGCGCGCGATGCGTATGTGAGCCATGTCGTTCCATCACTTCGATCTAGGGGATCGCACGAGGCTGTGCACTCCGTCGATGTCCTGAACCCGGTGCCCCCCTCCGACGGCATAGTTGCCACGATGTGACGTGGGTCACCGCCGCGGGAGCGAAGTGCGCCGGGAAGCCGGTTCCGGCGGCTGCCCGGCACGTCGGCCTCCGATGCCAGGAAGACGATGTGGCCGGCCCGAAGGTGACCGCTCGACGGCGTGACCTGCGCGGCAGTACCGGCGGGGGGCGGTCGCTGCCGCCGGCTCCACCGAATTCACCTGAGAGGACACAGCAGCTGCCCGGGCACAGGGGGCCCTTTGGTCCACCCGGGCGGGAGGCAGGTGTTCGGGTGTCGGCGTGTGGATCGGCGAGTGCCGGGCGGCTCGCGCCCCGGCACCCGCCGTGTTCTCACGGCATGTCACAGAAAGTGAGAGTCACTGTCACCGTGTGCCGGGGTACAGGTAGGCCCGGTCGATCGTCTGCCGGACGGAGTTGCCGGCCGCGTCCTTCGCCGTCACGCGGAGCGTCACATACGCATCGCCGTGCATTGACCGGCCGCCGCACTGTGGCCGGTGAAGCCACTGCCCTTGGGGGCCGTAGGAGCCGTGGTCCAGGTCTTCCCGTCGTCGTAGGAGGTCTCGACCGTCAGCCGCACGCCGCGGGGCGCGGCCATGCCGTCCTGCATCCGGACGTTCAGTCCCAGGTCGTGCGTGCGCCGCGATCCGACGGCGTTGCGGGCGTCGACCGGCACCGCGTAGTCGACCCGCATCAGCGGCAGCAGCGCCGTGTCGGCGGCGGCATCGGAGCGGAACGTCCACGAGGTGCGGGTGCCGGCGCCGAAGCGTCAGTCGTCCGACACCCGGGTGGTCTCCAAGTCCAGCCAGTACTCCGCGTCGCCCGCGGGAACGTGTCGGTGGACGCGGTGAGGGTGTTGCCGGCCTGGCTCATCGGGTCGGTGCCGTCGGAGGCGCTCTCCGAGCCGAGGCTCATGTTGACGACCTTGACGTGCTCGCCGGCGGCCCATTCCATGCCGTCGATGACCCGCGACTCGGTGCCGTAGCCGTTGTCGCCCAGCACCTTGCCGACCAGCAGGGCCGCCTTGGGCGCCACTCCGGCGACACGATCCGGCCGGTCGACACCTGCGGCGCGAAGCCGGCACACGGCTCCCCGGTGGCCGGCCCGAAGGGCCGCGTCAGCGGCCAAGCCCCGAAGTCCACGGGTTGACCGGGCCGTGAGTGGCACCCAGCCGCCGAAGGCCGCAGAAGCGCACGCCCTCCGCCATCGGCAACTCCTCTGCCGTCCCTGTCACGTTGACGAGGGCTGTCTCGTCTACCTGCGGAGGAGGGCCGCCGCAGATGTCCGCCGGGTGTTGCGGAGGCCACCGCAGGACCTTCTCGGCTCCATGACGAACCCATCGACCGGACAGGGGGACAGGCCATGCCGCACACAATTGGGCAGCCGCCCTCGCTTATGAGGTGATACCAGTGCTGGCCTATGCGATCTACGCAATCATCGGGGCGTTGTACGTCTACGCTCTGGTCGACTGCTTCAAGACCCCTGCGGAGCGCATTCGAATACTTCCCAAGGTGGGCTGGGTGGTCGTCATGCTCCTGTTCCCCATTGCGGGCGCCATAGCCTGGCGGAACCTGGGCACACGGCCCACTCCTGTCGAGGGTCGGTCGTCCGCTGCCTGAGCTCGGGCACTCACCATTCACCATCCGGTCGTAGCGCCGAACGGGCCATTCGCTCGTGGCCGCAGTGGGTCATCGAATCGTGGAATTCAGCGGAAAAGCGTCGCCGCCTCCCTTTCACGTGTTCACCGCAAACCGATCCGCAACCAACCCGGTGACACCCTCTCGTAATTGCTGCTTCGCTGTGCGGCGCACCCCAAGGCCGCCGTGAAATCCACGTGCCGGCGTGGGGTCGATCAGCGAGAGGAAACCGTGAAATTCACGAGCAAGAGACCTGTGACAGGCACGGCCTTGGGAATTGGCATTTCCTTTTGTCCACCTGTCCCGTGGTCTGGGCCACCAGAAGGTCGACGTCGCCGACGGGGACATCAAGGCGGTGGTCGACCACATCTCCGCAGCGAACCGTCCGCAGGCCACCGGGCACCTGACCCGGCCGGGAGGGGCGCGCCTCACCTGCACATCGAAGCGTCCGTCTCCCGGGCTGACGCCGTGCCGGACGCCGGCCCCCGAAACCTCACCAGGCCCGGACACCTCTTCCCGGGCGGAACGCAACACGAAGCACGACCGCACACCGCGGCGCAGTCGTGATCCCTCACTCGGCCCAGGGATCGAAGCCCGTGTCGAGGACGGCGTTGAGGAAGGCGCGCAACTGGGCTGCGTTCTCGGCGCCGAACTTCTCCTCGAATACCGCTTGCACGCCCTCCCAGCGCGGGATCGCCGCCCTCATCCGGGCCAGGCCGTCGGACGTGACGGCCACGACGCGTGCACGGCGATCGGTCGGCGACGGTTCGACGGTGACGAGTCCCTGGCGCGCGAGGGGCTTGAGGTTTGACGCCATGGTCGTGCGGTCCATGGCGATCACGTCGGCAAGGGCCGTGATCGTCATCTCTTCGTGGATGCTCAACTGCTGCAGGATGCTGAACTGCGTGGCCCGCAGGCCGAGCGGTGCCAGTGCCCTGTCGTACGTCGCGCCGAGGTACCGCGACGCCTTCCGCAGCGCCAGGTTGTTGCACAGGTCCGCCTTCGACTCGGCGCTCGTCATCGCGTCCTCCTCAGACCTCGTCCGCATTATACGAGCACCTGCTCTTAAGTGGAAGGACGCGCCCTGACGCGCCCTCCGCGCGGTCAGAGCCCACCACTGAGACGTTCCCGACATTGCCCCTCCGCAAATAGGAGCATATGCTCTCATTTGCCAATCGACCCCTCCTCCCCTGATCATGCGTGCCGCATACGGACGCGAAGGAGGTCTGCGGCCGCAGGAACGGGTCCGCCCTCAGCAGGGCGGCCCGCCTCGGGCGCCGGCCCAGGTCCCGGGCGGACGGTCCGCGCCGCGCACCCACCTCCCGACGACGGGCTCCCGCGACAGCGCCGCTCGATCACCATGACGAAAGGCAGTGACCATGAGCACCTCCCCGATCGAACCGCCCGGCCAGGCAGATGCCGGCACGACGCCGCCGTCGCGACCCGCCGGGGCGCGGCCCCAGGTTTCCCGCCGCGCCTTCGTCGGCGGCGCGGCTGCCGTCGCCGCCGGTCTCGCGCTCACCGGTGTCTCCGCGCTGCCCGCCACCGCCGCTCCCCGCCGTGCGCCGAACGGCTTCGGCTCCGTGTCCGGGGTCCCCGGGCTGCCCGCGGGGTTCCGTCGGACGTTCACCAGCCTGCTCGTCCAGGCCGGCGGAATACGCCAGCACGCCGTCGTCGGCGGAGACGGGCCTCCCCTGCTCCTCATTCACGGCTGGCCGCAGAACTGGTACGCCTGGCGCATGATCATGCCGACGCTCGCGAGGCACCACACGGTCGTCGCCGTGGACCAGCGTGGCATCGGCCTGACCGACAAACCGCGCGACGGCTACGACACCGCGACCCTGGCGGGCGATCTGGCCGCCCTGATGAGCACCCTCGGTCACGAGCGGTTCGCCGTCGTCGGTCATGACACCGGCATGCCGATCGGCTACGCGCTCGCCGCGGACCACCCTGACCGCGTCGACCGTCTCGCCGTCGCGGAAGCCGTCATCCCCGGTGTGACGCCCTCACCGCCCCTGCTCGGCCCCGCCCAGGCCAACAACATGCTCTGGCACTTCCCCTTCAACCGCCTCGACGGCGTCAACGAGCTCCTGGTCGCAGGCCGGGAGGACGTCTACTTCGGCTGGCAGCTGGACACCAAGGCCGCCCGGAAGCTGCCCCCGTACGCCGTCCGCTACTACGTCGAATCCCTCACCTCGCACCGCCACGCCCTGAGCGGCAGCTTCGGGTGGTACCGCGACCTCGACACGACGTTCGCGCAGAACGCCGACCGCGCGAAGCGACGCCTCACCGTCCCCGTCCTCGCGATCGGCGGAGCGCAGAGCGTCGGCGAGGGAGTGGCGACCACCATGAGGCTCGCAGCCGACGACGTGCGGTCCCTGGTCATCCCGGGCAGCGGCCACTGGGTCGCCGAGGAGGCCCCGCAGGAGCTGCTCGCCGCGCTCACGGCCTTCCTCGCCCCCTACCGCGCCACCGCCGCGGCGAGGAACCGCCGGTAGTCGTCCCGGGGACGTCCGGACGTACGTCACGTGGTCGGCGTTTCGTCGGACCGGGCCGGCTGCGGCCGGACGCCCCATGCGGGCCCTCCGCTGTCGTCACATCCCCCCGGACCGGCTCGTCTCACTGGTGGGCCTGCGGCGGAACAGCGGGAAATCCTGCGGGGCCGCCGTGCCCGATGGGTAATCGCACATACTGAGCAGCAACAGAGTGGGTAGTACGCGTGACAACAGCGCTCGACCGATACTTCGACATGGTGAACTCGGCATCCGGTGGCCAGGCCGGTCTCGAGGGCCTCCGTGAGGTTCTCGCCGAGAACGTCCTGGTGATGCACAGCGGGGAGATGGTCCAGGGCCTGGAGCCGGCCCTCGAGTTCCACCGGGAGCAGGCGGCCAAGTGGGCCGAGTTCCGCATCCATTGGACGGCGGCGGAGCAGACGGACGGTTCCCTCGCGGGCACGTGGAGCCAGGCCGGTCTGGACCCGAGGGGCAACGGATGCTCCGGAAGCGGACGCGTCGCCGCGACCCTGGACCCGGACGGACGGATCTCCCGGCTCCACCTGAGCCTCACCGGTGGCTCGGATCACGCCCGCGTGCTCATCGCCAGGCACCTCGAGGTCTGGATGATCCCGGACCAGGCCGAGCGCGCCGCAGCGATGGAGGACGTCTACACGGAGAACATCGCGCTCATGGAACCCGACGACCTGTTCGTCGGGCGGGAGGCCGTCAACGACTACATCAGCGTGGTGCAGAGCAAGGCTCCGCCCCTGTACGGCCGGCTCGTGAGCCATTTCCAGAACCGGGAATTCATCCACTGGGTCTGGGACTTCGGGTTCCCGGGCGGCAAGTCGGCACAGGGATCCGAAACGCTTCACCTCGACGGCGACCGGATCGAGAAGGTCGTCATCTTCAGCGCCGACCACGACGTCGTCGTCGAGGGCACCCGCTAGGCCCTCTTCTGCCGGCGACTCCACTTCGCCGGACGGATCCGCCGGCCGGAATGCGTCCGGTGGACGGCCTCGGACGTCTGATGTCGGTCAGGCCGGAGGCCACCGCCCTCGGGCCGTGGTCGCCCCGGGGGCGGTCGGCGGGTGGACGCGGGCGGATGACGACGAACGGATGATGACAAGCCCGTCAGAACGCCCGCGTGCGCGGCTCGTTGTCACATCCTTGCGGGCTGTCCGGTCTCCGTGGGTGCAGGCTGCATGACAGGGCAGTCTGCGTCAGCACGGTGATCGGCCGTGCTGCGCGGTGGCCGTCGGCCCGGTCGGCACGGGCCCGGCCCACCCGAAGCGCCCGTCCCAGCGGTGGAGGCGGGCGCTTTGCGCTCCACGGGACACTCCGGCCGGCCCCCAACGGCAGGTTCGCCTACCTCAACAAGCCCATGGATCCACGGCATTGAGAGCGAGCGGGGCAGGACGCCCGCTAGCCTCGCCGAATGAAGATCACAGCGGGGAGCCTGCTGCTGGGCTTGTTGTTCGGGGCGGCTACCGCGTTCGCGAACATCATTTCGTCGCCCTACACGCGGTGGGGGATGCCGCTGCACGGCACGGGCCTGGCCAAAGCCGCCAAGGTGCTGGGCCTTCTGACGGACGCGGGCTGGTGCTGGGCGGCGCTCGGGGTGGGGGCGGGCTGGCTCGGTGCGACATGGGGCCGCGGTGTGGCGGCCGCGATGTCGGCGCTGGTCTCGGCCACGGTGGGCTACTTCGTGACGGAGTCGGCCGCCGGCACCGACGCGATGTCGTCGATCGTGGTCTGGCTGGCGGTCTGCGTCTTCTTCGGGCCCGTCCTGGGGGTGATCGGGGCGGCCATCAGGAGGCCCGGGCTGGTCGGCATGCTCGCGGCCCTGGTGGTTCCCGTGGGGGCCGCGACGCAAATGGTCGTCCTGCCACCTCGGCCGCACCTCACCGTGACGCCGGGAATCCTTGTCGCCGAGATCATCGTCTGGGCGGGCGCCGTACTCGGCGCCGCCTGGGCCCTCCGTCGCTTCTGGGTCACGCGCCGCACCCTTCCGGCTCCGTGACGGACCGTCGCCTGACGCTCCGGCAGCCGACCGGCTCCATGCGCCGGGTCACCCGGTCGGCCTGCTGATGTGCACGTCGCGTCACACAGGGTGATTCTTGCTGAGGGCTCGCCGCTGTCCACCACGGCTTCTCCCTGCCGGTGCCGGCAGCTGCCGCCCGTAGCGGACCCTTTCCTGGAGGTGACGTGTTGTCCGGAATGGCCACAACTCGGACGGTGTGGGCGATGGCAGCGGGCGTGGCCCTGGCGTTCGGTGCCCTGGCAGGTGCTGCGCATGCGGGGAGCGCCGACGCAGGCGCCGCCAGACCCGTGAAACCCGGCGCTGGAACCGCCCTCGCCGACCCGTGCCTGCTGCTCCCCTACCTCCCCGGGTACTGCCCCAGCCGCCCGGGGTACCACGGGCACCCGGGGCGGCCCGGGATTCCCGGGCCGCCCGGCCCACCCGGCCTGCCCGGGCCTCCCGGACCACCCGGAGCCCCGGGAGCGCAGGGCCCCGTCGGTCCCGCCGGCCCGGCGGGTCCCCAGGGCGAGACCGGCCCGCAGGGACCCGCCGGAGCCGAGGGCCCTCAGGGGCCGCAGGGGCCTCCTGGGACCGCCCCGGGGCACGGCCTGGTGGACTTCCTCAACGACGGTCAATTCGTGCCGCCTGCCGGGGTCGCCTCGGTCTTCGTCCAGGCATGGGGTTCCGGCGGGGGCGGTTCGGGAAGTGACGGCACCCTCTTCACCGGTTCGGGCGGCGGCGCCGGGGGCTTCGCCTGGTGCGTCCTTCCCGTCCAGCCGGGCACGCCGGTCGCGGTGGACATCGGCACAGGAGGGGCAGGCGGGCCCGAGCTGGGGAACGGCCAGCCCGGCACACCCAGCACCGTGGACAACGGTCTCGGCAACGTCGTGGTCGCGAACGGCGGCAATGCCGGGGTCGGCGCGTCCGGGGGCGTGGGCGGCACCGCCTCCTGCCCCGGCCAGGGCACCGTCCGGCAAGGCGCGGTCGGCGGAGCCGGCGGGCCCACCGTGGTCGGGGCTCCGCCGGGTCTGGGAGGCCGTCCGGCGGTGGACGGCGTCATCCAGCCGGCACCACCGTTCGCGGGCATCGGCGGCAACGGCGCCCCCCACCCGCCCCCCAACGACTACAACGGCCTGCCCGGCGGCCCCGGATACGTCGTCATCTGGTGGTAGACCACGAAAGGGCCCGGCGCATCGCCTGGGGCGCCGGGCCCTCCCCCACGGTGAGCCGGCATCGGGCTCGCCGGTCACCCGTACGGCACGATCCCCGAGCCGCCGCCTCGCCGCCGTCCCACGACCGACTACCGAGCCCGGCCGGCGCGCACGGGCACGTGAACTCTCCGCCTTCGAGGAGGCCGCCTTGGGACACGCCGTCGGCGACGTGCTCGGCCTGGCCGCCGGTGTCGCGGTCAGCCCGCTCCCCATCGTGGCGATCATCCTCATCCTGGCCACCCCGCAGGGGCGGCTGAACGGCGCGCTGTTCGCCGTCGGCTGGCTCCTGGGCCTGGCCGTCCTCGGTGCGATCATGCTGGCGGTGGGCGGTCCGGGCGGGGCGTCCACGTCCCACCGGCCGGCCACGTGGGTCGGAGCGCTCAAACTGGCGCTGGGCGTCCTGCTCCTCCTGTTCGCCGCCCGGCAGTGGCGGGGGCGTCCGCGCTACCCCGCACAGGCGCGGTTGCCAAAGTGGATGGCGGCGATCGACCGCTTCACCCCGCCGAAGGTGTTGGGCCTCGGGCTGCTGCTCTCGGCCGCGAACGCCAAGAACGCCCCGCTGACCATCGCCGCCGGCGCCTCCATCAGTTCGTCGGGGATCCCCGTGCCGCAGCAGATCGGGGCGCTGGCCGTCTTCGTGGTCATCGCGTCGCTCGGAGTCCTCGCCCCGCTCGTCGTGTACCTGTGCATGGGCGAACGGGCCAAGGGCATCCTCGCCAACTGGCGGGACCAGGCCGCCCGGCACAACGCGGCCATCATGGCCGTCCTGTTCCTCGTCCTCGGCCTGAAGCTCCTGGGGGACGGCATCAGCGGCCTGGTTTGAGGCCCCCGCTACAAGGCCGCCGCAGGCCCGCATCCGGATGCGCGTCCAGCCACGGACACAGCCGGCCGCCCGGGCACTCGGTGACGCAGCCGTCGCGGAGCCCGCCGAGCCATGTCCCGGCCTCGCTGGTGTGCCGCAATTACTCGATCACGTCGGCCCGGCCGGTCGGCATGGCGTCGGGCGGCACGGTCATGCCCTTGCTGCCGCGCAGCGCGCCCACCGCATGGGTCGCGCATCCGGCGTCGCGCCGCCGTTGACGCCGGTCCTCGTGTGCGCGAAATCGACATAGCGGTCCGCGACGTCGGCGCGTTGCCCGCAGCGGATCGGCGCACCGCACTGCCGCACTTTCGTCACCACCTTAACCGGTGATACGTTCTTGTCGGCCCTGGCGCCCCGAGGACGTCCCGGGGCATCAACCGAGGTCACGGGGCAGCCGGCTCGTAGGCCCACCCTCACCCTCCTCGACGTGCGAAGCGCACATGTGTCGCCGCAGTCGGGCGCGCACCTACTCAGCGGATGTGAAAACGATGAAGAAGAAACTTCTGGCGGTGATCGCGGCTGGAGTTCCGCTGGTCGCAGCGGTGTACCTGCCGACCGCTTCGGCGGAGACCCGCACTCCCGCCTCGGCCGCACCGTCCACCTGCGCCTCCATGCCGGTGCCGGCCCCGGCCGGTACCGAGGTGGAGGCCGTGGCGGCGGTCCGCGACGCGGGCGGCACCATCAAGGGGACCGGTGTCCTGCGGGGCGAGGTCACCGGCGTCCCGGCCTTCTGCAAGGTGACCGTCGCCCTCACCCACCCAGGCGAGGGCGACCACGCCACGGTGACCACCTGGCTGCCCGAAAAGGGCTGGAACGGCCGCTTCCAGGCGCTCGGCGGCAGCGCCTACCTCGCCGGGGACAACGGCGTCGGGATGGGCACCGCGGTCAAGAACGGCTACGCGGCGACCACCACGGACGCCGGCGTCGGTGACGCCCTCGACGTCAGCTGGGCGCTGAACAGCGACGGCGAGGTCAACACCACCCCGCTGAAGAACTTCGCCTCCCGTTCCCAGCACGAGGCGGCGGTCGTCGGCAAGGAGGTCGTCGGCGCGGTCTACGGCAAGCACGCCGCCTACTCCTACTTCACCGGCTGCTCCACCGGCGGACGCCAGGGCTATATGGAGGCCCAGCGCCACCCCGACGACTACGACGGCATCCTCGCCGACGCGCCCGCCGTCAACTGGGACGAGTTCGAGGTCGCCACCCTGTGGCCGCAGGTCGTCATGAACAACGAGAAGACCTACCCGGCCGACTGCGAACTGGACGCGTTCACCAACGCCGCCGTCAAGGCCTGCGACTCGCTCGACGGTGTCAGGGACGGCCTGGTCAACGACCCGGAGCGCTGCGACGTCGACCCTCGCAAGCTGATCGGCACCAAGGTCGTGTGCCACGGAGAGCAGTTGACCATCACGGCGGCCGACGCGGCCGTGGTGCGCAAGATCTGGGACGGCCCGCACACCGCCTCCGGCCGGAAGCTGTGGTCCGGCGTCCCGGTCGGGGCCGACCTCAAGGGCCTCGCGGCCACCACGACCGACCCCGACGGCACCGTCAAGGGCAACCCCTTCCCGGTACCTGCCGCGTGGGTCCGGCTCTGGCTGGAGAAGGACTCCTCCTTCGACCTCTCGAAGGTCACCTACCGTCAGTTCACCCAGCTGTTCGAGCAGTCCCGGGCCGAGTACGACAAGGTGATCGGCACGGACGACCCCGACCTGTCCGGCTTCCGCGCCTCCGGCGGCAAACTGCTGACCTGGCACGGCCTGGCGGACCAGTTCATCCCCGCCCAGGGCACCGTCGCGTACCGGGAGCGGGTCGAGCGGAAGATGGGCGGCGCCAAGCGGGTTGACGACTTCTACCGCCTCTTCCTCGCCCCGGGCACCGACCACTGCGGTCTGACCGGCAGCGACGGCTCGGCCGACGGCCTTGCCGCGCTGACCGCCTGGGTCGAGCACGGCAAGGCCCCCAAGACGCTGCCCGCCACCCTGATCGGCGCCTCCGGCAAGAGCGTCACCCGTGACCTGTGCGGCTACCCCGAGGTGTCCCGTTACAAGGGTCATGGAGACCCGGACGTCGCCTCCAGCTTCCGGTGCGTCCTCCCGCGCCGGCACTGACACCGCCACCACCCGTCCGACTCACCCGAGAAAGGCCGAACACCATGAGTACGCAGACGGCGACTCTCCCGACCCGGAGAACGACGGGGGAACGTTCCACCCTGCTGAGGCTGTACCTGGGCCGCGGCGTCCTGGCCGTGGTGTGGGCCCTGGTGTTCGCCGGTGCCCATGACTCCGTCGATGCCCCGGCGATCACGCTGCTGGTCGTCTACCCGCTGATCGACGCCGTGTCCTCGCTGATCGACCACCGCGCCACCCCCGACGGCTCCGAACGCCGGGTCACAGCGTTCAACGGCGTGTTGAGCGCCTGCGCCGCCCTCGCCGTCGGCATCGCCGGAGCGGGCGGCGTGGAGCCGGTGCTTCACGTGTTCGGCGCCTGGGCGGCCGTCTCCGGAGCGGCCCAAGTGGTCGTCGGCCTGCGGCGGCGCCGCTCGGAGCTGGGCAACCAGTGGCCGACCCTGCTGTCGGGCGGACTGTCCTTCCTGGTCGGCGTGTTCTACAACGTCCAGGCCGTGGGCGACGACCCCTCGCTCGACGTGCTGTCGACGTACGCCACGGGCGGCGGGGTGTGGTTCATCCTCCAGGCCCTGCTGCTGGGCTGGAAGAGCCACCGGCTGCGCACCCGAGCCGCCTGACGAGCGCGCTTCCTCCGGCAGCCGAAGGAAGGTTTTGGCGCACACGGTCGCGCACGGGACGCCAACCCGTGGAGGCCCCTGAGCGAAGAACGGTTCCGGCCCGGCGGTTCACACCGCCGGGCCGGAACCCGTGTGCCACCGGGCGGCGGCCCCGGCTAAGTGGTACGCCGAGTACCCGTCGTAGTAGTCGTAGGAATCCGTGTAGTGGTGGTCCGTGTACTCCCGATACCCGTAGTCGTACTACGTCCGGCAAGCGGCGGGACGGGTGTCCCGGCGGGACCACCCGGATGTCCCGGTGGGGTCCGTCCGCTGTGCGCGACCCCCTGTCCCCATCGACCCCGGCCCGGCGCGTCACGTCACGCCCCTGGAATTCGGGGCTGACAACAACGGCGGCTCTCCCGGGCACCTGCCGGCGCTGCCGACTGTCACGCCAAGGCCACAGATTTCCGCCTCCTGGCCACATGACCCGCTCCCGGTGATAGCTTCCACCGGCCACTTGACCTTGCCTTTACGCACCCCAGGGGGACCCGCGATGACCACTCCGCCGCCGCCCGGCACCAACCCGTACAACCAGCAGCCGCCCGCCCCGTACGGAACCCAGGGCGGCAACCCGTACAGCGTGCCCGGCCCGCCGGCGCCCGCGCCCCGGCGGCCCCGGAGCGTCAAGGGCATCATCAAGGGAATCCTCAGCGTGGTGGTGATCGGGGTCGTGGCCTACGGCGGCTACACCACCTGGTTCGGGGGCGCCGCTACCGCCGACGCCGGCGACTGCCTGCACGCGGGGAACGCGGCGGCCACGGGCGTGATCTCCGTCGGGGACCCGGAGTTCGAGATCGTGGACTGCGGCGACTCCAAGGCCCAGTTCAAGGTGGCCGACAGGCAGTCCGGGACGGACGGAACCTGCGAGGAGCAGTACAGCCGCTACACCCAGGGCGGTTCCGGCCGGGACTTCACGCTCTGCCTCGAACGGCTCAAGTGACCGCACGCCGGCACCGCTGAGTCCGGCTCCCAGCCCCGGTGACGCCGCGTCAAGCGGTGCGTACCGTGGTCGGGATGCGGATCCTCCACCTGTCCGACATCCACATCGGCCCCGTCGAGGGGCCCAACTCGCGCAAGATCGACGCGCGGGAGTCCCTGCGCCGGATGCTCGCCGCCCTCGACTCCGTCCCGGACGTCGGCGCCGTCGTCGTCAGCGGTGACGTCGCCGACGACGGCTCCGCTGAGGCGTACACCGCCGCCCGCGGCATGGTGCGGGAGTTCGCCGCGGCCCGGCGGGCGCCCGTGGTGTTCTGCACCGGCAACCACGACGAGCGCGGCGCGTTCGCCAAGGTGCTGGGCAGCGGCCACCTGGGAGCCGACGGCGGCGACCTCGCGACCGCCGTCGTCGACTCCCCGGAGGGCGAGCGGGCGGCCGTCAGCGTGATCGGCGGCCACCGCTTCGTCACCCTCGACTCGCTCGTCCCCGGCAAGGTGTACGGCCGGGTCGGCCCGCGTCAGCTCGGCTGGCTCCGCGAGGTGCTGGGCGAACCCGCGCCGCACGGAACGGTGGTGGTCCTCCACCACCCGCCCGTCACCCTCGACGTGGCGACCCAGAAGGCCCTCGGGCTGCAGGACGGGGCCGCACTGGCGGACGCGCTGCGCGGCACGGACGTACGGCTCGTCCTGTGCGGCCACTTCCACCTGCAGCTCTTCGGCCACCTCGGCCCGGTCCCGGTGTGGGTGACCCCGGGGGTCCTCAGCCGCATCGACCTCACCGGCCCGCAGGGCACCGAGCGGGCGGTACGCGGCGCCTCGGCGACCCTCGTCGACCTCGGCGGCCCGCACGCCCCGCTCTTCCACGTGCTGCACGCGCGCGACCCGCGGGCGGGCGAGACGGTCTACGAGCTCGACCCCGACCAGCTCCGCTCGGTGGTGGAGCGGCTGGGCCCCGGCTCCTGATCAGGGGGTGACCAGGACCTTGCTGACCAGCGGCAGGTGGTCGGAGGCCGTGGGGTCGGCCTGCACCACGCGGGTCACCAGCGGCTTGACGTCGCGGGTGGTGTAGATGGCGTCGATGCGCTCGGTCGGGGCCTCGGCGGGGTACGTCGCGCCGTCGCCGCGGCCGTGCGCCGAACGGGCCCACGCGTCGGTGTAGCGGGACTGCAGCGGCTGCGACTCGGGGGCGGCCGGCAGGGCGTTGAAGTCGCCGACGAGGACGGCCGGCTCCTTGTCGCCGATCAGGTCGACGATCTGCGGGGTCTGCTGCAGGCGGTCCGTCTGCGAGCTGGCCGCCAGGTGCGTGCAGTAGAACTGGACGGACTTGCCGCGCACGTTCAAGGTGGCGTGCAGCAGCCCGCGCTGCTCCTGGCCGGGCGACTTGTAGAGCCAGGTGTTCTCCGACGCGGTGATCGGGTAGCGGGAGAGGATCGCGGTGCCGTACTGGATCCGGTGGTCGCTGCCGGCCGGGGGCGCGTTGTCGATGTTGGCGCCGAAGACGACGTGGTAGCCGAGCAGTCCGGCGAGGTCGGCGGCCTGGTCGGCCCAGTCGCTGCGCGCGGAGTAGTGGTTGTCGACCTCCTGCAGGCCGACCACGTCGGCGCCGCTGCGGCGGACGACGTCCGCGATCCGCGGGACGTCGAGCACGTCGTCGGTGCCCTGGGCGTGGTGGATGTTGAACGTCATCACGTCCAGCACGCGGGCGCCGCGGCCGTCGGCGGCCGGGGCCTTGCCCGTGGTGGCGGCGGCGGTGCCGGTGGTGGTGGCGGCGAGCGCGAAGACGACGGCGAGTGCGGACACGGTCCGGCGCAGCATGGCGAAGGTCCTCCAGGGACGGCGACAGGAACGATCACGATCGTGGTCGGGGCTCCTGGCGGACGCGTGACGGGCAGATGAAGAACGCCTCCCCTCCCCGGTGCCGGACGTCACGCCCCGTTCAACCCTGCGACCTGCGCGTCTGGTTGGAGCCCGGCCGGGAAGGCAGGTTGACCCTCGACCTGGTGGAGGGGGCAGAGTCCCGGGTGTGGAGAACGACATGCGCAGTATCGGTGAGCTGGCCCGGGACAGTGGACTGGGGGTGAGCGCACTGCGGTTCTACGACACCGCAGGGGTGCTGGTCCCGACCCGGGTGGACCCGTCGAGCGGCTACCGCTGGTACGGCCCCGAACAGCTCGAGGAGGCCAGGCTGCTGGCCCGGCTGCGCAGGACCGGCATGCCGCTCGCGGACGTCCGCCTGGTGCTGGCCGGCTGGTCGGGCGAGGACACCGGACTCGTCCGGAAGCTGCTCGAGGCGCAACTGCGCCGCCTGGAACGAGGGCTGTCCGACGCCCGCGCCGAGTTCTCCGCGATCCGGGCCCTACTCGACCGCAAGGAGAACCCCATGTCCACCTCCGTCGCCGACGGCGCCGTCCGCCTGACCGTCCCCGCGTCCGCCCTGGCCGCCGCGCTGGACGCGGTCCGCTTCGCCGCCGGGACCGATCCCGAACTGCCCGTGCTGGGAGGTGTCCTGTTCGACGTCGAGGACGGGACGCTCCAGGTCGTCGCCACCGACCGGTACCGGATGGCGGTCGCGCGGACCGGCGTCACCGGTCACGGCGGTCCCCGCAGGCAGGTCCTCGTGCCGTCGCCGCTCGCCGACGCCATGCGGGCACTGCTGGCCGGCGGTGACGCGCCGGTGGAGTTCACGGTCGAGGGCGACCACGTGACCCTGGCGGCCGGGGACCGGCAGGCGGCCGGTCGCTGCCTCGACCACGACTTCCCCGACTACCGCCGCATCGTGCGCCTGCCGGAGGGGCGCCGTGTCCCCGTCGAGGTCCCGGCGCTGCGTACCGTGCTGGAGACCGGTCCGGTCCGCGCCGGCGAAGCGCGGGAGCAGGACGGGAAGTCCCCGGAGATCAGCGTGCTCACGGTGGCGGCCGACGGCTCGGTGGGGGTGTGCGGGGACGGCGACGAGGGCCCGGACGACGTCGCCGTCAACCGCGAGTACCTGCTCCAGGCCCTCACCGCCGGGGCCCCGGACCGGCTGGTCCTGGAGTTCGGCGCCCCCACGGCCCCCCTGGCGATCCGCCGCCCGAACGCCGAGGGCACGTTCTCCCTCCTGATGCCGGTGCGCCTGGACGCGTGACCACTTCCGGGCGGTGGTCGTCGTACCACCGCCCGGAAGGCGGGTGGTACGACGACCACCGGCTCGACAGCGGGCCTCGATCGCGCTGCCGATGGTGAACCCGGGCCACGCTGCCCGGAGCCGGAGGCCGGACCGCCCCCACGAAGGGAACGTGACGGCATCTCCTCGGCCCCCTCACGGCCCGTCTCCCGGTCCTCGCACATCCCCGCACCGTGTGCGCGTATGCGAAATCGCAACCGTCGATCCGGCCTCCTGTGCAACCCGGCGGTGCCGCGGCGTAGTAGTGAGAGGCGAGCGATCACCGCCTCCGTCGGCCGAGGCCGTACGCACGAGGTTCGTCAACCAGCGAGGAGCGTCACGTTGTCCGGATTCAGAGGTGTCCCCACGGCTGCTGCACTGCTGGGCGGGGTCCTGTTGCTGACGGGGTGCACCGGTTCCTCCGGCTCCGACTCCGCTGCCCGTACGGCCACTTCGCCCGCGCCGAGCGCGTCGGCCCCGGCCGAGGCGTCCGCGAGCGCGTCGGCGAGTGCGTCGGCGAGCGGCGCTCCCTCGGCGTCGCCCTCCCGTTCCGTCCCGTCGGCCACCCCGACGCCCTCCTCCCCTTCCACCGCCGGCACGCGGAAGGCGCCCGCCTCCGTCCCCGGCTGCCGCAACCTGGCCGCCGGCGGGGAGGTCAAGGCCGCGGTGACGCGGGCGTACCAGCGCGGCTTCCCGCGCTTCGCGCACATCGAGCCGGAGCCGCGGCGGTTCTTCTACGGCCAGTGCGGCACCGTCCGCTACGCGGCCACGCAGTTCCAGCCCACCCGGGGCGCGACCGAGGGCGAGCTGGTGGGCCTGCAGGACGAGGGGAGCGCGATGAAGTACTTCCGCGCAGCCTCCGGGAGCGACTGGAGTTACTTCGCCACCGACGGCTTCCCCCCGAGCGAGGGCGGTTGCCGAGCCATCCCGCAGATCCCCCGCGCCCTGGCCACGGCCTGGCGGAACTGCGCCGTCGCGCACTGACGCGCGCCCGCCGGGCGGGGCGGCCGCGAGGACACCGCCCCGCCCGCCTCGGCGCGGCACGACAGGAACGTCACCGGTACGGCGCAACCCGCCGGCGCGTCCGGCAGGCGAGGACACCGCAGGTCACGACCTGCTTCGCCCGTCGCACCCCGGTCGGCGGCACGTCGTCCCGCCATCGCCCCGAATGCCACGAATGGGTAGATTTCCAAGGACCGCCCTGAGGCGTGGGCGGACAGGACTTCGGCCCGCTGGAGGCCGCCGAGGAACGGGGAACCGACGATGGCCACCGACTCACCCGTGCAGCTCGGCATGATCGGCCTCGGCCGCATGGGCGCCAACCTCGTGCGGCGGCTGATGCGCGACGGCCATCCCTGCGTCGTCCACGACCTCAACCGCGACGCCATGCTGGAGCTGGAGAAGGAGGGGGCCACGGCCGCAGCCTCCCTCGAGGACTTCGTGGCGAAGCTGGCACCCCCGCGGAACGTGTGGCTGATGGTCCCCGCGGGGGTCGTGCAGTCGACGCTCGACGAACTGACCGCCCTGCTGGCGGCCGACGACACCGTCATCGACGGCGGCAACTCCTACTACCGCGACGACATGGCCCGCGCCCGGCAGCTCGCCGGCCGGGGGATCCACTACGTCGACTGCGGGACGTCCGGCGGCGTCTGGGGGCTCGACCGCGGCTACTGCCTGATGATCGGCGGCGAGGACGAGCCGGTGGCGCGGCTGGACCCCATCTTCCGCACCATCGCCCCCGGCCGCGGGAACGCCGAGCCCACGCCCGGCAGGACCCGGACCGACGGCACGGCGCCGGAGGGCTACCTGCACTGCGGTCCCAGCGGCGCCGGCCACTTCGTGAAGATGGTCCACAACGGGGTGGAGTACGGGATGATGGCCGCCATCGCCGAGGGCCTCAGCATCATCCGGCACGCGGACGCGGGTCTCGGCCGCAGGACGGTCGACGCCGAGACCGCACCGCTGCGCGAACCCGAGGCGTACCAGTACGAGATCGACGTGGCCGAGGTCGCCGAGGTGTGGCGGCGCGGCTCCGTGATCGGCTCCTGGCTGGTCGACCTCGTCGCCGACGCGCTGGCCCGCTCACCGCAGCTGGACCAGTTCACCGGCCGGGTCTCGGACTCCGGGGAGGGCCGCTGGACGGTCCAGGCGGCGATCGACGAGAGCGTGCCCGCGCCCGTCATCAGCGCCTCGCTCGCCGAGCGGTACGCCTCGCGCGGACTGGGCGAGTTCGGCGACAAGGTGCTGTCCGCGATGCGTGGCGAGTTCGGCGGCCACGCCGAGAAGACCGGGTGAGGCCGCCATGTCCCACTCCCCCTCCTCCCCTTCTGCCGCTCACGGCCCGGTGCCCGAGGACCACGTGGTGGTCCTGTTCGGCGCGACCGGCGACCTCGCCCGCCGCAAACTGCTGCCCGGGCTGTTCCACCTCGCCAAGGCGGGTCTGCTGCCGGCCCGCTACCGGATCGTCGGCTCGGCGCCCGCCCAGAGCACGCTGAGCGACGAGGAGTTCCGCAAGCACGCGCGGGACGCGGTCGCGGAGTTCGGCCGGTCGAAGCCCCAGGGCCGGGCGTGGGAGGAGTTCGAGTCCGCGCTGTCGTTCGGCGCGTGCGACCCCGGCGCCGCCGGGCCGCTGATCGCGGCCGTGCAGGAGGCCGAGCAGGCCATCGAAGGCAAGCCGCGGCGCCTGTTCCACCTGGCGGTGCCGCCGAGCGCCTTCACCTCCGTGGTGGAGACGCTCGGGGCGAGCGGCCTGGCCGAGAACGCCCGGGTGATCGTGGAGAAGCCCTTCGGCACCGACCTCGCCTCCGCCCGCGCGCTCAACGCGTCGATCCACGCCGTCTTCGACGAGTCCCGGGTCTTCCGCATCGACCACTTCCTCGGCAAGGAGTCGGTCGACAACATCCTCGCCCTCCGCTTCGCCAACGGCCTCTTCGAGCCGGTCTGGAACCTCGACCACATCAGCCACGTGCAGATCGACGTGCCGGAGAGCATCAGCATCGAGGGCCGCGCCCAGTTCTTCGAGGGCACCGGCACGTTCCGGGACATGATCGTCACGCACCTCTTCCAGTTGCTGGGATTCATCGCCATGGAGCCGCCCACGGCGCTGCAGGCGCAGTCCCTGCGGGACGAGAAGGAGAAGGTCTTCGAGTCCCTGCAGCACGTGGACCCGGCCCATGTCGTCCGCGGGCAGTACGAGGGGTACCGGTCCGAGCCGGGCGTGGACCCGAGGTCGGACACCGAGACGTTCGTCGCCCTGCGCGTGGGCATCGACAACTGGCGCTGGGCGGGCGTGCCGTTCTACCTGCGCTCGGGCAAGTCGCTGGCCGAGGCGCGGCACGTCGTGACGCTCGGCTTCCGGGAGCCGGCCCTGCGCATGTTCCCGCTGGCCGCGCGCGGCCACGCCGGGGCCCGCAGCAACGCGCTGGTGATCGACTTCGACGACCCGGGCCGGATCACGGCCTCGTTCCTGGTGAAGGACCCGGGCCCGGCCATGCGCCTGAGCCGGGCGGAGATGGTCTTCAGCTACGCGGAGTCCTTCAACTCCCTGCACGCGCTGGAGGGCTACGAGCGCCTGCTGCTGGACGCGATGCTGGGCGACCAGTCGCTGTTCACGCGCTCGGACGGCATCGAGCGCCTGTGGGAGGCGTCGACCCCGCTGCTGGAGAACCCGCCCCCGGTCGAGCCGTACGCACCCGGCTCCTGGGGCCCGGACAGCGTCCGCCGGCTGATCGCGCCGCACCACTGGAGCCTTCCGCACCGCAAGTGAGCGTTCCGCGGGGGTGCGGGAGCGCTCAGTGATGTGGGTGAGTGCGGTGATCCGGCCGTGGGGCTCCTGGCTGGTGTGCTGCTCGGGGTGGACGGTGATAGAGGCCGCGCGGGAGGAGGAGACCGATCGGGAAGAGGCGAGCGCTACGCACGTGGAGTTCCTAGTGTGGCGATGGTGACGACGCCGGTGGCGTGCAGGGTCGCGCGCATGGACGGGGCGTCGGCGGCCTGCGCGATGGGCACCGGGGCGGGGCGGACGTCCACGTATTGTCGATCAGGGCCAGGACGCGTCTGCTGTGGGCGTCGGCCGAGAGCGGGTCGACGCTGAGCCGTCCTGTTCCTTAGCCGTCAGGATGTGTAGGCCCTGTGCATCTCCGCTCGCCGTCCATGCGACGTCACCGGACGAAGACCAGTCGGATCCAAGCAGCGATTCGCGCTTCTCTGAGGGCACTGAGTCAGCGCTGGCGGATGGCTTCGCAGACTGCGTAGCACATGCAGGCTGCTTGTCACTGGGCTGAGCCCACGCTACTGGCTGAACCACAGAGTCACGAGTATTGCCCCGGCGGCCAGAGCCGTAAGGGGTGTGGGTGTCCGTCTTCTGCGTTTCACAATATCTCCCGGATGAGTCGGGGATTCCTGCGCAGATCTTGGAACGGAAGCGGCCTCTCCGCGCGGGGCTCGCCTATCGAGTGCGGCCCCACGCGGAGAGGTGATGGAGAGGGAGCGGGACTATGTCGGGGTGCGGGTCACGTTGACGATGACTGCCGTCAGGTGTTTCGGGACGACCGCACCCTCCGTTCGGTCCTGCGCGGTATATACGCCGTCATGGGTTGCGCCGGGCGCCAATCCGTCGGCCCTCACGTCCATCAGGACCTGATAGCCGAGAGGTCCCGTCAACCGAATAACAGCCCATACGTCTGCTGGCTTGGTCTTCGTATTGGTGACCTCCACGGCCACCCAGAATGCGTCACCAGTTTCTTTGAGTACGGGCTGCTTCACTGTGACGCCGTCCTTGGAGGCGGCCACAGCGGGGTCACCCACTGGGCTTTCCGCGCCTGCGGATTCATCAGGTGAGTTCGGGGACGCTGGACCTGACGCAACTCGCGCGCCAGAGGGCGTCGGCGACGCGTCTGAAGCTGCCCCGGTCTTGACTGATGCGCTACAGCCAACTATCAGCGCTGCCCCAACTAGCACGGCCAGGCCGTGCTTCCCGCGGCGCCCGTAGTGGTGAAATGTCAAGGCATCGATGTGCAACGCCATCTCCTAGTTGCAGTAACTGCCTTCAACCCGGTTGATGAGGTACGTGGTGGAACTGGAGGTGACCTTCATCAACGCCGTGACCTTGGGGCAGTTGTCCATGTAGACCAGTCCGGCGTACTGGCTGAAGTTGCCCTGATCGACGTCACAACGCGGACTGCTCACCTTGTTCTCACAGAGCTGCAGCTTCATCCACCTCGTGCCGGCGGGGTCGTTGTTGTCGAAAACGGCGCACACGAAGTTGTCCGGGCCCGTACCACCGTCCGTGTACAAGAAGAGGGTGCCTCGACGTTCGGTCGCCGTGGGAAGGCGTTCAGCCACGAGGAGGCTGTAGCCAGATCCGCACTCGACTGATGCAGCCTGCGCTGCGGCGGGGTCGGCGGCGGCGACTGCTCGGGATTTCTGGTCCGCATGTGCCGAGATGGGCACACTGTCGATGGTGTCGTTAGCGGCATGAGCCGACGGCGCGGTGAGGCTCAATGCCGCGAAGCTCAACACTGCCACTGTCGTCCGGTGACGGACTTGGCGATGCGGTGCATGGTTCCTCCGTACGTTCCGTTCAGGGACGTAGGTGGGCATACCGATCCACCCGCCGCTCTGTTGGCGATGCGCGTCTGGTACCCCCCTGATCAACTCAGGAAAGGTACGGGAACGCGCGTTCGTGCGGGAAGTGTGTAGGTCGCATGCGTGCGCGATCGTCTCGTTGTCGCCTCCCCATGACCGAAAGGTGGGTCCACAGGTTTCTCACAGGCGCCCGAAAGTTTGAGTTCACTGCAAACGCTTGCGGAGGGTGCAAAGGGGCTGGATACCGCGAAAAGGCGCGCAGCTCTCCAACGAACTCCATGCCGCTCTCGACGACCAGGCGCACGAGAACGCCGAGTCTGGCGACGACGCCAGCGCGGCACTGCGCGCCGCCCTCCTGCGAGCCACGGAACCGCCGGGCCCGGCGGACGGCCGCGGCAGGCGTCGCCGGCTCACCGCCTGAGGCGGCGGCCGGCGCCCCTGTCAGTCCGCCAGGGGAGCGGTCAGGTTCCCGATCCGCGTGACCGCCCAGCGCACCATGATCACCGTCACCATGCCGCTCGCCACGGCGGCGGTGACGATCGAGGCGGCCGAGCCGGAATGCAGCGCGGTCAGGAACGGGACGACCAGCGTGACCACCGCCGCCAGCGTCCCGGCGCCGTACCAGCCCAGGAACAGCACCGGGCCCATGCTGCCCGTGGGCGACTGGGCCGACGACATCAGCAGATGGTGCTTGGTCGCACCCCGGCAGGCGTTGACCAGCGAAGCGCCCACCAGCGGCGGCACCAGGGCCGGTGCCAGGAACGCGCGGGCCCCCGCGCCCTCCCCGGCCAGCACCCCCGCCGCGACCAGCGCGCCCACCAGCCCCAGCACGACGGGCACCGCCGTGTGCCGCAGCATCAGGTCGCGGTAGGGGTACGGCGCCCACGAAGCGCGCCTGGTGTCGTCGGTCTCCACCCGGGCCGACTCCATCAACTGGGTCAGCGACCAGTAGCCGAAGACCAGTGACGCCAGCGCCGCCGCCACGCCCGTCCCGCCGTGCGCCGAGGCCGCAAGCACCGCGCCCAGCACCGCCAGGACCGCCAGCACCACGGCCCGGCCCAGCCGGCCCGGAGTCCGCAGCAGCGCGAGCGTGTCGCGCCACGGCACCGCCAGCTGCGCCCGGCGGGGCGCCGGCAGCCGCCAGCGTGCCGACCCGCTCCCGCCGGTGACCCCGGCGACCGCCTGCCGCGCGGTACGGAACTCCACCGTGCGCAGCGCGGCCATCACCCCGGTCGCAGTGCGCGAACGCCGCCGTACCGCGGACAGCGCCAGCGACCCGGCGGAGCGGTGTGCCGCGACCAGCGCGCCGGCCACCACCACCGCCAGCAGGGCGCCCGCGGCCCCGCCGCCCGGCAGCGCGGCCGGCGTGGGGGCCAGTGCGGCCAGCCCGGCCCAGCCCCAGGGCCCGGACCACAGCTCCACGCGTTCCAGTCCCGGCAGCCGGTGGCCACCGACCGCCAGCACGGTCTGCGCCGTCAGCGCCAGGACGGCCGTACCGACGTACGGAGTGGCCAGCCGGGCCCAGCGGGCCACCCGCTCGCTGCCCTCCACGGCGGTGGCCAGCGCGGTCGCGAGCAGCGGCAGACCGACGCCGCCCAGCAGGCACCAGCCGAACGCGGCGGGCAGCCCCACCCCGACCGTCAGGCCCAGCGCGACCATGCCGATCACCGAGACCAGCAGCCCGGCCCCACCGGCGATCGCGGCCGCCCCCCAGAACCACGGCCGCAGCACGCGGGCGGCGTCCACCGGCTGGGCCAGCAGCCAGTCCACGGTCTCGCGCGGCGGCACTACCGGGCCGCGCCACTGGGCGTCCCAGGCGGCGATCAGCAGCCATCCCAGCCCCAGCGCGCAGGACCCGGCCGGCAGCGCGGCCAGGATCGCCGGTCCGTGACCGGAGTAGTCGGCGCCCATCGACTTCTCGAGGAACAGCCCCAGGCTCGGCAGCCCTCCCCACACCGCGAGGAGCAGCGCGACGCAGTACACGACGTAGCCGATCTGGCCGGCCCTCTTGCGGCGGTGCGGGGTGCGCAGGTCACGGACCAGCCGCAGTGTCTCGCGCGTCCAGTCGTCCTCGTGGGACCAGGCCGCGGCGTGCTCGCCGGCCCCCTCGGCCCCCTCGGTCTCCTCCGCGAGGGTCGTCACCGGGCACCGCCCGGGCTCTCGGCCAGCCAGGTCAGTCCGTCGGCGCCGGTGGCGAGCACCTCGTCCGGGCGGCCGTCGGCCACCACCTTGCCGTCGCTGAGGACCAGCACCCGGTCGGCGACCTCCCGGGCCAGCTCTCCGTGGTGCGTGACCAGCAGCACACCGACGCCGTCCGCGGTCTCCTTCTTGATCAGGTCAGCCAGCCGCCGCCGCGCGCCCGGGTCGAGTCGCTGTTCCGGCTCGTCGAGCAGCAGCAGGTCGCGCGGCCGGACCATCGCGGAGGCCAGCAGGAGGGACTGGAGCTGCCCGGAGGACAGTGCCCCGGGCAGCGCGTCGGCGTGGTCGGTCAGCATCCGCTCGGCCAGGACGTGACCGATCCAGTCGCCGGCGTCCTCCACCCCGTGGGCCACCGCCACCAGCTGCAGGTGCTCGCGCACGGTGAGGTCGGGGTAACAGGCCGCGGTGTCGCCGACCACCGCCACCCGGGCCCGGACCGCGGGGTCGTTCTCGTTCATCGGCTTGCCGTCGAACGTCACCGTGCCGGTGCTCGGCTTGTCCCGGCCGGCGGCTATGCGCAGCAGTGTCGATTTGCCGGAGCCGTTGTGGCCGAGCAGCGCCACGCACTTCCCGGACCGCAGTCGCAGGTTCATGGCGGCCAGCGCGGTGCGCTTGCCGTAGACCCGGCTGACGCCTTTGAGTTCGAGCAGTGGTGGTGCACCCATGTCGCCGGGCCTCTCGTCAACGCGAACGCTGTCCCCGCTTCGGCCTCGGGACGAGGGCCCGGAGCGGCCCGGCCATTGTCCACGCTCCGCCGGACCGGGGGAGCGCTGGGTGTCGTGGTTCACTCCGCGTGCGGGGCGCCGGCGGGCCCGGCCCTGCGCGTGTTGCCGCCGGCAGCGGGTGGTGGCGCCGCAGGTGATGGGCGATGCGCGTCCATGCGGTCCACGTGCCGTGTCTCGGACCGGTGGTGCCGGGCGTTCTCGCGTCCGCCCCGGGCTGGGGGACCGAGGACGCCGTGGTCGGATGACGTGCGTCGCTGTCGCCCACCCCTGGCGAACCGCAGTCGGTGATGATGTGCGATTCTTCAGCGCAGGCGATCCAGAATGTATTGCCGCAGGGAAGCGGTTGCCCTGCTCTCCGTACGCGTGATCGACCACGCAAGGAGAATGGGACGGGACGCCGGCGGACTACTGATCGGAATTTCGATCGAGTCGCTCGCGTCCGGCGCGGTGGCCAGGATGCAGACGCCGAATCCGGCCGCGGTCAGGCCGCGTAGGGTGGCGGTGTCGGTGCTCTCGAACACGATGTGCGGAGTGAACCCGGCAAGAGCGCAGAGCTGTTCCGTAGTGGCCCGCAAACCGTATCCGCGGGGCAGGGCAAGGAAGTTTTCCGAAGCGACGTCGGCAAGCGCCACCCGGCTGCGCGTGGCCAGCGGGTGCGCCGGGGGAACAACGAGCACGAGCTGTTCAGTGAGCAGCTTCGCGGCGGCGAACTCCGAGGAATCCGGTGCCGGCGAGGTCAGGCACAGATCGATATCACCTTCGCGCAGTGCGTCGTGCAGGAACTCGGTTCCCCCTTGATGCAGGGTGATCTTCACTTCAGGGTGGCTGCCGCGGTAAGCGCGCAGGATCTCAGGTACCAGACGAGATCCCAGACTGTTGAGGAATCCGAGAGCTACCGCACCTCCGCTGCCATCCAGGTTCTCGGAAAGATCCGCACTGGCCCGATCGAGACCCTCCGAGCATCGCAGCAGCGCTTGCTGGAGGGCTCGGCCGTGGCGGGTCAATCGGACATGTCGCCCGACGCGGGTGATCAGGGGCAGGCCGAGCCCGCGTTCCCATCGGACGAGCGCACGGCTGAGGCTGGACTGAGCAACCCCCAGCTCCGCTGCGGCATGTGTGAGGTTTTCGTGACGGGCGATCGCGAGGAATTGAACCAGCGGTGCGGCGAAGACGTCCGCCACGTCGGGCTTCGCGGGGCGGGGGTCGGTCACGGAGCCATTATGCGCGGGCGCATCGTTGGCCCGCAAAACCGCATTGGACGCATCAATGCGAGGCTGTCAGGCTCGCAGTCGTGGTCACCCATGTGCAATGCGATCCCGAGTGTCCGGTGCGGACGGACGGACGCGACTCGCGAAGCTTGCCCGGCGGACGGCATCCCGCTGCCGCACATGTGCGGGTCACCTCTGGTCCGGTCGGCACCGATGCGGTGACCTCCATGCCGGCTTCGCGGCCATGACATGGTGGCATGCGGTGATCATCTTGATCGCCGGAATCTGGGCCGGCGCCATCAATTCGGTGGTCGGTTCGGGCACCCTCGTGACATTCCCGGTACTGGTGGCGCTCGGCTACCCGCCGCTGACCGCGACCACCTCGAACGCGATCGGGGTGGCGCCGGGTTCCGTCAGCGGCGCCATGGGATATCGCCACGAGCTGAAGGGGTTCGGGCCGCAACTGGCCCGGCTCTCGGTCGCCTCGTTCTTCGGCGCGATATGCGGCACGGTCCTGCTGCTGTCACTGCCGCCGAACGCGTTCGAGTCGTTCCTGCCGCTGCTGGTCGGCCTCGCCGTAGTACTGGTGGCCGTCCAGCCCAAGGTCTCCGGGTGGATCGCGAGACGCCGCGCAGCCGATGGTGTCAGAGACGCGGACCATCCCGGCATCACCCCGCTGCTGCTGTTCTTCACCTTTCTGATCGGTGTCTACGGCGGGTATTTCACCGCCGCACAGGGCGTGTTGATGATGGGGGTGATGGGCATGATGCTGTCCGAACCTCTGCAGCGGCTCAACGGCGTGAGAAACGTCCTGTCCGCCCTGGTGAACGTCGTCGCCGGCACGATTTACGCCTTCGGGGCGCCGGTCAACTGGTCCGTTGTCGCCCTCCTCGCGGTCGGCTCGACCCTCGGTGGGCAGCTCGGCGCCAGGATCGGACTCAAGCTGAAGCCCGCCGTGCTCCGCGGCGTGATCGTCGCGGTCGGTGTCGGCGCGACGGTCCATCTGGTGACGAAGTAGGGAAGCCCTCCGCCGCGTTCAGGACATGCCGTTTCGATACGCCGCACACGCCGGCCCGGGGACATGCCGGAGGCGGGGCGATCGTTTCCTTCGTTCCGGGCGCCTTTGCCCAGCGGCCGCCGCGCTCCTCCACCGGAATCAGCGCGCGCGGGGCTGGCCGGACGGCTCGGGCGCGAGGTCGGCGAGCAGGGTGTCCAGCACTGCCTCCTCCTCCACGCGGACGCCGTGCTCGGCCAGGGCTTCGGCGAGTGACGGATCCCACGGGGATGCCGCGGGAACACCGGCCAGGGGCACCGCGCTGTCGCGGGCCGCGGCACGGTAGTGGGCGGCCGTGTAGCGCCAGGGAGTCCAGGGGACATGGGCGAGCAAGGCGGCGGCGATGCGCAGTCCGCCCCAGTCGAAGTCACCGTGGTAGCGCAGGCTCGCACCCTGCTCCGCCATCCGCCGCAGAAGCGTGAGGGCGGCGGCGGAGGGCTGGCCCTGGAGGCACACCAGGGGTGGGCAGGCCGCACCGTACGCGTCGGCGGCGGCCGCCACGATCGCGGGATTCTCGCAGACATGCACCGCCTCCCCCGGTGTCAGCAGCAGTGCACCCGCGGTGAGTTGGCGGAGGGTGAGTACGGCCGGTTCGCCGTTCGCGGTGAGCCAGTCCAGGGCGGGGGTGCCGCGCAGGCCGAGGGTGAGGACCGTGGAGGACAACTCGTTGCGGAGCAGTCCGGCCGAGGCCCATGCCTCGCGTCGCCACTCGGTCCCGGAGCCGTCGGGGAATCCGGTCAGCGCGCGGATTCCGGACAGAGTGAGGGTGGCCAGCGGTGTTCCGTCGTCAAGGGCGTGCGCGGAGCCGAGGACTCGGGCGGCGAAGGCGGGCAGCGAGACCGCGGGGTCCGCGGGGAGTTCGCTCAGGACCCTAACGGTGGCCGCCAGCAGGTCGCCGGCCGTCTCGGGTGTGCGGGCGAGGCGCCGTACGAGACCGTCCGCGCGCAGCCGCGCAGCCCAGGCGGCGAGCCCGGGCAGCTGGTCCAGCCGCGCGTACGCCGCCTGCCACGCGCGGTCGTCGTCGGCGCGCGTCTCGCGCAGGGGGACCACGGGTCCGGTGAGGGCTGTGACGGCGGCGGCGAGGCCGTCCGGGCTGATGCCGGAGCGGCGCAGCACGGCGTCCACCGTGTCCAGCCGGATCGTCAGTGAGCGGCCGCCGCCGGGCGCCCGGCCCAGCAGGCTCTCGGCCGCCCGGCGCTGGGCCTCGGTGGGTGCGCCGAGGGACACGCCGCCGGTGAGCGGTTCCTCGCGTTCCATCCGGCGGCGGGCCCGCTCGACGAGCCAGGTGAGGGCGGGGCCGCCGAGCAGGCGCTTGAGACGGATCGCGTCCACGCGCGCCGGTTCCGCCTGCAGAGCGTCGCTGGGACGCCGCTGGGGAGGCGGTGTCGTGCGGCCTGCTTCCGGCTGCACGTTCACAGGCCCTTCTCCTCTTCGAACTCCTGCTCTCCAGAGGCATGTTTCATGTCCGGCCGCGCCGGGTCCACCGTCCGCGTCCGCGTCATGCCGTCCCACTCCCAGCGGGTGACGAGCACCGCGGCGACCTCGTCGATGCGCGAGAGCTGGGCGATGGCGATGCCGGGCACCTGCGGGTAGCAGGCCCATTCGCGTTCGCTGGTCATCACGACGTCCAGGTCGAAGGCGTGGAGCAGGCCGAGGCACTTGGCGCGGGAGTCGTCGTCGACGCCGGCGAACGCCTCGTCGAGGGTGACCAGGCGCGGGGCGTACGGGTTGCCGGCGGTGGCGTAGTGGGAGGAGGCCGCGGCGAACAGGGGGACGCAGACGGCGAGGACGCGCTCGCCGCCGGAGGCGGGGCCGGTGGCGGGGACCCATCGGCCCTGCTGGTGGCGTTCGATGCCGAACTCGTGCCAGGTGCGGTAGTCCAGGGCGGCGGTCAGGTGTTCCAGCCAGCTGCCGGAGGCGTCCTCGCTCTGCCGTGCGGTGATCTGCGCCTCGAGGAACTCGCCGACGGCGGCCCGGTCCTCGGGTGTCCAGGCGTCGGCCGACTGACGCAGCCGGGCGCGGGCCTGGGCGAGTCCGGCGGGGGCTTTGCGGGAGGGGCGCCAGACCAGGCGCAGTTTCATGCCGGTGGAGGTGGGCCGCTGCTCCAGTTCGTCGTTCATGGCGGCGACCTGGCGCTCGGCCGCGCCGATCAGTTCCTGGAGGGTGCCGGCGACCTCGGTGATGAGGTGGGTCTCCAGGATCTCGCGTTCGTGGGAGGACAGGATGCGGGTCAGCTCGCCGACCTCGACGGCGAGGGCGTCGGCCAGTTCGGGGACGGCGCGGGCACGACCCTGGTAGACGATGTCCACGACCATGCCGTCCTCGACCATGCCGGCGGCGGCGGAGTGCCCGTGCCGGGACAGGGCGTCCTGGAGGGTCTTCAGCTCTTCGCCGAGTCGCTTCTGCACGCGCTCCCAGGCGGCCTCGGAGTCGTCGGTCGCCGCGAGTTCCGCCTCGACGGCGCGGGCGAGTGCGACGGCGGCGGTGGCGCTCCAGGGCCCGGCGTCGTTCGGGGGCGCGTCGGTGCCGGGCAGCGCGACGGTGAGCAGTCCGGTGCCGGCGAACCGCTGGAGGGCGGCGATCGCGGTGGCGCGGGCGGCGACGGACTCGGCGATGTCCCGGTCGAGTTGCTCGATGCGTCCTCCTGCCTTGCCCCCGCGTTCGACCGCCTCGGTGTGGGCCTGCTGGGTGCTCTTGCGGCCCGCGGCGTTCGCGGCGAGGGCGGCGGCGGTCTCGGCGAGGCGGCGTTCCAGCTCGGCGACGGCTGCCCCGACGGTGGAGCGCAGGGTGGTGTGGCGTTCGTCGGCCGCTGCGGCATCGTGTCCGGCCTCCTCGGCGCGCAGGGCGAGTTCGGCAGCGCGCTCGCCCGCCTGGGCGGCGTCGCCGCGTTCCTGTTCGACGGTGCGGGCGGCCTCGGTGCGTTCGCGCAGTGCGGGCCAGAGGGCTGCCAGGGCGACGTCGAGAGCGGACAGGGCCCGGCGTACGGCGGCCAGTCCGGGGCGGTCGGTGGGCAGGCCGAGATCGGCCGTGGTCCGGGCGAGTTCGGTGGTGGCCTGTTCTGCCCGCTCCGTCGCCTCGGTGAGGTCGGTGGCCCGCTCGTTCCTGCGTCGTGTGGCCCGGCCGGTCTGCTGGGCGGCGGATTCCAGCCGGGCGTGGGCCTGCCGCAGCGGCGCGTCGTCGGGTACGGCGGCGAGCTCGGAGTCGAGCGTGCGGCGGCGGGCCGCCACGGTCTGCGCCTCGGCGGTGACCGCTGCCTCCTCGGTGGCGAGACCGGTGAGTTCCGTTCGCAGTACGGCGATGCGGGCGCGCCGGGCCTCCTCGCGGGCTCCCTCGCCGATGTATTCGGCGGCGGGCTTGGCCCAGCGGCCGGTGAGGGCACCGGTCCGGAAGCGGCCGTCGGCGTGGACCCAGGTGTCGGTGTGCGGGGCGGTGTCGTGGGGCCCGTAGCCGATGGCGGCGAGCAGCCAGGCCACCGTCTCCTCCCCCACGGCGGCGGCTGCCGCGTCGCCTCCGTCGACGGCCGGCCGGAGTACCTCGGCAAGGGCGCCGGTGGGGACGGGGCCGCGCGGCGGGTCGAGCACGATGTCGTGACCGTCCGCGCCCAGGGCGGTGCCGTCCGGACGTACCCAGGCGTCCAGCAGCCCGGACGCTTCCAGTGCCGCCTCGATGCCGGCGCGGTCGTACTCGGGGACCTTTTCGCGGAAGTCCACCAGGCGCCACAGGGGTGCGCCGGGCGCCCCGTCGCGTACGCCGGGGGTGCGGGTGTACGGGGGCCGGGGACCGCGTCGGCCGCCGGACTCCAGGACGCCGAGTTCCGCTTCGGCGGTACGGCGCCTGCCGCTCAACTCACCATGCCGCTGCGTCACTTCGGCGGACCGGGCGGCCAGTTCTCCGGAGCGCGTGCGGTGGGCGAGGACCGCCGCTTCCCGGGCCGGGTTCGGCCCGTTCAGATGCTCCGTCCACTCCTGGAGCTCGTCCAGCAGGCCGACCGGATCGGGGTAGGCCAGTTCCGTCCATCCGGCGGCTCGCTCGCGCACGGCGCCGAGCAGGTCCCGGCTCGCGGCCTGGACGGCGCCGTGGGCGAGGGCGTGGTCCTCGTGGGTGTGGGCGAGGTCGGACTCGGCCTCGTCGAGACGACGGGAGGCGGCCAGGCGGTCGGCCGCGGCGCGGTCCGCCGCGTCGGCGAGTTCCTGTACGTGGTCGAGGGTCCGGCGCCTGCGGTCCGCCGCCGCCGCGACGGCGTCGCGGTCCGGTTCCCGGTCCTCGGGCAGTTCCACCCGGGCGTCCGTCGCGGCGTCGCGTACTTTGGCGAGCGCCTGCCCGGCCTGGTGGCCGGCCGCGTCGAGCCGGTTCTCGGCGGCGGTCAGGCGGGCCCGCGCCCGCGCGAGCACCTGATCGGCCTGCCGCCGGTCGCCCTCGGCGCGGTCGCGGGCGTCTGCGGTGTTCCGGGCGTGCCGGGCAGCCTGCTCCAGTTCGCGGGCGCTGCGCATCTCCGGGCCCTCGCGCAGGGCCGCGTCCTGGGCCTTGAGCCGGGCCTCGGTCTCTTCCAGGGCGGCAAGGCGCTCCTCGGCCTCGGCGCGCTCCTCGTCCGCCCTGGTCCTGTTGGTCCGCGCCTCGGACAGTTCGCGTTGCAGGGATTCGTACCGCGCGTGCTCGGCGCGCGGCAGGCGGGCACGGCGGCGGGAGGCGATGCGGGCGTAGCGGCGGTAGTGGTCGAGGAAGGCGGAGGCGGCCTTCTCGGCCTCGGCGGCGGAGCGCAGCTCCTCCTTCTCCTCGTCCAGGGAGCGGAAGGCCTCCGCGACGTCGGCGATGACGGCCTGGTTCATGGGTGGCAGGGCCTCGGTCAGCGCTTTGGACAGGGCGGCTTCGTTGGGGCGCTTGGACAGCTGGGGCTGGCGGAGTTGGATGAGGAGGTCGACCAGGGCGGCGTAGCGCTGTTCGCCGAGGCCGAACAGGGCTTCGTCCACGGCTCTGCGGTAGGCGCCGGCCTGGTCGTAGACCATGCCGTGGCCGGTGACGGCCTCGGCGATCCGGTCGCGGGACAGGGGGGTTCCGGTGGCGTCGAGGAAGGCGAGCCCCTGTCCGGCGCGCTGGTCGGTGACGACGAACCAGTGGCGGACGATGCCGCGCCCGGAGACGGCCTTGAGGCCGCAGGCGAGGGTGCGGAAGTGCTCCTCGCCGGTGGTCTCGTCGCGCCGTCCGAACTCGATCCAGGTGTAGCCGAGCCGCTCGGGGTGCGGGTGCTCGCCGCCGAGCAGCAGGTTCCACTCCATGCGCTTGCCGGGGTCGGCGTCGGGTTCGACGCGGCGGGCGGACAGGTCGCCGTCGAGGAGGAAGGGCAGGGTGAGGGCGAGGACCTTGGACTTGCCGGTGCCGTTGTTGCCGCGCAGCAGCAGGCGGCCGTCCTTGAAGTGGAACTCCTCGGTGTCGTAGAGGAAGAGGTCCACCAGTCCCGTGCGCAGCGGCTGCCAGCGGGACCGGCCGGGGCGGGGCAGACCGGGCCCGGCGCCGACGGCGGCCGGCGACGGATGGCGGGGGGCGGGGAGAGCGGCGGTCATCGCTGCGTGGTCCTTGGCTGGGTGGTTCTGGGCTGGGCGGTCCTTGGCCGGGCGGTCTTTCCGGGTTCGAGCACGACGGTCTCGCCGACGGCGTAGCGCGCGAGGGCGGGGCGGGGCGCGACCCCGTCCGGGGTGCGGACGGCGAGGGAGAGGGCGGTGAGTTTGGTGACGGCCTGCTCGACGAGTTCGCCTTCTGCGCCGGGCTCACGGGCGGTCCTGGCCCAGAACCCGCCGTGCTCGTCGGCGAGTTCGCGCACCTTGCGTTTCAGCTCCTCAGTGGTGACCGGCCCCTGGCGGGCGGCGAGGTGTTCGGCGAGGAGGAGGGTGACGTGGCCGTGTGTGCCCTGTTCGGGCATGCGGACGTCGGTGAGGTCGTCGTCGGGGTCGATCATGGCGATGCCTTCGGCCCGGACTTCGGGGACAAGACCGGTGAGTTCGGTGATGCGGGCGGTGAGGAAGCCGCGCTGGCGGGTGAGGTAGGCGAGTTCGGTGTCGGTGAGGGTGTCGTAGTAGAGGACGGGGTCGTCCAGCAGGCGGCGGGTGAGGGAGCGGCGCAGGGCGCGGAAGCGCAGTTCGTCGCTGTCGAGCGCGGTCTCGGCGGTCAGCGCTGCGAGCCGCTGCTCGAAGCCGCGCTCCTGGATCAGGGACGGGCCGTGCCGGGCGGCGAGCAGTCCGGCCAGCACGCGCCGCTCGACGTCGTAGAGCGCGTCGCCCGCTCCGCTGACGTACGCGTCCTCGTCGCCCGCGACCCGGCGCAGCACGCCGAGGGCGAGGAGCAGCCGGACGACGGCGGCGAGGTCGAGGCGTTCGTCGCGTCGGTCGAGGGTGAACTCGATCCCTGCGGCGACCAGTTGGGCGTCGGCGGCGTCCAGGACGACCTGTTCGGCGAGGCGGCCGAGCGCGATCTGCTTCTCGCCGCGCTCCAGCGCCGCGAGCGCCAGGCACAGCAGGACGTAGCGGCGGCGGGTGAAGGGGGCGCCGGCGCGGCTGGCCTCGCGTGCGGGGTGGGTGGGGTCGGTGAGGGCACCGGGGGCTTTGCGCAGCCGGGCGGCTTCCGCGTCGACGACGAGGGCCCAGCCCGTGTTGCGCTCGAACCAGTCCCGCAGTTCGGACGCGTGCTGCCGGACCAGCCGGAAGGCGTCGGCGTGCGTTCCGTGGGCGAGGAGCAGCGGGTGGGCGAGCAGGGCGCGGGCGGCCTTGCGGAGTTCGGCGGCGCGCTGCCCGTAAAGGACCTCCGCGAGAGGGGTGCTCACAGCGCCTCCTGGGTGAGGTCGACGATGTGGATCAGGTGGTCGGGACCGCGGAACACCCCGCCGGGGGTGCGGATCTCGGCGGTCGTGCCGTCGCCGAGGGCGCTGAGGCGGATCTCCATCGAGCCGTCGTTGCTGGTCGCGGTGGTGCGGGTCATGCCGGGCCGCCAGGTGGCGAGGGCGTCGCCGAGCAGTTGGAGGAAGAGGCCGAAGGCGAGTGGGTCGAGTTCGCCGAGCGCGGAGAGCCGGGTGGTGCCGTTGGTGGTGAGCCGGGCGCGGGCCGCGGCGGTCTCGGCGGTCTGCTTGGCCGCGATCTCCGCCAGGCGGCGCCGGGCCTGCGTACGGTCCTCGACCTTGCGGGGCTTGCCGCGCCGCTCGTAGCTGCCGGTGCGGCGCAGTTGGGGGCTGACCGCAGGGGCTCGGCCTCGGCCCAGGGGTGGCGGCGGGCAGCGGCCGGGCGGTGCGGGCGGCGAGGGTGTCCGCGTCGACGGTGAGGTGGCGGGCGGGGTAGAGGCCGAAGGCGGAGCGCCACAGCCGGTGCCGGGCGTCGTCGTCGGGGGCCTCGGCGAACCAGCGGGCGAGGGTGCGGAAGTCGGCGGAGCGGTCGGATCGTCCGGCGCGCCGTTCGTTCAGTGCGCGGACGACGGCCAGCAGCTGGGGAATCGCCCCGAGTGCCCGCCCGCGCAGCAGCCGGGCCTGCGAGTCGCGTCCGTCGCGGCTGATGAACCACGCCCCGAGCCCGCTCCACCGCGCCTGCCAGCGCTCGTACGCCTCGCGCTGGGCGCTCTCGGCGGCATCCGGGGAGGCGTCGGCGGCCTCGCGGGCGGCGGCGGTGACCAGGAGTGCGTCGATGCGGTCCTCGAGTTCGAGGATGAGCTGGGCGATGCGGCCGCCGAGCGTGATCAGGTCCTGGATGAACCGCTCGAGGTACTGGATGAGCTGGTCCTTGTAGGCGAGGAAGGCCTCTTGTGAGACGTCGTGGAGGTCGATGGTGCGCTGCAGTGAGCCCATGAAGGCGCGGGCGTTGTCGGCGAGGGCGGCGAACCGGCTGGCGAGCCCGTCCAGCGCGAGGTGGGTCTTGGCGGGGTCGGGCGTGTCCTCGGCGGCGAGCACGAGCAGGGCCCGCAGCTGGGTGACGATGTCGTGCAGGGCCACGGCCTGCAGTGAGCCGCGCCGCCCGAGCGCCTGGTCGTACGCGGCCAGGGCCTCTTCCGCGGCTTCGCCGGCCTGGGTGAGCTGGTACACGTAGCGCTTGCGGTAGAAGTCCTCGACCGCGGTGACCCGGGCGGTGTCGGGATCGGCCCGCAGATTGCCCCACGCCGGCTGGCTCAGGCTGTGCAGCGCCTTCGCCACGGTCTCCGCCTCGGCGGGCCGCACGGCGACGGGCAGCGCCGCGTGCACGTCCTCGGGGCGGAGGTGGACCGCGTACCGCTCCTTGGCCTGCAGGAACACCCGCATGATCTCCCGGTAGAGGGCGGCGGTGGGGGTGCTGAGGTGCGCGAAGGGGCCGTAGGCGGGGGCTGGGTGTGGCTGGGGCGGCGGCGAATGGGTCATCGCAGGTCATTGTGGCCGACGAACCTCGGGGAGTGCACACGTTGATCGGGATTGATCAACGTGGGACCGGCGCGGCCCGTGCGGAGCGTCGGTAAGCGCGGGCCCTGCCGCCGTTGCCGCTCGAAGGGCGGCGGCAGTCCGGTCCTCGGAATGGGGTCGGAACCCTGGCCGAAGGGCCGGCCGCTTGCCATGATCCGGTCATGAGCGACAGTGAGGACGCCGTCTACGAAGCACGCCACGGATTCGACCGCCGCACCTCGGGGGTCCTGGCCCTGGCGGTGCTGTTCAGCGCGGTGCTGCTGATGCCCGGGACCGGCACTCCCCTGGTCCTGCGCATCGCCGGCACGGTCCTGTTCTCGGGAGGAGGTCTGGTGATGGCCGCGGGCGCTCTGACGCGCAAAGTGGCGTTCCGCGTCGACGGAACGGGCGTACTTCTCGGTGGATCCCCCCTCCGCTACCGGGCCACCACCGTCCACATCCCGTGGGAGGACATCACGGAGGTGGTCCTGTGGCGGCAGCGCGTGCCGAACGCCTCGATTCCGTGGGTGGGCGTCTACCGCCGGGAGGGCGCACCGCCGCTGCCCGGACCCGGTCAGGGTTCCACCGCCCGGGCCGTGGGCGGAGCGCTGGTGCCTGTGCCGTTCGAGGTCCTGCAGTCGTCCCGTGCGGTCAGCGGCTGGCGGCTTGACAGGCAGCGCCTCGCCAACGCTGTCGCGCACTTCGCGCCGGGCCTGCGGATCGTCGACGGCCATTGAGGCAGGGATCGATCTTGCAGGGGGTTCGACGGCGACGGGGTCGTCGCCGGTGGATCCTTCCGGCGCACGCGCGTGGGTCTTGGCCAGGCGGGACCGTCGTCCAGATCGCGCACTTGGACCCGGATGACGTCGTCACTGCCGTCGCCCAAGGGCACTTCCACGATGCGCACAGGGCGTTCGGTCATGGCGGTCCTCCTTCGCTCCGGGGCGGCGTGCGGCGATCTTAGTCGCCACAAAGGGACTTGCAGCAGGGCGAGTTGACGGTACGTGGGATGCGTGCGGCGGCCGGGCGGGGACAGCCTGCGGACCCCGATATCCCGCCGAGGAGGCACGGCGGAACTTTCTTCACGCCTTTCTTCACGCCTTTTTTCATGTCTTGACAGAACGCGGACAAGGCTGTTTCGATCTGCTCGCGTCCCGAGGAGGGAGAGGGGGCGGATCCGTCCGAGGGATCGGGACCATGTACGACCACCCGCGCATCCCACCAGAAAGGAAGGACACCGTGAGACGTTCCCTCATCGGGGCAGCCGCAGCTCTCACCTTGGTCGTTCTCGCCGGCACGGAGTCAGCGGCCCCGGCCGCCGTACCGCACCACCACGGCTCGTCGGTGGTGGGCACCTACTCCACGGGGGCCGGCCACGCGTGGCAGCCGGCGCCGGCCGTGAGCCCGGACGCCCCCGCCGACACGACCGTCGTCGTCGACCCGAGCAGCCCGCGTCAGAAGTACTCGGGCATCGGGTTCTCCCTGGACGAGACGAGCGTGTCCAACCTCTGGAAGCTCACCCCCGCCAAGCGCGCGGAGGCCGTCCGGCTGCTCGTCGACCCGAAGACCGGGGCGGGCCTGAACCGGTTCCGCCTCACGATCGGCAGCCCCGACCTCATCGAGCACCTGCCCTTCTGGTCGGAGGACGACCTTCCCGCCGGCGTGACCGACGACTTCCAGCTGAAGCACTTCTCCATCCAGCGCGACATCGACCTGCACATCGTCGACACGATCAAGCTGATCCAGCGCTACAACCCGAAGGCCACGTTCTTCGCGTCCGCGTGGAGCGCTCCGGCGTGGATGAAGACCAACAACCGGTTCACGGGCGAGGTCGCGCTCAAGCCCGGAAGCACGACGGAGTACTACCAGGTCGGCAAGCTCCGGGACGACTGCATCGACGTCTTCGCCCGCTACTACGTCAAGTTCGTCCAGGCGTACGCACGGCACGGTATCCGCGTCGACGCGCTGACCCTGCTGAACGAGCCCGGCATGGACGTGGTCTACCCGGCGATGGACATCGATGTCGCGCAGCAGCAGAAGCTCGCCCTCGCGATCAAGAAGGCCCTGCACCAGGCCGACCTCAACACCGGGCTGTACGTGCACGACTTCAACTTCTGGGACTGGCGTGACCCGAACAGCACGGCGACGAAGAACTACCACCGCATCTTCGATGATGCGCCGGACGGCTCCGTGACCGGCCGGCAGGTTCTGAACGCGACGGACGCCGTGGCCTTCCACCCCTACTGGGGCGACCCGAAGGTCATGCGCGACGCGTTCGAGCAGACGGGCAAGCCGGTCCACATGACCGAGACCAGCGACCTATCCGCGGCAACGATCCTGAACTACTTCCGCCTCGACGCGAGCTCCTACGTGCTGTGGGCGCAGGCCACCGACCAGGACGGCGGCACACTGCACTGGACGCCGGCACGGGACAACAACGTCGACTGGGACGAGGTCGCCGCGACCACCAAGTGGCCCGACCGCCTGGTCAAGGTGAACACCGCGACCAGGGACTTCACGGTCCGCGACGAGCTCTACTCCATGGGGCAGTTCGCGAAGTACCTGACGCCCGGCGACGTCCGGCTCGAGTCAAGTGCCACGGCGGACGGTGTGAGCAACGTCGTGTACCGGCACGGCGCGGACAGGTTCGTCGCGGTCCTCGGCAACGCCAACAGCATGGACACCTCGGTGCGGGTCGTGCTCGCCGGCAGGTCGTTCGTGGTGAAGGTCCCGGCGAACTCTTACGCCACGTACCGCTGGCAGCAGCGCATCCCACGGGACACGCACAACAGAGCGCCCATGGTGGCTGCGGTGCCCGACGTGGTGGGGGACCAGTACGGCACGACGCAGGTCCCAATCAAGGCGACCGACCGCGACGGCGACCGGCTCGCGTTCTACGCGACGGACCTCCCGGACGGCGTCACCGTCGATGCCGCCACGGGGGTGGTGACACTCAAGCCGACGGTGGCCGGCGAGCAAGACGTGACGGTGGTCGTCACCGATGGCACGGCCCACGCGCAGGTGACCCTGCACGTGACGGTGCGCCCGCACAGCGCACCGGTCGGGGTGCGGGTGGAGGCGGAGTCGTACGCGGCCCAGCACGGCTGGACGGCGGGCGGAGCCAACTTCATCGAGGCCAACCCCGCAGCGAGCGGCGGCGCGAACGTGGGGTGGACGGCGGCCGGCAACTGGCTCGACTACGCCGTCGACGTCCCGAAGCCCGGGACGTACAACCTGGAGCTGCGCGTGGCCACGGGAGCGGGTGCGGCGGTCCCGGACGCACTGTCCTTCCGTGACGCGAGCGGCACGACGCTGGCCACGGCGTCCGTCCCGAACACGGGCGGCTGGGCCACCTACCAGTCCGTGCACGTACCGGTCCCGCTGGCCGCGGGCGACCAGGTGGTCAGGCTCTTCTGCGAGACCGGCGGCTTCAACATCGACTACCTGCAGTTGTCGTAGCGCTCCCGGCCACGTAGCGCCGGTGGGAGCGTGGCTACACCTGACAGTTGAGGAAAGGCCCAGGTCGGGGGATGGATTCCCGACCTGGGTCTTGTGCCGTCCAGAGCAGTACAGCCGTCCGTATCCGTCCGCAGCGTCCTCGTCGTCCTTCGCGGTCAGCCGGTTACGGCGCTGGGGGCTGCTCGGCCTTCCCGTTCACCGCGTCTGGCGGTGCGGTGAACGGGCCGACCTGCCCGGGCTGGTACTCGCCATCAGGCCATGCAGCGGGCGAACGCCTGCACAGTGCCTGAGGTCTTCGCCTCGTTCTGGAAAGTGATCTGCCACTGCGTGGCGCTCATCGCACGGTTGTCCGTCACGTCGATGCTGGCGGAGGACACCTTCCAGCCACCGCTGATGGCACTCGTGCCCGCAGGGCAGTTGACAGTGACGGTCTTGCTTTGGTTGGCCTCGATCGACCCCACCGGACTGTTCACGGTGTCGGGGGAAGCGGCGGTCACTTCCACAGCCAGCGCAGGGGACGCCAGGCTGAGAGCCAGCGCGGGGGCGGCGGCCAGGGCGAGGAGCTTGGTGCGGATCATGGTTCGACCTCCCTTGAGTGGCTCGCGCATTCGGACGAACCGAACGCACGAGCCCAGACTGGGCGAGGCGGAAGGGACCCGCCATTCGATACACCCATCGGAGTGACGGAATGCGTGCCATTGTTTATTGATCATGGTCGAGTGGGCTTGACGACCGCCGTAGGCCCTGCACATCGGCGCAGGCCGCGAAGCCCGCGGCTTCGGGGCAACGACCCCGGGGTGGGGATCGAAGGGGCCGTCCATGAGGACCCGCGGTTCGACCTCCTGGCGCCCCTCGTGCCGTACAGGATCCACTCGGAGGGATGGAGCCGAGACGTCGCGGCGTACAGCGCCGGACCTACGGTACGAAGTAACCTCAAGGTCGCCAGGGTGGCCGTTGGCTGTGTTCGCTGCGGTTCGCCCAGTTCGAAGGAGGAGCACTGGCGGGCGCTGGATCACGCGTGAGACGGCGTGTACGCAGGGGTGCGCTGCCCGAAATGCGGCTGGGAAGTGGGTGGCGAGATCCCGTGGTCGACGAGCCTTACTGTCAGTCGCCGGAGGGTCACGTTCAGCGCCGAGCCGCTCCCCGATGACGAGGCATTCGCCGTCGACCAGCTCCAGGACGTCGGGGCAGTTGTTGGATGCGGTCGACCCGCGCTCGGTGGGCGTCGATCCGATACGGCACAGGGGACTCCTTGCAGTGACAGGATCGGTGCTATGGGCACCGAGACGGATTGGGTGTACCGGGTCTTCGAGCCGCACGGCTCGGAGGGATGGCGCCCTTATGGCAGGGATTCCGAGCGGTGGCGGGGCACGATCACCGCCGATGACTCGAGCGAGGGCCCCCACTACGCCGTCGCCCTCGTCGTCGCCGACCTGATGACCGAGTGGAAGGTGCGCGGCCTTTCCAGGGCGAGGCACGTGCGCGTCCTCCTCTGGCGTGAGGAGGAGGGCGACCAGGCGGACGCGGACATCATCATGGAGGTCCGGCCGGACATTCACGCCGAGTAACCGGCGTGCCGGATTCACGGCGTCCGGACCGATCAAGGTCCATGGCGAACCTGCCCCCGGGGCCGCGTCAGCGCGGACAGGTCGACCGGCTGGTTCTTGAGGGACATCGCGAGGTCGGAGGGGGAAGGCATCGCCGGCGCCCAGGTAGGCCAGATCTGTCGAGGCGGGTATGCCGAGGCGGACGCAGGTGGTCACGATGCGATGGGTGCGGGCCGCGATCAGATCGTGGGTGCGCCGGGCAGAGCGCGAGAGATCCACACGATCTCCCCTTACGGGTCGGTGATGACCTGGAGATTCACGGCGTGGCGGCGGTGCGTGCCGGAGTAGTCAGCGCGGCCGTCACCGGCCCGGTCGCACTCGGCGAGGGTGCCGTCCACCAGCACATACTCCGCACGGCTGCGGGGAGGGCATGGCCCAGGCCGGGAGCACGGCGGGCACGGAAACTGGTGACGGATCGGACGTAGGCGTGGGCGGTGCCGACGCCGATCCGGAAGCCGGCAGCGATCTGCGCGATGGTTGCGTGCTTGCGCAGGTACACCATCACGACCAGGGCCCGCCGTGAGGGCCGGAGCCTGCAGCGGTGCCGCAAGGCGAGCCGGGTGTCGCAGTCGAAGGTGATCGCGTGGAGCTTCCTGCAGGATTTACCGAAAATCTATTGACACCCCACATAAGTGGTGCATCGTGGTTTATAGGCCATAACACCGAAAGAGTTGCAAAGTCGATGAGGACGTCCAGTCGGCGGAGTGACTTGGACAGGATGTGGTTCAGGCCCCCGGCAAGCCGGCGCGATACCGAGGCGACAGTGACGACTGAAGCTTCAGGACACGCGCAGATCTACCGGGGACTGTTTTGCCCTCGGAGCCTTCGCACGGGCCGAGCGCCAGTGCGAAGGCTCTGGCACGTCCACTCTCCCAGCGGAATCGAAGAGCAGCAGACGTAGCCCGTTCCTGCAGGCGAGACCTGTTTCATTGGAAGTCTGCCTACTCGATCAAGGCGCTCCCGCCACGCACAGCGCGGCGGCGCGCGGCGCGACGCCTCGGGCCGACGCTCCTCATGGGGACGTAAGCGTTGGGGATGGCCGACCCACGGTGAGCCGTATCCGCTCCTGAGGCACCGACCTCTTAAGACAAGGCCGAGCCCGTGTGTCGGTCGTGCCCGGCATTCGCCGGAGACGCGTGGCCTGGCGGGGCCCGGGCCACGCTCCAGCCTTCGTCCCGCTCGCCCGGCCCCTCCGGGCCACGCCGCCAGGAACGTCGAAGTCGTTAGCGTCGTGAACCAGGCCGCTGGGAGGGATCACCTCTCACCGCATCGGGAACCACAGGGTTCCCCCGCAGACCGAGGGCCCCACCGGTCGCCGGGGATCGCGAACGGCTGATCGGATGACGGGCCGCATGAGCCCTTCCATGAGGGAGCCGTGGATCCCTGCAAGGCGGAACCCCGATAGTCAAACTCCGCATCAACGACAACGCCGCCGGCCTGACCCAGCTATTGGATCTGCTGGCCGACCACGGCGACACCCCCGAGTTCCCGATCCCGGTGGCCATCGAGACCTTCCACGGACTGCTGGTCACCTGCCTGTGCACAACCGGCCGACCCGTCTACGCCATCAACCCGCTCACCGCCGCCCGCTACCGCGGCCGATACGCCCTGACCCGAAAGAAGTCCGACCACCTTACGAAGGCAATCGACATGCCGTCCCGGTCGGCACGGGCTGCCGCGTCAGTGGTCGCTGATTCCTTTGCGCGGAGTGACCTGTGACGCCGGAGGAGCGGGCCCGAGTAGCCCGGACCCTGCAACGCCGCTGGGCCTGCCCCAGGGCAACGCCGCTCGATGTCCCGCATGCGTCCGGGTGTTGGCGCGGCGGTGGCCTGGCCGACAGCGTCGAGCTGACCCTCGCCCTCGCCCTCGCCCTCGCCCTCGCCCTCGCCCTCGCCCTCGCCCTCGCCCTCGCCCTCGCCCTCGAGAGGCTCGACGCGGCGCGCCTGAAGGACGTCGCCCCGGCGTACTCAATCAGAAACGCACCCTCTGACGGATGAACCCTCCCCCACGGCCCGGCGCCGGACACCCGCGTCGTCCACGGCCCGACACCGAGCAACCTGCAGCTCGGCACGTGAAGGCGAGCCTCGTGCCGGGCGATCACCCTTGCACCAGATGGGCCGGTCAGGAACTGGGGATGCCCATGCCGTCGAAGCGCTGCATGAGGGAGGGCTTACCGCGGTGCGCGGCCCGCAGCTCCCCGGCCCGCAGGTCAAAGTCGGCGGTGCCACCGGTGCGGGCCTCCAAGGTACGCAGGTCTCCCAGGATCACGACGGCGGCGTCGTAGGCGCCGGCCTTCTTCTGGGCGATCAGGTCGTCGATCTCACGCCACGCCTGTTCGGTGTTCAGGGCGAGCTTGTCGAAGCGCGCCTCCTGTGCCTCGGCGGCGGCGCGTGCGCGGGCCTGCTCGGCAGGGGTCCGGGCGTCCTGCTCTTGCTGCCTGCGGCCGGTGCGACGGCGGTAGGCCGCGTCGAGCAGGTCGGCCGCGGTGCGCCGGCCGGCTTCGTCACGTGGACCGGGGACGGTGGCGGCCGCTCGGTAGCGGGCCATGAGTCGGGGCCCCGGGGACGCCGTGCCCAGCGCGGCCTCGACCAGCAGGGCGTCCTTGTCGGCGGCGGGGAGCCCTGCAATGAATGCCGCCAGCGCTTTGTGGTCCACCGTGTCCGCGGTGGCGGGCCGGCTGCCCTCGGCGGCGGCAGCCAGCAGATCCGCGTCGACCCCCAGGAAGTCCACCAGAGCCCGCTGCGCGCCGGTGAGCGAGGCCAGTCCCGCGGGGACGAGCGGTTCGACCTCGCGGGCGTAGTTCTCCTCGTCGTCCTCCGCGAGCTCCCAGGCGGTGAGCCCGGCAAGCCATGCCAGGTACAGCGGCCGCAGGTCTCCCGCTGCGAGTTCGGCGCGCAGGCCCACGAATGCGGAGAGCGTGTAGGACGTCTCGAATTCCCACTCGCCGCCGTCCTCCGAGGAGACGGAGAAGTCCAGCAGCGTGTGCCCGGACCGGGTCCAGACACTGAGCGCATCGTCCATCGCGTACTTGGTGGCCTCCTTGGCCGTGAGCGACCCTGCGGGCAGGCGCAGGAGGAGGCGGCGGCTTCCCCAGTTCGCGTAGTACAGATGAGCGTCGTAGAGCTCCTCGACCAGTTTCGTCGGATCGCCCTTGAAGTCGCCCCAGTGGTACTCGTTGACGAAACGCGTCGCGGTGATGTCGGCGCGAGTGGACAGCGCCCGTACCTGCCTGACGTCGTCCTCGTCCAACGGCCGGTCAAGCGCGAGGAACTCGTAGTACTGATACTCGCTCACGACCCTGCAGCCTACCGACCGCACTTACAGGGTTCGGGTCAACCACGAAGCCAGTCAAGCAGCCCCCTTCGGCGGTCACGTTCCCGCGGACGACGCCGCTGACGGCATTTTTGCCTAACGAGATCACTAGGCCCATCGGAGGTGGGGCTCCGGAAGGGCGCAGGGGCCCATGGGTGTTCGGGCAACCCCACACCCCTCACCGAGTGAGTGAGCGCCTACGCCACTGCGGCCAGCGCAGGGAACACGACCACCGAGCCGTCCTTGTCGCGGGCAATCTCAATCGCCACGTCTGTCGCGCGGCTGTGGACCATGACGCCGTCGCCAAGCTTGCGAATCCGGCTTGCCGTGCGCATCAGGCGATCGACTTCACCGGTCGTCAGGACGGGCCGGAAACCGTTCGTACGCGCCAACTCCAACGCCGACAGGCGCTCCAGGACACCGGCGATGCTCGACTCCAGTTGGTCGAGGCGCTGATGGTCGGCCTTGATTGCGCGGGCGAAGTTCTCGAACAGGTTGCCGGGGTCGCTCTGGGCGTGATCGACGGCCTGCAGAACGATGACCCGACGTTTGAGCGCGATGGCCAAGTCAGCGAGTTCCAGGTGGGTGCGGAATATGCCACCGTCGTCGTCAACGCCGGGGAACGACTTGGTCACGGTGTCGATTTCGACGGCCTTACCGTCGGGCAGTTCGTCAAGTGTGTTCTTCCACTTGGTGAGGCGCCGGTCGGTGGCGGCCAGCGCCTTGCCGATGGCATGCACTGCCGAGTCCAGTCCCAGCGAGACACCGAGTTTGCCCTGGTCGAGCAGGATCGCGGTGGCCTTGTCGATGGCATCGCGGCAGCCGTCGAGTTCGCTGCGCTCGTCATCGAGCTTCTGGTCGTACAGCTGCTCGAGCAGTTCCGTGATGCGTGCGATGGCCTGCTGGCGCTGGTGGTCGGCGTGCGCGCTCACCCCCACCGCTACGGTCATGAGCACGAGCGGCGCGGCTACGGTCAGTGCCGCGCTGCCAGCGGCCGCGACGCCGGCTGTTGCACCGGCTCCACCGACTGCGCCTGCTGCTACCGCTTTACCGACAGGCACGAAGGTCGCGTTGGCGGCGATGCCCGTTGAGTTCATGAGCGCACCGTGGATGCCACCGGCGGCCGCCTTCGACGGCATCGAGCGAATGATGCCCTGACCGAACTGTGCGGCAACCTTCGCCGGAACCACCATGCGATACAGGCCGTCGCCAGCAGCGGTCGCCGTCGCCGCCGCAGAGGAACTCTTCGCTGATTGCGTGATGAGCTGCGACAGGTGCTGTGCCAAGGGACTGGCGGCGTCGAGCGGTATGCCTCGGCTACGGTCGAGCTTGTCGGGCAGCGGATGCACCTCAAGTGTGGCGATCGGCTTGTCGGCCAGGGCGGCCAGCACACCGCGCAGTTCGGCCAGGCGCTCACCGGTCATCGGCCCGTCTGCGCCCAGTGCGGGTACCCGGACGTCACCGGTCGCCAGCGTCCAGACCGGAACGATCGCCTCGCGGTCGTCAGTCATCGTCTCCCCCTTGTTTCCAGCACCAGCCTGCGGCTGATGTTCGACAAAAACACCATGAACCTTGTGTATTCAACTACGGGCACCGTCCACCGGTGAACTGACCATCGGGCAACGGACGGGGGCCCCTCAGGCGATCTGGGTCGTCCAAATCGGGCACACCGCGAAGCGAGGGAAACCCAGAAACCGACGAGCAGGCCCTCGCCCGCCTGCCCACAGCGCGTGGACCTGCGGCCTTACGTCAGGACGGCAACCACACGAGATGAGCGGCCCCAACGGCGAGCGGCCGTCCTGAGCACCGCCAGCTCGAGCGGGCGGCGGTGATCAGGCGGCTTGAGGCATACGGGCCGCTTTCGCCGATCACGCCCCTCTCCTTTGCCTGCAATCTGCCGGTGTCGTCGAGACCCGGGCCCCCACTCGACCGACACGTGCGCGGCGAGCTGACCGGAGGCATGGCAGGGCAGACGGCTTATCAGCCTGTCGTGGGCGACCACGCGGCCGTCCTGGTCGACCTCGATGGAGCTGCGGCACTTCAAACATGTGCGGATGGGCCTTCCGCCGCCCACAGGCACCCCCCTTGATTCCGCTGATCTCACTGAACCCCCTGCAACAACAGGTGATCTGTGTGGGGTCGGCTCGACTGGTAGGGCAACGCGCTCACCTGCCCAGCAGGCCGGCGCCGCGCACCGTCAGTCGAGGGGCACCGCGCTACCGTCCAAGTGAACGCCGCGTGCCGACTGTAAAGCGGGGCCCTCAGTTCGTCTCCGCCACGTCCGTGACCTTGCCGATGATCCTGACGCCGGAACCCGCGGTGGACAGCGACGAGGGGTAGTACTCCATCGACGTTCCGTCGGTCAAACTGATCGTTTCGATGACCGGCCCGCTCTCGTCACCGTTGACCTGGTAGGTGATCTCGTACGTCTTGTCCGGGTCGATGGGCAAGATGCCCTCGTAGGCCAGGTCCGGTTCGACGGTCACGTTGCACCCGGCCGAGCCGAAGCAGTGCTTCCGCTTGACCTTGATCTTCATCGTGAAGTCGGAGGGCCGGGGGTCGGCGTACACCGGCGCCTCTGTGGTCGGGGTCGACGTCGGCTCCGATGAGGTCGTTGCCGCCGGGGCGGACGGTGACGGTGACGGGGCAGAGACCTGTGGAGCGGCGGTGCAGGCAGTACCGAGGGGGATGACTATCAGGGCCATGGTGGCGAGCAGCCTACGAGTGGTCACGTGCGATCCTCTCTAGGTGCGCGGCGTATGCCGGCGTCTGTTTAGGCAGTGCGGGTTTCCGATGTAGCTCTGACTCGATCCGTGCACCCCCGGGTTCGGCGGGGCGTGAGCGAGACCGGCCCGCGCCCGACCCGGGTTCACCGGCGGTCTGCGGGGGAAACACGGTGGGACGTGCCCTTGGCGATGTTTCGCGCAGCAATGCCTCGGTCATCGCCGCGCGTGTCGTGACGGTGGCCAGTCCGTCGAAGCCCACCCCGTCAGTGCAATGGCTCGGCTTCGCCACGGCGGCGTAACCTGTGCCGAGGAGTCGGCACTCCGGGGCGCCCAAGCAAGGGACGCTCTTCCTGACAAGGGAGCCGGCAGCCTCGTCGGGAGGGGCCGCGCACAGCGTTCCTCGTCCGCTGCTTTGGCAGGTTGGCGTCAAGCGCCTCCGGTCAGGGCGCGGGATCGGCCTTCGCGGTGTCGTTGACATTGGTCAGGCAGGCCTTCATGAAGGCCTCGCGGTGGATGGTGCCGCCGTTGGGCTGCTGCGAAATCCGGGTGTACTGCTGCGAGCATGTGCTGTCGTTCGCGGTGTAGGTGACGTTGCCGTCGTCGGCGTACACGCCCCCTGCTATGACGCCAGACGCGTAGGCGCCAAGGAGCGTTGAGCGACCAAAGACAGGCTTGTCCACGGTCTTGGTGACCGTATGGGTGACGACCTTGGGCGGGCGAGACTCGGCCTGATGGGCGCGGTGGTCGGCAGCAGCCGCCTGGCGACGGGCGGCGGCGAGCGCAGAGTGGGTACGGACGTGGTCCACCGTGGCCGCTGTGACGGACAGAGCGGTCAACCCGCAGGCGGCAATGGCGATGACATGGGCTCGGTTCACGGTTGTCCTTCAGGTAGAGATCGGGGCGTGTTGACCTGCTTGAACAGCCAGTCAGCCGGGTGTCGGTCCGCTGCCGGTGATGAACGAGCCGCCGACACGCCACCGTCACTTCCCTAGGCCGAAGGCAGGGATCTCAGACGGTGCTGGAGCCCAAGGCCGACGAGTCCGCGCCGCGCACAGCTGCGAGCGGGGCCTCGGCGTGTCCGGGCAGAACCGACCAAGGCCCCCGTCTCGGGTCGGCGAGGCCTTGGCCCAAGAGATCAGTAGTTGGCGTTGGCCATGACGTCACCATCCTGGCCGTAGACGGTCACGAGCCCGTTCTTGGACTCGTAGCAGGACGTGAACGCAGATGCGATGAGCTTCGCGTCACCCTGGTTGTCGCTCATGAGCCCGCCAGTGAAGTCGGTGTAGACCTCAGCCGAGTCCAGGATGTCGTTCCGCTTGTCCGCGCCGGTCACCTTCGTCACGTGCCGAACGGCCTTCTTCTCCGTGGCCGTACCGGTCTTGGCGACGCAGGCCTTGAACTGCTCGGCCTGGCTCTTCGTCTTCTGCGGGGGCTTCGCCTCGGCCTTGTCGGACTTCGGCGTGCGGCTGGCAGTGACGGCCTTGTCCTTGGAGCTGGTGTCGGTGGAGTCGCCGTTTCCGCCGCCGGCCGCGGCGGCGATGCCGATCAGAACGAAGAGGGCTACGACGCCGAGGCAGCCGAAGCCGACGATCTTCCCAGCCTTCGACTTCTTCGGCGGCTGCGGCTGGAACGGCGGAGTGCCGTAGCCCTGCTGCCGCGGGCCACCCCAACCGTGCTGGGGCTGCTGCGGGTACTGCTGCTGGCTCATGGTCCCTCCAGGGGATGTAGATGCACCATGCGGGTGCGTGTGACTTTTGAGGCCGGGATGTGCGTCAGGCGGTCTGGAAACGCCGGTAGTCGGCGAGGGCTCCGGTGGCCCACATCGGGACCAGGCGCGGGAGCTCGGTGGGCGGGACGGCGCCGCGTACACAGCGCAGGCCGAGCTTGGCGAGGGAGTCGGCTGCCTCGTTGAGGGGGTGTCCGACGTGGGCCTTCTCGTGGACGAACGTCAGGTGCGGCGTGTACTCGGCGAGCAACTGCAGCTTGAGCAGGCTGGGCTTGCGGCCCTGGGAGCGCAGGTGGGTGTCGTAGCCCTCGGGCATCTCCGTCCCGCCCTGCTGCCAGCTGTGCAGGTGCCGCAGCGCCTGCAGGTTGTCCACGCGGACCTCAAGGGGCCGGCCGGGGTGCGTGTGGAGGACCGCCTTGAGGCCCCAGTACACGGCGCGCAGTTCGGTGACGACCACGCGGGAGCGGGGGCGCACGAGGTACTTCGAGTAGAGGTGGGCGCGCAGACCGGTGTGGCCGGTGGTGGCGAGGTAGCCGGAGGCCACCCGGTCGGGGCCGACCGAGGCGTCGGTGGCCAGCACGATCGGCCCGGCGACGGCTTTGACCTTGTCGTTCACGCACACCTGGCGGCGAGTGGAGGTGATGGGGCGGGGTGCGTGGGCGAGGGGAGAACGACGGCCCATGACAGGAGTACCTCCTTGTTTTGGCATCGGAGTAGCGGGAGAGAGGGCGGGGGCGCATGACGCCCGCCAAGGGTCATGCGGGTCATGCGGGTCAGGCGCCGGCAGCGGTCGGCGGGTGGACCTGGCCGTCGACGGTGAGCAACAGCTCCAGGTCGGCGCGCTCGTCGGGTGTGGCGTGACCGGACGCGAGGCGGGCGCGGGCGTCACGGTGGGCGCGGCGCAGGTAGCCGCTCGTAGGGGGTGGTCTCGTAGGACGTGCCGGTGATGTGGCGGGCCTGGACCAGGAGGGCCCGGAAGTTCTCCCCGGCGTCGCGTTTCAGCAACTGCGCCAGGTGGCGGCGGTACACGGTCAGTTCGGGCTCGCCCGTCTCGGTCAAGCAGGTTTCTCCACTCTTGAGGCGTCGTCTGCTGTCCCAGGGCAGGCCGAAGCGGCCATGAACGGCCCTGGGGTGCTTCCGCCGACCGCGGCCGACCGGAACCGTCTACAGATAAGCATCGCAGTGAAAGCACTGTCAAACCTGATTACAAATTTGGGTGGGGGTATAGGGTGATCGCTGTCCCCGATGAGAGGTGAGAACACGTCATGGCCCAGCCGTCAGCCCAGGTGACAGCCGCGGAGATCTCCCGCATCGCAGGGGTCACGCGCGCCACCGTCAGCAACTGGCGCCGCCGGCACGACGACTTCCCAGCACCAGTCGGCGGCACCGAGACCAGCCCGCCCTAGGTGCTTGTGCGGTCGGCTCGGGGCGCGGTGACGACGTTGCCGTCGCTCCGTTTCCCCGAGCCGCCGGGCCGAGCCGGACATGCATGTCTGGTTGCGTCGTTGGAAGTGGTGTAACAGGTTGGACCTGATGCGGGGGTTTGCTTTGGCGTCCGGGTTGGCGCCCACTTCGGACCCTTGCGGCAGTTCACCCTGGCCAACCCCCACCACCGCAACCGCGCAGTCCAGACCCGGGCCCTGCACGCCTAGCTGCGCTGGCGCAACACCAACGCCCGCCACCCCGACGTCCTGGCCGCCTAACGCCGAGAACGCGCCCGCATCCGAAAAGGCATCCGCTGGGGCGGACGCGCAGGAGCAACCGCAACCTGACGACCACGGCGAACCTATGCGGTCACAGCACTAGGATGGCCCCATGGCTATGGACGGCACGCAGACGACCCCGGACGTGGTGGAGGACGTGTTCGACGGACACGCCACGGGCATCGAGGTCGAGGACCCAGGCGAGGACACCACCCGGATTCAGCGGCCGTGGAATCCGGACCAGATCCGGGTGAACACCAGCCAGTTCTCCCTGCGCAACATCCTCGACCAAATCGACGAAGGCTCCATCGAGCTCGCCCCCGACTTCCAGCGGTTGCAGGTCTGGCGGACCGACCAGAAATCCCTGCTGGTCGAGTCGCTGCTGCTGCAGATTCCGTTGCCAGCCTTCTACTTCGCCGAGGACGCGGACGGATCCTTCCGGGTCGTCGACGGCCTTCAACGGTTGTCCACGCTGCACGCATTCGTCCGGGGAGGAGAGAACGGCTTCGCCCTCGGGAAGCTGGAGCACCTGAACGATCTGAAGGACCTGCGTTTCAGTGATCTCCCCGTGCCGTCCCAGCGGCGGATCAACAACACCCAGCTGATCGTCAACGTGATCGACCCGGCGACACCGCGCGGGGTCACGTACGAGATCTTCAAGCGGATCAACACAGGCGGGACCCCGCTCAACGCCCAAGAGATCCGACACTGCATGAGCAGCCCGCGCAGCCGAGACATCCTGCACCGGATGACTCACACGGACGCCTTCGCCAAGGCCACTGGGGGCCGCCTCACCGACCACATCCGGATGAACGACCGGGAGATGGCCCTGCGGTTCGCCGCGTTCTGGCTGAAGGGGATCGAGGCCTACCAAGAGCGTCCCATCATGGAGCAGTTCCTGATGGACGCCACCGAACTGCTGGACGATCCGAAGCAGGTGCCGGACGAGCGGGTGGCGGCGCTGGAGGCCGTCTTCGAGCGGGCGATGACTCACGCGTACCTCGTCTTCGGCGAGCATGCTTTCCGCAAGTGGCCGGAGGGCGACGACTACCGCCGCCCGATCAACCGCGCCATGTTCGAGAGCTGGTCCATGGCTTTGGCCGACCCCGACTGCACGACCGCCAGCCTACGTAAGCGTCGCACGGCCATTGTGAAGGCGGCCCGTGAGCGGATGACCCTCGACGTCTCCTACCTCAACGCCATCACCTCCTCCACCGCCGACCGGTTCCGGGTGGACTACCGCTTCAAGGCCGCCGTGGCGGACGCGGGAGCCGGCCTGTGATCACTTCCCTGGAGATCCGGGGCTTCAAGCGGTTCGAGTCGGAGTCGTTCGGCCTGCGTCCTTTCACCGTCCTGACCGGAGTCAACGGCGGCGGCAAGAGCACCGTTGTCCAGTCGCTGCTGCTGGCGAGGCTGGCAGGCACGTCGGGCGCAGCGGCAGGCGGCACGGTCCGACTGAACGGCCCGCTCGGGCTGGCCCTCGGTGAGGCCCGGGACGTGCTGAACTGGACGACCGCCGCGCGGGAGATCACCGTACGGCTGGGCGGCCCGGACGGTGAGTCATGGGTGTACGGCTTCGGGCTGCCCGACGCTGAGCTGGCGCTGCACCTCGACGTGCGGCGGCTGCCGGTGGCACACGTGCCCGGCATCGGGTCGCACGTTGTTGACCCCGCTTTCACCTACCTGTGCGCCGAACGCCTTGGCCCCCGCGACACGCTGTCAGTGTCCGCCGAAGAACCCGACCGGATCGGAGTCGGGGTGCGAGGCGAGTTCACCGCACAGGTCCTGGCCCTCCGCGAGTCACGCGTGGTGAGTACTCGCAGGGCGGTCCGGGGTGCGTTGCACCACTCAGAGGCCGCCGGACCGCAGCTGAGGATCCAGACCGAGTCGTGGGCCTCGGAGATCATCCGTCCGCTGCGGATCACCGCACGGGTGGCCGTGGGAATCATGGCCACAACGATCCGGTTCGGCGAGACGAGCCTGAGCGGCGAGGAGATCCGCCCCGCCAACACCGGTTTCGGTATCTCCTACGCCTTGCCGGTCATCGTCGCGGGGTTGCTCACCGAGCCGGGCGACCTGCTGATCGTGGAGAACCCCGAGGCGCATCTACACCCGGCGGGACAGTCGCGGCTGGGCCGGTTCCTTGCGCGAGTGGCGGGCAGCGGGGTGCAGGTCGTGGTGGAGACGCACAGCGACCACGTCCTCAACGGAGCCCGGCTCGCCGTCGCGCAGGATCGCTCTCTCCCGGCAGCGGACATGATCACCCACTACTTCGATCACGACCGGGCCGTGCCCATCGAAATCAACGACAAGGGTGAGCTCAGCCACTGGCCCAGCGGTTTCTTCGACCAGATCGAGACCGACCTCGGGAGGCTGGCCCGTGCCCAACGCGGCAGGTGAGAACGGAAAGGGAAACAAGCAGGACTTATCGAGGGTCTCCGTCGCCCTTGATGCCGACGACGATTACCGCGTCGTCGTTGCTGAGGAGTGCTTCGACTGGAGAGAGCTGACGAGCTCCGGCCTGCGGGACGCCCTCGACACGCTCGCGAACATGCTTCAGCCGTTGGCCGATGGCCGTAAAGCCGCGATCATGGAGCCCGCGTACGACATCGAGTGCCGACCTTCAGTCACGCTGATCGACGCCCTGTACTCTCCGGACGGCGGACTGCCCCGTGACCAGCGAGCTCTTCTACAGCAACTGGTGAGCAAATGCCGGCGAGTGGAACCGGACGAGGCGGATCTGCCCCAGCCGGTCCGCGTGGCCGACGGCCCCTGGCAGGAACCGTCCTGGGGCATAGCTCACGCTCTGGCACGGGCAGCGCTGGGCCGCGCTATGTCCTGTCTTCTGGTGCCGTATGCCACACCAGACTGGTCGTCCGGATGGCTCACCGTCACGCGGACGACGGAGACCGGCCAAGACGAGGTGAAGGTGCACGTCCTACGGCTCCCCGACGATATGCCTGTCTTTTGGCGCGGCCTCCTTACCCATGAGAACGTTCCGGCCGAACGCTTCTTCACCTTCACCCAGGATGCCTTCCCCCAGCTGCTCTTCGCCGACTCCCTGCGCCTGCACCGCTTCAAGGGCGCCTACGCCGAAGTCCTGCCCTGGCTGGTGAAGCTGCTGGGCGCGCTCGACGACCACTTCACCCGAACACTGGCCGAATGCGGCGGCGACCAGACACAGGTTGTCCGTAGGTTCGGTGCGCTGGGCCTGGACATCTCGCCCGAGAGCACAAACACGAAGAAGAACGCGAAAGCGTGGGAACAGCGCAACGTCGGCTACGGCGATGGCACCTACCGATGTGAGTGGCACGGCAAGCGGCTCTGGGACCGTGACAGGGTCCACTTCTCATTGCCGATCGCCGCGTACGACGATCGGATCCTCATCGGGATCTTCGTGGGGCATCTGGCAACCTGAACCAACGGGACCGGGGGTGACGGGCCATGCTTTCTCGCGTGTGAAAGACCAGGTGAGACTGTGATGCGTGAGCGAGGCCTGACTGAGCTCACGGGACCACCGTGGCTGCGACTCCCCCGACCGCGCCAGCGTCGCATCCCGTACGCTGACTGAGCGTACGGCTTCGGCTCGTCGGGGTGAACTTCGGTGATGTGCCTGATGGCCCCGGTGCGGTGGCTGCAACCCGGGGTGTGTGAGATGTGCGGATGCGGGCGGACCGACCGCTGCAGGTCGGCAGCGTCGTGAGTCGGTGCGGATGCAGGCGGCTGAGCTGTTCGAGCAGGGCATGAAGCCGCTGGAGGTGGCACGGCGCCTGCGGGTGAGCCGGAAGTCGGCTTATCAGTGGCACCAGTTGTGGCGGTATGACGGTGAAGGGGCTCTGGTCTCTCGTGGCCCGAGCGGTTCGCGGTGCCGTCTGTCTCCGCGGTCTCTGGAGAAGCTGGTACCTGGAGGAGGGTCCGGCCGCGCATGACTCAGTGGAGGACCAGGTGTGGACGGCGGCGAGGTGGCCACGCTGATCGGCCGGAAGTTCCACGTTTCCTACAGCGTCTCGGGTGCGACGCGGCTGATGCACCGGCTCGGCTTCAGCCCGCAGGTCCCCGCTCGGCGGGTCGCCTAGCGCGACAAGCAGGCTGTCACCGTGTGGAAGGAGGCGACATGGGACGAGGTAATAGAGCCCGGGCGGCCTGCGGGGGCTACATCTGCTTCGAGGATGAGGCAGGCTTCACCCGCCGACCGCCCAGGGGACGCACCTGGGGCCGGCCCGGGCACACCCCGGTCGTGACCGTCAGCGGACGTCGCTCGGGACGGCTGTCGGTGGTCGGGCTGATCGCCGTGCGACCCGGCTCCCGCACCAGACTGTGCCACCGCCTGCCCACCCACCCCGCCGGCCGCGGCAAACGCCGCAGCATGAGCGAATGCGACTTCATCGCGCTGATCGACGGCACCCACCACCTCGTCAAGGCACCCATCGTGCTGGTCTGGGACCGCCTGAACATCCACGTCTCCCACGCCATACGCCAGTTGATCGCCGAGTGCGCCTGGCTGAGGTGTTCCTGCTACCTGCCTACTCGCCCGACCTCAACCCCGTCGAGTGGGTCAGGGCGCACGTCAAACGCAGCCTGGCCAACCTCGCCGTCGTCGCCCTCGACCGACTCGAGACCCTCGTCCGCAACCGCCGCAAACGCCTGCAGTACCGGCCCCACACCCTCGACGGCTCATCGCCGGCACCGGCCTGACCCTCGACGATCCAGCATCACCCCGACAAGCCGAAGTCAGTACCTGTCCGAATCCAGAGGCCGGTCAAAGTCCCCCCGTCACCACCTCCTGCGGCTCGCCGTTGACGGTCACGGCAGGATCGGACTCCACCACGCGCACGGACATATCAATCGGTGCGGGGCGGGCATTGGCCGCCTCGGCTGCCGAGAGGTGTTGGACGCTGGAGGAGGCGTCGGCGAACGGGCGGACAGTGTGGGCCAAAAGGCGGGTCAGCGCATCGTCGAGGCCGTGCTGCAGTGGAGTGCCGTCAGGGCCGAATGAGTCGATCTCGCGCTCGACTAGCACCACGCCGGTCTCCACGTGGGTGGCGGTGAAGCGCAGGATGCCGCTCTCGTTGTAGCGAAACCTGATCTCGATCTTATTCCGGCGGATGTCCTGCTCGCGGGTCGGAAGTGCCACCTCAATGTTGGCCAGAGGGAAGGCACGGCCGCTATCGGCCGGGTAGCCGACCTCGCCCTCGATCACCGGCACGCGCACGAAGGAAGCGCCCGGCGTGTCCGGGTAGAAGCTACTCGAACCCTCTGCGGGGAGCGTGGCATTGCGTTGGATGATGACGCGGAAGCCCTTCTGTTCGCCCGCGCTCACGGCCGTTCCCAGGTCGTAGCTGGTCACGAGTGAAAAGTCGCTGTCGTCGCCGAGCTCGCCGTCGAGGGAGGCTCCGTAGATGGCTGCGCCTCGGGCGACAGCAGTCATGGGCCGGCACAGTCCGCTGTCGACGATGCGGTCGTGGCCTAGGAGCTCGCCCAAAGCCTGACGCACCTGGGGGATCTGCGAGGTGCCGCCGATCATCAGAACCGAGTCGATGTCGTCCGCGGTGAGGGCCAGATCTTCCAGTGCCTCTTGAACCGGCACCATGGCGCGCGTAATGAGCGGGGCAATCGCCTCGGTGTACTCAGCCGCGGTGATCCTGACCTCACGCCTCGAGATCGAGGGGGCGAGGCCGACCGGGAGGTCGAAGTAGAGCGCGCCGTCCATCGGCACGGAGGATAGGGCGATCTTCGTCAACTCAACCGACCGGCGCCACCGGCGTCGTTCGGCCTTTGTGAGCTGGTCCGCGGTCAGGCCGATCCTCTCCTGGATCAGCTGGGCCAGCGCGTTGTCGAACTCCAAGCCTCCCAGGGCGGTGATGCCGCGGGAGGTCTGCTCCTCGAAGAGGCCGTCGTCGTATTCGAGGACGGTAACGTCGATGGTGCCGCCGCCCCAATCGAAGACGAGGAAGCGGCCGGGGATCGGTACGTCGTGGGCGTAGGAGATCGCAGCTGCGGTGGGCTCGTTGAGTAGGGCACGGACCTTCACTCCGCCGAGAGCTGCCGCGGCACGAGTGCGGTAGCGAGCGCCGCCCGTGGCATTCGCGGGGACGGTAACAACTGCGTCGGAGAGGTCGAGCAGCTGGGTTGAGACGCCTTCTTTCATCCGGCTGAACAGGGAGGCGGCCGCGACTGTGCTGTGGAACTTCTCCGAGCCGACCCAGACGTGGTGTTCCTCGAGCTGAGCTGCGACCTCGAGGCCGTCGATGCCGCCGTCCTTCTCAGCACCGGAGCGTGTGCCGAGCATGCGCTTCACGGCGTCGAGCGGCTCGCTGGTACCGGTCTTCGCCTCCCAGCCGAAGCACAGGGTGCGCTGGAGGTCCCGGACGGACAGCACGGAGGGGAAGAGCTGCTCGAACTCCGACATCTGCCACTGGGCGGGCACGTTGTCGCCGTCGACCGGCAGCACTTCGGTGCTGTGCCCGTTCCAATGAGCCACCACGGAGTTGCTGGTGCCGAAGTCGATACCGAAAGTCATCGCGGTTCCCTCCAAGTCATTCCGATTCGCCAGCCGACTGCAGCGCGCAGCGTCTGCCTGTAGGTCAGCGCCGGAGCCGTGCCTTCTGTGCTTGACGAGGCACCGGGATTCTCGGCTTGCTTCGTACCCGGATCGCTGATTCCCGCTGCAGGAACCGGTTGCTCGCCCGTGACCGCCCTCAGCCAGCCGCGTTCGACCAGCTTCCCTGACTCCTTGTCGACATAGGCCGGCACCAGGAGCTCGAAAGTCACCGGGGCCCGCTGCACCGTGCCGGACTGATCTTCCAGGACATTGAACAGAGACAGATCACTCGTGTCGCCGACGATCTGCAGACCTGCCTTCGCCACCTCGTGATCTATGCGGGTCAGCACTGCCTTCATGGTTTTCGCGTCCAACGCCTGTCGGTGCAGGACGGCCATCTGGGCCAGGTGCATCTGACGCGTGCGGATGCTCTCCAGCACACCCTTGCGCACTGCTTCGGTGAACTGGGGAAGCACTCGGCGCATCAGCTCGGCCCGGAAGGCGGTGACGAGCTCGGCCTCGGTCTTCTTGTCGGCCAGAGCTGCCTCCAGTCTCTCCGCCGCCTCCTCCAACTCCTTCTCCACCACCGGCAGGAGCGTCTCGTTGACCGACTTCAGGATCGCGGCGGCGTCCAGGGTCCCCGGGGTGAGCTCGGGCAGGTGACTTTCGGTAAACCGCCAGGGAGCAGCCTCCGCCGCCCTGAGCTCCCCACGATTCCGCACGCTTCCACTGTTCGGCCCGCGTCCCCGGTGCGGCCGGGGTTCGTCACGGGGGCCAGAACCACTGTCGCCTCTACCGGCTCCGTTGCTCACGATGCGCTGCTCTCTGGGTCTTCAAGGGCTGCGGGGTCTTCAGCAGCCGGGGAAAGGTGTTCTGTCGCCCTGGCGATTATTTCTCGGGCCGCCTCGGTACGAGACCACTCGCGGTCGCTGTCCGTGGGCGGCTCAGTGAGTCTCTGCAGAGGCTCGGGCAAGAGTTCCAGCCGGTGGCTCGTACCGGTGGGGTCCTTCCAGCGGTGCGGGGCGATCGGGACAGCGAACCAGGGTACTTCCTGCTGCTCCCGCTCGGCCTTCTCGATCATGTCCTTGGCGCGGTTGATCCGGACGCGGCCGCCGTCATCGAGATCCTTCCTCAGGGCTCGCCAGACCTTCTTCCAGTCGTCCGCCCTGTCGGGAACGCCGAGTACCAGATAGGGGTTGAGCGGCTGATCGCGTTCTCCGAGGGTCCGGTCCTCCAGGAAGCCCCAATTCTTCCGCAGCGTGGCCACGGCACCTCCGCCGAGCTGCTCCCGCACCGGAGGACGGCCTTCGGCGTCCTGCTCCAGGAGTTTGAGGGACTCCGTCATCTCCTGGCCAGCGCGCAGGTAGGCTTGGATGTTCTGGGCCTCCCATCGCACCGGCTGCGAGTGGTGCCGGAGCCTTGCGGCCACGGTCATCGCCGCCTTCCGCCGCTGCTCCACCGTCTCGTCGTCCCCGACGAGGAGGGCACGGTGCATCTGCCGCACAGCCCTGATCAGGGTCCGGACGCCGATCCAGCCGTTGAATTTCCTGTTGCTCGCGCTGAGTACTCGAGGGTGGATCCGCTCAAGGAGAACCCACAGCCGCTCGTCGGCGACGAGGTCGTCCAGGACCTCTCCGGTTCGCCGCACCTCGCGTAGGGCGTCGAGGAGCTTCTGCGTCGGGGGCAGGAGGTCGGTCCACTCCTCGGCGATGACCTTGGCGTCATTGGCCTGCAGTCTCACCAGCAGCCGCCAGTCCTGCGGCCAGTCACGGCCGGGTTCCGTTTCCGGGCCGGCTTCCCGGCGCTCCCGTTCCAGGGGCCAGGCCAACAGGTCCATCTCCTCGTCAGTGAGGGACGCCGGGTCCAGGCGCGCGCGGAAGTAGGCGGCACGGGAGGTGCCGTCCCGCTCGGGAACCGCGCCGATCCATTCCTCGTCGATGTAGTCGTCGAGAAGCGGCCGGGGAAGCTTCGCCAGGAGCGCCCTCTGCCGAGGGGCCGGCAGATTGGTCTCCATCAGGCGACGGTCGTCCTGGTAGATCTGCCACATGCTGCCCGGCTCCCCCAGGAGCGGCAGAGGCTTGTCCTCCAGCAGGGCGTGGGCGCGGTCGTTGAGCCGTCCGTTGAAGACGTCCAGCCCGTGATCCTGTGCCATGACGAGCAGGGAGACGCCATTGACCGGGTCGTCGTGCCGGGACGCTGCATCGGCCGCGGCCAGCGCCAGCATCTGCGCGGAGAGCGTTCCGGTCTCCGCCTCTAGCGCGTCGGGCAGCATGAGTTCGGCGAAGGAGCGGGCGCGCTCCCAGGCTTGCCGGTCGGCGAATCCTTCGGGAATCGGCTGCGGCATGGCCGGTTCCGGCTCAGGCTGCTTCTGCTGCGGAACGACCGGGGCAGGGCTGTCGGCGGCGTCCGCGGCCTGCAACGCTTCCCCAGCGGTCCGGCCCTGGGTGCGGGCCTGGCGGAGGGCGAGGCGGCGGGCGATCTCGCGCTGCCGCAACTCCTCCATGCGGGCCTGCTCGTCCTGGCCCGCCCCCAGTGGGTTTCCTGCCGTCATCAGAGCTCCTCCGCGAAGATGTGCACCTGCTCGATCAGCGCGGCAGGAGTCCGGTCCAGGCTGTAGGAGTCGGCGAAGGCGATCCTGATGGCGAGACCACTGGTGCGGACTTCGTTACGCAAGGCTCGGAGCCGCTCGTTCCCGCACTCCTCGCTGGCGGACTCCAGCGGATGTTTGACGGCGACCGCGACGGGCTCGCCGGTGAAGTCCGATGTGAAGAGCGCCACCGGTCCGGCAGCGGTCTCCTTCAGGCTGACGTTGGGCTCCTCGTCCGCCCAACCCTTCAGCAGGACGGCGTGTTCGTCCGGGTCGATCTGCAGTTTCCGGCCGCGCAGGGCGTCGGTCAGGTCGCGGGCGAGCCGCCAGTCGTACAGCGGGTGGAGGCGCATGTTGGAGTAGTCGCGCAGGCAGGCGTAGCAAGAGCTGCGGCAGTTCTGCGCGTGATGGTCGGTCTCGAGGTCGTGCAGGTACCGGTCGACCGCCTTGAGGAACTCTTCGATGTGTTCCTCCGAACCGAGGTGGGTGCTGAAGCCCGCGCCGTTGTCGAGGCTGTCCGCCAGGTAGGCCATGACGGGAGCAGCCACCGGGGCGTCCGAGCCGTGGATGCCGCTGAGGAGTTCCTCTGGCTGCACGTCCAGGTGCGGGGCGGCGGCACGGCGCAGCAGGGCCGCCAGCGAGTACCAGGCGGCGCGCCGGCCGTGGTAGGCCTCGGGGAAACCGTCGATCTGCTGGGACTTCGAGATGTCGAAGCGGAGGCCCCGGCTCGCGTCGAAGGCGCCCTTGGCGCCGATGAAGAGCATGTCGGTGTGCTGGGTGGCGCCGAGGGCGATCTCCAGGTCGGCTTCCGCCTTGGGGCTGTCCAGAGCAACGTATCCACGCCAGGGGCCGCCATTTTTGACGAACCGGAAGAGCTTTCCGGCGTTGGTGTTGACGATGTAGCGGTCGCCGCTGCCGGTGTGGACGACCATCCAGTCGTCGGCGGCACGGTGGATGCGTGGGGCGGTCTTCTCCAGGTCGGTGGCGGTCCGTGCGCTGGTGGCGTTGGAGCCGAGCTCCCGGTAGCCGTCGTAGTCCCGTGCTTCGTGGGCAGCCCGGAAGCCTGCGGGCTCCCGGAAGGGAACGGCCTTGTAGTACTTGCTCTCCGCACCGCAGGCAGGGCAGGTGCCGGCGCTATCGGTTTCCAGGTCGACAGCGGCCTGCGGGTCCACGTGGGAGCAGATCCGGCACATGGCGACCAGTTGTTCCGGTCCGAACGGGTCCTCAGCGGCCTGCACTCCGCGACCACTCGGGACAAGGGAGACCACTCCCCGGGAGCGGAGCAGACGGCCGTCCTGCGGGGTTTCGCTGCCCGGAGCGAACTTGCTGAGTGCGACCGCCAAATCGCGGTTGACGGAGTCGGCCGGCGGCCAGGGGAAGGTCTTCTGGGGGATGCTCCGGTAGAGGAGGCGGGAGCGGGTCGGGAAGCCGAACATGGGCAGGAGACCCGCCTCTGCCAGACGCTGGCTGAGGTCGGAGTGGCCGACCGTCCGGGCTGCCACCTCGTCGACTTGGCCGAGGAGTTCGTCGGTGGCGGCCACCGGATCGATGGCGGCGATGCTCTCCGGTGTCCCGGCCCGGAGGGCGGCGGCAGCGGCTCTGATGCGGTCCGGGTGCTCGGCGATAAAGCGGCGGACGGCACCGCGATGCGTCGGCCAGTCGGCGGCGAGACCGAACTGTCCGTGGACGTTGGTCGTCATGTCCGGCCCCTTCCGTCGCTCCTCCGGCTGCAGGGGTTCGAATGCCTGGCGCAGGACCTCTCCCAGCAGGACCCGCCGGAAGACGGAGACCATGCCGAGGACCAGGTAGGGCGGCGGAGTCGGGTCGTTGGTGATGGCTTCCGGGCGGGCGAAGTAGTGCTCGTCGTGGCTGCGGCCGCGGCAGACCGTGAGGGCCACGGCGACCGGGCTGTTGCGTCGGCCTGCGCGCCCCACCCGCTGCTGGTAGTTGAAGCGGGTGGGCGGCATGTTGGCCATGATCACGGTGTTGAGGGGGCCGATGTCGACACCGGCCTCCATGGTCGTGGTCACGGAGAGCAGTTCCAGGCCGTCCGCCTGCGGGACGTCGTTGTCGCCGAGGAAGACGTCCTGGAAGAGGCTCTGCCGACGCTGGGCCTCCAACCGGTCCGTCTGGCCGGTCAGCTCTGCGGTGCGCAGGGGGAAGTCACCGGTGCGGTGGGCGGCCTTCCACGCGTAGTAGTCGTCTTCAAGGACTCCGCTGTACTGCTGGGGCACGGCTGGCAGCGGGGTCAGGCATTTGGTGCACACCCCCGCGCCCGGGTGAAGGTGTGGCCGGTGGCAGGACCGGCACGTCCAGGTCTTGTTCTCGCCGGGGCGGAGCGCCACCTTCTCCGGCTTGATGACGTAGTCGACCACGGCGTCCTTCCAGACGCCGAGCACCCGGTCCTCAACCGTCTGCAATTCGGTGCCCTGGCGTTCGGCGACCTGCTTCCAGAAACGCTTCAGAGGCGCAGGCGGCCTCTGCAGAGAGGCACGTATCCGGGTGAAGCGCCGCATCAAGCCGAGAATCCGCAGACTGGCACGGGCCACGGCCTGATCACTGTCCGGACCGATCTCCACAGGCGAGCGGTCGTCGCGCAGGCAGAGCCAGCCGAGTCCGAGCGATTCGAAGTCACGGCCACCGCCGGAGAAGAGGCTTCCGATGGTCTCGAGGCGGAGGCGGGAGCGGATGCGATTGAGCAGTTCCTCCTGTGCCTGGGTCTCCGCCACCGCCTCCTGGTCCCGCTCCCAGTTGTAGAGCGCGGTCCAGGGCTGTCCGGCCGAGGTCTGCTGGAGCGAGGCCGCGGGACCGGCGGGGTTGGTACCGTACTTCAGCAGCATGCCTTCGAGGTCGGAGGCGAGGTCGTCCAGCGAGGGCAGTTCGGAGAACTTCCGCTCCAGGTCGGGCAGGAGTTCCGGTTCGGCGTCGAGGTCGTCGGCAAGGATCGCCTTCAGGCGCCCCCAGTCCGCCGGGTTGCGGTCCCGCAACCGTTCCATGGCGGCACGGGCACCGTTACGGTCGACGGCTTGCCCGGCGTAGTGGCCCTTCACCAACTGAAGGTCTCCGAACGGATCCCCCTGGTTCTCGACGGCCTGGGCGCTGAGCAGGCGGAGGAGGTCTTGGTGGTGGCGGAGGGCAAGGCCGCTGGCGAGCTCGGAGGCGTCGTCACGGCTGTCGGAGAAGGCGATCGCCTTGCGCCGGCCGTCGGGAAGATGGCCGAGGGCTTCGGTCACCAGCACCTGGTTGATCTTGTAGAAGCCGGTGCGCATCCGACGGACCGGCGCGTTGCGTAGCCGGTCAGGAGATTCCAGTGGGATGAAACGGCCGTCCCTGTCGTACTTGATCTCCCAGTCGTCGCCGCAGGCGGGGCAGCGGGTGGGGAATGCCTGCAGCCGGGCCGGGTCGTAGGCCGGCTTCTTGCCCTCCATGTCCAGGGGCACGGAGATGTGGAACGACCATCCGGTGTGCTGGACGTCCCGATTCTCCAGGCGGCCGGTGGCAGGCTGATAGGCGCTGCGGCGGAACTCGAACTCCACCTGTGGCCCGCCGTCGGACAGGCCCGCGTGCCAGCCGGGTTCGTCAAGGCCGAGGCCTTTGGTGCGGGGCCAGTACACGACGTAGTTCGCCGCGGTGGGTGCGCCGCTGGCCTCGTCGGGGAGCAGGTCCAGGTCCGGGAAGTCGGTGTGGAGAGCACCGGTGAACTTACGCCGCTGAGTGTCCTTGGGGCTGGCGTACCCGCCGAGCATGAGGTCGCCGCAGGCCTGGCAGGAGAGAAGCTCCAGTACGCGGGCTCCGCAGGCGCAGCGCGAGGTGGGCTCGGCGAAGAGCCGGCCGACCCGCCGGTCGGGGCCGTGCTCTACGGGGATGTCGGGGCACTGCGGGTCGGAGCAGGCCCAGATGCCCTCGATGTTCCGGAAGAAGAAGTGGGCACGGAGCTGGGGAAGTTCGGGGTGCTGGGCGGAGCCGAGTATGCGCAGAACGCCGTGCAGAGCGTCCTGGCGCTGTTCCTCGGGAACGTCCGGGAAGAGGTTCTTTGCCAATTCGGGGGCGGGTAGAGCACGAGGTTTGCCGCCGGGAGTGAGGGCGCGCTGGAGCGCCGGGCCGAGGCCGGTCTCCCGGGCCAGGGCGACGGCTTGGTCCTGGGCGATGGGGGCCTTCACGGCTTGCACGAGGCGTTCGGTGTGTGCGGCCAGGTCGCCCTCGCCGCGGATCTCCTTCGCCTTTCCAGGAATGATCACGCGCCGGGAGCCGGGCAGGGCAAAGAACCCGTCGAGGAACTCGTCGTCCCGGCCGGCCTCCAGGGAGGCGGAGGCAGCGAGCACACGCAGCTTCTCCGGGTTCTTGTCGAGGCCGAGGCGGTGGCGGAGGTTGCGCAGCAGGTAGGCCACCTCGGTGCCGGCCGTGCCGCGGTACATGTGGAGCTCGTCGAGGATCAGGGTGACGCGGGCGTCCGGGGTCTCCTCCAGCCATTTCCTCGTGGCGCGGAAGATGTGCTCCTCCTGCTTGCGGAGCAGCATGATGTTCAGCATCGAGTAGTTGGTGACCATGATGTCTGGCGGCGCCGCTTGCATGTCCCAGCGGGCGTGCATCTCCGCTCCGCCGAGGCGCGGGATGAAGGGCTGCAGCTCCTCGGTGAGCTTCTCATCGGCCTTGCGCTGCCGCTCCTGGACTTCCCGCAGGTACTGCCGGAGACGGGAGTTCGCAGGCTCGGAATCGCGGCTGCCGGAGACGGGGGTGGCTCCGGTGTAGCGGCCGAAGTAGAAGCGGTGTCCGTTGCGCTTCCGGTCCAGCCATGCGTGGGCCTCGCGGCTGTCCAGCGACTTCCGGAGCCGGACCAGCTGGTCGTCGGCGAGTGCGTTGGTGGGGTAGAGAATGAGCACGCGCATAGCGGCAGGGTGCCCGTGCTCGCTCTGTCGGCTGGGCACGTAGTCGCCGTCTTCCTGCCACCATTCCCGTTGCACCGCGCGGGTCCCTTGCCAGTGGGCGGACTCGGCGACCAGGTCGGCGAGGACCGGCAGCAGGAAGGACTCCGTCTTGCCGGAGCCGGTGCCTGCGGTGACCACGAAGTCCTTGCCCTCGCAGGCTGCGACCAGCGCGTCGTGCTGATGCTGGTAGAGGCTGGTCACGCCGCCAGGGAGCGTGAAGCGGGCGAACTCGGCCGCGTCAGGATGCGCCCCTGCTTCGGCGAAGGACTCCGCGATGCTGACGCCCTGGGAGGCATACTGCGGGCGCAGCTCGATCAGCGGGTCGCGCCAGGCCCCGTTGTCCCGGTCCAGCAGGTTGCGCCGTTCCTCCATGACGGAACGATCATCGACGCTGAACGGGGTGTCGTAATAGCGGAAGAGCGCGCTGCGCAGGTCGTCGAAAGTGCCCATGGCGTCCTGGACGTCGGTGTTCGTAACCGCCGCTGTCTGCTGTTCGACGCTCACTTGATCCTCCTGCCGGTGGCAGCCACCGGTCGCGGCATGGTCTCCAGGTTCTGCTGCAGCGAGGCCGCGATCGCTTCGGCGAGCGCCCTCGGCACGTTGTCATACGCGCGGGTCTGCGCCTGCTTGCCCATCGAGGGCGGGAAGCCGCTGCACAGGGCGGCCGCACGCTCGTGCAGGGCGGGCAGGGGCGCGTACCGATCGACGAAGAGTCGGCCGATGCCGGCGCGGCCCTTGCCGGATTCCGGCCGCCAGCGCATCGCGCCGGTGCGGTTGCGGGCGAGCTCCAGGTAGATGCCCGTCTCGCGTTCCACTGCATGGAAGACGCCGTTGCGGCGGACCCGGGTCAGGCGTGCGTAGTCTGCTCCGCGCCACCGGTACAGGCCGTCCTCGTCGTCCCTTGCCACGGGGACGAACCGCTGGAGGCGCAGTTCGTACTTCTCCAGCGTGTTGGCGGTGCTCCCACCGGGCGGTGCGGACTCGGGGCCCGGCACCGCCTGCGGAAGCAACGCCATCAACTGCAGGGCGGCGCAGGGAACGTAGCGAGCCCCGAGGAGCATTGCGGCTTCCTGCAGGGTCCGCGGGTCCTCGTACTGGCACAGGAGGGTGTCGGGCAGCGGGGCCTCACCGGCCTCCGGCCGGTGAGGGACGGTGATCAGTTCCATCCACTCCTGTGCCGCCTCCTCGACGCGCGTGCTGATCTGCGCGGTGCGCGCACCGGTCAGCAAGGCGAGGCCGTCGGCGTGGGGCAGCCGGGTCAGTACCGGCGGGGCCACCGACCAGCGGTCGGCGCGCAGGTCCACGTCGATGAAGCCGAGGGCGGCGGCCTTGCGCATCCAGTCCCAGTCGGCGTACTCCTTCAGCTCCAGGCCCCATGCGTGAGCCTGGCTGCGGACCCCGTCGCGCAGTGCGGACGCCTTTCCGCTGCGGCTCTCGCTCAGCCAGCGCAGGAGGATCCCACCGACCTCGTTGCTGCTCATCGGTCCCGTCATCGGTCGAGCTCCTTCGCTGCCTGCACGTACGCGGCCCACGAGAGTTCTACGGAGGCCTGCTGGGCGTTGATGACGGCGCGGGCCCAGGCCCGCGGGTTGCCGGCGCTCTTCGGCCTCGGGGTTCCGGGGTTCACCGGGCGGCCCTTCCAGCGTCCGCTCCGGCGCTCCAAGAGCCAGCCGCCGATGCCGTGGAAGTCGGCCTCGAAGCGTAGCGGGGCGGGGGTGTCGGGGAGACGTTCCGTCCACCAGTCCGGTTGCTCCGGGGCCTCCAACGTCCACAGCCGTCCGTCGGCCGCCGCGAACAGCACCTCGTCCGCGTCTCGACGGCACAGCTCCAAGACGGCTGCCGCGTCCTGGGTAGTGGCGCTCGTACAGTCGGCGCCGGTGACGCCGGTCGGCAGGGTCTGCTCGACGAGGAGGGAGGGTGACTCCGAGGCCTTGCCGTCCATGACGGCGAAGCCGCAGACCTTGGTCATCTTCGGTTCGACGACGGCCTGGTCCGCGGTGGCGAAGTCGATCTCCACGCCTGCGTAGCTCGCTGTGTGGCGGCCCGGCTCCAGCCGGAGCACGGCCAGGGGGACGGGGCGGCCCGCGGCGATCGCCTTCCTGAGCTCGGGTCGCTCCTTTCCGTCGATCAGAAGCGTGCCCGTGCCCTCCGTGGCGTCCGGGAGGACCACCTGGGGCTCGCCTCTCCGCAGGTACAACTGGGGATCGAGTGAAGGCGCGAGCTTCAGTCCGCCCTCGAGACGGAGCTTGAACTGGGCCGGGGGCTGCAGGAGGCCGACCGCGCCCTGGACCTCCTGGAGCGCCCGGCGCAGGGTGACCGCGTCGTCGAAGGTGACGGGCTTGTGCAGGGTCCAGCCCTGGGGCACCCAGGCCAGCTTGCTGGTGTCGGCGCTCCGGCCCGTGGTCGCGGCCTTGTCCAGCAGTCGCTGCACGTCCCGCTGCGCGGTCGGGGCGGCGAGCACCACGTGTGCCTCTCCCGGGCGGAAGCCGTCGGTGCCGGCCCAGACGCCGAGCACGTCGTCCCGTGCGAGCACCAGGACGGAGCAGGAGGGGCGGCTGAGCACCAGGTTGTCCCCGTCGCGGCGGATTCCCCTGGCGAGGGTGTCCGCGCTCGGGGCGGGCAGGCCCGTCACTTCGTAGTAGGCGGTGTCGCCAAGCTGCTCAAGGCCGACGCCGCCCTTGAGCTCGATGCGCTTCTTCTGCTCCGCGGACCGCAGGCGCGCCACCCAGCTGAGACGGCCCGCGTCCAGTCGCACCAGGAGTTCGGCTCGGGTGACACCGGTAGGCACCAGCTCGTCCGAACCGTCCCAGGCAGCGGCGTAGTTGGCGATCAGCTTGGCGAGGAGGGGGCGGAACTCCTCCTCGTGCAGAGCGTTGCGGAAGCCCTTGGAGAAGTGCCGCTCCATGCCCCGGATCTCGATCTGGGCCAGCAGCGTCTCCCCCGGCAGCGGCCATGTGGTGCCGTGCTCCCGCAACGACCGGAAGAACTTCGGCATGAAGGACCGGTCCGCGCCGCTGAGGAGCGCCTGGGACTGGGCGAACCCAATCATGCTGCGGTTGGAGGGCAGGTCGGCGGGAGCGGGAATGGTGCAGAGGCCCCGCGCGCCCTTCTGACTGTGCTGCCAGGAGGCCAGCACCTGCCACATGCGGGATAGGGGCTCGTAGTGGTGGCTGCCCAATTGCTTCTCGTCGCCGGTCAGCAGTTCAGAGAAGCGGGCGTGGTAGGCGGTGGCCCGGTGGTTCCGGTCGTTCACCATCCGGGACGCGGCCATCACCGAGCAGGCAAGAAGCGGCAGGAAGGCGGGCACGCCATCCTTGTCCTGCTGCCGCTTGCGCCAGCGGTAGTCCTCCAGCGCGCTGTACGGTTCCGCGGTCCCCAGCCGCAGGAACTTGCCCACGCACTGGGCGAGGGGCTCCGCTATGCCGTATCCGTGCCTGAGCTCCTGTTCCACGTCGTCGTCGACGTAGAACAGCGTCGGGTGGCCGGCGTGCTGCCGTCCGAAGAACTCTTCGGCAAGCACTTCCTGCCACACCTGATAGGAATGATCCACTCTGTCCCCAAAAGAGAGGTTCCGATGCCCCACTTGTGAAGTCCCCCGGGCATGGAACGGTCTTACGCATCACCCGAACCCGCCACAGACAACGAGCCGCTGCCGAAAGCCCCTGGCGCGCCGCCGCCTTCGGCGTGGCAGCCCTCGACCATCATCGCCCCGCCCAACTTAACGCCGCGCGACAAACGAAGGCGTATCCACTCATCCCCCACCACTTTTCACAACCGGCCCATCGCAGTGCCTGCACAGCAGGCCGGAAGCCAGACATCAACTGCAAATCCCCTGCAACCAAAGGCTACCTGTGAAGGTTCTGTGTGCGAACCGGTGGGATTACCAACTGCTCTGCTGTCGGGGCGGTGAGGTCGGGAAGACAAGGCGAACCACTCTGACGCTTGTCGCCCGCTCCTGTGACTGCTGTCCCACCCCTTCCCCCTTCGATCCTCTCGGGAGGCGACGCTTTCTACGCCGCCTCCTTCGACACGGCGGCCCCCGCCTTCCTGCGCGGCTCCCTACCGAAGAAGGCTCGGTACTTCTCCACCGTCCCGATCTCCTTGACGATCTTCTTTGCCCATGCCTGGGTGTAGACGTATTCGTTGAAGGCTTCGTTGTATGTGCAGTACCTGGCATCGGTGGCATACGGGTCGCCGGAACCCTTGACCGGACGCACCTTCAGCCGCTTCCACATCTCCACGTGCTCGGTGTACACGCTGAACCGGAACGGCAACTGCTCCTCGACCCGGGCAGCGACCTGCGCCGGGCGCATCCTGTTCAGGTCCGCCACTTCGACATGACGGTCCCTGGTGATGACGGAACCATCCCGCCCAGCCTCCACCATGGTGCGTCGCTCGTCCTCGCTCAGGTCATCGAGCTTGACGAAGTTGACCGCCAAGTCGGCGTCCGTCTTGGAGCCGGTGATCGGCACCAGCCGTACGCGGAAGTCGTACCTGGGGTCGTCGAGGACAGACGGATCGATGCCCGCCTCGTACCTGGCCACCAGGTCACGGGTCTTCCTGGGCAGCTCCCTGGCGGCCTTCCGCATCTCCTCGTATCCGTCAGCGGTCAGCGCCTGGACGGAGAGCGGAAAGCGAAGCCGGTCGGCGAGGCCATAGCCGGCGCCGAAATGACCTGCCATCTCCTGCTCGTAGTTGATCACGTAGGCGTGCGCCCTGCCGCCCGTGGCGATCCTCAGGTTGTGCTCGTAGCGGTGTTCCACCTTGTTGCGCAGGGCGACGAAGAGCTCCGCGTTGAGGCGCACTATGTCGCTGCTGTTGGGAAACCGCTCCTTCAAGCACTTCTCGAGGTCCCAGGCCTTGGGTTCGCCGTCGATCATCCGGTGGCGGCCGGTCTTGGCGTCCCGGTAGTGGTAGTCGATCTTGGCCTTGTGGAACTCCGCGTGGAGCAGGTAGTGCCAGGCCTTGTGCATGTGGGTGAGGAAGTCGCTGTAGTCGCCGCTGGAACTGTTCCATTCGTCGAGCGCCTTGAGGGCGTGACGCTGGGACTCCATGAGGATGTGGTGCCACCGGGGATGGGCCATGAAGAGCGTCGCTCGCTTTCGTCCGGGGGTGGGGAGATCGGTTCGCAGGGTGGTTCGCTGTCCGCAGACGACGTGACGTGGGCTGCCTCGCGTCTCCTGCAGCTGTCCGCCTCAGACCATGGGCTCAGGCTGCGACCGAGAGGGGACCACCCCCGGAGCCGAGCGAGCGCAGGATCCGCGCCTCCTCCTTCCGCGCGGCGGAGGAAGGGATTCGGCCGTTGGCACGGCGGAGGGCGAGGCCGGCGAAGGCATCGGCGGTTTCGTTGAGGTCGTGTCCGATGTGGCCTTTGAGCCAGCGGACTTGGACGCGGTGGCGGTGGCGCAGCAGGCGGTCCATCAGCTGCCGGCTCTCCGGGAAAAGGAGGGTTCGGTGGGCGGCTGTCGGGTCGGCGGAGTGCAGGGCCGTGTTGACCGCCTCTACTGCCTGGGCGCTATCGCACAGGAGGACCACGGGTGCGTCCTCGTGGTGCTCGATCAGGCTCAGGGCGGCCGCGCAGATACCTATGACTTCGGCTTCGCCGCTGCTCGAGGCGAGGGAGTCGCCGTATCCGGTGGTTCCGTCTTCGGCAGCCCAGCCGTAGCCGCACAGTGCGGACTCGTCACCGACGGCGGCGTCGGCGACGGCCACGACGGCGGTGTCGGGAAGGTCGGCGAGCACCGCGTAGCGGTCCCCGTGAGCCGGCAGCGTTGCCGTCGCCTGTTCGCCGTCGCCGTCCTCGGCCGTGTTGGCAGGATGGGCGCCGGCGAGGAGAGCGGCGAGAGCGCGGTGACAGTGCGGGCAGCCGTCGGCCCGCTCGGGGCAGTGCGCCCGGTGCCCCATGGTCAGCTCACGCACGCTGTGCCACAACTCGGGCTCGGCGTCGGCGAAGCGCGCCAGAGCCGCGGCGCGACACTGCGCGATGAGCTCCGCGAAGGGCCCCCTGGTCACATTGGCCAGCATCCGGTCGTGGAGTTCCGTGGCCCTGAGCAGGGCTTCGCGGGAGCGGGCAGCAAGAACCGCCATGTCCTGGTAGGCATCGTCCAGAGCTTCAAGTCGGGTGTGACGTACGGAGAGAGCGCAGGCGAGTACGTCTCGTTCGGCCAGGGCGATCGCGTAGCGGCCCCAGGCCAGCGCGGCACGCGCATGGCGGCTCCACCGTTCGGCCACCGTGTCGTGCGGGAGGTACGGGTTCTCCTCCTCCCGGGCATCGCGCAGGAGGGCCTGAACGAAGGCGTCGTCGTCACAGTCCCGCAGTTCGCGCACCGGTGCCGGCAGTTCGTCGCCTGCCGTTTTCCGGTCCCAGGCCCAACGGGCAAGGTCGCTCTCGGGTGCCTGCGGCGTGCCGTCCGGCAATCCCCTGTCACGGAGTTCCTGCCGCAGGGCCTCGGCGAAGGCTGCCGGGTTTGCCATCCGTGCCGCCCTCAGCTCCAGCATGTCCACCGGCCGGGAGCGACCGGCGAGGCGGCGGGCACGCTGCTCCTTGCATACGGCCTCCGCCTGCGACCGGGCCCGTCGTACCTTGCGCGCGTGGGCTCGCAGCCGGCGCAGCCGCTCCGGGGGCTGAGCCGAGAGCTCCGCGCGTCGGACGGCCCCGCGTGCGAGGACGTCGGCGTGGGCGAGAGCGACGTTGATGGGACCGGCGAGCGAAGCGTGTTCCAAGGCCGCGGCGATCTCAGGAGCGCAGATCCCGTTCATTCGTGCGAGGACGGCCTCCTGCAGGGTGGTGAAGTCGTCGGCGAAGCGACGGATCAGGTCTGTGCGCTCAGTGATCGTCACGATGGCCTTCCAGGTCGCGGGTGGTGGTGAGCCGGGCCGCACATGGTGTGCGATCGGGTGTGGGTGCGGGCGGACCCGTAGGCGCCGCGTCGGTGTGCACCCGATGACGGCGGAGGCGTGAGCCGCCGCCGTGGGGAGGCAACGAGGGCACCCAGCAGGGTCCCGTCCGCGGTCCCGGCTACCGCACCTGGCCGGTGAAAATGGCCGTGCGATACCAGCCCGAGCCAGAGGTGTCCATCGGCATGATCTCGATCTGGACGCTCTTGGCCGTCTTGGCGAACACGCACGCCTCCTTCCAGGTCTGCGCCTTGCCCGGCAGCAGGTGGGCATCCGGAGTGCCGTTGAAACCCGCATCCGTGTCGACGATCTCGTCGGCGCCGTCGGGGCAGGACAGGCTGACCATGCTCAGGTCGAGCGGGGACTTGGAGCCGTTCCGCACAGTGACGGAGAAGGCCAGGTACGCCTTGCCGGACGGGAAGGCGTACTCGCCGGAGGTGCCCCGGCTGAAGCCGCTCAAGTGCGCCTGGACGCCGTTGTTCCACGTGGCGGTCTTGTCCAGGGCGACGGTGATCGTGTCACCGTCGGAGTCGTCCTGGGCGCTCTGGGTGTCTTGCGAGGCGCTGACGGTGGCCGTCGGCGGCGCGGTGTCGGTCTGGGTGCCGCCGATGGTGGAGCAGGCGCTCATGGAGCAGCCCAAGGCCACCGCGGTCACGGCGAGGACGGTCCTGCGCGCACGGCCCAGGGGCGCCACGATCAGTGCGAGGAGCGTTGAGGCAGCGTGGGTGAGCCGCTCTCCGCGCCACACCGGCCTCCTCCCGGCCGACGTCTGCGCGGAGCCGGGAGACGCCTTCGGCGATGTCCCGGACGTGCCCAAAGTCGGGGTTATATCGGCCGTCTTCGGGTGCTGGGGGCGGCCAATAGATGTGGCGACGACGGCGTACGGGGACGAAGGGAAGGGAGAGGACGGCATGCCGGAGCTGTTCGGGTAGCTCATGAGGCCATTCCTTTGAATAGATGTGGTGGGAAGGGGACTGACGGGTGGCGGGAGGAGAGGGCGCGCGTGCTGACGGGAGCGGAGCCGCCCGGCCCGGAGCGCGGCATCGCAGCCTGGACGTTAGGAATACGCGGGTGCTTGGGCCGTGGGTCTTGCCCGCAGGTGGGCCCTCGTCCGGAGCGGGACGTTCGGCTGAAAAAGTCGCGGCGTCATAGAACCCGCGCCGCAGGCCTGTTCAGCTCCGCACCCCTCGGATCTTCCGACCCAACTCGCTGTTCGGGTCGAGGAGCGCCCCCGCGACTCGGCCGGCGGAGTCCTTCACGCCGCCACTGAAATTGAGCCGGCCGGAGGAGCCGGCGCTGGCGCAGACGCCGTCCCAGTAGACGGGTCCACGCTCCCAGCGGACGGCGGCGAGCAGGTGCTCGACCGTCTCGTAGTTCATGGCGTCGCCGGCAGCGCACCAGGGGGTGGCGCGGTGCAGCAGGACTCCAAGGCCCGCCATCACGGCCGGGGCGGTGATCGCGCTGCGCCGGGCGAAGTCCGGGAAGCGGCCCTCTATCAGCCGGGACACCAGACGGACGACGACCGTCTCCACCTCGTCGGCGTCGGTGTTGGGCGGCAGGTCGTCCGCTTGGACGTTGGCCCCCGAGTACTGCACACCCTTGCTACCGAAGACAGTGGTAACGATCAGCGTCCGCAGCGCGGACAGGGCCACGACCCCCTTGTCGGTCCTGGTGAGCTGCCGCTTGCCGGCGTTGACCAGCTTGCCGAACGGCATCCGCTGACCGTTCGACTCGACCTCGAGCTTCTCACCGACGATGTAGGCGAGGCGGGTGGCGAGGTCGCGCTGGTCCATGGACATCGCCAGGTTCTTGGCGACGTCGATGCCCTTGACGTTGCGGTCGTAGAAGATCTGCCGCGCGTCTGCCGGGAAGATCCCCAGGTAGAGCTCGAAGGGGATACGGACCCGCAGGCTGAGCTCGGTGTAGGTGAGGCCGAAGGATTCCGGGTCCTGGTAGATGTCGTGCCAGGCGGTGGTCTGGGTCTCGCCGTCGATGGCGATCACCATGGCGTCCGGGGCGACGGTCAGCGTCCGCAGGCCCGAGTCGGGGACCAGTTCGTCGCTCATCGCGGCGATCCCGCCCGCGTGCCAGAGCGTGATCGGAGGCGTGGACCAGGCGGATCCGTGCTTGCCGAGAATGCCGGCGGCGATGTACTCGGCGTAGTCCGGGACGTTCTTGCCCTTCTGGGACTTCAGCGTCCGCTGCACGGTCGCGCGTAGCTCGGCGTGCCGCCTGTCGTGCCCGGACGCCGTCTTGAGGGCGCGCGGGTCCTCCTCCTGGCGCGGTGAAGGCACGAGACGTACGAGCGTCGCGAGCGACATGGTTCCGATGACCCCGTCCTCGCGGAACGGCATGACGGTGAGCGGGATTCCTTCCAGGGTGCCGCTCGGCATGGTCAGGCGCATGGGTGTCCCCCCTGGGTGGTGGTCTATCGGCCGTCGCCTGGCTCCGAGGTTCCGCAGGTCCCTCGGCACCCCGCCAGGAGGGCGGGGCGCCGAGGGGCTGATCTCTAGGAAACACGGCGACGGGAGGAACTCACGCCTCGCGCCGGGGAGAACCGCTCACCGCCGGAAGCATTAGAATGGAAGCACAACCATGAAAGCATTGTCCAACAGCTTCATGGAATTGACTCATGCTGTAGGGTGTGGCGACGTCGACCACCGGAGCCAGGACCACATCCATGTCGCAGCCACCCGCACCATCCGCCCAGGTGACAGCCGCCGAGATCTCCCGCATCGCGGGCGTCACGCGCGCCACGGTCAGCAACTGGCGCCGCCGGCACGAGGACTTCCCCGAGCCGTCCGGCGGCACGGAGAGCAGTCCGCTGTACGACCTGGAGTCCGTGCGTGCCTGGCTCGCCTCGCGCGGTCACGCCTCGGCGGCGACCCCGTCGGAGGAGCTGCGGACGACCCTCCGCCTGCACGCGATCGGCGGCAGCGGTACGTCGGATCTTCTGCTCCTCGTTCTCGCGGCGGCGGGTCACTCGTCGAAGGAACTGACAGCCGCCACGCAGTTGCCGGACGCCGACCTCGCCGCACGCGCACAGCGCGACGCGGCGTCCGCAATCGACGCCGTGCCGACCGCGGAGACGGTCCATTTCGATACGGGCGACGCGGCGGTACTGCGCGCGCTGTACGCGTGTGTACGCGACGAGGGCGGTCAGGCCGCGCTGGGCGTGCTGGCGGAACGGGAGCTGGAGGACAGCGCCGCGTCCGGCGCTTACCAGACCCCCGCGCCGCTCGCCGATCTCCTCGCCCGCCTGATCCCCGGATCCCCGGCCCGCGTCCTCGACCCGGCCTGCGGCAGCGGCACACTCCTGGCGGCCGCCGCCCGCCGGGGCGCACGCGGGTTGTACGGTCAGGACACGCTTCCGGTGCAAGCCCGGCGCAGCGCCGTGAGCCTGATGCTGACGGCCCCGGAAGCCACGGTCGCCGTGCACGCCGCCGACAGCCTCCGCGCGGACGCCTTCCCCGACCTGGTCGCCGAAGCGGTGCTGTGCAACCCGCCGTTCGGCGTCCGGGACTGGGGTCACGACGAGCTCGTGTACGACCCGCGCTGGGCGTACGGCGTGCCGCCGCGTGCCGAGTCGGAGCTGGCCTGGGTACAGCACGCGCTCGCCCACCTGACACCCGGCGGCTACGCGGCCCTGCTCCTGCCGCCCGCCACGGCCGGCCGCGCGTCGGGCCGTCGCGTACGGGCGGAGCTGGTACGCGGCGGGGCCCTGCGCGCGGTGATCGCGCTGCCCGTCGGCGCGGCAGTGCCGCTGCACGTCGGTCTGCAGATCTGGGTGCTGCAACGGCCCGAGCCCGGCGGCCCGGAGCGCAAATCGGTGCTCTTCGTGGACACGGCGGCGGACCAGGCGGTGGCCGGGCGCGGTGGATCGGCGGCGACCGCCCGGACGCGGGGTGCGAGCCGGTCCGCCTCCCCGGACTGGGAGGGGATCACGGCGCGCACCCTAGATGCGTGGCAGGCGTTCACGGAGAACCCGGACGCATACGAGGGCGACCCGGGTGTCGCACACGCGGCCGACGTGGTGGACCTGCTGGACGACGTGGTGGATCTGACCCCAGCGCGGCTCGTACGGGCGTCACGGGCCGAGGTCGACCCGGCGGAGCTGTCGGTGGAGGCCGACGCCACACTCCGGAACCTCGCCGAGGCCGCGAAGTCCCTCGCGCGGACGGCGGCTCAGGAAAGCTGGAGTGCGGCGGGCTCCACGGCCCGCGAATGGCGGACGGCTACGGCATCCGACCTGACGCGCGGTGGAGCGCTCACCCTGCTGCGCACGCTGCCCGACAGCGTGCGCAGCAAAGGACATTCCTCACGCGGCGGGGACGGGCAGCCCGAGACGCGGGCGGTGCTCACCGTGTCGGACATCGCGACCGGGTCAGGTCCCACGGGAGAGCCGACAGGGATGTACGACGACACGGCACCCGTGATCGCTGTCGGCGACGTCCTCGTACGAGCCCTAGCAAGCACGGACGGCCCCATGACTCGGGTGGCGGGCGAGCAGGACGCCGGCGCATTGCCCGGCCTTCAGGTCCACCTCTTCCGGCCGGACCCGGCACGTCTGGACGCCTGGTTCCTCGCCGGGTTCCTGGGCGCGGAGGAGAACATCGCGGGCGCGTCGACGGGCAGTACGGCACTGACGGTCAACCCGGGCCGGCTGCGCGTGCCCCTGCTGCCGCTGGGGGAGCAGCAGCAGTACGGGGAGGCGTTCCGGCATGTGCACGCGCTCCGGGCAGAGGCGCAGCGGGCGACGCGGCTGGCGGAGGAGACGGCGCGGCTACTGGCAGGCGGACTCACGGGCGGCCAATTGCTACCGCGCGAGACGTGACAGCACGCTCGTCGCGGGGCAATTCGCACCGTTAGGTAGCAGATCGTAACTTAAAAATGCATTTGAATAGCTAACGGTGCATGACAGGAGCCGAACGCTCACGGGAGGAACTCGAGGAGCCACTTGATGAGCATCGGCCACACGGCACTGGGCGAAGCAGGCACACTCCACGTGCATCGCCCGGGAGACGACAGGCGTCCTGACTGCGGCCGACCCACACCCAAAACCCTCCACATGTTCTCCACCCCAAGAGGTTGACATCTTCATCCAGCAATCCCCGTTCCCGGCCCCGACCGCATCCACTACCGTGTCTTCAGGCGCGCATCGCGGCTGATCAGACGCTCGCCACGACCGAATTTCGAGGACAAACGTGCAGATCACGCCCCTGAGCCCCGAGGACCCGTCTTCGCTGGGCGACTTCGACCTCCTCGGCCGGATCGGCCAGGGAGGCATGGGCCAGGTCTTCCTAGGGGAGTCGCTCGGCGGTGAACCCGCCGCGGTGAAGGTGATCAAACCCTCGATCGTGGACTCACAGTCCCGCCAACGGTTCGCGCAGGAGATCGAGGTACTCAAGACCATCTGGGGTCCGCGCATCGCCGCATTCCTGGGGGCAGACGCGGAGGCGGACCAACCGTGGCTGGCCACCGAGTACGTAGACGGCCCGGACCTCTCCCGGCATGTGGAAACGCACGGACCTCTCCCGTCCGTCCTTACTGCCGCGCTCGGCGCGATCCTCGCCGAGGCACTGTCGGCCGTGCACACGCAGGACCTGCTCCACCGCGACCTCAAGCCGGCCAACGTGCTGCTCGGTCCGAACGGTCCGAAGATCATCGACTTCGGCCTGGCCGCCTTCACCGAGTCGCACGTCTCACTCACTGCCCCCAATCAAGTCGTCGGCACTCCGATCTGTATGGCTCCGGAGCAGGCTGCCGGCTTGAAGCCGCTGACGGGCGCCGTGGACGTGTACGCACTGGGCGCTGTGCTGCTCTTTGCCTCGACAGGCCACTATCCGCACGAGGCGGCGACCCCGTACATGGTGTTCCACCTCGTCACCGACCCCGACACGGCACCGGACCTCTCCGGTGCGCCCGGCGAACTGATGCCGCTCCTGACCGGCATGCTCGCCCAGAACGCCGACGACCGGCCCTCCCTGACCGAGGTGGTACAACAGTGCCGCTCGGTCATCGAGGCCCACGGCATGAAGATCGCCCAGGCGCGTCGCAAGCTCACCGCGCACACTGCGGGAAAACAGCACACGTCGGCGTCAGCCGACGACTCCCCCATCTCCTCCCGGCTCGTCCCCGCAAGCGACGCCCCGAGCACGGAGACCGCCCCGGCCGCCCAGGACACGCCGGTCCAACCCGGCCCTCCGGCCCCCTCGCCCACCGTGGTCGAGGTCTCCCGCCTCGCCGGCCCTGTGGTTCAGGACTCCCCAGGCCCCACGCCTCCCGCCCAGCGGGATCCGTCCGACGGCCTCCAGCGCGAACAGCCGGCGCCAGGCCGCCCACCCAGGGCATCCAGGCGGCCCGGGGAAGCATCGTCGGCTCCGCGGCACTCCCTGCAGGCCCGCAGAACGGCCGAGCGCCTGCGTGCCGCGTACGCGGCAAGGGCCCCTTTCTAAGGCTTGAGCCCACCCCGCCGCGCCGCACGGCATCCCCCTTGACCACGCGTCCCGCCGGTTCGACGGTGGCTCCACCGGCCACCCCGCAACGGGACGCATCCAGCCCACCGACATGAACGCCCAGGAGGCACCCGCGTGACCGCCGACTTGAGCACCGCCCCCACGACCAGCAGCGAGGACGCCCTGTTCCCGCCGGGTGCCCAGATCCTCGTACGGGACGAGGTGTGGCTGGTGCGCAACGCGACCCGGACCGAGCACGACGGCGCCCGGATCGAGGCGGTGGGCGCATCGGACTTCGTGCGCGATCAGGAGGCGGTGTTCTTCACCGGGCTGGACCGGATCGAACTGCTCGACCCGCGGCGGACCCGCCTGGTGCGGGACGACTCGCCGAACTTCCGCCGCTCGCGCCTGTTCCTGGAGGCGGTGCTGCGCAAGACGCCGCTGCCGCAGGCCGAACGCGGCCTGGCGCTCGCGGACTCCTTCCTCCTGGACTCCCTCCCCTACCAGCAGCGCCCCGCGCAACTCGCCCTGTCGGGCCGCAATCTGCGCCCCCGCATGCTCATCGCGGACGTCGTCGGCCTCGGCAAGACCCTGGAGATCGGCCTCACCCTGGCCGAGCTGATCCGCCGCGGCCGGGGTGAGCGCATCCTCGTCGTCACCCCGCAGCACGTCCTCGAGCAGTTCCAGCACGAGCTGTGGACGCGGTTCGCGATCCCGCTCGTGCGCCTGGACTCGGTGGGCATCGAGCGGATCCAGCGGGAGATCCCCGCCGGCCGCAACCCGTTCACGTACTTCAAGCGCGTCATCGTCTCCATCGACACCCTGAAGAACACCGACCAGTACAAGCACCACCTGGAGCGGATCACCTGGGACGCGGTCGTCATCGACGAGTCGCACAACCTCATCAACAAGGGGTCCCTGCGCAACCAGCTGGCTCGCACGCTGGCCCCGCACACGGACGCCCTCCTGCTGGCCTCCGCGACCCCGCACAACGGTGACGCCCGTTCCTTCGCCGAGCTGATCTCCCTGCTCGACCCGGCCGCGATCCGCGACCCGGAGCACTACCGCGCCGAGGACATCAAGCACCTGTTCATCCGGCGCACCAAGGTCAGTCCGGAGGTCCGGGAGCAGATGAAGGGCCAGTGGGCGGATCGCGGCCCCTCCCGTTCGATACGGGTGACGGCCACACCCGCCGAGGAGAAGGTCTTCGAGGAGCTGGCCGCGGTCTGGCTGCCGTCCGACGGCGCCAAGTCGGTCAGCGACGTCCCGCTGTTCCCGTACACGCTGCTGAAGTCCTTCCTCTCCTCCCACGCGGCGCTGAAGGCCACGGTCACCACGCGCATCAAGACGCTGGAGAAGAAGGACACCCCGGAGGCGACGGCCGCCGAACGCGCGGCACTGCACCGGCTGCTGGAGCTGGCGTCGGGCATGGCGGAGACGGATTCGGGCAAGCTCGGGGCCCTGCTGGACCAGCTGCGGGAGATCGGGGTCGGGCCGCAGTCCGACACCCGGGTCGTGGTCTTCTCCGAACGCGTGCAGACCCTGGAGTGGCTGGCGCGGACCGTGCCGCAGGCCCTCGGTTTCAAGGGCAAGGCCGCCCAGGAGGCCGCGCGGGTCATGCACGGCGGCCTGTCCGACGAGCAGCAGATGCAGTGCGTGGAGGACTTCGGCCTCGCGGACACGCCCGTGCGCATCCTGTTCACCGGCGACGTCGCCTCCGAGGGGGTCAACCTGCACCGCCAGTGCCACCAGCTCGTCCACTACGACGTGCCCTGGTCGCTCATCCGTATCGAGCAGCGCAACGGCCGCATCGACCGCTACGGGCAAGCCCACCAGCCGCAGTTCCGGGCGCTGATCCTCACCAGCTCCGTCGACGGCGCCAAGGACGACACACTCGTCGCGGAACGCCTTCTGGAGCGCGAGGCGCAGGCCCACCAGGCGCTGGGCACGGCGGAGGCGGTGTCCGGCCTCTACCGGGCGGAGGCCGAGGAGAAGTCCCTCGTCCAGGACCTGCTGCGGGGCCACACTGTGGACGAGTCCCTGGATGCCGACCGCACCTCCGACACCGGCACCGACGACGGTGTGGACGACTTCCTCGCAGAGTTCTTCGGCGCCGTGAACGACGAACCGGAGGAGGACACCGCCGCCTCCGACGCGGGCGGCGGCGACGGCACCGGGACGGTGCCCCGGGCGCACGTGCCCCGGCTGTTCGCCTCCGCCCGCGAGTTCCTCGACGAGGCGCTGCGCGAGGTCTACCCGGACGCCCACGACCGGCTGGACCTGTCCGCCGACCCGGAGACCGGCCTGCTCTCCTTCGTCCCGCCCTCCGACCTGGTCCATCGCCTCAAGGCGCTGCCGCCGGACTACGTCCGCGAGCAGGGCCTGCGCGACCGCCTGAAGGTCACCTTCAACCGGCGGCTGGCCGACCACAGCCTGACGCGAGCCCGCGCCTCGGCGACGTCCAGCTGGCCCGACATCTCGCTGCTGACCGACTTGCACCCGGTCATGGAGTGGCTCACGGACAAGGTCCTGGTCCGTCTGGACCGCCAGGAGGCGCCGGTGCTGACCGCCGACGTGTCCCGGACCACTTACCTCGTCCAGGGCATCTACTCCAACGCGCTCGGACGCCCCACCGTCGTCAAGTGGATGGCGGTCACCACGAATGGCGAGGTCGACGACGACATGGTGGCGGTGCTGCGCCGCGCACAGGTCGGCCCGACGATGGCGAACCCGGGCCTCGCCCACGACACGGCCGGCCTCGCCGAAGCGATCCCCGGCGTCCTGGACACCGCGGAGGCGTTCCTGGAGCGGCACCGCGAGGCATGGGACGAACCGCTGAGGGCCCCCATCGAGGAGTACAAAGCCCGCCTGGGCACGTGGGAGCAGCCGACACTGATGAGCGGCGCCGCGCCCACCGGCACCCGCGAACGTCTCGCCTCCCTCGCAGACTCCCTCCTCACTACCGGCCGCCCGATGCTGCGCGTACTGGCCGTGCTGGCTCCCGCCGCCGCCCACGCCGCCTGACCGAATCCCGCAGAGGTACACGAAGATGACGTACGACAGCCTGGTCAACCGCGGCGACTACTTCTCCGCGCACTACCTCGCCGAGGTCCTCCCCAAAGACCTCAAGTCCGGTCTGCTCACCGAGTGGAAACAGCGCGAGGAGGACGCCGCCGGCACCGAGCGGCCCGAGGGTGCCCTTCCGGTCACCCCGCGCGCGGGCCTACGGGCACTGCGCCGCCCCTATTTCGCGGCCCGCTCGTACTTCACGATGGACGAGGAGCGGGCGGCGACCGGCGACGACGCCGTGACGTACGACGCCCCCGAGTGGCGCGACCGCGTCCGCGCGCTCAACGCTGAGGTGCTGCACGCCCTCGGCTTCGACTCCAAGCCGGGCATGCTCACCGTCGTCCGCGCCGACCAGTCCCACGAGGTGAGGGTCGCGCACGCGGAGAAGGACCTCGTCGCCCTGGACTGCGGCTGGTCCGCCGAGCCCGACGACGCCCTGGACCCTGAGGGCGCGGGACGTCTGCTGGACGAGCTGCGCCTGGACGGCCAGCACACTGTCACCACGGGTTCCAAGCTCGCCTCCTTCCTGTTCGCCTGCGAGGACGCCCCCCGCTACGTCCTGCTGCTGGTCGGCGGCGTCGTCGTGCTCGCCGACCGGGCCGCGTGGGGCGAGGGCCGCTACCTGGCGGTCTCGCTGGACGCGGCACTGGAACGCAACGACGTCAAAGCGGGCGGCGAACTCGACACGGTGGCCGCCCTGTTCGGCGCCGACTCGCTGCGCACCCCGGAGGAGGGCGGCGAGAACCCCCTCGGCTCCCTGCTCGACAAGTCGACCAAGCACGCGGTGGGCGTCTCCAGCGAACTGCGCGACGGCCTGCGGCTGAGCGTCGAACTGATCGCCAACGAGGTCCTGGACCGGCTGCGCGAGGCCGGCGTCCGCCCCGAGCAGGTCAAGGAACTCCCCGAGCTGGGCCGCCAGCTGACCCGCGAGTCGCTACGCTACCTGTACCGCGTCCTGTTCCTGCTCTACGCGGAGGCCCGCCCCGAACTGGGCATCCTGCCCTCGGACTACCCCGAGTACCAGATGGGCTATGGCCTGGGCCGCCTCGGCGAACTGATCGCCGAGCGCGACCTGGTCGACGAGAAGTCCCGCAGGGGCTTTTACCTCTACGAGTCGCTGGACCTACTCTTCCGCAAGGTCCAGGAGGGCCACCGCCCGCGCCGCACGCACGGCGCCGGCGCGGAGCCGGCCGAGACGGTGACCGCGAAGCCGTCGGAGGACATGGGCCTGCGCTTCGAGCCGCTGCACTCCAAGCTGTTCGAACCGGACGCGATCCGGCTCATCGGCCGGTACACCGTCCCCGACCCGCGCGTCGACACTGAGGCGGACGGCGGCGACGACGGGGAGCGCTTCATCGACACCCGCCTGCGCAACGAGACGCTGTACCGGGTGCTGCGCCTACTCATGCTGACCCGCGGCAAGAGGCGCGAGCGCGGCGGATTCATCTCTTACGCCCAGCTCGGCATCAACCAGCTCGGCGCCGTGTACGAGGGCCTGATGTCCTACTCGGGCTTCGTCGCGGGCGAGGAGCTGTACGAGGTCGCGAAGAACGGCGACCCGAGTGACGGCTCGTGGCTGGTCCCGGCGACGAAATCCGACGAGTACCCCGACGAGGTGTTCGTCCGGCACAAGGACGAGGACACAGGCGTGGAGGAGCGCGTGCGGTACGCGCCGGGCGCGTTCGTGTACCGCCTGTCGGGACGCGACCGCCAGACCTCGGCCTCGTACTACACGCCGGAGTCCCTCACCCGGGTGACGGTCCAGCTCGCGCTGCAGCACCGCCTAGACCAGGACGACACGGTCACCGAGGCGCGCGAACTCCTGGACTGGAAGATCTGCGAGCCGGCGCTCGGCTCGGGCGCATTCCTCAACGAGGCGATCAACCAGGTCGCGGCGGAGTACCTGCGGCGCCGCCAGGACGAGCTGGGCGTCGCCATCGACACGGAGAAGTACGCGGTCGAGCTCCAGAAGGCCAAGGCGTACATCGCCCTGCACAACTCCTACGGCGTGGACCTCAACAACACAGCGGTGGAGCTGGCGGAGGTGTCGCTGTGGCTGAACACCATGCACCCGGGCATGGAGGCCCCGTGGTTCGGCCTGCACCTGCGGCGTGGCAACTCCCTGATCGGCGGCCGTAGGGAGATCTACTCCGCCGAGAGCCTGAAGAAGGGCGGCTGGCTCGGCACGACTCCGGACCGCTTCCCGCTGTCGGAGGCCCTGGCGGGCGCGCCGCTGCCCGAGGGCGCAGTGCACCATTTCCTCCTTCCAGCGAAGGAATGGGGCGCGGTTGCTGCCGAGAAGGAGGCCAGGACGCTGGCTCCGGAAGAGTCGAAGGCACTGACGGCCTGGCGCAAGGCGATCACCAAGTCCCCCAACACCACGCAGACCAAGCGCCTGCAGGGCCTGGCGAGGCGAGCGGAATACCTGTGGGGGCTGGTCGTCCGCCGGCTGGAGATCTCCGAACGGGAGATCTCGCGACGGATCGACGTGTGGGGCGCGGAGGACGGCTGGCTGCGCTCGCCCGAGGTCGCCGTCCCGAGGGAGACGGTCAAGGCCGATCTGGAGGCCGTCGACACGCCGTACTGGCGCCTGAAGACACTGATGGACGCATGGTGCGCGCTGTGGTTCTGGCCCGTGCAGGACGCTGCGCTGCTGGACGGTTCGCACGAGTCGTACGCGCGGGCGGCGGCGGTGGCCTCACAGTCGGCGGGATGGGTCGTATCGGCGACCCCGGTCCCGGCACAGTCGGGCGCGCCCGCGCGGGAGACGTATGAGAAGGAAGACTTCTTCGGCGGGGTCGAGGTGGTCGAGGTCAAGTCGAAGGGCGTGCGGGGCGGTAGCCGCAAGGAACAGATCCGGGGCGAGCGCCGCCCGGTGATCGCGCTGGCCTCGCTGGACGACTGGCTGGACTTCGCCGAGTCGCTGCTGGGCACACAGGACGTGGCTGCGGACTCTCTGGTAGCCCAATTCGACACGCTGGACGAACTGGAGCGTTACGAGAACGAGTTGCCCGAGTGGATGGGCATGGAGCGGTTCACCTCGCTGGAGTCGCGGTATCCGTGGGCGGCGGTCGCCCGGGACGTGGCTGAGCGGCAGGGTTTCTTCCACTGGGAGTTGGAGTACGCGTCCGTCTTTGCGGGGCGGGGTGGGTTCGATCTGCAGGTGGGGAATCCCCCTTGGGTTCGACCTCGGTGGCTAGAGGACCGGGTACTTGCCGAGTATGAGCCGTGGTTCATCCTCACAGAAAGGCCGGGGGTGGCCGATTGGCGGCTGCGGAAATCTGAGCTGCTGGAAGAGGGATCCCTGGCACGACCGTACTTCCTAGACGAACTGGCCAGCAACGCCGGACTCGTCTCGTCACTCGGAAATGCTGCGACGTATCCCCTACTGGTAGGGACCCAGCCGGATCTCTATCGCGCCTTCATGTGTCGCGTCTGGAATTCCGCGGCAGGAGCTGGAATCTCTGGCCTCATCCATCCGGACACACACTTCAGCGGCACCAGGGAAGGCAGTCTGCGAGCCGCCACATATAGACATCTGCGACTTCACGCCCACTTCGCAAACGCTCTAACGCTCTTCGAAATTGCCCATCGCTTCGAATTTGGCGTGCATATTTACGGTCAATCACAACCGGTGAATTTTACACACATCAGCTGGCTCTTTTCTCCCGAAACCCTACCTGCCTCGCTAATCCATGACGGCAACGGCTCCACACCAGGAATGAAGCATAATCAAGCTTGGGACCTTCGCCCGCATCTATCCCGACTCACCCAAGTCGATTCAGTCAGATTGAAGCAGTGGCATCGCCTCGCCGGCGAAGGCGCAGCAGACCAAGAGTCCGCAGCCCTCCTGTATCTTGTCACAAACAACGAACAGGAAGCCATCTCCACACTTTCCAAAATTGACTTTCGCCTGAGCGACCAGAATCCCAGAATTAGCTCTGGATATCACGAGAAGAACGGCAAGGAAGAGGGACAAATTCGGTGGTCGACCAAGATCCCGGACGGCCTGAGCGAACTGGTCATCCAAGGGCCCCACATCGCTCCGGCCACTCCATTCTTCAAGCAACCTAACGAAAACTGTCGCAGCAAGGGGGACTGGTCGGCCTTTGATCTGCGCAAACTCCCAGTCGAGGCCATCCCTCGCACCAACTACGTCCGCGCCTGCTCCGAGGCTGACTACCGTGCAGTGCAGGACGTGTGGGACTCGGCCGGGACACGCCGCTATACGGACTACTTTCGTGTCGCCTGGCGTAAGATGATCCCACTGACCAACGAGCGTAGCCTTTTCGCCGCTCTGATCCCACCGGGCCCTGCGCACATCCACGCCGTGCAATCGATGGCTCTGCCGGACAACCGGCTGACCGCCCTCGCCGCAGGCTTCTGGGCTGCCCTCCCATTGGACTACCTGCTGCGCGTCACAGGCCGTTCAGATCTTCAGGTTGCCGAAGCCCGCAAGATGCCCGCCGCCGACCCCACCCACCCCCTCGCCCCGGCCCTTCTTCTCCGTGCCCTCCGTCTGAACGCTCTCACCCACCACTACTCCCCCCTGTGGGAGGAGCTCTACGACCCCCGCTGGGCCGGGTACGAGGATTGGGGCAACTTCGATTGGCCGCACTTGAAGCCGCTCGCCGCCGGGCTCACCGCGACCTGGGAGTACAACACCCCCCTCCGCACCGAGTATGAGCGTCGCGCCGCGCTCGTCGAGCTCGACGCGCTCGTCTCGGTCTGGCTCGGCATCACTGCCGACCAGCTCGTCGCGATCTACAAGTCCCGCTACCCGGTCCTGTACGACTATGAGGCGCAGACCTACTTCGACGCAGACGGGCGGAAGATTGCGGGGCATCACAACGCCTACGGCTACGGCCAGACCAAGCAGGACTACCTCGACCTTCTTGCTCACCTGGAGAAGCCGGACACCACTCCGTCCCCGGCCGGTTACACCGCCCCCTTTTACAGGGCAGACCGCGAGACCGAGATGCGCGCTGCGCACGCCCACTTCCAAGCCCGCTTGGACAAGGAGATCGCCGCTGGTCGCTGGACTCCGCCCACAAGCCATAAGGCCTGAGTGTCGTTTCTCATAGCGACGGTCGGCGCTTCCTTGGGAGAAGCGCCGACCTCGCGAGCCACCGTGCCCCCCACTCCGGCCATGAGACGAACGACTCACCGCGGCAACAAGCTCACATTGCCTCAGGCAACGCCGCCATGCCGTCGGACCGACCCTCAGGGCCGCCCTGCGCCACGTACTGCGAGTCACGCACATGCAAACCGACGGCCGTGAAGGCGACCTCGCACTCACCGCCTGACCCCCGCGCTGACTACTGGTACGCCAGAGCAGGCTGGTCTCACCGCGCGTCGCATCTTCCGTGTTCATCGCTGCCCAGCATCTTTTCTCGGAGCCCCAAGGATTCGCGTGGGACCACTGGACGCCTCAAGGACGTCAAGGAGGAACTCAACAAGCGGGAGCTCGGCCTGCCGATCTTCTGGAAAAGCGACGGCCCTACGGTCGCCCGTAAGGCGCTGAAGCACCGGCTCGTCCCTTCCCCGCGTGGCAGCAACGGCTCGTACGCGGACTTCTTCGATGACCTCACAGGCTGGACCTGACCGGCAGACCACGCGCTGCAAGACGCGGCGCGGCCGAGACCCGGCCGCATACGTGCCACCACCACGCGACCACCCGCCCCATTCACGCCATTTACCCCTTCCCCGGACGTACGAGATCCGCCTAGGTGGGTACCGTTGTCCGAGGTGAGCGGTATTTTTGATGCCGATCGTCACGGCGCCTATGCCAGCTGCCACGGCGCCACTCACCGGCGGTCGCGGTCACCGACTTGTCTGAAAGGTCCTCGTGAAGCCCACCCTGGCCGCCGCGCAGCTCCGCGGCAGTCTGACGCAGTACCTCACGACGACGTACGCGCTGGCCGACGAGGACACGCGGCTCGCACTAGAGCGGTTCCTCGGGGATCCGGAGACGGGCATATTCAGGGGGCCGTACCTGCGGATCAGAACGCCGTTCCACCCCGCAGGCGACGGGTGGCAGTCGGCGCTGGAGTGGCAGCCGTCGTTCACGCCGTGGCGGCACCAGGCGAAGGCATGGCAACGGCTGAGCACGTACAAGGGGGCGGCCGAGCCGACTCTCGTGACGACCGGCACCGGGTCCGGCAAGACCGAGTCGTTCCTGATCCCCGTGCTCGACCACTGCCGGCGGCAGAAGGCGCTGGGCAGGCGCGGGGTGAAGGCCGTGCTGCTGTACCCGATGAACGCGCTCGCCACGGACCAGGCCGGCCGCATCGGCGACTACCTGGCGCAGCCGGAGCTGGCCCAGGTGACGGCTGGCCTCTACATCGGCGACAAGCCGGACACGGACTTCCGGCGGGTGATGACGCGGCGCGAGGAGATGCGCCAGTCGCCCCCGGACGTGCTGATCACCAACTACAAGATGCTGGACCTACTGCTGCAGCGGGCCGAGGACCGGTCGCTGTGGGAGGGCGCGGACCCGGCGTACATGGTGCTGGACGAGTTCCACACCTACGACGGCGCTCAAGGCACCGACGTGGCGATGCTGCTGCGGCGGCTGGCGGCCGCCGTGGGCGCCTCGAAGCCGGAGCGGCCGCTCGGTTCGATCTGCCCGGTGGCGACCTCGGCGACTCTCGGTGAGGGCGGGGGCGACACCGGCGGCATCCTCACCGTCGCCGAGCAGGTGTTCGGCATTCCGTTCGGGCCCGACTCGGTGATCGGCGAGGAGCGGCTGAGCGCCGACGACTTCGTCGGCGACATCGACTACGAGCTGCCCGATCCTCCCAGCCCCAAGGACGTCATCGATGTCTCGGGCGGGCCGGGCGTGGAGTCCGACCCGGACCGGCTCGACCTGGACGGACTCGCCGAGCGACTGCTGGGGCGGCGCGGCCTGGACGCCTTCCAGATCGGGCGGTTGCTGAGGAAGCACGACTTCACCCACGGTGTGCTGGCTCTGCTGAACGGCGAGCCGCTCGACGAGTGGGGGCTGCGGGACCGCATGGCCCGCTTCGGGTACGCGTGGGCGCGCACCGCGCGGGAGAACCCGCGGCTTGCGCTGGAGGCGCTGTCGCGGTTCGTGGCGCTGCTGTCGTCCGCGCGGGATCCGGAGTCCGACGAGCGCCGGCCGCGTCCGCTGCTGCACATCGAGGCTCACCTGTGGGTCCGGCCGGTGGGACGGGTACTGAGCGGGGTGGGTGCCCGGCCGGAGTTCCGCTGGTACGAGGACGAGCGGGCCGTCGCGCGGCGCGCCGCGCTCACCGCGGCGTCCGCTTCCGAAGACCTGTCCGGCAGCGACGAATGGCCGGCGGCGGACTCGCGGCGGCCGCAGGCGCTGCCGGGTTCGGACACCGTGCAGCGGCCGGCCCAGGCCCACCTGCCGGCGATCTACTGCCGCGTGTGCGGCCGCTCGGGCTGGGCGGCCCTGTCCCCGGAGGCCGATCCACAGAAGCTGGAGACCAGCCCGCTGCGGATCTGGCAGGCCGCCGTCGGACGTGACAAGCGGCGGCTGCGGTACTTCATCTCGGCGACACCGACCGAGGCGCGGGACGCCGTTGCGACGCTCACTGGCACCGCGCCGAGACAGGACGGCGCTGCCGACCCGCTGTCCGTGGTGGTCCTGGACGGGGCGCAGAGCACCTACCGCATGCCCGTCGCCGAGGACGCGGAGGGGCTGCAGGACGCCTGGTTCGCGCGGGCCGTCCTGGACAAGAAGACTGCCGACCAGGCCGCCAAGGACGACACCTGCCCGGCATGCAACACGGACAACGGCATCAGGTTCCTCGGCACCGCGCTCGCCGCGCTGGCTTCCGCCACGGTCACCCAGCTGTTCACCGGCGGCCAGGAGATCGCGCTGGCGCCGGAGGAGCGCAAGACGCTGCTGTTCAACGACTCCACGCAGGACGCGGCGCACCGGGCCGGGTATGTCGCCAACGCCTCGTACAAGTTCTCGCTGCGCTCGCTGCTGGCACACCGACTGGATGACGCCGGCGCACCGCTCCCGCTCAACGATCTCATCGGCGACGTCTTGGACTCCGTGGACGACCCGCAGACGCTCGCCGCGGTCGTCCCGCCGGACCTGCACGACGAACCGGGCGTGGACCGGCTCCTGTCGGGGCGCGGCACCGGGGACGCGCGGACCTGGAAGCTCATCGGGGAACGGCTCGCCTTCGCGACCGTCATGGAGTTCGGGCTGCGTTCGCGGCTCGGGCGCACCCTGGAGCTGACCCGGACCACGGCCGCGGAGGTGGTGGTCGCCGACCCGGACCGGATCGTCGCGCTCGCCCGCGACCTCCACCTCACGCTGCCCGGGCAGTTGGGTCTGGACGGCGGACTGCCTACGCCCGAGCGCTACGCGGCGTTTGTCCGCGGGTTGCTGGAGCGGATGCGGCTGCGCGGCGGCGTGCGGCACCGGTGGCTGGACACCTGGATCAAGGAAGCAGGCGTCAACCAGTACCTCATCTCCGGGCAGCGGCCGGAGGGGATGCCCGCCTTCCCCGAGGGGTACGTGGCGCCTCCCAGGTTCCTGCTCGACGGCCCAAAGGAGAAGACGAAGTTCGACACGATCACCGGTCGTGGCAACTGGTACCAGGACTGGACGCGGCGCTGCCTTGGCCTGGACGCGGCGCAGGCGACCGAGTACCTGCGCAGGCTGCTGCCCGTCCTCGCGGACGAGGGCGTGCTGTCGGCGCGCACCGCCAAGGACCGCATGACCCGCGTCTACGGGCTGCAGCCGGGCCACATCCACGTGCGGCTCCTGGCGGACGACCTGGTCAACAAGGCGTTCGTGTCCTGCGAGGAGTGCGGCTGGCAGCAGGTGGTGCCGTCCGAGCGGCGCACCCGCTGGTACGGGCACCCCTGCCCCCGCTGGCGCTGTACCGGCATCCTCACCCCTCCCCAGTACGGCATGTCGTCGACCGGGGCGGGCAGCGGCGGCTTCGGCGGGAAGCTGGAGCGTGACTACCGGGCCGACTATTACCGCCGTCTGTATCTGACCGGCGGCACCTACCGGGTGGTCACGGCCGAGCACACTGGCATGCTGACCCGGCCGGAACGGGAGCGGGTGGAGCGGACGTTCCGGCAGGGCACCCACTACACCGATCCCAATGTGCTCTCCTGCACACCCACCCTGGAACTGGGCATCGACATCGGCGACCTGTCGGCGGTGCTGCTCGGCTCGCTTCCGGGCGGCCCGGCGAACTACGTGCAGCGTGCGGGACGCGCGGGACGCAGGACCGGCAATGCCCTGGTGGTCGCCTTCGGTGGGCGCCGGGCCCGCGACCGGTACTACCTGGACGACCCGACCGAGATGATCGCCGGTGACATCGTGCCGCCGGGGTGCTACCTGTCCGCCGTCGAGATCCTGCGCCGCCAGTACACGGCGCACCTGCTGGACCGGGCGGCGCGCGGCGAGCTGAACACCGCGGATGGCGAGTTGCTCATGCCGGTGCCGCGCCTGTCGTCGGCGCTGTTCGGCACGACCGGCTGGTGCCAGGACCTGTCGGACGCGGCGCTCACCCACGGGGCGCGGCTGGTGGAGGAGTTCCTGGCGCTGTTCCCGCAGGCCTCCGGCGGCCCGGAGGACGACCGGGGGGTGTCCGCGCACGCAGCGGGCGAGCTGCGCTCCTATGCCACCAATGGCATCGCACGTGCCCTGCAGGAGGCCGAGGAAGAGTGGACGGCGCGGCGCGAGGAGCTGCGCCGCCGTATCGCCGCCATCGACAACGCCGTGGACGGGTTGCTCGCCGAGGATCGTGAACAGGGCGCGGAGCGGCGTGAGCTGCTCGCGGAACGGCGCGCGACGGGCGAGCTGCTGCGCGAGCTGAGTCAGACCAGCGCTCACGGCGCCCTCGTCGAACTGGGCCTGCTGCCCAACTACAGCCTCACCGACACGACGACGTCGCTGGAAGCCACGCTCTACTGGAAGGAGGCGTCCGGGGACGACGAGGCCGCGGAGGCGGCCCCGGAGGGCCACGACGAGCGCCGGGACTGGGTGTACCGCAGCGAGGTGCGCGACTACGAGCGTTCCCGCAAGCTGGCCCTGACCGAACTCGCGCCCGGCAACAGCTTCTACGTCAACGGCTACCGGCACGTCGTGCGCGCCCTGGACATCGGCAGCCCCGAACGGCGCGCCTGGGCAGTGTGGCGCATGTGCCCCGCCTGCGGTTATGCGCGCACCCACGGCGACCCGAAGAACGACACCTCGCCGTGCCCGCGCTGCGGTTCCCGGGAGATCGCCGACGCGGGCTGCGTACACCACGTGCTGGAGCCCCGGCGGGTGATGTCCCGCGACAAGCGGGACGACGCCCGGGTACGGGACGACCGTGACGAACGTGACCGGAGACGGTATGCGGTCCTCACCACCGTCGACATCGACCCGGCGCACCTGGCGACCGGATCGTGGCGGCACGACACCGCAGTCTTCGGCGCCGACTTCACACGCAAGGCCGTCGTCCGCACCCTGAACCTCGGGGTCGACCGGCAGGACGGCAGCAGCACGGTTCCACTGGCCGGTGACGACGTACGCCTGAACCCGTTCTACGTGTGCACCAGTTGCGGCGGGGCGACGGCCGACGGGCAACCGGTCGTCGACCAGTCACAGCACGCGCTCACCGCCTCGCTCGCCCGCTCCACCCGAGCCAGCGCCCACCACCAGCTGTGGTGCCCGCGCCGACGGCTGCGCGGCAGCGGGGAGGAGCAGGGCGCCGGGCTGGACGTGCCGCTGCTGCTTGCGCACGAACTGACGACGGAGGCCGTCCGCATCCTGCTGCCGGCGTCCGTCGCGCGGGCCAAGGAGCGGCTCGCCTCGTTCACCGCAGCCCTGTTCGCGGGCATAGCCGCCCGCTACGGCGGCGACCCCGACCACATCGACATCACTGCCGCCTCCATGCCGGACGGCGAGGACCGCGACTGGCCGCGCCGGTTCCTCGTGGTGTACGACCGGCTGCCCGGCGGCACGGGGTACCTGCACCGCCTGGCGACCTCCGACGGCTTCCGCGAGGTCCTGCTGAAGGCCCGCGAGGTGATCGAGGGCTGCGGCTGTCTGGAGAAGGGACTCGACGGCTGCCACCGCTGCCTACTGCGCCGGGTGCCGCCGGCCGACTACGACAAGGTCAGCCGCAACGAGGTCCGGCAGATGCTGGACGAGCTGCTCGGTGCGGACGGTGAGCGCTGGCGCACCTCGCCCGTCGCCACCACCCAGCACATCCCGATGCACCAGCAGGCCGAGAGCGATCTCGAAGTCCTGTTCATCGACACGCTGCGCGAGTGGGCCGGACTTCCGGAGAGCCGTGCGAGCGGTGACGCCTACATCACGCCGGCCGGCACCCACGCGCTCGACCTGCGACTGACCGCGGCCGACGGCACCACGCTGAGCTGGCGGGTGTCGCAGCAGCGTGTCCTCGACGGCACCCGCCCAGACGTCCTCTTCGAACGGGTCGACGCGCCCGGCCCGCGCGTGGCGGTCTACCTGGACGGCTACGAGTTCCACGCCGGCCGTGAGCACAACCGCGTCGGCGACGACGCCGACAAACGCACACGGCTGCGCGCGGAAGGGCTCAGGGTCTTCCAGCTCACCTACGGCGACGTGAAGGAGTGGCAGCGCCGCGTTCGGGACACCGGTTACGCGGGCGCCGGCCCGGCCGCCCCGGTGTGGGAACCGTACGAGGACAAGGCTCGCGGCAAGGCCCGCGACTACTACGCCAAAGTGTGGGGCGCCCTGCCTGGTGAGCTTGCGGAGACGGTGTGGGTCAACCCGGCCGTCCAGCTCGTGGAGTATCTGCGCCAGCCGCACGCCCAGCGCTGGCAGTGGCGGGCGGAGGCCGCCTTGGCGGGCTTCATGGGCGCCGGGGCTCGTCCCGTCGCGCTGCCGCCGGACGTGCTCGGCGAGCAGATCACGGCGGCGCTGCGCGGCACGACACCCGCAGGGCCGCGCGGCCCGGTGCAGCTGTTCACGGTCACCGACCGGTCGGGGCTGCCGCTGGTTCTCGCCGCGGACGGCCGTGCGAAGCCCCCCGCGTGGACCGGCATCGTCCTCCTCGACGACGCGCCCGGCGTTCACACCCGGGAGGAGGCGCACAAGCGCCGTTGGCGGGCCTGGTTGTACTGGTCCAACCTGCTCCAGTTCCTGGACGCCGGCGGCGGTGACGCCGTCCAGCTCACGACCGGCCAGATCGACGGGTTCGCCGTCGAGACCCTGGCCGTCACGGGCGGCAGCGGTGTCCTGGAGAGTGTCCGTGCCACGCTCGCGACCGCCGACGGCACGCACGCGCCGGCCGGGACCGCCGCGCCTTCGCCGAAGCCCTCGGCCGCCGCGGAGGTGTCCGCAGCGGGCATCGCCCCGCCCGTTCGGAACGAGGCATGGGACCGGGTCGTCGAATACCTCGACCCGGACGAGCCCGGCCTGCTCGCGCTCGCCGAGGCGCTCGCCGCGCGCGGTGTCCCGGTTCCCGAGGACGGCTACGAGCTCGACGAGAACGGTTGGCTGGCCGAGTTGGCCTGGCCTGCCGCACGCGTCGGTGTCGTCCTCGCCCCTCGCCCGCCGGAGGGCGAGGACGAGGACCCGGAAGCCGGCGACCGCGACCGTGCGTTCGCCGCGGCCGGCTGGGAGGTTCGGCCCGCCGCCGACTGGACCGCGGACGACATCGCGGACGGCCTCGACGGCGCACCACCGTCCGGAGACCGGAAGCATCCTGACCAGCCTGACGGCACCACTACGGAGAACGGGGAGAACGAACAGCCGTGACCGGCAAGAACGTGACGCTGCGCCTGCTCGACAAGGCGGACCGGGAGATCCTCAAGCTCCCCCGGCCGGTCAAGGGCGCGATCTACGACTTCCAGCACAAGTTCAAGACCAACCCCGACTCCGCGGGTCTGCGTCTCAAGCAGCTGCAGGGGCACGACAAGCTGTACTCGGCACGTGTCAACGACGAATACCGTGCGCTGCTGCTGCGCCTGGCCGACGACGACTGGTTGATCGTCTCGGTCAAGCACCGCAAGGACGTGTACGCGCATCTGGACCGGCTCACGTACTCGGTCAACCGCGTCACCGGCGGCATCGAGTACGTGGACCTGCAGGTCGTGCAGGAGGAGGTGCTCAGTCCCGCGGCCCTGCAGACCACCACACCCAGCGAGCCAGCCGCTCCGGCCGCTCCTGAGCCGCTGTTCGCGAAGTGGTCGGAACGGCAGCTCACCGACCTCGGTGTGGCCCCGTCCCTGATCCCGGTCGTCGCCGCGCTGACCACCGTTGACCAGCTCCTCGGACTCGTCGAGTACGCGCCCCAGCTCACCGGCGAGGTGCTGCTGGCGCTGTACGACGGCAAGGCGTACGACGACGTCCTGGAGCAGGTCACCGCCCCTGTCGCGGCGCCGGAACCTGTCGACCCCGAGGACTTCCGGGCTGCCATCGAGCGTCCCGCCACTATCGTCACCACGACCGACGACGCGCTGCGCGAGGCGCTGGAGGGCGAGGACTTCGGGCGCTGGAAGGTGTTCCTGCACCCCACCCAGGCCAAGCTCGTCTCGCGGGACTACAGCGGTCCGGCGCGCGTGGGCGGCGGGCCCGGCACCGGCAAGACGATCGTGGCACTGCACCGGGTCAAGCACCTGGTCGCCCACCTCCCGGCCGGCCGGACCAAGCCGGTCCTGCTGACCACGTACAACAAGAACCTCGCGGCGGACCTGCGGTCCCGGTTGCTGGCGCTCGGCGGCGAGGCGCTGCTGTCGCGCGTCGAAATCAGTCACGTCGACCAGCTTGCGCTGCGGACCGTCCGGGAGGCGGAACCGGGCAATCGCAAGCGGATCATCGACGAGGCGCAGGCGGTCGGCGAATGGCGCTCGCTCCTGGACGAGCTCGGCGAGGACGGCTGGGACGCCGAGTTCCTGAACGACGAATGGACGCAGGTCATCCTCGGTCAGGCCGTCACCTCCCGCACGGACTACTTCCGGGCGCGCCGCGCCGGACGCGGAGGCACGGTCACCCGTACCGAACGCGCCGAGATCTGGCAGCTTGTCGAGCGCTTCACCCAGCGCCTGGACCGACTCGGAGTCCAGACATGGGACCAGGTCGCGGAGCGTGCGGCTCAGCTGGAGGCGGAACGTGCCCGCCGTATCCAGGCCATCGACCGTCAGCGGGAAGAAGCGGGCGGCCTGGACAACGTCCACATGGCCGACGGTTCGGGAGGCTGGCTGCGCTACCGGTACCGGCACATCGTGGTCGATGAGGCTCAGGATCTGCGGCCCGCGCACTGGAAGATGCTGCGTGCGATGACCGCTCCGGACCGCAACGACCTCTTCCTTGTCGGTGACACCCACCAGCGCATCTACAAGAACCAGGTGACCCTCGGCAGCCTCGGCATCAACATCCGGGGACGGTCGTCGAAGCTGTCGCTGAGCTACCGCACCACCCGGCAGATCCTGCGCTCCGCGCTGAACGTGCTCGGCGACGAGACGTACGATGACCTCGACGGCAGTACAGAGACGCTGGCCGGGTACCGGTCCGTGCTCAGCGGTGCTCTCCCGGATCTGCACGGGCTGAACGACTGGCAGGAAGAGCGTGAGGCGATCGCCGCGCTGATCGAGTCTTGGGGACAGGTGCCCCGCGAGCAGATCGCCATAGCCGTGCCGACCAACCAGATGGCGAGCGAAGCCGCGTACACGTTGGCTCAGCACGGCATCCCGGCGCTGGAGATCGGCCCGGACGGACCCCGTGGCGACAGCGGCGTCCACATCGGCACGATGTTCCGGTTCAAGGGGCTCGAGTACCAGCGCATGATCATCGCCGGGGTGACCGACGGGTTGGTGCCCCGTGCGAGCGTCCAGCAGCGGCGGACCACGGACCCGGCGCGCTACCGGACGGAGATGCAGCGCGCCCGGTCTCTGCTGTTCGTAGCGGCCACGCGCGCCCGAGACAGCCTGGATGTCTTCTGGCACGGAGAGCCGAGCCCGTTCCTCAAGGAACTGATCGAGGTCCGGCCGCCCGCCGCGGCATGACCGGCCCCAGGATCGTGCCGTAGTGAGCTTCGGCTAACGCGGCACGATCGGTCCTTGGGGCACGAGGAACGGCCGCCGGGGATCCTCCGGCGGCATCCTCCGGACCGCGAGCGCCGGATCAGGGGCCGGCAAGTACGGGGCGAGGGCCGCGTACACCTCCACCGCATCGCCGGGGCGATCCTCGGGACGCTTGGCGAGCAGTGCGTGCACCAGCTCCTGAAGCGCGGCCGGGGCATCGACACCGCAGTCGGCCAACCAGGGAGGAGACGCGGTGAGGTGCTGAGTCACCAACTCGGGGACGCGCTCGCTGGAGAAGAGAGGGCGGCCGGTGAGCATGTGGTGCAGCAGGCACCCCACCGCGTACAAGTCGCTGCGACCATCCAACGACTCCTCGCCGGACAGAAGTTCGGGCGAGGCGTAGTCCACGTTGCCGAGCCTTTCGCCCGTCATGGTGAGCTGCGGGTCGGTGTTCGAGAGAACCTTCACGAGGCCGAAGTCGAGGATCTTCACCAGACCGCTGGTGCGGACCATGACGTTCTGAGGCTTGAGGTCACGGTGCACGAGGCCGGCCGCGTGCGCGGCGGACAGCCCAGCGCACAGTTGTGCGGCCACGGAGACCGCGGCAGGCAGGGTCAGGCGCCCGCCGTCGGCTCCGTCGATCACGTTGTCGAGGGTCGTCCCATCGACGAGCTGCATCACCAGGCAGCAGACGTCCTCGGTGACAGCCGCGTCGTACACCGTGGTGATGTTGGCGTGGTCCAGACGAGCGGCGGCCTTGGCCTCCCTCTCGAAGCGCGCCAGGGCAGTACGGCGCCAGTCAGGCAGGGCCAGAAGGTCTGCGGCGACGGTCTTGACCGCGACAGGGCGCTCCAGATACACGTCCATCCCCTGCCAGACGTGCCCCATCGCTCCTCTGCCCAGAATCCGGTCCAGCCGGTACCTGCTGCGCAGAACCTTGCCCGCGGCGAACTGCTCCACGTTCTCTTCCTTCGGTGAGCCCCAGCGGTATGTCAGTGCACGGACTGCCTGACCGGAGGCCCATCGTCGACAGCTCGCACGGAACAAGTCAACCAACCTCGTACGCACACCGAAAAACCTTCATGGCCAACAAAATCCCGCACGGCCCCCACGCACACGACGCCAGGTAGCCCGAGGTGAGGGGGCAGGCTATCCGCTACCGGATGCTCTGCAAGAGCTGCCCTGCGGCAGGGAGACAAGACCTGCGAGAAGACCGAGAACCGCCTGATCGCGGCCGGGTCACTTTCGGCCGGGCCCGCGCAGCAGCCGCCCGCACCGACGACGCGATCAACGTGGGCACCATGTACACCTTCGACTGGCTCGAGTGCAGTGCTTCGCCGTGGTCGGCGTCAACGACCGACCCTGCGGCAAGGAGAACTGCCGACTCCAACACGAGGACGACCTCGCCCGGGAACGTTGCCTGCTGTTCGTCGCCTACAGCCCGGCCCCAGGACGGACTCTACGTCCCGCGGACCAGGCAGACGAGTCGACGCCTGGTGAAGGCCGGCGGCGGGGTGGGGTAGCCGGCACAGTCCGCTCACGGGTCCAGAGTCGAGCGAGCACACGCCAACTGCCGGAGTTTGACAGCGCTTTCACTCTCATGTGAAAGTATGACCGCTTCAGCTCGTGAAGGCGGCGCGGCAAAGGACGTCGTGGCGCGTAGGGGTGGACGGGCGGTAGCGAGGGGGATGCGGCTTCGGCCGCCCGCATGCTAGCCGGGGACTGCCGGCGACCGGATTCCTTCTCCTGCCCGCAGCAGTGCGGGATGCCCCTCGGTGGGGCGCTCGCGGAAGGGGCGTGTGATGGCCGACAAGGAGACTCCCGACGAGGGAGCGGTCGAGAAGACCGGTCAGTGGGTCGCTGATCTTGCGGAGAAGGTCATGGTGAACGGTGTAGGGCCGATGAGGGGATCGGTGGCCTGGGCCGAGGACCGTCTTTCGCGTCGCCAGGGTGCCGATTACCGGGCACCCGGTGACGATGAGCGCCGTTCTCCTGAGGACATGAAGGATGACGTCGATGCGGTCATAGCCCGCCTCATCAAGGAATCCGTGGCGGCGGCCGGAACTCAGGGATTCGTCACGGGGCTGGGAGGTCTTCTCACCGCAGGCTTGACGATCCCTGCGAACGTGGCCGCATCCTTCGCTGTCAACATGCGGATGGCCGGCGCTATCGCGCACCTTCGGGGATGGGACATCCGCGACCCGCACGCGCGAACGGTCGCGATGATGCTCGCGATCGGGATGAGTGCGCAGAACGTCATGGCGGCCTTCGGGGTGAAAATCGGTCAGAAGCTCGGCGAGCACTTGATCAAGAAGATCCCGATCGCGATGCTCAGGGCGATCAACAAGAAGGCCGGATTCTTCCTCTTCGCGAAGTTTGGAACCAATCGGGCTGCGATCACGCTCGCCAAAGGGATCCCGATCCTGGGAGGCCTTGTCGGAGGGACTGTCGACGCAACAGCGACTGCTCTCATCGGACGGGCTACGGACAAAGTCTTGCGCGGCGACACCCCGCGGGCCGAGGAACCGGAGTAGCCAAGACGCGAACCAGGTATGGCGAGCGCTCACGCCAACCGACCCAGCGCAAGGGCCGCCACATCACCGACGTCCACCGGCCAAATCCTCCGGCCAGCCGGGGCTGGCGCCAGAATCCGCCCGCCCCGAGCTGCCCGCTCCAGCCTGGACGGCAGACACCGGACATGATCCCCCGGCCCAGGATCGCCACCGACGCCAGAAACCTCGCCCGCTCACCGATTGCCTGTCCGCCGCCCGCTTCCTGACCTTGTTTCAGTAGTGATCACCCCCAAGTCGTTGAGGGCGAGGCCGGTGCGGGCAATGGCGCCGAGCCGGCTGGGGCCGAGGGTGACGCGCTGCAGGGTGCGCCAGCGGTGTTTGAGTTCGGCGGCGGCGCGCCCGGACGCCGCCGATGGGGCTGTTCGTGGGCGTCGTCGCCAACAACGTCCACTTCCTTTACAGATCTTCAAGGCCAGCAGCTAGGGCCGTTGACCGTACAGACCCACCGCTGCCGGAGCACTGACTAGGGGTTTCCGTCGGGGTGGTCGTTGATCCATTCCAGGCCGCCGAGGTCGAGGCGGTGGCGTGCTCGGGTGACAGCGACGTAGGCGAGGCGGGCGTCGGCATCGTCGATCGGACCGGGCAGCGGGTTCCCATGCTCGTCTTGTTGGTCGCTGTCTTTGGGTGGGTGGAAGTCGTCGGCGATCTCGACCTGGGGCCATTCGCGGCCCTTGGCCTTGTGCGCAGTGGACACCGTGACCTGCGCATCCTGCTCGCGGACCAGGCGATTGACCGCGGCCAGGACGGCGTCCGTGCCGTGAAAGTCGACGAGGTCGACCAGGGGCTGCAGGTCACTGCCGGCGGGATCGTGTTCGGCGTAGTCCTGCAACTGAGCCCAGGAGCTAAACAGCACCAGCTCCGGGTGCGAGGTCCGGCGTCCGTCCTGCAAGTCCCGGGCAGCCAGCGCCAGAGCACGCAGGGCCGCTCCTCCCCCGACCAGCGCGACCCTGCGGCCGAGAGCGAGGAAACGGAAAATCTGGGCCATGGCGCCGATGTTGCTGCGGCACAGCACCGCGTCCGGCTGCGTCACCTTACCGACCTCGGTGGTGATCGACCGGCTGCCTTCCAGGCGGATCGGAGCATCGGCGATCGCCAGCCACCGGTTAGCCTCCAAAGCCAGCAGGGGGCCGAACCGGAAGGACCGGGTCAGGGACAGGACGGTGCCGTCGAAGCCGGTCATCACGTCCTTGGCACCACGCCAGCCATAGATGGCCTGCGCCGAGTCCCCAACCATGACCAGCTGGGCGTGGCCGCGCTGGGCGAGCAGGACCTGTTCCAGGACGGGGTTGGTGTCCTGGGCCTCGTCCAGGAGCACGAAGTCGGTGCGCAGTTTCGGATCGGACAGAGCCCACAGTTTCAGGTAGTGGTCGTGCTCGAAGCGGACCGCGCCAGTGTCGGGGTGCTGCAGGTCGGCCCAGGCGGCGCGGGCGTAGGGCAGAATGCGCCGGGCGAGTTCCCCGTGCAGGCTTGCGGCCAGGCCACGGAGCGGGGGCACATGGTGCTGCTCGATAACGGGGTCGGCGGACTGGCAGAACCGGGTGACGGTGCGCTGCGCCGTGGAGGCTAGCGTCGCGGGCCATACGACGTAGTTGCCGATGCGCATGGGCTTGGTGATGCCGAGCGCGTCCGCGGTGTGGCGGCCGGGAAGGCGGGGTCCGTTCAGGCGGGCCTGGTAGCGGTGGCCGATGGCGGCATATGCCAGGGAGTGGGCGGTCTTGCACAGCACCGTGCCGGGGAAGCGGCCGGCGGCATCCTGGGCAATGGCCCGGTTGAACGCCACATACAGGCCGCGGCGTGAGGTGCCGGCAGCGAGCTGGGTAAGGGTCGTGGTCTTGCCGGTGCCGGCGCCGGCCTGGATGACCAGGTGGTCCCCGGTGGCGAAAGCGTCGGCGGCCAGGACTTGTTCGTCGGTGGGCTGCAGCATCGTTGAGCATCGTCGTTCTGTGAGAGCGCGGTTGTGGCGCGCAGGAGTGGTCAGGTGGTGTCGTCGTCGATGAGGAAGCCGCGCATCGGCACCGGCGGCAGGCCCTCGGGATGAGCGATCGTCTGGCGGCGTAGCGCGGCCAGGTCCCGGGCGATCGCCGCGTAGTGCACTACCACCGGCTCCGCCGGTACCGCAGCACGGACAAGCTCGGTGACCAGGTCCTTGGCCTGCTCGAGGATGGCGGCCGTGCTCGTTCGCTGCCGCCGTGCGAGTTCGGCCGTGACGGCCGCCGCAGTGCAGGGCTCCTTGTGGTGATGGATGACCGCCGCAGCGAGGAAGACCTCCCGGCAGGCCGGGCTGCTGTAGTACGTCGGGTGCAGGACCGCCATCAAGTACGGGACCAGCTGCGGGTGACGGAGCAATGCTGCCAGGACCACGCGCTCGGCATGCTCATCGGACAGGGCAGGCCCAGGCGGGGACTGGTCAGGGTCGGGAGTACCGATCAAGGTCTTGGACACCAGGGGCCTCCGAAACGGCCAGGACAGGGGCAGCGAAACCGCCGCAGCGAGAGCTGGGTGAGGGGCGTGGTCGTGGTGGCCGCCGGGCCCACGCGGGCGGGGCAGCCGAGCGGAACGGCCACTCGAGGGCAGCGGGCTCACCCCAAACCACGGCCCGGGTCGGACCCCCGCAGCGACGGGCCGGGAAGCCGGTCGCAGATGTACAGGCGGTGGCGAACCGGGGCAAAGGTATCCCAGGCAACCAGAGCGCTGTCCGCAGCACCGCGGACAGCGACGTGAGCGGTACAGCGCTGGGCGCGCCAGCGCATTTGTTCGGCGTACGGCAATCCCGTGAGGTCGTACAGGGTCATCACGTCCGGGTCGGCCGGCAGGTGCCCGTCGCCGGGGCGAAGGAGTGGATCGACGAGCTCGAGCCGCCACGTGCCGGGCAGGGCCTCGGTGTCCAGGACAGGTAGGGAGCAGCGACGGCGGGCGCGGGTCCGGGCCACACACTGGAGGCCCTCGAGAGGACCGGGGGCGAGATAGCGCGCGCCGATGATGCGCACGACCGGCCGGACAGGCACATCCGGCGCGGCCTGGACTGGCTGCTCGGGCCGGGGTGTGAAGAGGCCGGCCTCTTGTAGGCGTCGGGAGTTCAGCGCGAGGGCTCGGCACATCTCCTCCAGAAGCGGGCTGCGGTTGCCCGCCGCACCGGCCGGACACAGGGCGTGGTGCCGGACGCGGCACCACACGCTCCCGTCATGGGAAGCATGCGCGACACCGGAAGAAACGTGCCAGCGCTCCCCCGGTGGCACCGACCCCGCAGGCAGCTCCACCGGATGCAGCGGAACAGCAGTATTGCCCGGGCGCTGGTACCACTCCACGGGATTCCCGCAGACATCACACCGCGCGCCCTGCGCAGTGCGCAGCAGCCGGCTCGGACTGTCTTCGGCGATGCGCAGAGACCGGCGCGGCCGGTAATTCTTGCGGCTGCCGTCCCAGGCGAGACCATCGTCAGCGAAGGAGTTGTTCGTCGAGCGCATGACCGCAGACGATGACCGTCGACACGCAACAACATGGACGACCAAGCCGAGGAAGTCACCCTCCCGACCCCTTCAAGTCGCACGACAGTTCGTTCAATCATTCATGCGTTCTCTCCAGATCCCTCTCTCTCGGACCAGTCGTCGCCAGCGGGTGCTGTGCGCGCCTCCCTTCAACCAGACGCGTGCACGGCCGGCTGCTCATCACGCTCCTGAGGTGGCCCCGTAGGATGCCGTGCATGATTCGCGCAGTAGCGTTCGACGTCGGTGAGACCCTGATCCGAGACGACCGCGGCTGGGCTTCCTGGGCGGACTGGCTGGGAGTACCCCGGCACACCATGTCCGCCCTTGTCGGATCCGTCGTAGCTCAAGGACGCGACAACGCCGACGCTCTGCGACTTGTGCGGCCCGGTCTGGAGGTTTCCGTCGAGTACGCGGCGCGGGAGCGCGCCGGTTACGGGGAACAGCTCGACGAGCATGACCTGTACGAGGATGTCCGGCCAGCCCTGTCCAGGCTTCTGGCGGCCGGGTTCCGAGTCATTGTCGCGGGCAATCAGACCCGCAGAGCAGGCGAGTTGTTGCGCGCGCTCGACCTGCCCGCAGACGTCATCGCGACGAGCGGCGATTGGGGTGTGGCTAAGCCCGAGGCCGCCTTCTTCGAGCGGCTCGTCGAGACGGCCGACTGCACCCCTGAAGAGATCGTGTACGTGGGCGATCACCCCGCCAACGATGTCTTCCCGGTCCTCGCTGCCGGATTGCGGGCAGCACACCTTCGACGCGGCCCATGGGGATATCTGTGGGCCGACAGTCCAGAAGTTGTGGCTGCGGCGGACTGGCGCATCAACTCCCTTACAGAGCTGGTCGATACGCTGACGAGGTAGCGTAAGGTTCCTAACCCTGGGTCAGATACGCGATACCCTCCGTACATTCAGGAGGATCGGAGACCACTGTGCTCGGAGACAGTGCGGGCGATGTAGGCAAGCGCATCGCGACCGTCCGTCGTTCCCGTCGCATGAGGCAAGGCGATCTTGCCCGGGCAGCGTCGCTGTCACCGAGCATGATCCAGAAGGTCGAGCGTGGTGCCCGGCTACCGAGCGAGGACGCGCTGAATGCCATCGCCGCCGCTCTCGCTCTCGACCCATCTCGGCTGTCAGCCGACGGGGGCGGCAGGGCCATTAGTCGTGTGCGGGCGGCGCTCTCGGACATCTCAGCTGTGATCGCCACGTACGACCTCCCCGATGATGGCCCCGTTCGGCCGCTGCGCGAGCTTCAGGCCGTAGTTGACGAAGTGGTCAGCTGGCGGCTCAGCGCGCAGTACGCCCGCATCGCCCGCGACATCCCCCAGTTACTCACCGAGCTCTCTCGGGCCCTGCACAGCACAAGCAGCCAAGAAAGGCTTGCCGTCGCACGCCTCTTGGTGGCGGCATACCGGGCCGCAGACGCCGTGGCCTACAAACACGGCGGGCGCGACCTGTCCGCCCGCCTGGTCGACCTCATGACGTGGGCCGCAGCAGAGGCCGAAGATCCGCTGCTTTGCGCTGCCGCGGCCTACGTCCGCACCGAGACCTTCTTCGCCGCCCGTGCTCATTCCGCCGGCCTGCGTGCCCTGGAGAGGGCGATTGATGCGGCCCCGCCTCCCGAGCAACCTGCAACCGCTGCTGCCCTTGGCGCTCTCCACATGCGTGCAGCCGTCATCGCAGGGCGTGCCAAGAACGCGGCCGCAGCCACGACCCACATCGCCGAGGCGAGGCGTCTCGGTGATGTTGTGCCAGAAGGGATCTATCAGGGAACGGCGTTCGGCCCCTCGTCCGTACGCATTCAGGAGGTCTCGGTCGCCGTCTCGCTGGGCAGCGAGGAGCACCTCAAGCATGCGGTGAATCTGGCCCATGAGTGGGTGCCCTCGGCGGTCGAGGTCCCGGCTGAGCGACGCTCGGGCTTCTATGTCGAAGTCGCGCGGGCTCAGTTGTGGTCCGGGCTCATTGACCAGGCCTTCGAGTCGTTGAAGGTCGCCCGCTCCGTCGCTCCGCAGCATGTGGCCGAACACCGCTGGGCGCGGGAGGACACCGCCAAGATCCTTCGCATCAAGCGAGCAGGCAACGAGAGTCTGCTTGCCTTCGCAGAGTGGATCGGCGCCGTGTAAAGCTCGTCCGCAGGACGAAGCGGGGTAGCACAAGCTGTGCTACTTGTGCCCCTTGACGGCGATCACCATCGGTTGCATGGCCGACACACTCGCCGAGATTCCCACAGCGCCCCCCGACATCGACCCTGCCCGCCTCCGTGGTGAAGCCTGCCTTTGGTGCGGCTCCACCTGCAGTCACCTCGACGGCGCGGGCACGGTGCGCGTCGCCGTCGACGGCGGGTGGCGTGTATGGCCGATCGTCGCCTGCCCTGAACATCTCCCGCGGAGGGCAGCGTGACGACGGCGCCCAGACCCATCGCGCTGATCTACGACCGGCTCACGCGTCCCGGGCCGAGTCTGCTCATCGAGCGCCTGGGCGACTGTGAGCGGTACGCGGTCGAGGTGGGCTGGGAGTACAAGGGCATTTGGATCGAGCACGGGCCTCATGCGCACAGCGCCACTGATCGGCCGCAGCTCGACGCCCCAATTCACCTGGTGCGTGTCTTCTCATCTGCGCGGCCTGTCATCTGCCTGGTCAGCAGCTGGGACCGGCTGGGCGATGAGGCATCCCTGGCGCAGCTTCAGCTACGGGTGCGGGAGGCCGGCGGGTGGTGCGCGACCGTCGACGGCGCCAGCGCCAGGGACGAGGGCGCGGCCGGTCACGCGGTAAGGCACCCGATCAGTGGCACGGAATGCCATCGCTTCCGTGCCACGGCGCCAGTGCCGCCGTCTTACTTCCCGGAGGAGATCTGATGCGCTCCCGTTCGGCCGTGTTACCCCGTGCCCGCTCAAGACATCGTGCGTCCCGTGCTGCCGGGCCGCACCGGTCCGGTGTGCTGGGCCTGGTGTGGCTGCTCGGCAACAGCGCCGCCGTGCCGCTGCTGTGGATGCAAGTCGCCGCCGCCCAGCACGACACCCGGCCTGCGCCCGCGCTGAGTGCGCCTGACGTCGCCACCGAGGTGGTCTGACGCCGGCCCCTTTGGTTCCTCCCTGGTCTTCAGGGAGGACGCCCCCGCTCCCCGACGGGGGCACACGGCCCGTACCAGGCGGACCGCGCGATCCCGCCGCGCGCGCTGGCGAGCCTGCCCGGATTATCACCCAGCCCGCGTGGCGGGCCCCACCGGTTCCACCCACGATCTTGGAAGTCAACGGTGTTCGCTTCTTCCCTTCGGCTTGCGTCCGCACTACCGCTACCACCGGTCCGGCCTGACCTGCCCGCCGCCGTGCGGTGTGCCGAGGACGGCCCTGGGTCCGGTTGCCGGCCCGGCGGCATCCGCGTGCCGCGGCAATGGTCCAGCCCTGTTCCGGACGAGCAGCGGCGCACGCCCTCGAGCACGGGGGCTGGGTGGGGCGCGGGTTTGGGTGGCGCCGCCCTCCACGCCCGGCAACCCGTCGGAGGCCGGCAACCCGGAGCCAGGAAGGGGGCGGGAGCCCATGCGGCGTGACACGAGCCCGGATCCGACGCGCCGGACGTGGACGGTGGAGGTCCGGCCCATAGCTGCAGTGGCGGTCATGACGTGCGAGGAATGCGGCCGGCTCGGTGACCTGCTGGGGGCGGAGCCGGTGCGTGGCGCTGTCCTGGCGCACCTGGTGGCACATGTCCGTGCCGCGCCGCTCGCGTCGCACCTGCGGACGTGCCAGTGCGGCCAAAACGGCTGCCGCTGGCACCCACGGCACCGTGGCTGTGACGGCCTGGTCCAGCTGGTGCTGGTGCGCTGCGCGGGAGGCCGCCGGTGGCGTCTGTCCGACACCTGCCACGCCTGCGCCACGGCCACACCGCAGGCGGCCATCGTGCCCGAGCCACAGGTCACGCCCGTGGGCCACGGCCCAGCCCGGGACGTGGAACCGGCGAGTTACGTGTCCCCGTTCGTCGTGGACTGCAGCGGCGGCCCCGCAGGATTGTGGGGGTGGGATGACGGCGCAACGGCCCGGTGAAGCGGGACACCGGCCGTGGCGGCGGCACCGCGGCCTGAGGCTCCTGGGCGGGCCGCGGCCGCCGACGGCGAGTTCGCCGCCCACATGTTCCTCAGACCCTTGTTCCGATGCTGCGCGCGTTTTCGCCGTCGTATCCGTTGACACCGGTCAGCCGGAGACCTAAGTTGCGCCATACCGACCGGTTGGTACTCCTCTCCCGCCCATGTCTCTGCACCCCTGGAAGGACTGCCACATGAAGGCAGCACGATTCGCGTGGCGGCGACTTGAGCCTCTCCATGGCATGGTCTACTTCGTTCCCGAGGCCAGGAACCGGTACACAGAACTGGGACTCCAGGGCAGGGCAGGATATTTCGCCTCCCGTGGTGCGGCTCTTGGCCGCGCCTCGGCGGAGCTGGTCATCGCAACCTTCTACAACTTCTGCCCGGATGTCGTACGTGGGGCGCTACCGGCCGCCTGGGACGCGGTCACCCCCGAGCAAATGTTGGCCGCCCGGCTCGCCGGCGCGGGCGAGGCCTTGCGCCGGGCCAAGATCCATGAGCTTCCGGGACTGGACGAAATCGTCGGCCTTGCGCGGCGGGCAGCCGAGGCGGCGTGCGAACACCCTCAGGGGCGCCTGCTGTTCGCCGCTCATGCCGCCCTGCCCTGGCCGGACGAGCCGATCCTGCAGTTGTGGCACGCCCAGACGCTGTTGCGGGAGTTCCGTGGCGACGGCCATATAGCGGCGCTACTCACCGAGGGTGTCGGGCCCCTGGAAGCCCTGGTTCTGCACGGTGCCAGCGGCCTGGTTCCCGCCGCCGCGCTCAAGCTCAGCCGCGCCTGGCCGGAGGAGCAGTGGGCCGCCACCGAGGAACGCCTACACGAGCGTGGTCTCCTCGACGGGGATGTCCTCAGCATCGAAGGCAGTGCCCTGCGTCAGCACATCGAGGACCGCACCGATGCCCTGACCCTGCCCGCCTACGGCGTCCTGGGCGAAGAGGGCTGTGAGCGTTTGGCCGAACTCGCCGACACTTTCGGCCGTGCCGTCACCGACGCTGGCCTTCTCGACCGCTCCGGCCTCCTGGCTGCGCTGCGCGCTTCCGCCTGAGCGACCTTACACCGCCGTTCGCCCAAGTCCTCCCTCGCCCAGAAGCTCACGGCACGTGCCCGCACGGCCTGGACTCAGCCGGTCGCCGTGCACGTCCGCCACCGAGGCCAGTCCGCCTATGTAGACGGCAAACTGGCCTACGGCGACAGCGTCGAACTGATGCGCCTGCGCCACAGCCGATCCGCCACCACCTGGGGCTTCGCCCTCTACCTCGCCAACACCGACAAGTACGAGGACACCCTCCTGCCCACCAGCAGCTTCGCCGACACCCCCACAGGTGCCCTGGACTACGCTTGCGGCCTCTACCTCGCCACCCCGGATATCTGACCAAACCCCGGACGCAACACCGGCTTTGGAGTCAACCCCCAAAGGACTTCCGGCGCTGACCACTTCGCGTCCATGTTCAGGCACGACTGGCAACCCGTTGTGCAGACCTCAGCCGAGATTCACTCGCCGCGGTCTATGCCGATCTCGTACGCGATCTCCCAGCGGATGTCAGGCACTACGAGGTCGGCGGTCTCCACAGGCCGACCAGCGCCGTCGTAGCACGTGCGCTCGATCCGCATCAGCAGGTCTCCGGCGCTAATCCCCAGCAGGTTGGCCTCTTCCTGCGTAGCCCGCCCCGGCCCCGACACCTCGACGGCGGTGTCGGCGGCGACGGCGATGGTACGCATCCGCTCCACGATGCCCACGCCGGCGAGCGGGCCCATCTCCGGCAGCACAATGGGCGTGCCGTCCTTGAGAGCCATCGGCTCCCACGACGTCGACAGTTGCACCGGCTGGCCGTCAGCCATGAACTCGTACGTCGTGCGCACGCAGTGATCCCCAGGCTGAATGGCAAGGCGCTGCGCGACGTCCTCTGTGGCGGCCGCACCAGCCACAGCAGGTTTCTCCTCAGCACCCCGCCGTCTGGCCACCCTCCGCTGGCATGGCGCCGAAAGGCATACGTAGGTCGTGCCGAAACGGCCTCAACTGGAAACGGTGTCGAGGTGCCCACTGGCCATTTCACGGCTCGAGAGCAGGACGCGAAGGGACTGAAGGTTGTCCTGTCCCCCCGTTCTCCGCGGCCGACGGCCGTCGGCCGCGGAGAAACGGCTCGGTCCGTGGGTGAGTCCTCCTCGGATCAGTCCCGGCTGGCCCCTTCGGGCCACACGATCTGTACGGGGACGCCGACACGGCGCGCGTAGGCGACGACGTCGGCGGTACCGCCGTATCCACGGGCTGGCTGCCCGTCCCACACGGCGATCAGCTGGTCGGCGAGCCCCACGACGATCTCGCTGCCGGCCTGGTGAGCCTGCGAGGTGGACTCGCGCATCCCGGTGTGGTGGACGTCGGCGGCGCGGGCCATCAGCTCGTCGTACACCGGGTAGTGCCAGTCGGGCAGGCTCTCGCGGTACTCGGCGGCAGGGATGACCACTTCGAGGCGGCCGCCGTGCTGGAGAACGGCCTGCGCAAACCAGGCGTCGGGGCCGTCTGCGATGCAGCTCATCCCCACCAGGTCCTCTGCCGCGGTGGCGTCGAGCAGCTTGGCGAGTTCGGCACGGACTTGGGCCTCGACCGCCGGCGACAGCCCTCGGTGGCCCGTGATGCCCAGGCGCATGCTGGCTTCCCCCTTACAGGTAGGTGTCGTGCAGCAGGGTGTCGAAGTCGCGCACGATACCGGGCGGTGTCTGCGAGGTGTACGAGCGGCGGAAGGCACGGGCGCGCTCGACGACGCGCCCGGACTTGAGCCGCACTCCGTCGTGGACGGCCCGGGTCGCCAGCGCGAACGCGGAGTCGACGCGGCCGGTGCTGAGGTGGCCGGTGGCGACGTCGAGGGTCAGAAGTGCGCGCTGCTTCTCGTGGCCGGACGACAGGGCGGTGCTGATCTCCTGCGAGGACAGGACCCAGCGGGACCGGCCGAGGCGCGCCCCGCACACGACGCGGCAGGAAGCCACCTTCCGCTCATCGAAGGAGAACACCCACGGCCACGGCGGCGGGTCCTCGCGCGGCACGCGCGCGGTGTGCTGCTCACAGGAGCGCAGGGCGCGCTCGGTGGCGCGATCGTCGCCGGCGGTGGCGTGGGCAACGGCCTCAATGGAGGCGAGCCAGGCAGCAGCGATGGCCGGAAGGTCGGGGCCGAGCTGGCGGCGCGCTCGGGCGATCAGGCGCAAGCCCTCGGCGGTGTTGCCCGCTTCCACCTCGAATTGGGCGAGGCTGCCGGTCTGGTAGGCGCCGAGCAGGGAGTCCCCGGCGGTGCGGGCGGCCTTGATGGCCGAGCCGTACCAGGTGCGGGCGGAGCCGTGGTCGGCCATGTCCCAGGCGAGCCAGCCGACCAGGGAGGCGGCTTCGGAGCCGACGGCGGCCATGCGGGCCTTGTGGGAGGCGTCCGGGGCCTGGGAGGCGACGCGCTGGATGAGGCGCAGGTGGGCTTGTGCGGTGTCGGCGAGGTCGCGTGAGCCGACGGTGGCGTCCAGGCGGCGGAAGGCGGTTGTGGCGACGCGTAGGGCGGGTGCCTGGCCGCTGTCCCATTCGGGGCGGGCCGGGATGTGGGCTATGGCTGGCGTCGCTGCAACTGCGGCGACGCCGGCGAGGAATTCTCGGCGTTCCACCGTGCTGTTCCCGTTCCGGTCGTAGTCGGCGAGACCGACCAGGCTCGGAGGGATGCCGAGGTGGCTGGCCGCGCTCGCCAGGAGGCTCATGTTGTAGGTGCCGACGCCGCGGTCTTCGAGGCGTGACATGGCCGACTGAGACAGGCCGCAGGCCTCGCCGAGCTGGCGCTGGGTCAGGCCTAAAGCCTTGCGAGTCAGCCTGATGACGCGGCCGTAGTCGCCGCCTCGTGCGGCGTCCCGGACTTGCTTGTTGCCGGCCCCGTCCATGCGTTCCCCTCCCACGCTACGTACCGTCGCTCAGCATCTACCCGCCTCGTATGCGATGGGTGCATATCCGCATGCACTGCCTGCATCGGAGATGGCGGCGGCCGTGACGGACCGCTTTCCTACAGTCAGTGTCCGACACGACGTCAGGTCGGCGCTGACCTCTCGAAAAACCCGACCGGGGCGATGGCGCCCCTTGAAGGGGGAGCGGAGCCGTGATGACGACGCACGGGACCTCGCAGCGGTGGCAGATGTGGTTCACGCCGTTTCCCAAGACGGTGTACATCGCCCGCAGACAGGTGGGGCGGGTTCTCGCCGGCTGGGATGTCCCCGAGGGTGCGATGGACACCGCGGTGCTGATCACCAGCGAGCTGGTCACCAACGCGATCCGGCACTGCGACACCCGGCACCTGGTGCACGTCCACGTATCGGACGATGGCGCCCAGTTGCTGCTGGAGGTGTCCGACCCTAGCCGCCGGCATCCCCGCCCTGTGATCGCGTCAAGCGATGCCGAGAGCGGGCGGGGGCTGATGCTCGTACGGGCGACCGCAGCCGACTTTGGGGTCCGTGACCGCGATCCGGTCGGCAAGACCGTGTGGGCGACTATCGCCCGGCAGCCCGCCCTGTGAAGCCCCGGCCCGGCGGAGTCCCCCGTCGCACTGCCGGGCCGGTTCCCCTCCCGTTCCTCGCGTCGATGTCGAAGGTGGTTCTCTGCAGTGACCGTTGAGGCTGGCGAGCAGCTCCCGTTCCATGTGGCGTTCGAGCCGGAGCGCGGCCAGTTCGTCGTGATGGTGACGGTCGGCGTCCCGCCGAGGCAGCAGCTGGGACCGTCTCGACGATGAGGCGTCCCGCGTGTCCCTTCAACTGTGGGTGCGAGAGGCCGGCGGGTGGTGCGCGAACGTCGGCGGTGCCACGACAGGCACGACGTCGCGACCGGCACACGGTGCAGCATCCGAGCGGTGAATCGGAGTGCCGCAGCGACCACGCCACGGCGCCGACCCCATGGTTCCTCCCCGTTCGTCGGGGAGGACGCCCCCGCCCCGACGGGGGCGCACGGCTCGTACCAGGCGGGCCGTGATCCCGCCGCGCGCGCTGGCGAGCCTGCCCGGATCATCACCCGGCGCGCGTGGCGGGCCCATCTAATCCACGACCTTGGAAGACACCGTGTTCCTTGATGTTCTTCGGCTTCCGACCGGAGCCCTGCTGCCGTCCGTCCGCCCTGACCTGCGCACCGCCGGTGGGTGTGCCGCGGACGAATCCGGACTCGGTCGCCGATTCGGCGGCATCCGTGTGCTGCGGCGACGGCCCGGGCCGCTGTCACCGAAGCGGCGGCGCGCACGCTGGGGTGCGGGAACGGGGTCCGGGAGGGGCGCGAGATTGCCTGCCGCCGGCCTCCGCGCCCGGAAGCCCGCTGGAGGCCCGCGACCCGGCATCTGGGGAGGGGCGGGAGCTTATGTGGCGTGACACGAGCCCGGGTCCGCTGCGGCAGGCGTGGACAGTGGAGGTCCGGCCCATGGGTGCGGGGGTGGTCATGACATGCGAGGAATGCGGCCGGCTCGGTGACCTGCCGGAGGCGGAGCCGGTGCGTGGCGCGGTCGTGGCACACCTGGTGGCGCACGTCCGTGCGGCGCCGCTCGCGCCGCACCTGCACCTCACCTGGCCCGGAGGAGGCTTAGCGTCCGCGCCCAGGCACGATCGGCAGCCCGTTGTGCAGACCTCAGCCGTCACTCGCCGCGGTCTATGCCGATTTCGTACGCGATCTCCCAGCGGACGTCTGGCACTACGATGTCGGCCGTCTCCACAGGCCGACCGTCGCCGTCGTAGTACGTGCGCTCGATCCGCATCAGCAGGTCTCCGACGCTAATCCCCAGCAGGTTGGCCTCTTCTTGCGTAGCGCGCCCCGGCCGCGGCACCTCGACGGCGGTGGCGACGGCGACGCCGATGGTCCGCATCCGCTCCACGACGCCCGCGCCGGCAAGCGGACCCATCTCCGGCAGCACAATGGGCGTGCCGTCCGTGATGGCCATCGGCTCCCACGACGTCGACAGCTGCACCGGCTGACCGCCAGCCATAAACTCGTACGCCGTGCGCACGCAGTGAGTCCCGGGCTGGATGGCGAGGCGCTGCGCGACGTCCTCAGGAGCGGGAACTCTGGCCTGACTGTGCGACTCCCAAGTGCCGGTCTTACCTTGCTCATTCATGTTCGCGTGGAACGGGCTGCCGCCGCGGTGCTCGCGGTGGCGGGACCGGATCATGCGCATGCGCTCGCGTGGTGGGCGAACAAACCGTCCGGAGCCAGCCCGCCCTTCGAGTAGGCCCTCGATGACGAGCCGGTCCAGGGCGCGTTGCGTCACGTTGCGACCGACGTTGTATTCGGTCGCCAAGGAGGCGCCCGATGGAAGTTTTTCGCCGATCCCCCACTCCCCTGCCTTGATGCGGCGACGCAGATCGTCGGCCACCTCCAGGTAGGGGGCTTCGCGGGGCATGGCACTCTCCGTGCTGCCCCAGCGAGGGGGCGAGTTGAGGCTGGCGTCGTCATTGACAAAGCTACTGCATAAGGGAGAACCTACTTAAGTAGCATTACGCAGTGCGATCAACCAGTGACCAGGGGATACCTGTGCGTCCACGCATCGAAAGCATCGCCGCACGGCTCCTCGCGGCCACCGGCACAGAAGTCGAGCGCCGGGAAGACCAGACAGGCGTGCGCCTGATCGTCGCTCTCCCAGAGGAGCTCGACGAACCGCGACGCGCCTTCCTCCTGGCTGCTCTGGCCGATGCGGACGACTACGGCCATGACCATGCGGGGGACGGCACTCAGCAGGCGTGGGCCTTGATCACCGGAGGTACACAATGAGCGACCGGCACGGCGACGGATACGGCATCACTTCCGCCATGGCCAAGTTGGGGATGCCGCCCCGCCTGGGCGGGGCGCACGAGCCGGTCACTGCCCAGACAGACGGCCCGGGCGAACAGTCGCCCCAGCTGGGGGTACTCGCCGAGATTCCGACAACACCACCTGACATCGATCCAGCCCGCCTCCGTGGTGAAGCCTGCCTTTGGTGCGGTTCCACCTGCGGTGACCTCGACAGCGCGGGCATGGTGCGCGTCGCCGTCGACGGCGGGTGGCGTGTATGGCCGATCGTCGCCTGCCCTGAACATCTCCCGCGGAGGGCAGCGTGACGGCGGCGACCAAACCCATCGCGCTGATCTACGACCGGCTCACGCGTCCGGGGCCGAGTCTGCTCATCGAGCGGCTGAGTGACTGCGGGCGGTACGCGGCCGAGGCGGGCTGGGAGTACAAGGGCATCTGAATCGAGCACGGGCCTCATGCGCACAGCGCCAACCATCGGCCGCAGCTCGACGCCCTGGTGCACCTGGTGCGTGTCTTCTCGTCTGCGCGGCCTGTCATCTGTCTGGTCAGCAGCTGGGACCGGCTGGGCGATGAAACATCCCGGGCGCAGCTTCAGCTGCGGGTGCGGGAGGCCGGCGGGTCGTGCGCGACCGTCGGCGGCGCCAGCGACAGGGACGAGGACGTGGCCGGCGACGCGGTGCGGAACCCGGTCGGTGACGCGGGATGCCACCGCTCGTGTGCAACGACGTCGGCAGCGCCCCGCCTCTTGGAGGAGATCTGATGCGCTCCCGTTCGGCCGTGTTATCCCGTTCCCGCTCGAGACATCGCGCGTCCCGTGCTGCCGGGCCGCACCGGTCCGGCGTGCTGGGCCTGGTGTGGCTGCTCGGCAACAGTGCCGCCGTGCCGCTGCTGTGGTTGCAAGTCACCGCCGCCCAGCACGACACCCGGCCTCCGCCCGCGCTGAGTGCGCCGGACGTCGCCACCGATGTGGTCTGACGCCGGCCCCATGGTTCCTCCCTGTTCTTCGGGGAGGACGCCCCCGCTCCCCGACGGGGGCGCGCACGGCCCGTACCAGGCGGGCCGTGATGCCGCCGCGCGCGCTGGCGAGCCTGCCCGGATCATCACCCAGCGCGCGTGGCGGGCCTACTGATTCCGACCACGATCTTGGAAGACAACCGTGTTCGCTTCTTCCCTCCGGCTTGCGTCCGCAGTATCGCTGCCGCCGGTTCGGCCTGACTGCCCCGCCGCCGCAGCGTGCGCTGCCGAGGGTTCTGGGCCCGGTGACCGGCCCGGCGGCATCCGCGTGCCGCTGCGATGGTCCAGCCCGGTTCCGGACCAGCAGCGACGACGCACACCCACGGGGGTGAGTGCGGTGTCCGGGAGGAGCGCGTCCGCGTGTGGCGCCGTCCACGACGCCCGAAAACCTGCCGGAGGCCAGCGGCCCTGCACCGAGGAGGGGTCGGGAGCTGATGCGGCGTGACACGAGCCCGGATCCGATGCGACGGACGTGGACGGTGGAGGTCCGGCCGATGGGTGCTGGGGCGGCCATCATGTGTGAGGAATGCGGCTGGCTCGGTGACCTGCCGGGGGCGGCACTGGTACGTGGCGCGGTCGTGGCGCACCTGGTGCTCCATGTCCGTGCGGCGCCGCTCGCGCCGCACCTGCAGACGTGCCAGTGCGGCCAGAACGGCTGCCGCTGGCATCCGCGGCACCGTGGCTGTGACGGCCTGGTCCGGCTGGTGCTGGTGCGCTGCGCGCGCGGTCGCCGGTGGCGTCTGGCCGACACCTGCCACGCCTGCGCCACGGCCACACCGCAGGCAGCCATCGTGCCCGAACCACAGGTCATGCCCGCGAGCCACGGCCCAGCCCAGGGCCCGGAACCGGCGAGCTACGTGTCGCCGTTCGTCGTGGACTGCAGCGGCAGCCCCGCAGAAGTGTGGGGGTGGGATGACGGAGCGACGGACCCGTAGGGCCGGCGTCGAGGCGGCCTGCTGTGGGCAGCGGCAGGCGGCCCGAGGCTCCAGGGCTGGAGGTGCCGCCGCCGTCGGGTGCGGTTGTGGCTGTGCCGGGAGATGTCAGGCGGGTTCGGCCGCACGGCACCTGGCGCCTGCAGCGACGTTGGTGGTGGCCATGGACGTTCTACTGGAAGGGAAGACTTCGTGAACGAGCAGGACCTGCGCAGGCACTTGCTGGACCACCTCACGGGCGGCAGTGTGCGCTCGCCGCAATGGCGGCAGGCCGTCGCGGTCACCGGACGGCACGAGTTCCTGCGCGGGGGCTTCTTCCGCCAGGTGGCCGGTTCGGCCCCCACCGCCTGGGAGCCGGTGATGCCCGGCGACGAAGGCTGGCTGTCCGGCTGCTACTCCGACGTCTCGCTGGTCACCCAGATCGCCGGCACCATCGTGCCTGGCGACATCCACGGCCGGATCCTGCGCCAGCCCACCAGTTCCAGCACCCTGCCCAGCCTGGTCGTGCGCATGCTGGAAGACCTCGAGGTCGAAGACGGCATGCGGGTGCTGGAAATCGGCACCGGCACCGGCTACTCCACCGCGCTGCTGTGCCACCGCCTCGGCGACCAGCACGTAACCTCCATCGAAATCGACCCGCAGGTGGCGGTCAGAGCTGCGAATGCGCTCGCCACCCTCGGCCACGCCCCCGACCTGATCACCGGCGACGGCCTGGCCGGACACAAGGACAGCGCCCCCTACGACCGGATCATCGCCACCTGCGGCGTGCTGGCCATCCCAGGACAGTGGATCGCCCAGACTCGCCCCGGCGGCACTATCCTTGCCACCCTGTCCGGCTGGATGCACTCCAGCGAACTGGCGCGCCTGACCGTCCAAGACGACGGCACCGCAACCGGACGGCTCCTGGGCGGGCAGGTCTCCTCCATACTCGCCCGCACTCACCAGCCCCCACCCCTGGGGATGCTCCCCGATCTCGACGCCGGCACCGAACGCGACACCACCATCGACATCGGCATCCTGGACGACTGGGCGGCCCGGTTCGTCGCCCAGACCGCCGCACCCGCAGTCCAGCGCCTCCACCTCGGCGACCGGGGCCAGCTACTCCTCGACACGGGAAGCTGGGCACTGTTCCAACCCGGCCCGCACGGCTATCGGTTCCGCCAAGGCGGCCCCGACCGCATCTGGGAACCCATCGAAGACCACCTCCTACGGTGGCGCCACGACGGATCCCCCGCCCTGGAACAGTTCCGGGTGACCGTGTCCGCGGACGGACGCCATTCCTACACCTGGCCCCACGCCCGGTGACACGGGCGCGAGGGCTGACCCGCGCGCCAGGAAAGAGCACCAGGAGAGCCGGACCGCGGCCGCACGACGTTCATGCCGCGCCGAGCCGCGTCCGCGCCCAGAGCAAGACCCAGCGCTCCGACCCGGGTCAGCCAAGCGGTGAAGAGGAGCCTTGGCCATTGTGGGATGTGGCGCGTGACGGCGTCAGGCGCGTAGGCAGCGATCTCGAAGTTCGGAGATGACGGCCTTCTCGGACGCGTTGACGGCACCGTCCACAGTGGCCACCCGGTCGGCCGCATCGAGGATGTCGCTCAGATCCCCCGACTCGGCGTCTATGCGCCGCCACACCTCGGCGGGGTCCACGTCAACAAGGTGAGCGAGCTGTTCGTCGACCACCTGATGGTGATCCCGCACCACCCTGACCAGGTGCCGGATCAACAGCGCCTCATCGTCGGCGATTTTGTCGTCCGCCATGATGACAAGCCACGCGACCCACAGCATCAACTGCGGGTGCTGGCTCCGCTTGCTCAGACCCTCGGCGAGTTCGATCACCCGCGCCTCGTTCCGGAAGACGGCTTGCGCGTGCCGCCCCGCGAGCAGCGTCGTATAGCGGTTCAGCACCACCGCAAGGGGAACGCCGACCAGGGGAATACCGATCTTGATGACGTTGCGTCGTAGGAGGAACTTCCCGACGACCGGGAGCCCCTTCGCGGCGGCCAGTACCCCCTTGGAGTAGAAGCGCTTGATCAGTGGCCGCACGAGGGCCGGAACCACCTTGATCGCACCTTCCCGGACCGCTTCCCCACTCTTGATCGTGAAGGCCACTCGCATGAGCTTCCACATGTCTTCGGGGTCGGACAGGTCGAGCGGGACCCGGTAGAGGACTGCGATGTCGTAGGCCAGGCGCAACTGGAGCCTGGTAATGAACGCGACATCGACCATCATCGTCGCGACGGCGGCCGGGACGGTCGCCGGCGAGGCACCACCAAGGCTTCCGAGGGTGGCCACGACGGCCGCCGTATAGGCCCCGGCAGACAGCCCGCCTTCAAGCGCGGCATACCGAGCCGCCATCTTCATCCGCTGATCGACGATGGCATCCGCGGGTACGCCCTCATACCGCTCCTGGAAGTACTGCCAGTCGACCTTGTCGGTGTAGGAGCTCAGGGCCTGAGCGCTGAGCTTGGTGAACCAGCTGCCCGACTTGATGTCGTCCGCGCTCAGTCCCTTGACGAACTCCCGTATCTCTTCCCGCTCGTGCTCGACAGCCTCCCGGTCGGCATCGTCGTCCCCATCGGTGTCGATGTCGACAGCGTCAATGCGGGCTTCAGTCATGACCAGTTCCCCCCAGGGTGGTACAGCGTGGAGCCAGGATGCCAGGCACGGGACAACACTGACGTCTCAACCGGTGACTCAATAACCGACACATCTGCTGAACGGATGTGCCGTTGAGTTGAGCCGCACCCTAGCGCGTCACTATGCCGCTGATGCCGACACGTCGATCTCCGTCGTGATCGCCTTCACTGCGGTCAGCTGCGCCAGACACATGCAACCCCCCAAGTCGGTTCCGCACCGTGAACAGCACCGTGCCGGACGCCTTGACTACCTCGTTCGCCGTATGCTTGTCGGCAATGCGACCGGCCGCACCCGTGCACGTCCGGCCGAAGCCCAACCGGACACCTCAAGCAGCCCTACCCGTTCTGAGCGATGATGGGCACCATGGTCGGCCGGTCACACCGGCGGTCACCCCGTGACACGCCTCCACCCTCGACCGCTCTGGAAGGCAACCAGCTGAGCCTTCACCTGCCCGTTCTGGTTGGATGCCGCCATGAGCGCAGGCACTCACCCGGAATCCGGTCTGACGAAAAGCATCTGGAGCGACGCCGACTTCGACGCGATGGGATGGCATGACTGCACCATCCACGGACTCTGCGTGCAGCCGGGTGCCTCCGACGACTCGCTGCCGCGCCTGCTCCTGGACATCGACTACATCGTCCGCTGGGTGCATCCGGTCGCCCCGCAGACGCACTTCAGCTTCTGGATCGCGCCGTCTACGCTCGTGTTCGACGATGTCTGGGGCGTCGAGGGCGACCTCGACTTCAAGCAGATGGCCTTGAGCCTCGACATCGACCATATTCGGCGCTCAACCGCGCAGGACAGTTACGGCGACCCGCAATGGCACATCGAAGGGCACTACTTCGACCTCACGTTCCGGGCCACGGGATTCCACCAGTATCTACGGCAGGCACCCCAACACGCGCGGCGGCTTGACCTCTCACACAGCGAGCGCGGAGGGATCTCGTTCGCGGAGACCGCCTTCGCCTGAAACCAGCACGCACGCCCACCCATCAGGCACTCAGATCTCAACCGCGATCTCAGGGAAGGACAAGCAGCCGCAGGAGCCTGCGACTCGGAAGTCACAGCTGTTGCGGGTCCTGCTTGAGGAGACGCTGCAAGCGCTGCGCGCGACGCTGACCGATGTGCAGCCGCGTCTGCAGTTGCCGCAGCGACACGCCCCTGGATGCGTTACGGCCGTCGTCAGCGCGGACGGCTGCGTCAAGGCGGCGCGCTTCCTCGAGGAGTTCGTCCATGTCCAGGCCGGACCTGCCCCCCATCACACCCGCATCCGCATCCGGGGCGGGTGGCTTGGCGTGCACCTGTGCATCCGGCTGCGCATCCGACCCGTCGTCGTCTGCATCCGGGGACGTATCTGTCCTGTCGGCTGCATCCGGCTGCGCATCCGCTGGAGCCCGCTGGGCCGGGATGCAGGCGTGTACGGCCTCGGTCCAGGGCGAGGCTGCGGCGGCTGAATACGGGCCGGGCATGGACTCCGCGCCAAGGACCAGCTCATGCGCCTGGCCGCTTTCGCTGCCCGGGCTGTCGGCCGATGCCCCACCGGCGGCTGAGAAGGTGAACGCGTGTGCGAACTCGCCCGGCCTGTCCACCGTCGTGGCAGGCCCTTCCGTCTCTTGTGGCTTCCACCCAGGAAAGGCCCGGCGCCGCTCCTCTTTCCAGATCGAGGGCACCTCCATGGTGGCAAGGTCGCCCGCGTGACGTCGGGCAGCAAGCAGATGCAGCAACTTCTCGCACTGCTCGGGATCCTCCCCGACCCCGGCGCGGGCGACGGCGGCGCCAAGCCGCCGGTTCCTGACGTCCTGCAACCAACCCAGCCAGCGTGGAAGTTTCGGCAACGCCGCAAGATGCACCGCCTTGCGGGTGGCCCGGTCACGGGTGATCTGCTCGGCGTCGCGGCCGCTGTCGGTCAGGCCGAGACGCGACAGCAGGCGCTCGCGCAGTTCGCGGACGATGACCGCCGGGATGCTGCCGGATTCGGCCCCGGGTTTGGCGTGCCACAGGTCCAGGCCGAGCGCGAGGTGGCACAGCAAGGCGGCCAGCACCGGCCCGACAAAGGCGCGGACGGTGCCTCCCCAGATGTCCGGGCTCTCGGTGTAGGCGGGGATGACCTGGACCGTAGTGATCAGCCACACCAGCATCCCCGGCGCACCCGGCTTGCTCTTGAAGCGCATGTTGCTGCGCGCCATCAGTGCGCAGCCGAACAGTGCAAGCTCGCCGGCAAAGAACAGAAAGCCACGCTCACGCAGGGAGTGCATCCCCAAGTGCTCCTCGGCGAAGCGCCACGAAGTGTCACCGCTGTAAGCAGTACACGCGGCAGCTGCAAGCGCAGCCACCACCACAGCAGCCGGATGCCGCTTGTCGTCGCCGGTCCCCTGCTCCTCGCCGGTGCCCGGCTGCGCAGCCGCAGCGCGCAACCGGCGGCGCCAGAAGACGGCGGCCAGAATTACGACGGCAAGCTGCACCAGGACGATCATGACGCCGGCTGCATGCAAAGGGTGCTGGCGCACCCAGTCGGGCAAGTCGGGCCCACTGTTCACCGCAGACTCCTCGGCCATGTGTCAGGACGAGTGGCCGAACACACGGCACGGCCGCTACCGGCAAGATCAGCGCCTCGGGTGCGGATCACGGCCTGACGGCAGTAGCCGTCACCAGCCGATACAGAAGTTCTCAAGGTCGTTGTCACTCCGGCAGTCCACCAGCCACACCAGAGGCGATACGCCCACGCGGCAGCCGCATCCCAAGCCCCGCGACGCAAATTTGGAGAACATCCCGCTCGACGGAATCCGACACCCCCGCCTCACGTTGCCGGTGGAGCTGGCGAGAGCGAACACAGGTCACGGGCTGCTGCCGATGAAGCAGGAGGTTCGCGGCCGGCGAGCCCCGCAGCGAACCGGCAGCCCTCACCATGACACTGCAGGCCCTCACGCCTGCGGCCCGATCCCAAAGCCAACATCAGCCTCGACAATCCCGGCCGCCGTCAGCGTGTTGAGCGCCGCAGCCGGGCAGGCAGCATCACCAGCGGGCCCCGATACACCGCGATCCAGTACCCACCAGGTGACCGTGTCCCGCGCCCCCTGCTGGGGCTGCTGCGTACCCTTCCACAGGGAGATACCTCATGGGACACCGTCACCGGCGAGGGGCTGCGGGCAGGAAGGATGCCTACGCCACCGGCCATCGTGCTCCGGATTCTGTCGAAGTGACCGGCCGGCGGCTTGAGACGGAGCATGTCCTTCAGTGGCGACGACGGGCCACCATTACGCCGCCGATGCCGGTCACCATGCCGCGCCTGGCAGTGCCGAGCGGCACGCCGTCGACGGCTTACAGCTTCCTGTTCCTGCCACTCTCAGGGCCCGCCTGCCGCTCTCTGAGGTCTTGACCCTCTCCTGCAGGTGGCGCGGCGCATCCGGCCCGCGAGCGGCGGACCGATGCGGTTCCACGGCGGCCGTCGGACGTGCGGCGCACCACCTCGGCACGCGCACGATAGTAGATCCCAGCGGCCTCGACCCCACCACGTGCCGTCTCGGTATCCGTCACGGGCGCCCAGCGCGGCATGAGACGGCGGTAATCCACGACCGGAAGAGGCAGGTCCCGCGCTCGGGGCGGGGAGACATCGACGCAGTGGGCTTCCATAGCCGCAGTGACCAGCGCCTCGTCCGCCCCTACCGGCACCGGCCGCCCGCGAAAGACCCGTGTGAGATATCGGCGCGCCTCGGCCAGCAGATGACGGCGACGGAATCCGCCGGGGTAGTACTGCGACACCGTGGCGGTGATCTCCAGCGCGCCCACCGTGACGTTTAGGACCGCATGGGCACGTGCCCGAATGCCGCGGGCCGCGGCCCGTGCCAACCGCAGCAGGTTGTCCACGACCGCGCGGCCGACGCGAGCGATGGCGGAGGCACGCCACTTGGCCAGCCACTGCGACAACGGGCGGGCCCTGTCCTTTGCGGGCCGTGTCTCGTCGGCTGCCATGGCCATCAAGCGGCGGCGTACCCTCACCGAGACCGGGCCACCGGTGCGCTGCACCCACAGCTCCTCCAGGGTCCCCAGGCGCTCCATGATGGCCTGATTGCGGGATGCGGCCCAGTTGATCAGCTCCTCCGGTATCCCGGCGATCTCCATCACCGGCCGCTGTCCGGCCGTGGGAAACCGAGGCTCGGTGGCCAGGCCGAGACGCATACAGACTTCCTCCAGGATCCGCTGGTTGTAGCGCTCGGAGCAGGCGACGACGTGCTCGAGCAGCGTGCGGGTGTGCAACGTGCCCCACCCGCCGTCAGTCCGCTTGACCTTCACGGAGATCAGCACGTGATCGTGAAGCAGCGGCCCGTCCTTCCGGGAGGTGTAATGGCGAAAGCGTGCCGCCATCACGCCCGGCCATGCCAGCTGACGAACGCTGTCCTTCCCCACCCGCACGATCAGCAGCTTCTCCTCGACCTCCTGCGTCACCACCTCGCGGAGTACCTGCAAGTGGAGCGTCTCGATGACGCGCCTGGATTGCGGATCCGCCAGCGCCCACAGGATCTGGATGCTTCCGGGAGGGCGGAAGACCAAGTCGATCGCAGTGAACTTCTGCACCCGATAACCCAGCCGCACCGCCCGCTCCGCCTTGGCCGGTGAGTCGCCTTCCGCAAGCCGGTCTGCGATCACCTTCTCGGCGTGAGGGTGACGGCCTTCGCCGAACAGATTCATCATCTCTGATTCGGTGACCGCCTCATCGGCGACCAGTCCGACCCACGGCAGCGCCCGGCCCAACCACTGTCCCTGCGGCACACCCGCCAGATCCTGCGCCGTCTCCAGGGCCACTCCGGGCGGGCGATGCATGTCTCCGACGACGACGTCCTTCAGGTAATACCTGCACGCCGAACCCTTGCTGACCTGTCTGCACGAAATCATGCACCCAGCCCAGCAGGGGTGCGAGCCGCCGGCCCGTGCTCACAGGACCAACTCCCATCGCGCGGGAAAAGCTGACGTCCGTTTCCGGCGCTGTCCCGCACTGCGGGCTGCAGGTCGCTTCCACACGGCGCATCGTCACGGCGGCGTCGTGCGAACACCGGCAGAGCTCCGGTCCCCGGCATGAAGCGCCATACCCCACCCCGGCCAGGCACCAGCGCAGCCAAGGACGAGCCAAAGGCGACGCAAGGGCGCCCGTCCATTCCCGCCGGACGGAACAGCCAGGCAATCAACTGTTTCCCCCCTTGGCACGGCCGACCCCGCTCAGCCCCGTGATCCCCGACGCGGTGCCAGCGTCCTGATCAGGCTCCCGTACCTCGGCAGCCCAGCCCTGTCACCTGCTGCCAGCAGCAAGCGCAAGGGCTTCCCTTCCATGAACCAACGACGCCGACGGCCGCCAGTCGCACCACCGGCGACGTTGCCTCACGCGCCACGGAGGGCGCGCCACTGTTGAAGATCCAGCACACCCCCGTCCACTACCAGGACGCACCGGCAGACGACACCACCGCTACATCCCCCGCCCCCGCGGCTCAGTTGGGTAGTCGCACCGGTCATCTCTTACTCACGCACGCCCTGCAGGAGATACCCACCACGGCCTCCCGCAGCGTGCGGGCACGGGACTTCCTGTCCGCCGCCCAGTGGGCCATTGACGAAAAACGGCACCCCCAGGCGAACGCAACGACCCTACGGGTCGCGCAATCCCTGGCCGGCGACATGAAACCAAACGGGCACGTCCTCTACGGCCGCGACCACCGCGCGCCCCTACTCGGCATCGGCGTCCGCCGCCTCGCAGATCACGTCCGATACCTGCGTGAACTCGGACTCCTGGTATGGGTCGAACACGGCAGCCGCACGAACACGCGACGCAAATCCCGGCGTCCCGGATGGTCCGGCACCGCCACCATCTACGCAGCCACCGCTCCCCCAGCCTGGGACCAGGCAATGGGCCACCGCATCGGCGGGCACGGCTACACCGCCCGCCTGATCGGCTACACCCCCCAGGGCCGCGCCCGCGCCATCACCGAGGCCGGCCGCAAACACACCGCAGCACGCACCACCGATTGCACCCCTTCCCGTAAGCAGTACCCCAAGAGACAGAACGCTCAGGTAGACGAGAAGAACAACTACACCGGCAAGCCGGAACGAAGCGCCCCACGCCCCACGTCGTTCACGCCGTCGCAGACCGCCCACAGCATCGCCATCGCCGCCTGGATCCGGCCCCGCGTCTCCTGGACGCAAGGCGAGCACCTGCGGCGCCTCGCCTTCGCCTTGCGCCCGTTGATCACAGCCGGCCTGACCCGGCACGACATCGCGGCAGAACTGCACTCCTGGTGGCTCACCTGGCGCCCGCACGCCCCCGCCGCCTACATCACCCGCCACCTTCGCGATGCCGCCACACCCCCAGCACCTCACCAGCCGGAACAGCCACAGATCACCAGCCCACCAGGGGTTCCTCCTAACGCGGCATTCCGCGACGCCCTGGCCAAAATCAAGAGCACGACATCACCACAGCGCCGGCCAGGCCCCGACGGCAACGCCAGCGAACCCCTGCCCGAAGAACCCACGCACCGCATCCACGCCAGGATCCTCGCCTCGCTCGCCCAAGCCGACGCCGCCCTGAACCGGCGCACGCCACTGCAGTGCCAGACGCTCGCGCAATGGGAGACCCAGCTCGACACGAGCCTCCGCACCAACTGGCGGGAAACTCACCCATGCCCATGAACGGCACCCCCGCCAGACACAACCACACCGGCACGTCGTACACCCAACCGTCGAGCCTGTGTTGTCCTCAACACGACGGACAGTCGTTCACGGGTCGGCCCGACCGGCGCGAATGCGACGGGAGATCGTTTCCCGTTCGGGAGGTGATCGTTCCCGACCATGGCCTCGGCTGGTGAGCACGCGCTTCCTGGCCGGCATCGCCACGAACGAGTCGAACAGTGCCGCAGGGCCGCTATCGGGCCGAACGGTGACATCACCCCGCGCTTCCTCGGGCCGCGCCTGGACGGCTCCGGGGTGGGCAGCAACACCACGGCGATCCCGGACACCGACGACGGCCACTGAGACGGCGAACGGCAGTTGGACCGGGCCGTCGGGCCGCTCCAGTTCCTGCCGACCACGTTCGCCGCGATCGGACGGAACGGCAACGGAGACGGCCGCGTCGACCCGCACATCTGCTGCAGCAGACCCCCTACGCGCGGGTCTGCAGTGAGCCCGCGCGGCCAATTGCCTACAAGGAGCGCGAGCACACGGTCCGTGCCGTGTTCTCCCTGCACGGTACGGCCGCGTCCCGGCTGCGGGAGGTTCCGCTCGAGGTGGACCCGCTGCAGCCGCTGATCGCCGCCGTCGCCGACCTGTGCGCAGACCTCGGCGACCTCGGCGACCTCGCCGAGGTCTGCCTGGACATCTCCCCCGCTTCCAATTGGCACCTCAAGAGCCGTCGGCAGCAGGTCGTCCACGCTTCACGGCAGCGAGCCCTGCAGGAAGCGCGCCGCGAGGCGCAGTGGATGGCGCAGGACGCCGCGTCGTTGGAGGACTCGTGGGGCTGGCAGCTCACGCAGTTGCTGACGCCGCCGGATCAGCGCACCAGCCGGCGTCGGCTGATGATGTCGCCGCGGCCGCCGCGGATCGACCGGGAGAAGGCTCTGGGCAAGCTGATGGAGGACACCGGCCTGGTCCGGGTGCAGCTGCTGGTGCGGTGCGCCTCGGACCAGATCGGGCGGGCGGAGCGGCGGCTGCGGCACATCGAAGCCGCGCTGGACGTGTACGCGGCGCGCACCCGCTTGTCGTCGGTGGGCTGGTCCTGGGGCCCGCTGCGGTTAGGGCCGGACCGGTGGCCGTGGCGACCGCGGTTCGACGAGCGGTGGGCCAGCGGCCGCATCCACCCGCGCCGGGACTCCTGGGCGCGGATCGAGGAGGTCGCCGGGCTACTCAAGCCCCCGACGATGCACGCCCGGCTGCCGCTGTTGGCGGGCGACATCCCCAGCTTCGAGCCGACGAAGAACCTGCTGCCACAGGGCTGGTACCGCAGTGCGGATGGCACCGAGCGGCTGTTGGCCACGCGGGAGTCGGACACCCTGTTCGAGGTGCAGGTCGGCAAGGCCGGCTGGGGCAAACCCACCCGCGCCCTGGTCCAGGCTGTCGCTGTCGCCCACAACCGGGGCGGGCTGGCGTTCATCGACCCTCACCGCGACTCATGGGCGACCGTCGTCCCCTACCTCGCGCACGACACGATCATGAGCCGGGCGTGGCTGTTCGACCTGACCGTCCGCAAGCCCACCAACCGACTCGCCTGCTGGAACCCGCTGAGTATGACCTCGGGTGCGGCGCCGCACGAGGTGACGGCATCGGTCGTCGATGCGTTCGCGACCTCGCTCGGGTGGGGGGACGCCAACGCGCCGCGCGCCATCACGATCCTCACCAAGGCCGTGGAGGCGCTGGTCGCCGTCAACGAGCAGGCGGTGGCGGCCGGGAAGGCGGACTGCCAGGCCACCGTCTTCCAGATCCGGGCCCTGATCACAGACAAGACGTTCCGGGCCTTTGCGGTCAACCGGCTCAACAAGGAGGCACAGCGGTGGTGGGCCACCTCGTTCCCGGCGATCCCCGCCGATGCCCTGCCCACCGTCCTCAACCCGATCGACCGGCTCGCCGCGTCCCCGGTCATCAAGGCCTTCCTCGGTTCCCCGGTCGGCAGCTACGACATGCGGCACGCCATGGACCACTCCAAGGTCGTGTGGATCTGCCCGGCCGGCACCGGCCCCACCGACCGCCTGCTCACCTCAATGATCGTCCGCGACATGCTCCGCGCCGGGCTGTCCCGCCGTGACGTCCCGGAGAGGGACCGCAAGGCGTTCCGCCTGTATCTGGACGAGCTGATCTCCCTGGACGGGGCCGCCGCAAGTTCGCTGGCTGAGATCACCGAGCAGCTCCGCAAGTTCGGGGTGCGGATGCACGGCATGACGCAGCTACTGCACCGCATCAGCCCGGACGTGCGGACCGCGCTGCTGCAGAACGCGTCGTCGCTGTCGACCACCGCCGGATCGGTCGAGGCCGTCCGGTACATCACCGACGAGTGGGGTGAGCAGGTCAGCCCAGCTGACGCAGCCGAGCTCGGCCGCTACCAGCACTTCGCTTCCTTCACCGTCGGCGGCAAGCGCGTCGGACCGCTGCGGATCCGAGGTCCCGAGCTCAACGACGTGTTCCGGGACCTGTACCGGCCCACCAAGCGCGGCTCACTACTCAATGCCGCCCACGACAACACCGACGCCAAACCGTTGGCGGAACTCACCGCCGTGGCCTCCACCCACGAAATCTCCGTCCTGGACTTCCTCACCGGCCAGCCGACCGGCAAGAGCGCCGGCCAGCCGTCGGCCACTGTCACAGCCGAGCCGCAGCAGTCGTCACAGCCCGCCACTGATGTCACCGAAGAGGAGAAGCAGTACCGATGAACCTCACCGACGACACCACCCAGGACGCACTCACCGACCCGGACCGCGAGGCGAGCACCCAGCCCGCCACCGACGACTCTGCAGCACACCGAGCCCTGGCCCTTCTCGCTCAGCACCGCCTGGCCACCACCCCCCACCTGCAGCAACTGGTCGCCCCCGACGCCACCCGGCAGTTCACCAGCCGCGCCCTCAACATGCTCCGCGAGGCCGAACTGGTCAACTACGCGATGGTGGGCAGCCGCATGCGGGTCTGGTTCCTGACTACTCAAGGCGCCCGGGCCGTCGCCGGGTGGCCAGAGCTGCGCGGACAGCACGCATTCGCGTGTGGCAGCTCCGTGGAAGCCTCGCTGCGGGCTGCCCACACCCTCACAGTGCTGCGCACGCACTTGGCGTTCCTCACCGATGCCCGGAGCCGCGGGGATGAGTACGGGCCGCTGGACTGGGTGCCGGAGGTCGCTCACCGGCTGCCGGACACCGGCGGTGAGGACCGCCTGATCGCTGACGCGGTCCTGCACTACACGGCAACGAGACCGCAGCGCCTGCAGTACCGGGCATTCGTCGAGGTCGACCGCGCCACGATGAGCAGCGAGCGCCTCGCGAGGAAGCTGATCTCGTACGCGCGGTTCCACGAGTACGTGCCACAGCCGCCCGGGCGGCGGGGCACCGTCGCCGACCAGGACGCGATGCTGGCCTGGCAGTGGTTCTACCCGCGCTTCCCCCGGGTGCTGTTAGTCCTAACCGGCGCCGGGCCGGATGCGCTGCAGCGGCGCATCGGCGACCTGCGGGCCATGGTCGCGGGGCACCCGGCGACCGCCCAGCTCGCCGGGCATGTCCAGTTGGGGGCGGCGTGCTGGAGGACCTCGAACAGTACGGGGCGTCCGGCCCGGTCTGGACGCCGCTCGCGAGCGACCGCACGCGGCGTTCCTGGATGGAGTTGTAGGCGCCGATGAAGAAGCTGCGGAGCCGGCCGCCGCGGTTCGTGGCGCTGGACAACAGGGCCGTCGACGATGTGCGGCTCAGCGTCTTGGACGTCGGGCTGCTCGCCGCAGCGTTGCGTTGCAGGGACGGCGCGGACCCGTCCCTCGATGGCATAAAAGCACCGACCTGGTAGGGAAGCTCTGAAAGCGATGGGAGCCTGTTGGCATGAAGCTGTCGAGAAGCCGAATATTCAGGGCTGAGGTAGCAGACATGGCGCCGGAATTTTCCGTGCACCGATTTACGCTACCGCACACTGGACGAGGCTCGGATACAGACACCAGGCCCAAAACGGTTTCTCAGGAGGGCCTAAATTCCCGAGAAATGCTCCATTCCCAAAAAGCCGTCTCGAGGCGAATCTCCTCACGAATGGAATCCAAAAGCGATTGCGCCACAGACGCATCCGGAACGTCAATCGCTACATGGCGATCTCCATTCCACTCACTCAAAAGACCTGCAGACTCCACCGCTCCACGCAGAGAATCTCGACCATCCAACGATGGTCGAGGCGTATCAAATAGCACGCGAAACGCCAGACGCCCCGCCTTTCTCACCAACTGACTGACATTACCAGCGTCGTCAACAGACACCAAATCCCCCAGTGCGAGACCGTAAACGCAAAAGGGAATACAGCAAATCTCATACCCCTCTCCGCCATCGACCTCGCGCAGCCAGAGTTGCTCAAGCATCCCTTCGAAGCCAAATTGCGCAAGATTCACCATGGCCATTCGATGCTGCCCACCCCTCCAGGCAGGCTCATCGTGACTCACGTAAGCAAATCCGTCGATCGCAACCTGCATGCACGCCTCCAACTATGTCAGAAATTGACACATGGCGGGCCACTTTATGGCCCGCCATGTGGATTACGGAATTATCCTTGGATTTGCAACAGTCGCCTGCATAACTCCACCAAAACCCGAATAGAGGAATTTTAGCACACAGAGACCCCGGCAGGACATGCTCGCCGGGGCCGTTCTCGGTATTCACGTATATTAGAGGGCGGGAATCCGGTGCGAGAACCACAGAGCCACAATTACCAAAGTCGGACGACCTCGCGCCCGCCGGAGTCGAGAATGACGTGGTCGGATTCCCCGGGGTACGGAAGCCAAACCGAGAACCCGTTTGACCAATGATGAATTTCGACCGAGGACGCCAGGCTCGAGTCTAGTCGCACCGTGATGAAATCGTCGTCGGCAATTTCGAACACAACCCCAAGTGGCTCGAACGTGACCCGCGCGGGACCATCTGCCGCAGCGAGTTTAATGTCCATCATCGAATGTGCCGCAGCCATCTCAGCTCCAAGCGTCAAATAATTTCTTGCAGGAGTTTCACTCTATTTATGGCCGAGTCTACAGGCGTCCTGGAATTCACCTGCCCACGCCCGGCCGCGCCGCCCCTCGCTGCATTAACCTCGATGTTTCGTGACGGCCTGTCGGTTCTTCTGGCTGGCCGTTTCGGCGTTCGGGCTGGTTGTGGGCAGGCGATGGGCCCGCCTGTCGCGTCGGGTGGGCGCCGGGTTCCACGGTTCCGGTCGGTGGTGCTGTTCGTAGGGGCGGGACTTTGCTGGTCAGCCGGGGTTCGGCAGGGCTGCGAGACGTTGTAGCGCTTCGGCGATGACGCCGGTCCAGGGCCAGTGCTGGGCGAGGCGGAGGATGCGGCGCCGTCCGGTGGTGACGAGTTGTGCGGCAGTGGAGAACAGGCGGAGCCGGAGCCGTCGGGGTTCCCACCTGCGGGCGTCGCCGGTCAGGGCGAGCATCGGCATCCACGCGAGCAGGTCGAGAGCGATCTGGACGATCTCCAGCCAGATCTGGTTCTGTGCGGCGTCGTGGAGGGGAAGGTTGCGCAGGCCGGTGGCCCGTGCGGCGCGGATGCGGTCCTCGGCCCTCGCGCGCTGGCGGTGTCGCAGTTCGAGTGCGGCGATCGGGACGTTCTTGGTGTTAGTGGCGAACGCCGTCAGGCGCAGGCCGTCGGCGTCGGTGATCCGCAACTGGGCTCCGGGGTGTGGCCGTTCTTTCCGGACGATCAGTCGTAGCCCTGTTGGCCAGGCCTTGAGGCAGCCGCCGTCGAGTTCGGCGATCCAGGCGCCGTCGCGGATGTCGCCGTCCGGTTCGACGGCCGGCGTCCAGGCCGATGCCGGGACCTTCAAGACGGCCTGGTGGACGGCATCGGTGATGGTCATGCCGACCGAGTAGAACAGCCATCGGCCGCGTGCGGACAGCCAGTCGAGGAACTCGTGGGTGCCCCCGCCGGAGTCGGTGCGGATCAGTGTCTGCCGTCCGCGGCCACCGGCCCGAACACCGCGGGCTCGGCCCGCAGCATCCCGACGTCAGCCAGGCAGTCCCCACCCAGCGCGACCGCCAGCGCCACATCCAGCAGAATCTTGCCCGGGTCGTGCACCGCCCGCGGCTTGCGCCACGGCGCCAACGCCGCCGATATCGCCTGATCCAGACCGGTCATGCGGATCGTCTCCACCAGCAGCACACCGCCGGCCTGAGCGACCACCCCACGACCGCCGCCTTCGGTACGGACATGCGGGAAGGACCCGATACGCTTCTTCACCTGGAGAGTGCTTCTTTCATGCGACGACCTGGACCCTAGACAAGTCCCATCGTTGCAGGTCAGGAGCACTCTTCGCGTTTCTGATCACCCACCGGACGCCCCACCACGTGAAAGCGCGAGGCTAGAGCCGTACGGTGCGTCGTATGTCGCACCGCGGTACCCGTCGCATGATGCGCCGCTGTCCCGGGAGCACCGTCCCGGTGAGTGCGCCTCAGCGTTGGGCGTCGCCCGAGGTTACGCAGCCGATGTCAGGGGTCGTGAACCCCACCACCACACGAGCCCATTCCGGTGCGGTCGCCGCGACTCCCCGGCATCGCCGCCAACCGGACCGGTCGCCGCACCGCGGATGGTCCGGCAACGCCAGCGCCGACCCGGCTTGATCGCCCTGTCCGTCGCGCTGATCGCCGCCGGGGCCTGTCCGGAGCCGTCCGGTACTCCAACTTCAGTCACCGCACCCCAGCCGTCGTCGTCGACCGTGACGTACCAGTCGGCACCTGCGTCACCGAAGCCGACCTCGCCACAGCGTCGATCGCCCTGGACCCGGCCGTGCAGTCCGTGAAGGCCTCCCGAGCCGACGGGCTGGTCGGGCAACGCCCAGCGACCGACTTGAAGGCGGGATCGCTGCTCGCACCGTCCCAAGTCACCGACCAGTCGCTGATCGGACCCGGCGAGCCGTGGTCGGCGTCAGCGTGGAGCCGTCCCAGCTTCCCGCGACGCCTCTGGTACCCGGACAGAAGGTGCTGATCGCGTCCACCCCGACCCCAACAGCGCACCAGGCCGATACGCAACCAACGGCGACGGCCCCACGGCGGAGAACGGGGTGGAGCCGCGGAGCTGGTGACGCTGTCGGCGAAGGTCGTCGCGGTCGGCCAGCCCGCGGCCGCCAACGTCGCCGCGTGGGCGCTGGCCAGTACCTGGCGCGGCGACCATCTGCCGTACCGGCTGTACGAGACGGCTGTCGTGACCAGCCCGAACCGCTCCGACGACGGATATGGCGCCCTGGACGCGGACCTGCCAGTGCACGTGCAGGGTCCACCACGGTGGGCGGGTGCTCTCACGGCGGCTCACCGACCCGCCCGGAGGAAGCGGAGGCGCGCGCGGAGGTTCTGGCTGAATGCTGCCGTTCACAAACCGACGCCCATCGGCTCACGGCTGGCCGTCATTGCGACCGACTACACAATGCCCACAGCAGCAGGACTATTCGAAATCGCAGACCCGGTTGAACGCAGCATCGGACTGCCGCGCACACTCCCTCCGAGTCAGCTGACCCAGGCGACTCCGAGACTCGCACCTGTAGCATGATCCGTCGGTAAGGTCAGGGCTCATGTTCGCCAGCGGGTGCTGCGGCGAGCGAGAGGCGCCTGGGGAGGCGCCGACACCGGTTGAATGTCCAGCTGCGGCGTAACGACATCGGCTGAGGCGACCTTCTCGGACGTACGACCTCCGGCACTCTCCGGATGTCTCCCTTCCCGCAGAACAGGGTGACGAGTACCGGCGCGGCCCCGCACGCAGAGCGTGAGAACCGCGACGAACCGAGAACAGGATGAAGTATTCGATGCACCGAAGATTGTGGCGGCGTACAGCCGCCATGAGTGCGGCTACTGGTCTGCTTACGGCCGTGGCACTCATGAATTCCAGCCCGGCCACGGCCGAGGACGGTCTGCACGTTACCGTGCGCGACGAGGTGCTGCCACCCAACTCGGTTTCCTTCACCGAGGTGAACTTCACGGGCGCGACGGCGGTCAGAAGTCAAGTGGTGGTGGCTTTCGCTACCCAACCGCTCGACGGCACGGGTGATGGCGCAGGGTGGCCGGCGTCTTTCAAATTGAGCCCCACCGAGTGTGAGGAGGTGCCGGGCTACAAAGCCGTCTTCACCTGCCTACTGTGGCCCAACCAGCAGCGCGGCCCGGAGTTCGTCGTATCTACGGACGCGCCAGAAATGACCACCTTGTACCGGGGGTACGCATACATACCCCCGGGCGGGGACCTGACCGAGGGCATCGAGGCCGCCCGCAGCGCCGGCGTCAGGCCTGCCACAGCGACCTCTGGAATGTCACGGTCCGTGGTCATGTCGCGGGAGCACGCCCTACTCAACACGGTTGCCTACGACCTCCCGGACGTACCTGCCGGTAAAACGGTCCGGCAGGTGCTACACGTCCACGCGAATGACGCCGGACGGCTGTACCTCAACTTCCTACCTGCAGACGGGCAGGTCTCAAGGCCCCGTGAGGACATCCAGATCGGGAACGTCACCACCGGTCCCGGCGCCTCGTGCACCCTGAACTCGCCCAAGGTCGACGCCGGCGTCCTCAACCTGGACTGCCGATTGGAGCCCGGCGACCACACCATCAGTTACGAACTGACCGCAGCCCCGGGCGTACACGCATGGCGCATGCGTGCCTTGACGAGTTACGACATCTACACCAGGAACGGTTTCGACGACACGTACGTGCGTCAGACCGGTACCTTCTCCACCGTAGGTGCGCCCGTCTTGCCCCGGCATGACCTACTAGCTCGCGACACTTCCGGGCAGCTGTTCTGGTACAACAACACCGGCACAGCCGCCACGCCCTTCTCCTCACGTGCGCCGTTCACCACCGGATGGCAGACGTACAACAAGATCACCCGGCTCTCTCCCGTAGTCGAGAAACTCACCTACTCGACGGGCGTTGTCCCGGTCGGCGCAGAACGCGGCCGCGGTGACATCGTTGCCCGGGACAGCGCCGGATACCTCTGGTACTACGACCGGCAGTTCGCGCACGGCTACGCGACCCGCGTGAAGGTCGGCAGCGGCTGGAACATCTACAACCAGCTCGCCGGCGCGGGCGATGTGAACCGCGACAGCCGGATGGACCTAGTCGCCCGCGACGCCTCCGGCGTGCTGTGGCTCTACAAGGGCACCGGCAGCACCAGCAGCGCCCGGTTCGCCACCCGAGTCAAGATCGGTAGCGGCTGGGGAATCTACAACCAGCTCGCCGCCGGCGCCGACCTCAACAACGACGGCAAACCCGACCTGGTCGCGCGCGACGCCTCCGGCGTGCTGTGGCTCTACAGGGGCACCGGCAGCACCACCGCCCCGTACGCAACCCGGCTCAAAATCGGCACGGGCTGGAAGATCTACAACCAGCTCTCCCTCGCTGGCGATCTGACCAACGACGGCAAGACCGACGCCGTTGCCCGCGACGCATCCGGCGTCCTCTGGCTGTACAAGGGCACCGGCACCGCCACCGCACCCTTCGCCAAACGCACCAAGATCGGCGGCGGCTGGAACACCTACAACACCATCCTCTGACCGAGCACCCCCCAGCCGAAGGACTCACCGACCATGCGATCGGTGAGTCCTTCCGCATTCCGCCTACTTCACGCCTCAGTTGGTGCTCCCCGTGGACGCACCGCAGCGTCCGGTCCGGGTCGAATCCACCGTGAGCATCCACAACACAAATTCGCTACGTCGCTCAACAGTGCGCACACCAGTCCCGGCACCGCGCTCAGCCAGCCATCGAAGTCGACGTACCAGCGGGGCGGGCACCCCAGAACCCCTGACACCCAGAGGCACGGCGGCACCGCGTGGTAATACCCCGACACGGCAGGCGTTGAGGTCCACCCCGATGCGCCGGAGTGGTACTGCTCGTAGGAGTCATGCCCGCCGCTATTACGACCTGCGCGTCAGTGTGCCAGCCATGCCCCTCCTCGGCCACCGCGTCGGTCGGCGAGAATGTCGAGCACCACTGCACGGTGATCGATGCGGATGGGGCGAATGTCCTGTCGAGGCGAGTACCGAACGACGAGCCGAACCCGCGACAACGCCACCATGGCGCAGCCCACAACGAACCCAGTGCCCTGCCAACACGCCCCGTGTCGCAGCACCGCCTGCTGCTCGCACCACACAGCAGCATCCCTGAGAGCAACACTCGTTGAACACCTGGCACGGCCAACGGAGCTCTGCCGGTCTGTTCCACGCTCAACAGACAAGGCGGCCGCCCGCCCACATTTCAGTCGGCGGCGAGCCGGGTCTCCTCAGCGGCTATACGGGCGAGGAATTGGGGTCTGTCCATCGAACGGCTCTGTCTCACATTCAGTGGCAACGCAGAGTCATACCGCGGGAGACGACCCTGAAGTGCTCTTTTGCAGACCGAGGGAGACACTACCGGTGTCCTGGGCAACGTCCACCATGAAGCTCCCCCGTGCGGCTCATGGGTCTCTGCTATGGCTCGACCTGCGGCTATTACTTTGCGCATTTGACATCACCAGGCGTCATCACCGGATGTGAGACAGGGCCGTTCTTTGTACAGTCCCGGCGAGGTGGACGGGTGGCTGCCGAGGAGCTCGCGTATGCCGGCGCGGCCGACGACGATGCAGGCATGGCGGTGGCGGGAGAGCAGGACGCAGAGGCGGCCGGTTTCGAGGTGGGACGCGCTGGCGTCAGCGCGGCCGGACAGAGGGTGCCAGACAAGGGTGAAAGTCGAACTCGCGGCCCTGAAGGCGGAGCTCGACTTCGTCGGTGGCGTACAACTCCGTCAGGTGCAAAACACCGGTCTCGTACGTGGCGGCTGCAGCGCCGAGCACCCGGCCTGTCCACCGTCGTGGCAGCCCCTTCCGTCTCTTGTGGCTTCCACCAAGGAAAGGCCGGGCGCCGCTCCTCTTTCCAGATCGAGGGCACCTCCATGGTGGCAAGGTGTTCCCCGGGAACGCCTCGTGCACCTGCTCATGGGCGCAAGGCACGCGACACCGCGGCTTTCACGTCCTCCCAGCGTGTGACTTGTTCGCCGGTGAGGGTGCCGCGGATTTCGGCGAGCTTGAGGAGGTTGGCCTCGGCGGCGCTGGTCAGGGTCTGGGCTTCGGCGCGGTAGTGGTCGTCGACGAGGGCGTCGAGTTCGGCGTCGTTCATGGCGGGGGAGATGCGCTCGGCCAGCTTGTTCATGTTCCGGTAGGAGCCCTGGAGCAGGAAGGGCGGTTCGGTGCGGGAGACGTCGGACTGTGCCGCGGAGGCGATGTAAGCGCTATTCACTGCCAGGACGGTGCGCTGGGCTCGTAGGAGCAGGCGCAGCACGGCGAGGATGCGGTCGAGTTCCGCCGGAGGGAATGCGCGCGTCAGACGATCGCCTCGGGTGGATTCGTCGCCGCGGGCCATGCCCAGGAGGATTTCGAGGTCAGTGGGGTCGGTCGCGGCCAGCGGCGCCAGGACGGGGTTGGAGGTGAGGGCGTTCTCGGTGAAGCTGAGGGCGAAGAGATCGTCCCGGCCGGTCAGGACGTCGCCGAGGTTCCAGACGTCGGCGCGGTTGGCCAGCATGTCGGGGACGCGGAAGCGGGAGCCCGACTCGGTGTAGGGGTTGCCGGACATCACGACGGCGAAGCGTTTGCCGCGCAGGTCGTAAGGGCCGAGGCGACGCTGGGCGTCGGTCAGCGGGATGAACCGCTGTAGCAGTTCCGGTGAGGTGTGCTGGATGTCGTCGAGGTAGAGCAGCACGTTGTTCGCGGCCGCGAGAGCAAAGTGGATCTTGCGGATCTCCGGGTGGTCGTCGTCCAGTGAGGTGACCGAGGAGCCCAACGCGGGGCCGCTGACGGTGACGAGGAGCATGCCGAGGCGCTCGGCGACGTATTCGACGAGGGTGGTCTTGCCGTAGCCCGGGGGCGAGATCAGCAGCAGCAGGCCGGAGCTGTCGGTGTGCCGAGGGCCACCGACGGCGCCGATCTGTTTGGCGAGGTTGTCGCCGATGAGGGGGAGATACACCTCGTCGAGGAGCCGGTTGCGTACGAAGGTGGTCAGCGGCACCGGCCGGTGGTCGTCCAAGCGCAGGCGTGTGCGTTCGCGCGTCAGCAGGTCGGCGCGCAGACGCTGGTAGGCACGGAAGCCGGGTACGCGCTCGGTGCGGTGGGTGGTTGTGCGGGCGAGGAATTCGTCCAGTCGAAGGTGGAGGGTGCTGCGCAGGACCCGGGGGTGCCGGCCGAGCAGGCCGTCGACGGTCGTGCTGAGCGCGGCGGCGCAGTCATGGTGGGGCAGGTGGCCGCACAGCAGCAGGGCAACGGCTTCGGCCAGATCCCCCGGGGTGGACTCGGCGCCGCCGGCGGCGAGGAAGGAGCCGAGCCAGGCCTGGGCGAGTTGGTGGCGCGCGGGGAGTGAGGCGAAGTCGTCGGGCAGGGCGGCCAGGCCGGCTTCCGGTCCCTGTCCGTCCGCGGCGGTGCGGAATTTCTCGATGAGGGTGCGGGCCGTCGCGCCGGAGACGAAGGAGATCTTGCCCTCGGCCCCTGCGGCGAGCTCCTCGAAGAGGTATTCGCCTGCGAGTCCCGTACCGCTCGGGTCGAGTCCGGCAGCGTCGACGAAGGTGGCGATCGACCGGGCCAGCTCCCGGCGCAGGGTGTCCACGGCCGGAGCGAGACCGAACGTGGCGCGGGCCTGTGCCAGGGAGGACGCACGGGCCGACCAGATGTCACGGGAGGTGTTGTCGGTGCCGTACGCCCAGAACAGCTGTGCGGCGGCACGGGCCGAGGCCGGGTAGCGCAGCAGCCCGGCCTCCGCCCGCAGCCGCAGCAGGGCGGAGAGGATCGCGGCGCCGTCGTGGTCGTGGATGCCGCGCTCGTAGCCCTCGTCGTACCGGGATTCGGCGACCTCGCGTACGAGGCCGAGCAGGCGCCCCTCCGTATCGGCCTCGTACAGCACCTCCAGCGGCTCGGCGTCGGCCAGGAGGCGGGCGGCCAGGTGTTCGGCGCGGTAGACCTCGGGTGTCTCGGATGCCAGGTGCTGGTCCCAGTACGCGCGCGTGGCCTCGAACTCCGGGTCGTGGACGGGGGACCGGTAGTCCGTTCCCGTCAGGGCGAAGGCCATCGCACCTTCGTAGGGAACGAGGGTCAGCTCGGTGCCCTGGGTGGTGACGGCGAAACGATGCCGGCCCAGTCGTACGGTCGGACCGCCTTCTCCGTCGTCGTACAGGTCGGCGCGGTCGCGCAGCGCCCGGGCTGCCTGCTGGCGCGCGGCCTTGACGCGGCCCGTGAGTTCCCCGGCGCGGACCGGGTCGCCGAGGTCACGCAGTTCGTCGGCGACGCGGCGGATCTTGCCGACCATCGGGTCCGAGGTGAAATAGGTGTTGATCTCGTCCAGGGAGGCCAGGGACGTCAGGCGGCGGGCGACGCTGTGCAGGATCCGTCCGGCCGAGTCGGCGAGGCGGTCGGCGCGGCGAGCCCGCTCGTCGAGCAGGGCTTGCCTTCGGGCGGAGAAGGCCTCGTGGATCTCGGTCCGCTGGTTGTCCAGCGCCTCTGTGAAGTCCTCGTACTCCCCGAAGCGTGATTCCAGGTTCTCGATCCGCAGAAGCAGCTTGCCGAGCTGCTCCTCGCAGGTCTCGGGGGTGGTCGCGGCGCCCAGGGCGGCGATCACGGCCTGGGTGAGCAAGGCAGCCTCGGCGGCGAACTCCGCGCGACCCTCCTGGCCGAGCAGTTCCCTGCGCCGCGCGTCAAGGGTGGCACGGACCCGGTTGACTTCGGCGAGGACGGCACCGATCCGATCCAGGATCGACGTGCGGATGACCGGGTCGGCGACGTCGAGTCCGGTCACCACCTCGGTGACGGCCTCCAGGCCCTCGGTCTGTTCGGCCAGCCGTTCGGCCAGTGGCGCTGCCTCGGCAGTGGTGGCGATGATCGCGGCCTCGGCCGCGATTGCCGCGACGTCCTTGTGGTGGCCGGCGAAGGCGTCTTCCCCGCCCAGGAAAGCAACCGCCCGGTGGGCCGCCGTGGCCAGGTCGTCGCTGAGCCCGGCGGAGAGTTCGTCGACCCGGTCGTGGTCGATGTACCGCTGCTCACGCAAGGACGTCAGGTGGCCTTGAGCGCGGCGGAGTTCGGTGAGGTGCCGGATCCAGACGTCGGCGCTGTCCAGGGTCTCGCCACGCCCGCGGCGTACGAGCGTGGCGATGCGGGTGGCCGCCTGGTCCAGGTTCCCGGTGGCCTGAGCGGTCAGGGCCGTGATCGCCGCGAACTCTTCCAGGATCTGTTCGGCGGTGCTTCCGACCTCGGCCAGTGGCTCGTGCAGGGACCCGAGGCCGTGCTCGGTGAGCCAGTGGTGGTGATCGGCCGTCCGTACGCAGGCCGCGGCAATGGCCTCGTACACGGCGGCGGTCGGGGTCATCTCCTCCGCCATGCGGGCGACCGAGAGGCAGTCGGCTATGCCGCGCACCAGATCGGCGTTGCCGACGCGGTCCAGCGGTCCGGTACCGCTCGGCCGGCCGAGGGCGTACGTGTCCGTGGTGTAGGGGGTGTCCCATACCTGCACCGGGTGGACGCGGGCCGGTTCGGTGGAGTCGGCGCGCAGCAACACCAGGGTGCCATCGTCGAGGAGCGCGTACCCGTGACAGGACAGCGGGCTGCCGACCTCCTTCCGGATGACGTTGTACGGGAGGAACACGGTGCGGCCCTCGGCGGGAGCGTGGAAGACGTACAGCACGTCCTCGCCGTTCGGTGACCGGACGACCCGATCGAACTCCAGGCCCTCGGTCGGAATGTCGAAGGTCCGCACCGCGCCGGTGGCCATGCAGTAGCCGCCCGGGAAGATCACCCCTTGCTCGTCGGGCAGGGTGAGGCAGGCCTGCCCGAGACCGTCCAGCCGGATCACCTGGTGCGTTCGGGTGTTCGTGACCAGATACCGGGCGGCGTTCTCGTTGTACGGGCGGACTCGCAGCAGGATCAGCGCTCCGGCGCGGGCATGGGCGATGTCGGCGTCGGCCAGAGCCTGCAGCGGCTCGTCGACCGGCTCGGAGTACACCTCCACGCCGGCGACCGTGTCGTTCTGTGTCCTGACCGTGAGTGTGCCGCCCACCGTGGACACGAAGACCTCGCCCTCGATCGACACGTGTGGGTGGCGGCCCAGGACGTGGTCGTCGCGGGTGGTCTCCCGCCACGCGATGTCGTACGCGGGCGGCACGACGTGGTCGCGCTCGCCGCGGGCGTCGAGGTACGAGGCCGTGCCGTCGGCGGCCACCTGCCAGCGCAGGACCCGGATGTCGGTGAGGGCCGGACCGGTCCGGAAAACCGCGAGCAGCCGGGTGCCGAGGATCCGTAGCCGGAGCAAGCGGGCGTCGCGGTAGTAGCGGTACAACTCCGCCAAATCCTGCCGGACACACGGGTCATCCAGCAGCCCGGGAACAGCGTCGGTGCCTACGGCCTCGAAGTCGCCCAGGTCGTGAAGCGAGAACACGTCCCCGACGGAGCCGCCGCTTCCTGGTGCGTCGTGACCGAGCAGCAGTCGTCCGCCCACAGTCGCGATGTCGCGCGGGACACACGCGCCCGCAGTGCGCAGGCGCCCGCTGCGGGCCAGCCGTAGCCCCCCGGATCCGAAGGTCTCCACCCGGCGGGCGTTCAGTGCCTGGGTCCTGTCGGACAGTTGGCGCGCGGCGGCGGTGAGCCGGGTGCGCAGTACCTCGTACGTCCCGGCTTCCAGTCCGCCGTGCTGCTGCTCGGTGGCCATCGTGTACGTGCCCCTCCGTTCTCCTCGGCCGGCTGTCAGGCGCGGGCCGTGCCGTTGAGGCCGGCGACCGGGGTCTGGTCGAGTCCGAGCTCTCGTGCCGTGTCGAGCAGTTGCCGGAACTGCCCGCTCTGGGTGCCTCCCGCGCTGATCAGGCGCATGAGCAGGGCGGAGACCGTCAGGTCGCGGACCCCGGCGGCGTCCACGGAGCCCAGCACGCGCGCCAGGTCGTCGGCGATGTTGGACTCGCCGTCCAGCCAGGGACGGGCCAGCGCCTGGACGGTGTCGGAGTGCCCGACGAAGGCGTCCACGCTCCTGCCGTACGAGACGGACTTCACCAGCCGGTCGAAGAACACGCTGTCCCCGCCGACGATGTCGATCTTGGCCTTCTCCAGTCCTGCGCCGACCAGCGCCGCCTGCGCCTCGGCGATCTGCCGCTGGACGTCCAGTCCCGCCAGGCGGATGTCCTTCTCCGCGGCCAGCCGCAGCCGGTACTCCTCGTGCCCGCGCGAGGCCTCGTCCAGGGCGGCCATCGCGGCCGCCTTCTCGGTGAGGCCGGCGGCCTCCGCCTTCAGCTTCTCCCCGATCTCGGTGGCGGCGGCGTGCGCCTTCTCGACGGCCACGGCGGCCTCGGCCCGTCCGGTCTTCTCGATCGCCTCGGCGTCCTTCTCGCGCACCCGCACCGCCGCCAGGCCCTCCGCGGCGGCCTCCGCCTGCACGCCCTCGGCGAGCCGGACCTTGGCCTGGGCATCCAGTTCGGCCGCCTGCCTGCGGGCCTCGGCCAGCGTCAGCGTCTCGCGGGCCTTGTGGTGGGCCGCCGCCTCGGCCGCCTCCGCCGCCTTGATGTCCTTGACCAGCTTCTCCTGGGCCTCGGCCTCGGCGTGGATGACGACGGACTGGCGGGCGCGCTCGGCCTCCTCGACCGTACGCAGCCGCTTGATGCTCTCCTCCTGCTCGGCGACGGTGCGGTCGACGGCCACGCGCTCGCGGATGACCTCGGCGATCTCCCGCTTCTCGCCCTCGACCTCCTTGTCCTTCGCGATCCGGGTCAGCTCGGTCTGGCGTTCGCGGGCGATGACCTCCAGCAGCCGGTCCTTCTCGATCCGCTCGTTCTCCACGGCGATCACCCGCTCGCGGTTCTTCTGCGCGACGGCGACCTCGCGGGCCTGGTTCTCGCGCTGGATGCCCAGTTGCTCCTCGGTGCGCAGGAAGGCGCCCTGGGCGTTGAGCCGCTGCTCCTCCTGAACCTGCGCGGTGGTCGCCTCCTCCTTGGCGCGCAGGGTCTCCACCTCGCGCCGCTGCCGGATCTCGGCCTCGGCCTGACGGCGCTCCAACTCCAGGATGGTCTCGCGGGCGTCGACGTTCTGGCGCGTGATCTCCTTCTCCTCCGTGCGCTGGAACTCGTTGGTCCGCACGTGCTCGATCGCCGTCAGCTCGGTGATCTTCCGGATGCCCTGGGCATCGAGGATGTTGGCGGCATCCAATTGGGTCATCGGGGTCTGCTCGAGGAAGTCGATGGCCGCGTCGTCGAGGTGGTAGCCGTTGAGGTCGGTGCCGATGACCGAGATGATCCGGTCCCGAAACTCCTCACGCTTGGTGTAGAGGTCGACGAAGTCCAACTGCTTACCGACCGTCTTCAGCGCCTCGGAGAACTTGGCGGCGAAGAACTGCTGGATCGTCTCCTGACTGCTGGCCCGTTCCGTGCCGATGGACTGGGCGACCTTGATGACGTCCTCGACGGTCTTGTTGACCCGCACGAAGAAGTTGATGTGGATGTCAGCGCGGATGTTGTCCCGGCAGATCAGACCCTCGCGGCCGGTACGGCGGATCTCCACGGTCTTCACCGAAATGTCCATGACCTCGGCCTTGTGCAGCACGGGCAGCACCACGGCACCGGTGAAGGTGACGTCGACCTTCTTGGCCTTGGAAATGATCAGGGCCTTACTCTGCTCGACCTTGCGGAAGAGCCGGCTGACGATCAGGAGCATGCCCAGAACGATGAGCAGGACGACGGCGACGAGCACGCCGATCCCGATGGTGATGGCATCCATCAGCGATCCTCGGTGAAGAGATACGGAAAGTGAAAAGACGGGTGGAACGGCGGGCTCAGTGGGCCGGACGGCGATCCGGGTCGAGCGCGGCGTCGTACGGCGCGACCAGGAAGTACTCCCGGACGGCGTCGTAGTCGAAGATCAGGGCGGTGCTGCCACCGATCAGGCCCTCGTCGGGCCCGGCTGTGCGTACCTGGAGGACAGCGGTCGATCCGTCGTCGGCGGTGACCTCGGCCTGCCCGAACCCGGCGGTGACGCGGCCGGTACGGACGACGCAGACCTTGCCGACGAAGTCGGCGCGCGACGGCGCGCGTTCTCGGGGCACCAGTCGGCGCAGCGGCATGAGCAGCGCGCGCGTGCCGGTCCAGGAGCACGCCAGCGCTCCCGCCAGGACGGCGGTGTCAGTCAGCGGCCCGCCGCCGGTCAGGACCCGGCCGGACAGCGCCGTGAACCACGCGATGGTGATCAGCAGCGACAGCGTGACGGTGAGCGGGACCCCGCCGAGCCCAAGGCCTGCGAGGAAGCCGGCGAAGCCCCCCGTGTGCTCGTGTCCGTCGTGCCCGTCGTGGTGGGCGTCGACGCCCTCTCCCCCGTGTCCCCCGTCGAGGGCGTCGACGTCAAAGCCACCGAGCAGGACACTCCCCCAGTACCCGATGACCACCACGAGCGCGAAGCTGAACAGGGCGGTGGGATAACCGAGCGCGGCGTCGGCGAAATCGCGCATCCCCTGCCCCCCACTTCGTGCAGTGGCTCCGTTGTCGGTGCCATGACGATGGTGACAGGGCGGGTGACCGGTACACATTGCCGGTTCCCGGCAATTTTGACGGCTTGTTGATGCCTTCCTGACGGCGAGCCAGACAGACCGGTCCAGCCACGTCGTGCCCGGGTCCTACCTCGTCGTCTCGACGCACATACGACGGAGATGGCGTGCTGAGGGGGCACGCCGCCGTCGCGATCGCCCCTACAGGTGAAGTGGGCCTTCCTAGGCCATCGTTGCGTGGGTGACGCGCGAATGCCCTTGTGGGAGCGGTTCTCGCCTTCCCGCGTCCCGGGCGCATGCCGGGTGTTTCCGATCATGGGAGTGTTCCGTATGTCTCGGTCTCGTACGGTCGATGGGGTGGCCCTGCTGGTTGTCGCCGGTGCGGCGGTCATGGGGACGGCGTCGCTGGCATTGGCGGACAGTGGCGCGCGGTGCCGCGGTGGGGTCGCCCGGGGTGCTGTCGGGCAACGTCATCCAGGTGCCGGTGAACGTCCCGGTCAATCTGTGCGGCAACACCGTCAACGTGGGTGGGCTGTTGAACCCGGCGTTCGGCAACGTCTGCGCGAACGGCGGCGGTCACGGCGCCTGGAAGTGTCCGAGGCCTCATGGACGTTGGACGTCCGGTGCCCGCCGGATGTTCACCGTGGCCCGCGGGTATCGCACGGTTGCGTCTCGGACACGCCCGCGGTGTCCTGCACGGGCATCGCGGGCGTCCACACATGCCCCACCGGTGGCGTCGTATGCGCCGGTGCGGCCCCGATCACTCGTTTGGGTGATGCACCATCTCGGGCCGGGACCGCGACGAATTACCGGTGTGAGGATCTCGAGCACGCAGCAGCTGACACGGGGTACCGGTGGTGCCCCCGGGGGCGGTGATGGTGTTCACGGCGCGGGGCCGCGCCGCGCCCGCAGTGGTGGGGTAGCTGTAGGTGCGGGTGGTGTCGGCGGTGACGGAGCCGGCCGATGCTGATCGTCACCCGGGAGGGTGACCGCAGCTGCAAGCTCCGGCCCTCGCGGAGCCCTGGTCGTGCTGGTGTGCCTGCGTGAGCACGACACCCTCGCGCAGATCGCGGCCGGATTCCGGATCAGCGTGGGCACCGCCCACGCTTACGTGCACGCGGTCATCGAACTCCTAGCCCGCCGCGCGCCGGGCCTGACCCGCGTTCCGCGCGAGGCGGACGCGGAGTATGTACTGGTGGACGGCGCGCTTGCCGAGAGCGACCGGGTCGGCGACAGCCGCTCCGACTATTCCGGCAGGCGCCGCCGCCACGGCGTGAATCTCCAGGCATCACCGACCCGCAGGGCAAAATCGTGTGGATCTCCCGCACTCTTCCGGGCCGCATCCGCGATCTGACCGCGGTCCGCATCCAGCGCATCGCGGCCACCTGCGTCCGCCTCGGCTGGCCGACCTGGCCTACCTCGGTGCCGGCGGTACCTTCGTCACGCCGACCCGACGCCCACCCCGCAAGGAGCTCACCGCCCGGCACAGATCGCTGAACCGAGCGCACGCCCGGCTGCGATCCCGTCAAGCGCGGCATGGCCACCGTCAAGCGCTGGCGCATCTTCCGTCACGCCCGCTGCAGCCCCAACCGCCCGTCGTCACCCTCGCGGACCTTCTGGGTGAGGGCGTCGCCACACGAACGAAACGCATACGGGCCGACGTCCAGCGGCCGGTTTCGGAACGCGGCGACCTGCTCGTCCTGAGGCTGCAGGCCGGTTCGACCAAGGCCCTGATGGAGATCGCTGTGATCTTTCGGTCTGAAGTCCCGTTCCCAGAATCGGCAACGATGTTTGCAGGCATCAGCGAGGGGACCTGAACATGCGGGTCGGAGTACTGCTGCCAGGTTCCCCGCCTGGGGTTCCGGAGTGCCGTTTCGACTCGTTCTGATCTACCGGGAAAGCGGATCCCGGGACTCATTCACTGGAAAGGGAACGCGTGACAGCGTCCATGAAAAAGGTGTTGCGCCGCGCTCAGGCCGGGACCGTGCTGATTGCCTTCGGTACTGGTTTCACTGGACCGTTTCTCTTCGTATATGTCGCTCACGTTCGGCGACTGGGCGATGCGGTAGCTGGGGTGGCGTCCGGTTCCTTCGCCGTGGCCGCGCTCTGCCTTCTGCCGTTGATCGGTAGGCTCATCGACCGCCGAGGACCGGCACGCGTGCTGGCAGCCGGCGCCTTTACGACTGCTGTGGGCGCGTTGTTGTTCGGCCACGTCACTACTGCGGTTGAGGCGATTGCGGCGTCGGCCATGATGGGCGCCGGCGTCTCCGCGATTCAGCCCTCCAACGCGACGTTGGTGATGCTCGCTTCGACGCCACAGACGCGAGCGCGGGCATTCGCGACCCAAGCCTTCATCATCAACCTGGGCCTGGGCGCCGGCGCACTGGTCGGGGGTGCCACAGTCGATTTGGGGCGCCCGGAGACTTTTACGACTCTGTTCACCGTGGAAGCCGTGCTTTATCTGGCTCTGAGCCTGTTGACCGTGACCATCCGCATTGGCACAGTCACCCCTGAATCCTCACTCCGCCGGGAAAATCCGACTCGGGACGGCCTGAGGATTGTTTTCGCGGACCGGGCGATGCTGTGTTTGTGCGTTCTAGGCGGAGTCATATTCTTCGCCGGCTATGGGCAGATCTCGTCAGGTCTTCCTGCTTATGCGACCGAAGCGGCCCACGTTCAGCCGCTGACTCTCGGTATCGCGGAAGCAGCCAATACCGGCGTCATCGTCGTCGCGCAGTTCCTCGTCCTTCGCACGGTGAACCGGATGCCACGAACCCGAGCCATACAGGCAACTGGGATCATCTGGACGGTGGCTTGGCTGACCGCCGGTCTGGCTGGCGTACTGCATGCCAGCGCAGTGACAGCTACCGTCCTCGTCGTCGCGACGTACGGCATCTTCGGGTTCGGTGAGACGCTGCTCTCCCCCACCCTGTCCCCGATCATCGCCGATCTCGCTCCCGAGGATCGGATGGGAATGTACAACTCGGCTTTCGCCCTGGTGAAGCAAGTGGCCCTGGCAAGCGGCCCTGCGATCGCCGGCCTGATAGTCGGCTCCGGCCTCTACAGCTTCTACATCGTGCTCCTTGCGAGTTGTTCCCTCTGGATCGTCTACATAGCGAAGACATTGAAGCGGCGTCTCGCACCCCTTCACGACAATCTTCAAGAAGCACCCGTCAACCTGTGATGGCTTGGCTGATCCCTGCTCGCGCCGGTCAGCGGCACTTCCTGCTTCCTGATCACCTGCTGGACAGCCCGCTCCGCGAAAGCGCGAGGCTAGTAGGGGGTTTCGTTTCGACCGGTCGGTCGCTGTTCCTGATGTGCCGAACGACACGGCAGCGGACAAGCCCGGAATACGCGCGCGCGTGCTGGCGCATGGCGGGGGTCGTCCCAGGCCACGGACCTGACTGCCCTTCCAGTGACCTACCAGGCCCGTCGGTACCCACAGGTCAAGCCGATCTCGCCGTGGCAAGCGGCAGCCCCGGCGGCCGCGTTACCCGGCCTTTCACCCAGAGGCCGGGAAGGCGCCTGCGAGCCGGTTGCCGAGGCACGGTGACGCCAGGACGGCACGCGTGTTCTATGGAGCGGCGACGGGCCCGGGGATAGTGGGAGCGGTGCTGTCGGCCGTGTGGTCGGCGGGCCGGCCATGCCCTGCTCGGGGTCCGGCGCTGCCGTCTCCGGACCGGGCTCACGTCGGGATCGGGGCAGGCGCAGGCGGACAGCGGCCGCGCCGCCCGCGCCCGCCCCGTGGCGGAGCCCCCTCGCCCCTTGATGCTGGAAGGACCCAATGGCAGCCTCTTCTGACGAGTCGTCGGCTGCGGACGCCGTGGCAGGGGCCGTACACCGCCCCGGCCCCACGCCTCTGCCGCGGCGGGTGCGGGGAACCAACGCGATCGCCGACGCCGACACCGGCGGAAGCCGGAATCCCCCTGACTGGACTACGCACCGGACCGCGACCATGCGCGCCAGGCGGGCCGCCGCTCTCCCCGCCGAACCCGAGGACGCGTCCGGGGACTCACCGTCCGGCTATGCGGACGGATTCGCGGCCGGGCTCGCCTTCGCCTCGTACCCCGAGACGCCCGCGACCGAGGACGATCCGGTACCAGGAGCCGAACCGCAGGGGAACGCCGACCGGGAGGGGACCCCGCTTGCCGCTGACCCCGGCCATGGTGACCGCCGCAGGCTTCGTCGAGTGTTGTTGGCGGTCGCCTGCCTGACGGCAGGCCTGCTGCTGGTTCCCTTCCTGATGCGGGGTTCGGACTCCGGCGCCGGCGGTTCGACGGCCGCCCCCGGCTCCGGTTCCACGCCGGGCATCGGGGCTTCCCCTGGCGGCGCGCTGCCTGTGAGCCCCCTCGACGTGACGCGACCGTCTCCGAGCAGGAGCCCGGGACCATCGTCCGCGGGAGCCGCTGAGAGCGTCGCCTCGCCGTCCCCTGGGGATCCCGAGCAGCCCGAGAAGCCCGAGGCCGCCCCCGGAGCGGAGAACGAAGAGGTCCCCGCCTCCGCGGAGCCCGCTTCCACGGCGGTTCCGGGGGTGGCGATCCGCAGTCACGCGTCCCAACGGTGCATCGGCGCGGGCTCCGTGGAGGGCGCGTCGTTGACGCTCCGGGACTGCACGGCCGGTGCGGGGCAGTCATGGCTGATCGTGGCGGAGGACAGGAGCATCCGGATCGCGGGCAGGTGCATGGACGTCGCGGGCGGATCCACGGCCGACGGTGCGGCCGTCCGACTGGTTGCCTGCGACGGCGCCGCGTCGCAGAGGTTCCACCTCAACCCCGCCCACGACCTGGTCAACCTCCAGGCCCACAAGTGCGTTGAGGCCACGGACGCGCAGGTAGGCGACGGCACGACGCTGCGGCTGTGGACCTGTACGGGTGCGGACAACCAGAAGTGGAGTGCCGGCTGACCCTTCGGCACACGCGTCGCGTGGCCGGAGCGATGGCACGGGAGATCCACTGGACTGTCGCCCTCGTTCAATGGTGTCGAGGGGGACATCACTACGGTGAAAGCTGGCACACCATGTGCCGCTCCCACGTGTCCGGCCATCGTTCGGCCGTCGCTCCCCGGCATCCTTCACGGCGTCGAAGCCGCCGTCCGTTTTCCGGGAGACACGTGACATCCCGCACCCGGGCCATCGGATGACGGCCGGGTGTGTCCGTCCCCCGCGCGGCATTTCTGACGTGCTGAAAGCTCGAGGAAAAACAATGTCCGAACCATCCGGAACCTCCGGGCGGCCACCGGTGGTCACCACCACCCGTGTGATCGCCGGTGTCTGCCTCGTCATCCCCTTCGTCGCCATGCTCTGGGTCGGCTCGTACGCGAAGCT
>NZ_JBVKBW010000008.1:0-458680 GCF_055635295.1 Streptomyces sp. NPDC111520 | reverse complement strand
TTAAGGCTCCCAGTAGACGACTGGGTTGATAGGCCGGATGTGGAAGCCCAGTAATGGGTGGAGCTGACCGGTACTAATAAGCCGAGGGCTTGTCCTCAGATGCTCGCGTCCACTGTTTGGTTCCCGGGTTGCGAACGGTCGCACCGGTTGAACCAGTCACTTAACTGAAAAGTGTGCTTGTTCGCCTAACACCCGATGGTGTTTCGGTGGTCATAGCGTTAGGGAAACGCCCGGTTACATTTCGAACCCGGAAGCTAAGCCTTTCAGCGCCGATGGTACTGCAGGGGGGACCCTGTGGGAGAGTAGGACGCCGCCGAACAATCTTTATGGACCCTCGGTCCTGGCCAAAGCGCTGGGACCGAGGGTCTTTTTGTTTTTGGCGTGGTGCGCAGCTCGCGGACTGGTACGAGAGACTGGCACTACAGCAGTACGAACGACAGGAGTCACGTCGATGTCCAACTCGCCCGAGGAACGGCCGGATCGGCCTGAGCGGCGCGCTCCGCGCCAGGGCGGCGACCGGGGTGGATACCGCAGCGGCGGCCCCCGGCGCGAAGGCGACCGAGCCGGCGGCGGCGGTTACCGCCGTCCCGACGACCGTCCGCGCGGACGGTACGAGGACCGGGGTCGCGATGACCGGCGTGACGACCGCGGTGGGTTCCGTCGTGACGACCGCCCGCGTACCGACCGTCCCCGCGATGAGCGTCCTCGTGATGACCGGCGGGATGACCGTCGTGACGATCGTGGTGGGTTCCGTCGTGACGACCGGCCGCGCTACGACCGTCCCCGTGAGGATCGTCCGCGCGATGACCGTCGTGACGATCGTGGTGGGTTCCGTCGCGATGACAGGCCGCGCTACGACCGTCCCCGCGATGACCGTCCGCGTGACGACCGCGGCGGTTACCGTCGTGACGACCGCCCGCGTACCGACCGCCCCCGTGACGACCGCCCGCGTACCGACCGTCCTCGTGAGGATCGTCCGCGTGACGACCGGCGTGACGATCGTGGTGGGTTCCGTCGTGACGACCGCCCGCGCTACGACCGTCCGCGGGATGACCGGCGTGACGATCGTGGTGGGTTCCGTCGTGACGACCGGCCCCGTTACGACCGTCCTCGTGAGGATCGTCCGCGCGATGACCGGCGTGACGATCGTGGTGGGTTCCGTCGCGATGACAGGCCGCGTTATGACCGTCCTCGTGAGGATCGTCCTCGTGATGACCGTCCGCGTGACGACCGCCGTGATGACCGTGGTGGGTTCCGTCGTGACGACCGCCCGCGCTACGACCGTCCCCGCGACGACCGGCGGGACGACCGGCCCCGTGGGCCGCGGCGGGACGACGACCGTGGCGGCTACCGTCGTGACGACCGCAGGGACGAGCGTCCCCGCGGGCCGCGGCGGGAGGACGAGCGGGGCCAGGGCGGCGGGCGCCGGCCGTACGTGCAGGGGCGCGGGCGGTTCGAGAACACCCGCGGCCGCGACGAGCGCCGTGAGGAGCGGGAGCCCGTCAAGCGGCTGCCGATCCCGGACGACGTCACGGGCCAGGAGATCGACCCCAGCGTGCGTCAGGAGCTCATGAGCCTGCCGAAGACGCTCGCCGAGGACGTGGCGCGCAACCTCGTCATGGTGGCCCGGCTGCTGGACGAGGACCCGGAACTGGCCTACGGCTACTCCAGGGTCGCGCTGCGGCTCGCGTCCCGCGTCGCCGCCGTGCGTGAGGCGGCCGGGTTCGCCTCGTACGCCACGGAGCGGTACGCCGAGGCGTTGGCCGAGTTCCGTGCCTGCCGGCGGATGACGGGCACGGTCGACCTGTGGCCGGTCATGGCGGACTGCGAGCGCGGCATGGGCCGTCCGGAGCGCGCGCTGGAGATGGCGGGTGCGCCGGAGGTGCACAAGCTGGACCGCGCGGGCCAGGTGGAGATGCGGCTGGTGGCCGCCGGTGCCCGGCGTGACATGGGCCAGAACGACGCGGCCGTCGTCACCCTGCAGAGCCCCGAGCTGGCGTCCAACGCCGTGCACCCGTGGACGGCGCGGCTGCGTTACGCGTACGCCGACGCGCTGCTCGCGGCGGGTCGCGAGGACGAGGCCCGCGAGTGGTTCGCCAAGTCCCTGGAAGCGGACCAGAGCGGCACCACGGACGCCTCCGACCGGTTGGCGCAGCTGGACGGCGTGGCCTTCGTGGACGTGCTGGACGAGGAGGCCGACGAGGAGTCGGCGGCGGACGGGACGGACGGGACGGACGAGGGGGCCGTGGCGGATCGCGACGGCGTCGTCGCCGCGGACGCCCCGGATGACGCGGACTCCGACGCGACCGACGACGAGGACGACGAGGACGAGGACGAGGCGGACGACGCCCACCGGGACGGCGAGGCGCGCGAGACCGCCGGGGCCGGTGACGCCGGCGAGCCGGACGTCGACCTGACCGACGAGGCGGACCCGACGGCGTTCCTCGACGACCCGTTCAAGTCGCCCTCCGAGCGCACCGAGGGCTGATCGCCGGAACGAAGGGCGGCATCCGCGTCATGCGGATGCCGCCCTTCGTGGTGTCCGGGGCCGGGATCAGTCGCAGGTGCCGTCGAGCTCCAGGCTGCGCAGCACCAGGCCGGTCGCCGGCTTCGGGCCGAACGAGGTCGACTTGCGCGGCATCGTCACGCCCTGCCTGGCGAGGTCGTGGACGACGCTCTCGCGCACCGGGTGGATGAGCACGGCCGTGCCGCCGAACTGCTCGGCCCGCTCGACCGCGGCCTCCGTGTCGTGGATGTAGTGGATGTGCTCGGGGGCGTCGGGTACTTCCCAGATCCGGTCCAGGAGCAGGCTGTGCAGCACGGTGGCGTCCAGCTGCCGCCACGCGTCGGGCCGGTCGCGCGGGATGGCCCGGTCGAGGGCACCGGGGTCCGGGCGGTCCAGGAGGTGGAAGCGGCCGTCGCCGGTGAGCAGGAACGCGTTGCCCTCGGCCGCGGCGGCCGCCAGGGCGGCCAGGGCCTCCGGCAGGGGGCCGGGCAGCTCCCGTACGCGGAAGGAGTCGCGGGCGGCCTCGACGGCCCGTGCGACCGGCAGTTGCGGCAGCACGCGGTGGATGGCGCGGACCCGCAGCGGGTAGCGAGTGGTGTCGACGAGCAGCACCAGGCCGTAGTCCCACGGGCTCGGGGCCTCGTGCTCGGCCTGCAGCAGCAGGTAGGTGGCCCAGCGGTGGTGGCCGTCGGCGATGACGGCCTGGTGCCGGGACAGGTCGGCGTCGACCGCCGCGATCGCCGGCGGGTCGGTGATCGCCCACAGCCGGTGCTGTATGCCGTCCTCGGTCGTCGTCGCGAGCAAGGGCGGCTCCGCGACGGCGCGTTCGACGACCTCGGCCGCCTCGCCGTCGTTGCCCTGGTACGCCAGCAGCAGCGGCTCGAGGTTGGCGGCGGTGGCGCGCATGAGGGCCGCGCGGTCGGCGACCGGGCCCGGCATCACGTCCTCGTGCGGCAGCACGATCCGCTCCTCCGGCGGGGTCAGCCGCAGGGCGCCGATCAGGCCGCGCTGCACCTGATCGCCCTCCCGCTGCTCGTACACGTACAGGGCGGGCTTGGGGTCGAGGGCCAGGACGCCCTCCTCCTGCCATTGGAACAGCGCCCAGGCGGCCTTGCGGTGCCGGCCGTCCGGGGGCTCGGCGGTGGGCAGGATGAGCCGCACGACGTTGTGCGGGTCGGCTGTCTCCAGGTGCCGCTGTCCCTCGGGCCGGACGACGACGTCGTACGGTGGCGAGGTGACCGCGGCCAGGCTGCCGACCCGCTCGGGGACGTAGCGGAGCGCGCGGAACGGCGCCAGCCGCAGGCCCCGTACAGCGGGTCCGGAATCGTTCATCCGGGCATGCTACGCGGGTCATGTCCGCGAAGTGTGCCGAGTGATCGACGACATACGAGGAGCGACCGCCCGATGAACCACCGGACCGGCCCGGCCGGCAGCGAGAGCCCGCTTGACCAGGCGTACGACACGGCCCTGCTCGACCTCGACGGAGTGGTCTATGCGGGTGGTGACGCGATCGCGCACGCCGTCGAGTCGCTCGGCGCGGCGCGGGCGCACGGCATGCGGCTGGCGTACGTCACCAACAACGCGGCCCGCACGCCGCAGACCGTCGCCGAGCACCTGACGCGGCTCGGCGTGCCGGCCGAGGCCGGAGAGGTCATCACCTCCGCGCAGGCGGTGGCGCGACTGATCGCGGATCAGGTCCCGGCGGGCGCGCGGGTGCTCGCGATCGGCGGTGAGGGACTCGTGGAGGCGCTGCGCGAACGCGGGCTCCAGCCGGTCGACTCGGCCGACGACGACCCCGCCGCGGTGGTGCAGGGCTACTCGCCCGAGGTGGGCTGGGGGCAGCTCGCCGAGGCCGCGTACGCGGTCAACCGCGGCGTGCCGTGGTTCGCGTCCAACACCGATCTGACGATCCCGACCGCGCGCGGCACGGCACCGGGGAACGGCGCGCTCGTCGAGGTCGTGCGGATCGCGACCGGCGGCGACCCGCAGGTCGCGGGCAAGCCGTTGCCGCCCATGCACCGCGAGACGGTCATCAGGACCGGGGCGCGGCGGCCGCTGGTGGTCGGCGACCGGCTCGACACGGACATCGAGGGCGCCCACGCGGGCGGCGTCGACTCGCTGCTGGTGCTGACCGGGGTCACCACGCCGGCTCTGCTGCTCGCGGCCCCGCCGCAGCACCGGCCCACCTACGTGGACGCGGACCTGCGCGGGCTGCTCACCCCGCAGCCCGAGGTCACGGACGCCGGCGGGGGCGCGTACCGCTGCGGGGGCTGGACCGCCTCGGTGCGCGACGGGGCGCTGCTGCTCGACCCTGCCGGCGAGGGCGAGGGCGAGCGCCCGGGCGAACCCATGGACGGGCTGCGGGCGCTGTGCGCGGCGGCCTGGACCCGGGCCGGGGACGGCTCCTGCGACCTGGACGCGGGGAAGGCGCTCGACCGGCTGGGGCTCTAGGCAGGCCCTAGAGGAGCTTGCGCAGCCGCAGCAGGTCGCGGAAGCCCGCCTCCAGCTTGACCCGGCCGCTGCCCCAGGCCTTCGCGAAGTGCAGCCTGCCGTCGACGAGCGCGACGAGGTCGTCACCGGCCATGGTGAGCCTTATCTCGGCGCGTTCGGCCGGCGGGCCCTGCACGGTGACCACGTCCTGGATGCTGCCGTCCACCAGACGTCCCACGAAGGTGACGTCGAGGTCGGTGATGCGGCAGCTGAGCGACCGGTCGAGCGCGGCCGCGCTGCGCAGGTCCCCCTCGGTCCTGGCGAGGTTCTCGGACAGCCGCTCGAGCGCGCTGCGGCACTCCTCGATGGTCGCCATGGGCGGTGCGTCTCCCGTTCGGACGTCGGGTGGTGCTGGTGCTGATCGACGGTACCGCAGCCCACCGTCGGGGAGATGCGGCGCCATAGGCGGTAGCGTCGTGACCGACGAAGTCTGGGAACTGGCGAAGGCGAGGAGTGAGGCGTATGCGGGACGCGTTGCGGACCTGTCTGCAGATCGCGGGCGGCCTGACCGAGGCCACCCGGCGACGGGCGGTCGGAGCGGCGAGGGAACTGCTCGACCAGACCGGGATAGACGTCGACGCGGTCCAGCGGAGCATCGGCGAGCGCATCCCGCCCGAGGTGCAGTCGCTCGCGGACGAGCTGATGGCGTCGGGACGGGCCAACCGCGACCTGCTCGTGGGGCTCATCCGCGAGGAGATCGACAAGGCGATGAGCCGGGTCGGCCGGCTGGCGGACGAGGTCACCAAGGTCGGTGTCGTCCTGGAGGCCCTGGAGCGCCGCATCCGCAACCTGGAGGACGGCGACCGGGAGCCGGCCGTGGCGGACCTGGCGGACGAGGAGCCGGACCCCGGTCTGTACGTGCCGCCGCAGCCGCCGGTGGAGCACGTGCCGGTCGACGGGTACGCGGCCGCGCCCGCGCCGGTCGCCCGTAAGAACGCCGCCCCGGGGAAGGCGCCCGCGACTCCTGAGGTCCCCGCGACTCCCGCGACTCCCGCGACTCCTGCGGCTCCGGAGGCGGCCGAGGCCGCGCCCGCGCCGGTCGCCCGTAAGAACGCCGCTCCGGCGAAGGCGCCCGCGGCCAAGAAGGCGGCGCCTGCCGCGAGGAAGACCGCCCCCGCGAAGAAGGCGGCCCCGGCGAAGAAGGCGACCGCTTCCGGCGGGGCGTCCACGGCGAAGAAGGCGGCCCCGGCCGTGAAGAGCACGACCGCCGCCGCGCCCGCGAAGAAGACGGCGGCCGCCAGGAAGGCCGCCCCGGCCAAGAAGGCGGTCCCCGCGAAGAAGACGGCCGCGGCGTCCGGCACCGCTGCCGCCACCCCGGCCAAGAAGACGGCGACCGCCAAGAAGGCCACCCCGGCCAAGAAGACGGCGACCGCCAAGAAGACCACCCCGGCCAAGAAGACGGCGACCGCCAAGAAGGCCACCCCCGCGAAGAAGGCCACGACCGCGAAGAAGACGGCGGCCCCCCGCACGCAGGAGGCGAAGGGCCGTGACTGAGACGGGGCCCGAGGGCGCGGCACACGCGCCCGGACCGGAGGCCGGGCCCGCGCCGGCGGCCCTCGCGGCGGAGGCCGCCGGAACGGGGCCGCGTCCACTGGGGGTCGTGCTGGAGGCGACGGGGAATACCGAGGTGGACGCCGTCCTTGTCCGCCTGCAGGACGCCGACCTGCTTCCCACCGAGGACCACGTCGAGGTGTACGAGGATGTACACCGTGGGCTGCGCGACACGCTCACGAGACTCGACGACGACAACAGGAGCTGAACCTCACGTGGCACGACGCCGACTCGACGCCGAGCTGGTGCGCCGGAACCTCGCCCGCTCGCGGGAACACGCCGGGCAGCTGATCGCCGCCGGCCGGGTGACCGTGGGCGGGACGACCGCGACGAAGTCCGCCACACAGGTGGAGACCAGCGCCGCGCTCGTCGTGACCAAGGACGAGTCGGACCCGGACTACGTCTCCCGCGGCGGCCACAAGCTGGCCGGCGCGCTGGCGGCGTTCGTGCCCCGTGGGCTGCTCGTCGAGGGGCGCCGCGCGCTGGACGCCGGGGCCTCGACGGGCGGTTTCACCGACGTCCTGCTGCGCGGTGGCGCGGCGCGCGTCGTCGCCGTCGACGTCGGCTACGGGCAGCTCGCGTGGTCGCTGCAGAGCGATGAACGCGTCACCGTGAAGGACCGTACCAACGTGCGCGAGTTGACGCTCGAGCAGATCGACGACGAGCCGGTGGACCTTGTCGTCGGCGACCTGTCCTTCATCCCGCTCGGGCTCGTCCTGCCCGCCCTCGTACGCTGCGCCGCGCCCGACGCGGACCTGGTCCTGATGGTCAAGCCGCAGTTCGAGGTGGGCAAGGAGCGACTGGGCAGCGGCGGGGTCGTCCGCAGCCCCGAACTGCGCGCAGAGGCCGTACGACAGGTCGCCGGGCAGGCGGCCGGACTGGGACTGGGGGTGCTGGGCGTGACCGCGAGCCCGTTGCCGGGACCGTCGGGGAATGTGGAGTACTTTCTGTGGCTGCGCGCCGGGGCGCCCGAACTGGACCCGGCGGATGTCGACCGCGCTGTGGCGGAGGGGCCCCGTTGAGCGAGACGAACGAGACGCACGAGGTGCACGGGACGTCCGGACGCACCGTCTTCCTGCTGGCGCACACCGGGCGGCCGGCGGCCATCCGCAGCGCCGAGCGGGTGGTCCAGGGACTCAAGCGCTGCGGCATCGGCGTCCGGGTGCTGGCCGAGGAGGCCGAGGAGCTGACGCTGCCGGGGAACGGCGCGGTGCAGCGGGTGCAGGAGATCGGACCGGACACCGTCGCGGACTGCGAGCTGATCGTCGTCCTGGGCGGTGACGGCACGCTGCTGCGCGGCGCGGAGTTCGCCCGCGCCTCCGGGGTGCCGATGCTCGGGGTCAACCTGGGCCGGGTCGGCTTCCTCGCGGAGGCCGAGCGCGACGACCTGGACAAGGTCGTCGACCGGGTGGTCACCCGCGACTACGAGGTCGAGGAGCGCATGACGATCGACGTCCTGGTGCGCAACGACGGCCGGGTCGTCCACACCGACTGGGCGCTGAACGAGGCGTCGGTGGAGAAGCAGGCGCGCGAGCGGCTGCTGGAGGTCGTGACGGAGGTCGACGGCCGCCCGGTCTCCCGCTTCGGCGGCGACGGGGTGGTGATGGCGACCCCGACGGGGTCGACCGCGTACGCCTTCTCGGCCGGCGGGCCGGTGGTCTGGCCCGAGGTCGAGGCGCTGCTGATGGTGCCGATCAGCGCGCACGCGCTCTTCGCGAAGCCGCTGGTGACCTCGCCGCGCTCGGTGCTGGCGGTGGAGGTGCAGCCGAAGACCCCGCACGGCGTGCTCTGGTGCGACGGGCGGCGCTCGGTGGACCTGCCGGCCGGGGCCCGGGTGGAGGTCCGGAGGGGGGCGGTGCCGGTCCGGCTGGCACGGCTCCACCACGCCTCCTTCACCGATCGGCTGGTCGCGAAGTTCGCGCTGCCGGTGGCGGGCTGGCGGGGCGCGCCGCACTGAGTTTCCCCTCAGGGGTGAGGCCCGTCGCGCGGCGGCCCGCAAACCTCGTATGGTCGTATCCGTGTTGGAGGAGATGCGGATCCGGTCGCTGGGAGTCATCGAGGACGCCGTGGTGGAGCTGTCGCCCGGCTTCACCGCGGTGACCGGTGAGACCGGCGCGGGCAAGACCATGGTCGTCACGAGCCTCGGGCTGCTGCTGGGCGGCCGTGCCGATCCCGGCCTGGTCCGGATCGGGACGAAATCGGCGTCCGTCGAGGGACGGATCACGCTGGACGCGGGCGCGCCCGCCGCGGTGCGGGCCGAGGAGGCCGGCGCCGAGCTGGACGACGGCGCACTGCTGCTCAGCCGTACCGTCTCGGCGGAGGGGCGTTCCAGGGCCTTCGTGGGCGGGCGCTCCGTCCCCGTGGGGCTGCTGGGCGAGCTGGCGGACGAGCTGGTAGCCGTCCACGGCCAGACCGACCAGCAGGGACTGCTGCGGCCGGCCCGCCAGCGCGAGGCGCTGGACCGGTACGCGGGCGACGCCGTGGCCGTGCCGCTGGCCAAGTACGCGGCCGCCTACCGGCGGGTGCGCGAGGTCGCGGGCGAGCTGGACGAGCTGACCACGCGGGCCCGCGAGCGGGCCCAGGAGGCGGACCTGCTGCGCTTCGGCCTGGAGGAGGTCGCCGCCGCCGAGCCGCTGCCCGGCGAGGACGCCGACCTGGCCGCCGAGGCGGAGCGGCTGGGCCACGCCGAGGCGCTCGCCTCGGCCGCGACCCTGGCGCACGCCGCGCTCGCGGGGAACCCCGAGGACCCCGAGGGCGTCGACGCGGGCATGCTCGTCGCGGGCGCCCAGCGCGCGCTCGACGCCGTCCGCTCGCACGACCCGGCGCTGGCCGCGCTCGCGGACCGGATCGGGGAGATCGGCATCCTCCTCGGCGACGTCGCCGGTGAACTCGCCGGGTACGCCGACGACCTGGACGCCGATCCGCGGCGCCTCGCGGCGGTGGAGGAGCGGCGGGCCGTCCTCGCCCACCTCACCCGCAAGTACGGGGAGACGATCGACGCCGTCCTGGCCTGGGCAGAGCAGGGCGCGGCCCGGCTCGGCGAGCTGGACGGCGACGACGAGCGGATCGATGAGCTCACGGCCGAGCGCGACGCGCTGCGCGCCGAGCTCGGCGACCTCGCCCAGGCCCTCACCGACGCGCGGACGGAGGCGGCGGAACGCTTCGCCGCGGCCGTCACGGCGGAGCTCGCGCAGCTCGCCATGCCGCACGCCCGCGTCAGCGTCGCCCTCCGGCAGACGGCGGACGAGGAGGGCATCGAGGTCGGCGGCCGCCGGGTGGCCTTCGGCGCGACCGGCGCGGACGAGGTCGAGCTGCAGCTCGCGCCCCACCCCGGCGCCCCGCCCCGGCCCATCGCCAAGGGCGCGTCCGGCGGCGAGCTGTCCCGCGTGATGCTCGCCGTGGAGGTCGTCTTCGCCGGGTCGGACCCGGTGCCGACGTACCTGTTCGACGAGGTCGACGCGGGCGTCGGCGGCAAGGCGGCGGTCGAGGTCGGCCGGCGCCTGGCGAAGCTGGCGCGCAGCGCGCAGGTCGTGGTCGTCACGCACCTTCCGCAGGTGGCCGCGTTCGCGGACCGGCAGTTGCTGGTGGAGAAGACCAACGACGGGTCGGTGACGCGGAGCGGGGTGCGCGTGCTGGAGGGCGAGGAACGGGTGCGCGAGCTGTCGCGGATGCTCGCCGGCCTGGAGGACTCGGAACTTGGCCGCGCCCACGCGGAGGAACTGCTGGCGGCGGCCCGCGAAGCCCGCTGACGCGCGCTGACGCGCCCCAGGACGGGGTACGCCGCATCGTGCCCAGCCTCTGTGCCCTGAAGGCGCGCCGGTCACCGCGTGCGCGGGCCGCGGTGCGGCTCGTCGCCGGCGACGGGTGGGCGACCGCCGTCCCCGGTGTGACGGGGTGCCCGTCTCGTCGTCCGAGGGCTGCCGGAGCGGGTCCGGGTGCCGTCGTTGCCGGTCGGTCCGTGGCCGGCTCGCGGTGAGCCTGGCCGTTTCGAGGCGCGGCCGGGGCGTGTGAATGCCGGGCCCGGTGACGGCTGGGCGACCGCCGTCCTCGGTGTGCCCGTCCGGGGTTCCGGAGGGGGTTCCGAGTGTCACCGTCGCGGGTCGGTCCGCGGCCGGCTCGGGGTGGGCCTGGCCGTTCTGTGGTGCGGCCGGCGACGGGTGGGTGGCCGCCGTGCCCCGGAGTGGGTTCCGGTGCCACGGTCGCCGGGGGCCCCGAGGGGGCTCAGCGTTGCGGGAGAGGCGGGCGTCCGCGTCGCCGGCCGGCCTGCGGTGGGCCTCGCCGTCCTGGGGCGCGTGGTGGCGGGTTGGTGGCCACCGAGCCCGTCCCGGGGTTCCGAGTGTCACCGTCGCCTGTCGGTCCGCGGCCGGCTCGCGGTGGGCCCCGCCGTTCTGTGGTGCGGCCGGCGACGGGTGGGTGGCCGCCGTGCCCCGGAGTGGATTCCGGGTGCCAGGGTCGCCGGGGGTCCAGGGGGTTGCGGGGGAGGCGGGTGTCGCCGTCGCTGGTCGGACCGCGGTGGGCTCGCCGTCCTGGGGCGCGCGCGGCGACGGGTGGGCGGCCGCCGTGCCCGGAGGGGGGTTCCGGGTGTCCGCGTGGGCGGGTGCGCCGGAGGCGCCGCCCCGGCGCGCGCGGATGCCACGGCCGACGGCGGGTACCCCGGCTTACGGGGGCGGGGTCGGCGTGATGGGGGAGCCGAGGGCACTCGTAAGGGTGGTCCCGCGTACGTGTGGCCGGGTGGGGGCGGGGCATCGCTCCCTGGATGGCCTATCGGCCTGGCATCCTTGAGGGAGCGGACCCGCCGCCCTTCCCACGATGCCGAGTCAGGAGTCCTACCCCGCGTGAGCAGTTCACCGAGCCCCTTGCACGGGCAGCTGCACGCCGTCCACGTGCTGGGCGAGACGGCGCGGGCCCATGTCGCCTCCGTGGCGGGCGGTTTGGTGGCGCGCGGTGTGCAGGTGACCGTCTGCGGGCCGGGCGAGGCCGAGGAGCGGTACGGATTCGGCGCGGCGGGCGCGAGGTTCGCCCCGGTCGAGATCACGCGGCGCTCGCAGCCGAGGGCGGACGCGGCGGTGGTGACGGCCCTGCGGGCGGCGTGCGCCGGAGCGGACGTGGTGCACGCGCACGGGCTGCGGGCCGCGCTGCTGGCCACGATGGCGCTGAGCGGGCGTCGTACGCCGCTGGTGGTGACCTGGCACGGCGCGGTGCTGGCCGAGGGCGCGCGCGGGCGGGTGCTGCGGCTGCTGGAGCGCCGGGTGGCGCGGGCGGCGGCGGTGGTGCTGGGCGCCTCCTCGGACCTGGTGGACCGGGCCCGTTCGGCGGGGGCCCGCGACGCCCGGCTCGGGCCGATCGGGGTGCCGGCTCCGCCGAGGGTCGCGCCGTCCGCGGAGGCGGCGGCGGAGGCGGAGCGGCGCCGGCAGAAGTCCCGGGACGAATTTGCCGTGGGGGAGCGTCCGTTGCTGCTCGCGGTGGGCCGCCTGGAGCCGCGCAAGGGCTACCACCTGCTGCTGGACGCGGCCCACGGCTGGGCGGGGCTGGAGCCGGCGCCCCTGCTGATCGTCGCGGGCGAGGGCTCGCTGCGTACGGAGCTGCAGGAGCGGATCGACGCCGAGGAACTGCCGGTGCGGCTGCTCGGCCGCCGTGACGACGTGCCCGAACTCCTCGCCGCCGCCGACGTGGTGGTGCTGCCGTCGCGCTGGGAGGCGCGCTCGCTGACCGCGCAGGAGGCGCTGCACGCGGGGGCGCCGCTGGTGGCGACCTCCGTCGGCGGTACGGCCGAACTCGTCGGCGAGGCCGCGGTGCTGGTGCCGTACGGCAATCCGAAGACGCTCGCCGACACCGTCACGCGTCTGCTGGCGGACCCGGCGCGGCGTGCGGGGCTCGCCGCCGCCGGTCCCGCGCAGGCCGCCACCTGGCCGACCGAGGATGACACGGTCGCCCAAGTGCTCAGCATCTACGACGAGTTGACCTCCTGCTGAGGGCCGCCGGGGGCGGCGGCCCCGCCGTCAGCCGCCGTACGCGCCGCTCGCGGTGAGCCGCAGCGCCGTGTCGATCAGCGGCACATGGCTGAACGCCTGCGGGAAGTTGCCGACCTGCCGCTGCAGTCGCGGGTCCCACTCCTCGGCGAGCAGGCCGAGGTCGTTGCGGAGCGCGAGCAGCTTCTCGAAGAGCCTGCGGGCCTCGTCGACCCGGCCGATCATGGCGAGGTCGTCGGCGAGCCAGAACGAGCACGCGAGGAAGGCGCCCTCGTCACCGGGGAGGCCGTCGAGGTTCTCGCCGCCGGGAGGGGCGTCGGTCGGGTAGCGCAGCACGAAGCCGTCCTCGGTGGACAGCTCCCGCTGGATCGCCTCGATGGTGCCGATCACGCGCTTGTCGTCCGGCGGCAGGAAGCCCACCTGGGGGATGAGCAGCAGGGAGGCGTCCAGCTCGCGCGAGCCGTAGGACTGCGTGAAGGTGTTGCGTTCCTTGTCGTAGCCCTTCTCGCACACGTCGCGGTGGATCTCGTCGCGCAGTTCGCGCCAGCGCTCCAGCGGCCCGTCGACCTCGCCGGACTCGATGAGCTTGACGGTGCGGTCGACGGCGACCCAGGCCATGACCTTGGAGTGGACGAAGTGCCGGCGCGGGCCGCGGACCTCCCAGATGCCCTCGTCCGGCTCGTCCCAGTGGTCCTCCAGGTACTGGATGAGCCGGATCTGCAGCAGCGAGGCGTAGTCGTTGCGGGCCAGGCCCGTCATGTGCGCCAGGTGCAGGGCCTCGGTGACCTCGCCGTAGACGTCGAGCTGCAGCTGGTGGGCCGCGCCGTTGCCGACCCGGACCGGGATCGAACCCTCGTAGCCGGGCAGCCAGTCCAGCTCCGTCTCGCCGAGCTCGCGCTCGCCGGCGATGCCGTACATGATCTGCAGGTTCTCGGGGTCGCCGGCGACCGCGCGCAGCAGCCACTCGCGCCAGGCACGGGCCTCGTCCCGGTAGCCGGTGCGCAGCAGGGAGGACAGGGTGATCGCCGCGTCGCGGAGCCAGGTGAAGCGGTAGTCCCAGTTGCGGACGCCGCCGATGTCCTCCGGGAGGGAGGTGGTGGGGGCGGCGACGATGCCGCCGGTCGGCCCGTACGTCAGGGCCTTGAGCGTGATCAGGGAGCGGACCACGGCGTCCCGGTAGGGGCCGTGGTAGGTGCACTGGGCGACCCACTCGCGCCAGAAGTCCTCGGTGGCCTCCAGCGAGGCCTCGGGCTCGGCCAGCGGGGGCGGCTCCTTGTGCGAGGGCTGCCAGCTGATGGTGAAGGCGATGCGGTCGCCGGGCGACACCGTGAAGTCCGCGTAGGTGGTGAGGTCCTTGCCGTACGTCTCGACGTCGGTGTCGTGCCAGACGGAGTCGGGGCCGGCGACGGCGACGGTGCGCTCGCCCACCTTGTGCACCCAGGGCACGACCCAGCCGTAGCTGAAGCGCATGCGCAGCGCGGACCGCATCGGCACCCGGCCGCTGACGCCCTCGACGATCCGGATCAGCTGGGGGGCGCCGTCACGCGGCGGCATGAAGTCGATCACACGGACCGTGCCGCGGGGGGTGTCCCACTCGGACTCCAGCACCAGGGAGTCGCCCCGGTAGCGGCGGCGGGTGGCGGCCGGGGGCCGGGTGCCGTTCGCGTGGGCGGGACCGAGCCGCCAGTACCCGTGCTCCTCCGTGCCGAGCAGGCCCGCGAAGATCGCGGGGGAGTCGAAGCGGGGCAGGCACAGCCAGTCGACCGTGCCGTCCCGGCACACCAGGGCGGCGGTCTGCATATCGCCGATGAGTGCGTAATCCTCGATACGCCCGGCCACGTAGGTCTCCCAGTCGAACGACGGCGGCGCCCCGTGGGACTGGGGCGGTGATTGCGGTCTGTGGATCTGTCGACGAGCTCTTTCCCGGGAGCGGGCGGGGTAGTGCCGTGCCGGTTCACTCGCATCGAATCGATGTGTCCGAGCAGGATACGACGTCAACGCGGGCTGTGCGGAAGCGACGACCGCACCCGCTGGGCCGGTCGGGTGCATTTTGTCGTACCAAAGTCCCGGTGGCCTCGTTTTTCGTCAGAGAGCCGCCCGCACCGTCTGGTGCGCGTCACTGATACCCTGGTAGCCCGTGGGCCGGTGGGCTGAACCACTGAACCGCCGCGACGACACCCCTCTTCACCACCATGGTGCCGTCCCGACCACCACCTCGCGACCACGGGAGCCCCCTGTTGGCACTGCCGCCCAAATCCACGACGACCAAGCACCTCTTCGTCACGGGGGGTGTCGCCTCCTCGCTCGGCAAGGGCCTGACCGCCTCCAGCCTCGGCGCCCTGCTGAAGGCCCGGGGTCTGCGCGTCACCATGCAGAAGCTCGACCCGTACCTCAACGTGGACCCGGGCACGATGAACCCCTTCCAGCACGGTGAGGTGTTCGTCACGGACGACGGCGCCGAGACCGACCTGGACATCGGCCACTACGAGCGCTTCCTGGACGTGAACCTCGCCGGCTCGGCCAACGTCACCACCGGCCAGATCTACTCCTCGGTGATCGCCAAGGAGCGGCGCGGCGAGTACCTGGGCGACACCGTGCAGGTCATCCCGCACATCACCAACGAGATCAAGTCCCGCATCCGGCGCATGGCGACCGAGGACGTGGACGTGGTGATCACCGAGGTCGGCGGCACCGTGGGCGACATCGAGTCGCTGCCCTTCCTGGAGTCCGTCCGCCAGGTCCGGCACGAGGTGGGCCGGGACAACGTCTTCGTGATGCACATCTCGCTGCTGCCGTACATCGGCCCCTCCGGCGAGCTGAAGACCAAGCCGACGCAGCACTCGGTCGCGGCGCTGCGCAGCATCGGCATCCAGCCCGACGCGATCGTGCTGCGCGCCGACCGCGACGTGCCGACGTCCATCAAGCGCAAGATCTCGCTGATGTGCGACGTGGACGAGGAGGCGGTGGTCGCCGCCATCGACGCCCCGTCGATCTACGACATCCCCAAGGTGCTGCACACCGAGGGCCTGGACGCCTACGTCGTCCGCAAGCTGAACCTGCCGTTCCGCGACGTCGACTGGACGGAGTGGGACGACCTGCTGGGCCGGGTCCACCAGCCCGAGCACGAGGTGAAGGTCGCGCTCGTCGGCAAGTACATCGACCTGCCCGACGCCTACCTGTCGGTGACCGAGGCGCTGCGCGCCGGCGGCTTCGCCAACAACGCCAAGGTCAACATCAAGTGGGTGACCTCGGACGAGTGCAAGACCCCGGCGGGCGCCGCCCGTCAGCTCGGCGACGTGGACGCGGTCTGCATCCCCGGCGGCTTCGGCGACCGCGGCGTGGAGGGCAAGGTCTCGGCGATCACCTACGCCCGGGAGAACCGCATCCCGCTGCTCGGCCTGTGCCTGGGCCTGCAGTGCGTGGTCATCGAGGCGGCCCGCGGCCTGGCCGGCATCCCGGACGCCAACTCGACCGAGTTCGACCCCGCCACAGCGCACCCGGTGATCTCCACCATGGCCGAGCAGCTCGACATCGTGGCCGGCCAGGGCGACCTCGGCGGCACCATGCGGCTGGGCCTGTACCCGGCGAAGCTCGCCGAAGGCTCCATCGTCCGCGAGGTCTACGGCGGCGAGCCCTACGTCGAGGAGCGGCACCGCCACCGCTACGAGGTGAACAACGCCTACCGCGGCGAGCTGGAGAAGAAGGCCGGCCTGCTGTTCTCCGGCACCTCCCCGGACAACACCCTGGTCGAGTACGTCGAGTACCCCCGCGACGTGCACCCGTACCTGGTGGCCACCCAGGCGCACCCCGAGCTCAAGTCCCGCCCGACCCGTCCGCACCCCCTGTTCGCGGGACTGGTCGCGGCCGCCGTCGAGCGCCTCAAGGGTTGATCGGTACGGTTGCGGGGGCGGGCCGGCGAACGGGCCGCCCCCTGCACCGCGTACGGAGGGCACCATGCTGAAGGACACCCCCGAGCAGTGGCGGGTCACCGCCACCGCCACCCCCTTCACCGGGAAGAAGACCGGCGTCCGCACCGACGACGTCGTCATGCCCGACGGCAGCGTCGCCCGGCGCGACTACCAGGTCCACCCGGGCTCGGTGGCCGTGCTCGCCCTCGACGACCAGGACCGGGTCCTGGTCCTCAAGCAGTACCGCCACCCCGTGCGGATGAAGCTGTGGGAGATCCCCGCCGGGCTCCTCGACGTCCCCGGCGAGAACCCGCTGCACGCCGCCCAGCGCGAGCTGTACGAGGAGGCGCACGTCAAGGCCGAGGACTGGCGGGTGCTCACGGACGTGTACACCACGCCCGGCGGCTGCGACGAGGCCGTGCGGATCTTCCTGGCCCGGGGCCTGTCCGAGGTGGAGGGCGAGCGCTTCGAGGTGTCGGAGGAAGAGGCCGACATGGAGTCCGCGCGCGTGCCGGTGCAGGAGCTGGTCCGCGGGGTCCTCGCGGGCGAGCTGCACAACAACTGCCTCGTGGTCGGAGTGCTGTCGTTGCAGGCCGCCCGGGCCGGGGACGGCCTGGAGGCGCTGCGCCCGGCCGAGGCCGAGTGGCCCGCGCGACCGTTCTCCGCGTGATCGGTTCGGTCTGACCATCCGATCGTCCGAGAGGGTGATCATTGGCCGGATCCGCCGCGTCGCGTACGGGGGTTGGACCCCCACCGTGAACTAGGCTCTTGCCGTTCGTAGGAGAACGGGAGTGGGCCCGTGGCGGATCACGTGCTGGACGCCGACGCATCGGCGGCGGCCTCTGACGACGGCCCGTGGGAGCCGGCGTCACAGACCCCGGCACACGGCACGCTGCCCCCCGGCCTGCCGGGTTTCGTCGGCCGCCGCCGCGAGCTCGAGGAACTGCGCGCCGACATCGACCGGCCGGGCCTGGCCGCCCTGCGCGGCCAGACGCCCGACGGCAGTCGTGTCCTGCTCGTGGCCGGCCGGCCGGGCTCGGGACGCACGGCGCTGGCCGTGCGGCTCGCCCACGAGGTGGCCGACCGCTACCCCGGCGGTCAGTTCTACGTACGGCTCAGCGAGAACGACGGCCGTCCGGTGCCGCCCGAGCAGTCCGCCCGCGACCTGCTGCGCGCGATGGACGTGGAGGCCGAGCCGGCCGCGGAGCCCGAGGAGCTGCTCGCCGCACTGCGCACCGCCCTGAACGGGCGCAAGGCCGTCCTCGTCCTGGACGACGTCGTCGACTCCCGGCAGCTGCTCGACCTGTTGCCCAGGGGCTCGGGGAACTTGCTGGTGGCCACGGCCGAGGGGCCGCTGCCCGGCGTCCACGACGTACGCCCGTGCACCCTGGGCGGGCTGGACCCGGCGGCCTGCGTGGACCTGCTGACCGAGGCGGTCGGGCGGGTGCGGATCACCAACGACCCGCGGGCCGCGGAGGGCCTGGTCCAGGAGTGCGGCGGGCACCCCGGGGCGCTGCGGCTCGTCGCCGCCTGGCTCGCCGCGCAGCCCCGCACCCCCGTCGCCGAGGCCACCCGCAGGCTGCACGCCGACGCCGGCGAGCCGGTGGCCGCGAACGCGGCGTCCGACGGCGGCGCGGCCACCCGCGGCAACGGCATGCTCCGCGCGGACGTCGGGCACCGCACGGGCAGCGGCCCGCTGCCGGAGGCGTTGCGCGGTCTGGCCGCGGACGGGCAGGCACGGGTGCTGCGCCGGGCGGGCGCTCCGGGCGAGCCCGCGGCGAAGGCGGCCGGCGGCGCACGGGAGGCCGACGGGACCGGGGCGGCGAAGGAGAAGGGGAGCGCCACCGCGGCGTCCACCCCGCGTGCCACTCCCGCGCCGGAGCTGCTGCGCGCCTTCCGTTTCGTGTACGGGGCGCTCTCGCCCGCCGTGTCCCGGATGCTGCGGCTGCTCGCGCTCGCCCCCTCGGGCCTGACCGACGCGCACACCGCCTCCGCGCTGGGCGGCTGCTCGGTCGAGGCCGCGCAGGCCACGCTGGCGGACCTGGCCGCCTGCGGGCTGCTGCACCCCGAGCCGGTCTTCGGCGAGCTGCCGGCGCAGTACCGGGTGCCGGGCTGGCTCACCCCGCCGCTGCGGGCGCTGCTGGAGGGCACGGAGAAAGCGTCCGAGGTGCAGCTCGCCCGCGCCAGGATGCTGGAGCGCACGGTACGGCTGCTGCACGCGTGCCGGATGTGCCTGGAGGGCGAAGAGGAGCCCGACGGGCTGCCCAAGTCCCTGCGCTTCCCCGGCCGTCCGGTCGCGGCGGGGTGGCTGCGGATGCGGCTGCCGGTCCTGCTGGCCGCCGCTCGGCTGGCGGTCGCGGACGGCGACCTGGACACCCTGGCCCGCCGCCTGATGGCCGCGCTCGTGCGCGCCCTGGCCGCGGACCCCGACGGCGGCGCGACGGCGCCGGAGCGCTACCGGCTCCACCACCTGGTGCTGGACGTCGCCGAGCGGCGCGGACTGCACCGGGAGAAGGCGGCGGCCCTGCTGAACATCGGCGACCTGGACGTCGAGGCGGTCCGCCCGCTGGACGCCCTCGACCGCTACCGGGCCGCGCTGGTCGCCTCCCGGGAGGCGTACGACGGGGATGCCGAGGGCCGCGCGCTGGAGGCCATCGCCGGGACCTACCTGGAGCTGGACGACCCGCAGCGGGCCTCCGACTGGTACGGCCGGGCGCTGGCCCTGCGGCAGGCCCGCGGCGAGCTCGTCCACCAGGCGCGGCTGCACGCCCGGCTCGGCGCCCTGTTCACCTACGCCGGCCACTACGGCAACGCGCTGCGCGAGTGGCGTGCCGCGGCCGCCGCGCACCGGCGGCTGAAGGACCTGCCCGCGCAGGCCCGGGCGCTCAGCGAGGTGGCCCGGGTCCAGGAGTACGCGGGGCACCCGGAGGACGCGCTGCGGACCTGCCGTGACGCCCTGTACTGGGCCCGGCAGGCCAAGGAACGGCGACTGGAGGGCGCGGTGCTGCTGCGGATGGCCGACACCCTCGACCGGCTGGGGGACCCCGCGGGCGCCCGGTTGCAGCGGGCCGCCGCGCGGCGGCTGCTGCCGGCCGAGGAGATTCCGCAGCCGGAGGAGGACTGAGGGCCCCTGTTTCCGGGGCCGAGGGCCCGCTGGGGCACCTCAGATCGCGCCGAGAGCGAGCTGTACCTACGAAACTGCCGATGCCTTCGCTGAAAGTAGTCACTTTGTAAGGCTGGACAGTGACTCTTCCTTCACTACACTTGGTCGCACCGCAGAACATCGCGGTCAGGTCCGACGTACCCCGTCATCGGGCGACATGTCCGAAGACCTGCTAGAAACCCTCCACTCCCGTGAACAGGACCGTGATCGACGTGAAGGTCGGCATCCCCCGCGAGGTCAAGAACAACGAGTTCCGCGTGGCCATCACCCCCGCCGGCGTGCACGAGCTCGTCCGCGGCGGCCACGAGGTGTTCGTCGAGCAGGACGCCGGCGTCGGCTCGTCCATCCCGGACGGGGAGTACGTCTCCGCCGGCGCGACGATCCTCCCGACCGCCGACGAGGTGTGGGCCGTCGCCGACCTGGTGCTGAAGGTCAAGGAGCCGATCGCGGAGGAGTACCACCGGCTCCGCAAGGACCAGACCCTCTTCACCTACCTGCACCTGGCCGCGTCCCGCGAGTGCACCGACGCGCTGCTGGAGTCCGGCACCACCGCGATCGCCTACGAGACCGTCGAGCTCGCCAACCGCCAGCTGCCGCTGCTCGCCCCGATGTCCGAGGTGGCCGGCCGGCTCGCCCCGCAGGTCGGCGCGTACCACCTGATGCGCTCGGCCGGCGGCCGCGGCGTGCTCCCCGGCGGCGTCCCGGGTGTGGCCCCGGCCAAGGCCGTCGTCATCGGCGGCGGCGTCTCCGGCTGGAACGCCACGCAGATCGCCGTCGGCATGGGCTTCCACGTCACCCTGCTCGACCGGGACATCAACAAGCTGCGCGAGGCCGACAAGATCTTCGGCACCAAGGTGCAGACCATCGTCTCCAACGCCTTCGAGCTGGAGAAGGCCGTCCTCGAGGCCGACCTCGTCATCGGCGCGGTCCTCATCCCGGGTGCCAAGGCCCCCAAGCTCGTCACCAACGAGCTGGTCTCGCGCATGAAGCCGGGCTCGGTGCTCGTCGACATCGCCATCGACCAGGGCGGCTGCTTCGAGGACTCCCGTCCCACCACGCACGCCGAGCCGACCTTCGCGGTGCACGACTCGGTCTTCTACTGCGTCGCCAACATGCCGGGCGCGGTGCCGAACACCTCCACCTACGCGCTCACCAACGCGACGCTGCCCTACATCGTCGAACTCGCCAACCGCGGCTGGCGCGAGGCGCTGCGCCGGGACGCCGCGCTCGCCAAGGGCCTCAACACCCACGAGGGCCAGGTCGTCTACGGCCCGGTCGCCGAGGCGCACGGCCTGGACGCGGTGGACCTCGGCACCGTCCTCGGCTGACGGCCGCCTCATCGATTGATCGATTTTTCGCGTTGGCGTCAACTTGTCGCCAATCCGGTACGCACGGCCGGGTCTTGAGTCCCAAGGCCCGGCCGTTCGCGTGGAACCATACTGTTTTGCCGATTCGTCCCCCCGCGAAACATCCCCGGCGTCGTCGTTACACCCTTGACAGCGAGACGTTCGGTTGCCGACACATCGTGCCGTGTCCGGTGGATTGTGTTGCTGTGAACCACCGACACGCCATAGAGTCGCCAACCGTCGGCATGCTGCAACGCTGACCTATTGAGAAGTTTCCTGGTCACCAAGGAGGTAAGACGACTTGTGAATGAGTCGACATTTGCTCCCGGGGGTGGTCAGCCAGGAATGACCGTGCAGACCGACGGTTCCGCACGACTCGGACCGGTGGCCTCGGTGGCCGTCCGGACGTTCGAGGCGCGCAGGCCCGGCACAGACAACGAGACGCGCTACGCGAACCCCATGGCCCAATACGAAGAAGAGCTGCAGGACGGTCAGTTCTACGACCCCGACGCGGAGTACGAACCCGACCCCGAGTACGCGGCCACCCTCGCACCCGACGCGGCGCGCCAGCGCCGTGAGCGCGTGGGCCCCACCGGCCGCCCCTTGCCGTACTTCCCGATCCCCGGCCCGCTGACGGACCACGGCCCGGCGAAGATCATCGCGATGTGCAACCAGAAGGGCGGCGTCGGCAAGACGACCTCGACCATCAACCTGGGTGCCGCGCTCGCCGAGTACGGCCGCCGCGTCCTCCTGGTCGACTTCGACCCGCAGGGCGCGCTCTCCGTCGGCCTCGGCGTCAACCCGATGGAACTGGACGTCACGGTCTACAACTTGCTGATGGAGCGCGGGCTCTCGGCCGACGAGGTGCTGCTGAAGACCGCGGTGCCCGGCATGGACCTGCTGCCCAGCAACATCGACCTGTCCGCCGCGGAAGTCCAGTTGGTCAGCGAGGTGGCCCGGGAGTCGTCGCTGCAACGCGCGTTGAAGCCGCTGCTGCCCGACTACGACTACGTCATCATCGACTGCCAGCCGTCGCTCGGCCTGCTGACGGTCAACGCCCTGACCGCGGCCCACCAGGTGATCGTCCCGCTGGAGTGCGAGTTCTTCGCGCTGCGCGGAGTCGCACTGCTCACCGAGACCATCGAGAAGGTCAGGGAACGGCTCAACCCCGAGCTGGAGCTGGACGGCATCCTCGCCACGATGTACGACTCGCGGACCGTGCACAGCCGCGAGGTGCTGGCGCGCGTCGTCGAGGCCTTCGACGACCACGTCTACCACACCGTCATCGGACGGACCGTCCGCTTCCCGGAGACCACGGTCGCCGGTGAGCCGATCACCACCTACGCCTCCAACTCGGTGGGCGCCGCCGCCTATCGCCAGCTCGCCAGGGAGGTGCTCGCCCGGTGTCACGCCGAGTGAGTCTCCCGGGGGCCGACGAACTGTTCCGCACGACGGGGGGACGGGGGCTCCAGTCCCCGGCGCCGCGGCAGCACGCCAACGGCGAGACTCCCGGCGCGGGCCCGGGCTCGGACCCCGCGGCCCCCGGCGAACGCCCGCTGCGGCAGGTGCCGGCCCCCGCCGAGGAGCCGGCGGCGGAGGAGGCGCCGGTCAGCGAGTCCGCGACGCCCTCCGAGGCGGCCGAGCACGGCGGACGGGACACCGCCGCCGACCCCGGCGCCCCGCCGGCCCCCGCGGCCCGCTCCGTCCCGGAACAGGCGGGTCCGTCCGGTCCGCCCGTACGGCGCGGCCTGCAGGCCCCCGGAACGGGCTCCACGGGCCCCCAGGCGGCCCCGCAGCCGCCCCAGCCACCGCAGCCGCGCCGCAAGTCCGGACGGGCTCCCAGACGGCCCAGCGGGCGCGAGCGCCACGACGAGAAGATCACCGTCTACGTCTCCGCCGAGGAGCTGATGGACCTCGAGCACGCCCGCCTCGTGCTGCGCGGGGAGCACGGGCTCGCCGTCGACCGCGGGCGGATCGTCCGCGAGGCGGTCGCGGTGGTCCTGGCCGACCTCGAGTCCCGCGGCGACGCGAGCATCCTCGTACGCCGCCTGCGCGGCCGCTGACACGCTCCGCGCGATACGGTGCCGTCCTCCGTACGGCCCCGTCAGCACCACCTGGACCCCCATGCCCCCCGACGACACCGCCAGCCCGCAGCGCTCCCGCCGCCTCCTCGGCCGCGGCCCCGGCGCGAGCCCCGTGCCGCCCCCTGCCGCGGCCGAGGAGGGCGTGGACGGCCCGGGCGCGGGCGACGGGGCAGGTGATCCCGGCCACACCACGTCCCCGGTGCCGCCGCCCGCCGTCGCCGAAGCCGTGGCGGAGACCGCCCCGGAACCCGTGGGACCTTTGCTCGTCGCCGACCCGCCGCCCGCACCGGAGGCCGGGGAGCCGCCCGCCACCGACGAGCCGGCGGACGCGGGCGAGCCGGCCGACGGGGGCGAGCCCGGGGACGAGGACGGCGGCGCCGCGAACGACGGCCGCTTCACCGTCCGGCTGGCGAACTTCGAGGGTCCCTTCGACCTGCTGCTGCAGCTGATCTCCAAGCACAAGCTCGACGTCACCGAGGTCGCCCTCTCCAAGGTGACGGACGAGTTCATGGCGTACATCCGCGCCATGGGACCCGACTGGGACCTGGACCAGACCACGGAGTTCCTGGTCGTCGCGGCGACCCTGCTGGACCTGAAGGCCGCCCGCCTGCTGCCCGCCGCCGAGGTGGAGGACGAGGAGGACCTCGCCCTGCTGGAGGCCCGGGACCTGCTCTTCGCCCGGCTGCTGCAGTACCGCGCGTACAAGCGGATCGCCGCGATCTTCGCCGAGCGCCTGGAGGCCGAGGCGCTGCACCACCCGCGCACCGTGGGGCTGGAGCCGCAGCACGCCGAACTGCTGCCCGAGGTGGTGCTGAGCATCGGGCCGGAGCGCTTCGCGCAGCTCGCCGTCAAGGCGATGCAGCCGAAGCCGAAGCCGCAGGTGTACGTGGACCACATCCACGCGCCGCTGGTGAGCGTCCGCGAGCAGGCCGAGCACGTCGTCGCGATGCTGCGGGAGCGCGGCGAGGCGAGCTTCCAGGAGCTCACCTTCGACGCCCCCGACACCTTGACGGTCGTGGCGCGCTTCCTGGCCCTGCTGGAGCTCTACCGGGAGAAGGCGGTGGCGCTCGACCAGGAGGAGGCCCTCGGTACGCTCCAGGTCCGCTGGACGGGCGGCGCGGCGGCGCCGGACCAGCCGCTGGTCACCGACGAATTCGACCAGGCGCCCGCCGCCGCGAAGGACGGGAAGGATGGCTGACGTGACGGAGGTGACCGGAGTGACCGAGCCGGCGTCCGAGGCGCCCGAGACGGTCGAAGGGACCGTAGGGACGGCCGGCGGTGCGCCCGCGGGGTTGCTGTCCGTGGCGGGGCTGGAGCTGCGGCCCGCCCTGGAGGCGGTCCTGATGGTCGTGGACGAGCCCGTCACCGAGGAGACCCTGTCCAAGGTGCTGGAGCGCCCGCGCCGGGAGATCGCCACCGCCCTGCACGACCTCGCGGAGGAGTACGCCGCCCAGGGCCGCGGCTTCGACCTGCGGCTGATCGCCGGCGGCTGGCGCTTCTACACCCGGCCCGCGTACGCCGCGGCCGTGGAGAAGTTCGTCCTGGACGGCCAGCAGGCCCGGCTCACCCAGGCCGCGCTGGAGACGCTGGCGGTCGTCGCGTACCGGCAGCCGGTCAGCCGTTCGCGGGTCTCCGCGGTGCGCGGGGTCAACTGCGACGGCGTGATGCGCACCCTTCTGCAGCGGGGTCTGGTGGAGGAGTGTGGGACGGAAGCCGAGACAGGTGCGATCCTGTACAGGACGACGAACTACTTCCTGGAGCGGATGGGCCTGCGCGGCCTGGACGAGCTGCCCGAGCTCGCCCCGTTCCTCCCGGAGGCGGACGCCGTCGAGGCGGACTCCCTGGAGGGCGTCCCCTCATTCGACCCGGACTCGACGACGGAAACTTGATGCGAAGCAGCAGCGGCAGCGGCAGGAACAGCGGTGGCAACCGGAACTACCGGGGTGCCGGCAACGAGCGCGACGACCAGCAGAAGCGCGCGCGCCGGCCCCGTCCGGAGGAGCGCCGCTACGACGTCGGCGGCGGCGCCGGTGGGTCCGGCGGCTCCGGGGGCTCCGGCGCACCGGGGGGAGCCGCCAAGCGCGGCACCGGCGGCAAGCCGGGCGGCGCGTCCGGCAAGCCCCGCAAGTCCGCGCCCGCGCGCCCGCGCGAGCTGGACGCCCAGATCGAGGAGCGCAACCGCGAGCGGCACAGCAAGCCCAAGCTGAACCTGCCCAAGACCTTCCCCGGCGCGGAGCAGGAGGGCGAACGCCTGCAGAAGGTGCTGGCGAGGGCGGGCATGGGCTCGCGCCGCGCGTGCGAGGAGCTGATCGAGCAGCGCCGCGTCGAGGTGAACGGCAAGATCGTCACCGAACAGGGCCTGCGGGTGGACCCCGACAAGGACGAGGTGCGCGTCGACGGGCTGACCGTCGCCACGCAGTCGTACCTGTTCTTCGCCCTGAACAAGCCGGCCGGCGTCGTCTCCACGATGGAGGACCCCGAGGGCCGCCAGTGCCTCGGGGACTACGTCACCAACCGCGAGACCCGGCTCTTCCACGTGGGGCGGCTGGACACCGAGACCGAGGGCATCATCCTGCTCACCAACCACGGCGAGCTGGCCCACCGCCTCACCCACCCCCGCTACGGCGTGCAGAAGACCTACCTCGCCGCGATCAACGGTGTGCTGCCGCGCGACATCGGCAAGCAGCTGAAGAACGGCATCCAGCTGGAGGACGGCTACGCCCGCGCCGACAGCTTCCGCGTCGTGCAGCAGACCGGCAAGAACTACCTGGTCGAGGTCACCCTGCACGAGGGCCGCAAGCACATCGTGCGCCGCATGCTCGCCGAGGCGGGCTTCCCGGTCGACAAGCTGGTCCGCACCAGCTTCGGCCCGATCGCGCTCGGCGACCAGAAGTCGGGCTGGCTGCGGCGGCTCACCAACACCGAGGTGGGCATGCTGATGCGCGAGGTCGACCTCTGAGCCGTCCGCACCCCGACGGTACGGGCCCGGTCCGCCTCCCGTGGCGGACCGGCGTCCCGGGCCCGGCGACCGGCCGGCCTCCGGCCGCTCTGCGGCTGCTCCCGGGATAAGGACTTTCCCGGAAGGTGCCGTTCCGGGAAGGATGGCGCCATGACCATCCACGCCGAACGCCTGCGCGGGGCCGGGCTGCCCGAACTCACCCCGGACCTCGCCCAGCAGGGACACCCGTTGCTGTTCGCCACCGTCTCCGGTGCGCACCTGTACGGCTTCCCGTCCCGTGACTCGGACGTGGACCTGCGCGGTGTCCACCTCCTCCCGCTGGCCGACCTGATAGGGCTGCGGGAGGGCGAGGAGACCCAGACCCGCATGTGGCAGCAGGACGGCCTCGAACTCGACCTGGTCACCCACGACCTGCTGAAGTTCGCCCGGCTCATGCTGCGGCGCAACGGCTACGTGCTGGAGCAGCTGCTGTCCCCGCTCGTGGTGCACACCAGCGGCGTCCACGCCCAGCTGGTCGACCTCGCGCCCGGCGTCATCACCGGCCACCACGCCCACCACTACCGGGGCTTCGCCCGTACCCAGTGGGAGCTGTACGAGAAGACCGGCGAACTCAAGCCGCTGCTCTACACCTTCAGGGTGCTGCTGACCGGCATCCACCTGATGCGCACGGGCGCCGTCGAGGCGCACCTGCCGACGCTGCTGGAGCACGTCCCCGCCCCCGGCTACGTCCGCGAACTCATCCACGAGAAGGCCGTCGCCGAGCACGGCCTGGCATGGACCTCGACCCGCGGCGCGTCCGCGCCGACGTCGACGCCCTCCACGCGGTCCTGGACGACGCGCAGCGCGACACCCGGCTGCCCGGCGAGCCGACGGCTACGACGCCCTCCACGACCTGGTCGTCCGCACCCGGGTGGCCGCCGTATGAGACGCGCCGCATCGGGGGCGATGGCGGGGCTGGCGATCGGTGACGCGCTCGGCTTCCCCACGGAGTTCAACGACGTCCCGTCGATCCTGGCCAAGTGCGGCCCGTGGCGGGAGATGGAACTGCCCCGCCCGGCCTTCGTCACCGACGACACGCAGATGACCCTCGCCCTCGCGCGCGGGCTGCGCACGGCGACGGAACGCGGCCCCCTCACGCCGTCCCGGCTGGCCCGCCCGGTGCGCGAGGAGTACGTCGACTGGTACCACTCGCCCGACAACAACCGCGCCCCCGGCCGCACCTGCCTGGTCGCCTGCGCGAAGCTGGACCATCCGGACCGGCCCTGGCAGGAGGCCAGCCAGACGGGCTCCAAGGGCTGCGGCGCGAACATGCGGGTCGCCCCGATCGGGCTCGTCCCCGGGCTGCGCCCCGACGAGCGGTCCGGGGCGGCGCAGTTGCAGTCCGCGCTCACCCACGGCCACCCCACGGCGCTCGCGGCCTCCGACCTCACCGCGCACGCCGTCCACCTGCTCGCGGGGGGCGCGGAGCCGGCGGAACTCACCGGCCTGCTGCGCGGCTACGCGGCGCAGCAGCGCGACACCTACCACGAGTGGTGGCTCGGGGACCTGTGGCTGCGCGCCCACGACCACGGCCCGCCGGCCTTCGTCCGCCGTGGCTGGGACGAGTGCGTCGAGGCGCTCGACCGCCTCGACGCGGCGCTCGCGGCGCCCGACCGCGAGGCCGATCCGTGCCTGGCGACCGGCGCCGGATGGATCGCCGAGGAGGCCCTGGCGACCGGTCTGCTGTGCTTCCTGCTCTTCCCGGACGAGCCCGTGACCGCGGTGCGCCGGGCGGCGTGCTCCTCCGGGGACTCCGATTCCATCGCCTGCCTGACGGGCGCCTTCGCCGGCGCGCACCACGGCCTGGCGGCCTGGCCGGAGGCCTGGCTGGAGCACCTCGAGCACCGGGACGAACTACTGGCCTTCGGCGCCCTGTGGGACGGCGACGGCGGCTGACGCCCGCCGGACCCGGAACAGGAAGTCCTCGACGCGGGCCCGGTCCGGCTCGTCCGGGAGCGGGCTGCGCGAGGCGGCGGCCGCCGCCTCCTCGTACAGCCGGCGCATCCAGACCTCCGTCTGGGACCAGCCCACCTCGCCCCGCTTGACCGCGAGCAGCCGCTCGCGGTGCTCGCCGACCTCGATGCGCAGCTCGCCGGTGCGCAGCAGGTCGCGGGCGCTGATCAGCAGCCGCAGCAGGTGCATGGCGTGCTTCCAGCGGGGCGCGCCGTGCGTGCGGACGTCGGCCTCCAGCTTCCGCAGCTGGCCCGTGGCGTAGCGGGCGAAGCTCTCGTGGACGTGCCGGGACAGGAAGGCGCCGCGCAGGGCGAGCAGTTCCCTGCCGGTGTCGTCCACGTGCTCGACCAGGGGGGAGTGCAGGCACTCCAGGATGTTGGGGTTGGCGCGCAGCGCGAGCTCGCAGAACCGCTCCAGCTCCCAGGAGAACTGCTCGCGCTCCGGACCGTCCACGTGGCGGGGCGGCTTGTCGAACCGCCAGAAGAGCGGGGTGGGCGCGACGTACACCCCGCGGCGGTCCGTGTCGCTGCCGTCCGTGGCCAGTCCGAAGGCGCGCGAGCCCATCACACAGGCGTAGACGGTGTGATGGCGTACGAGGTCGTGGTCGCGCATGGACCGGGATGGTACGGGCTAGGCGAGGACGATCTCGCCGTCTTTTTCGACGATCGACTCGGCGGGCAGCGGCTTCGGGGCCGGCCCGGCGACCACCGAGGCGTCGGTGATGCGGAACTTGCTGCCGTGGCAGGGGCAGTTGATGGTGCCGTCGGCGACGCTGTTCACCAGACAACCCTGGTGGGTGCAGACGGCCGAGAAGGCCTTGTACTCGCCGGCCTCGGGCTGGGTCACCACGATCTTCTTGTCCGTGAGCACCGTGCCGCCGCCCACGGGCACGTCGGCCGTCTTCACCAGCACCTCGCCCGGGGTCGCGGCCGGTGAGGCCGATGCCGAACCCGGCGGCGACGCCGGCGCCGCGGCCGGCGCGGAGGCGGGCTCCGAGGCCGGTGGCGCCGAGGTCGCCGCGGCCTGCGGCGCGCTCTCCTCGCCGTACTTGCTGCATCCCGCAAGCGCCGCCGTCGACAGCAGCACGATGCGTCGTTTCATGTCGTCACCCCGACCGTTCGGAAGAACCACAACGCGGACGTCAGCCACAGGACCGTCAGCGCCGTGAAGACCAGCCCGCCGACGAACGGCAGCAGCCGGTCCGGCAGTCGCTCGGCCCGCAGCAGGAGCATCTTTGCGGTGAATGTCCCGAAAAAGAAGCACCCGACCAGCGAGTGCCACAACACGCGGCCGCTGTACGTCTGATAGCCCAACGCGTACAGGCAGTGCACGGCGACCGGGACGGTCAGCAGGAACGCGGCCCGGCCCGACCAGCGGTGCAGCCCGCCGGTCCAGGAGGGGGCGCGGACGCCGGGCACCTTGCCGTACATCACCAGCGCCGAGGCCGCCTGCACCAGGGCGAGGGCGAAGGCGGCCGTGGCGAGCCACGCCTTGACCGCGCCCGTGCTGGAGAAGCCGGCCAGGTTGAAGGCGGTGCCCGCCGGGTCGTGGACCCTGCCGTACGCGCCCAGGGCGACGGCGACCGCCGCGGCGGCGAGCGCGGGGACGAGGAACACGGCGGCCCGCTGCCGGGGCCGCGGCGGCGGTGCGGGGAAGGACGTGGTGGCGGCGTTCGGGTCCACGTTCATGGGGCGCTCCTGCCTGCCTGCGGGCGGACGGTCAGGGGATGGGCCGTGCGGTGAGCTGCGTGCCGTCGACGGTCACGGCGCCGGTGGCGGGGTCGATGGCGGGGGCGGCGGACGGTTCGCCGTCGCGCGAGACGATCCCCACCTGCTTGCCGTTCGGCAGCACGATCCAGCCGCCGACGACCCGTGCGCCGCGCACGGAGGCGGTCGCCCGGTACAGACCGGACGGCTTCACCGCGTGCCCCGCGGTGAAGGGCTGCTCCAGCCCGGTCAGCCGCACCTGGCCGGTGACGCGGCCGCCCTCCACGGTGCCCTCCAGGCGCGCGCCCCGGTCACCGGTCAGGCGCATCCGGCCGTCGTCCCGGACCTCGCCGCGCAGCCACGCCTCCTTGGTGCGCCCGTCGCAGACGTACGCGACGGCCTTCCCGTCGCGCAACGCGATCGCGACGCCCGCCGCGCCGTCACCGGTGCGGCCCGCGTAGTCCGCGTCGGGGCGCGGGGCGGCCGTCCTCGTGGCCGTGGGGGAGGGGGTGGGCGTGCGCGACGCCGAGGGCGGCCCGGAGGGGGCCGGGGAGGTCGCCGGAGTAGCCGCCGAGGGCGGCGGGGCGTCCGCGCCCGCCGGCGGCGGTTCCGTCGTCGCGTTGAGCGACAGCATGACCAGGGCGAGCACCAGCCCCGCCAGGAGCGTGTGGAGCGGTCCGGAACGCTGCATGTCCGCCTCCCCCGAGGCCGCGCGGTCAGGCCCCCATCGAACCGGACCGCCGCCCCGCCGTCCAGGGGCGTGTCAGGACAAAGCAGCGCTTACGACCACACCGCCAGCGCCACCGCGCGGCCCTCCGCGTCCCGCCGCACCTCCAGCATCCCGACCACCGCGCTGCGGTTGACGCGCCCGTACACGTGCGGGAAGCGGGTCTCCGCGGGCACCCCGGGCGGCGGCACCGGATCGGCGTCCTCCCACAGCACACGGGCCTCCAGGGCCTCCTCGTCGATCAGCAGCACCATCAACGGACCCGGGGTGTCCCGGTAGAAGGCGTCGGCGACGGCGAGCGCCACCTCCTCGTCGGGCGCGCAGTGCACGAACCCGTCCTCGGCGAGCGACGAGGGCGCGTACGGACGGTCCGGGTCGCGCAGCCAGTCGTCCAGCGGAACCAGGTGGAAGATCATGCTTCATGGTGTACCGCGGCACCCCGTGCGTCTCGCAGGGCGGGCGTGTCCGCCGCACCCCGTCCACCACGACTACGCTGACCAGGTACGTGCGCGCAGCAACACAGGGAGCGATGACGTGGCGGTACGAGCGGTCCGCGGAGCCGTCCAGCTGGAGCGGGACGAGGCGGAGCACATGCACGAGCAGGTCGCCGGGCTGCTCACCGCCATCCTGGAGCGCAACGGCATCGCGGTGGACGACCTGATCAGCGTCTGGTTCACCGCCACCCCGGACCTGCACAGCGACTTCCCGGCGGTCGCCGCGCGCAAGCTCGGCATCACCGACGTGCCGCTGATCTGCGCGCAGGAGCTCGACATCGCCGGGGCCATGCCCCGGGTCGTGCGCATCCTCGCCCACGTCGAGTCCGGGCTGTCCAAGGGCGAGATCTCCCACGTCTACCTCGGCGCCGCGGCCGCCCTCCGCAAGGACATCGCGCAGTGAGGACCGCCCTCGTCATCGGCACCGGCCTCATCGGCACCTCCGCCGCCCTCGCGCTCGCCGCGCGCGGCGTGGTGGTCCACCTGGAGGACCACGACCCCGCCGTGGTGCGGACCGCCGCCGCGCTCGGCGCGGGCACCGACGAGCCCCCGTCCGGCCGGGTCGACCTGGCGGTCATCGCCGTGCCGCCGGCCCACGTGGCCGCGACGGTCGCCGACGCCCAGCGGCGCGGACTGGCCCGCGGCTATCTCGACGTCGCCAGTGTGAAGTCCGGGCCGCGCCGCGACCTGGAGGCGCTCGGCTGCGACCTCACCTCGTACATCGGCACCCACCCCATGTCCGGCCGCGAGCGCTCCGGCCCGCTGGCCGCGACGGCCGACCTGTTCGAGGGCAGCCCCTGGGTGCTCACCCCGACGCCGGTCACCGAGACCGAGGTGCTCAACCTCGCCCTGGAGCTGGTCGCGCTCTGCCGCGCCGTCCCGGTCGTCATGGACGCCGACGCCCACGACCGTGCCGTCGCCCTGGTCTCGCACACCCCGCAGCTCGTCTCCAGCATGGTCGCGGCGCGCCTGCAGCACGCCGAGGACAGTACGGTGCGCCTGTGCGGCCAGGGCATCCGCGACGTCACCCGGGTCGCGGGTTCCGAGCCCGGCATGTGGATCGACATCCTCTCCGCCAACCCCGGCCCGGTCGCCGACGTCCTCGCCGACCTCGCCGCCGACCTGACGGAGACCGTCGAGTCCCTGCGGGCCCTGCAGTCCGCGGACGACGCCAAGCGCCGCGACGGCGCCGCCGGCATCGAGGACCTCCTGCGCCGCGGCAACGCCGGCCGGGCCAAGGTCCCCGGGAAGCACGGCTCCGCCCCCAAGGCGTACGAGGTCGTCGCCGTCCTCATCGGCGACCAGCCGGGAGAGCTGGCGCGGCTCTTCGCGGACGCGGGTGCGGCCGGGGTCAACATCGAGGACGTGCGGATCGAGCACTCGACGGGGCAGCAGGCGGGTCTGGTGCAGCTGATGGTCGAGCCGGCCGCGGCGGCACGCCTGTCCGTGGCCCTGCGGGACCGCGGCTGGTCCCTGCGGGCCTGACCCCCCGGGGCCCCTCAGGGGCCCGGGGAATCGCGGACGTGGTCCGGTGCGGCCCTCCGAGGACGTGGCGTCACGCGGGTCCGAGCGGTGCGCCGGCGGCCCCGCGGGCCCCGGAGCGGGTGGTCCTCGGTGCGGCGGCGGGGCGCCCGGCCGGGGGCCGGGAAATCGTGGTACGGAGCCGAATGGGTGGGCCGGTAACCTTGTGGGGATGGCATTGCGCCAGCCGTGTACCTGCTCCACGCACAAGGAAGGTCCCCCGACTGTGTCGAATCCGGTGATCGTCGCGATCGACGGCCCCTCGGGCACTGGCAAGTCCAGCACTTCGAAGGCGGTCGCGGCCAAGCTCGGCCTGAGCTACCTGGACACCGGGGCGCAGTACCGGGCGATGACCTGGTGGATGCTGAGCAACGGCGTCGACATCGACGACGCCTCCGCCGTGGCGACCGCCGCCGAGAAGCCCGTGATCGTGTCCGGGTCCGACCCGGTGGAGCCCACGATCACGGTGGACGGCCTGGACGCCTCCGGCCCGATCCGCACCCAGGAGGTCACCGCGGCGGTCAGCGCCGTCAGCGCGGTGCCCGAGGTGCGCACCCGCCTGGTCGGGCTCCAGCGTGACGCGGCCGCCGCCGCGCCGGCCGGCATCGTCGTCGAGGGCCGGGACATCGGCACCACGGTGCTCCCGGACGCCACCGTCAAGATCTTCCTCACCGCCTCCCCGGAGGCCCGCGCCGCCCGCCGCGGCGGCGAGCTGACGGCCACCGGCGGCGCCCAGGTCGACCTCGTGGCGACCCGGGAGGCCCTGGTACGCCGCGACGCGGCCGACTCCGGCCGCAAGACCTCCCCGCTGGCGAAGGCGGACGACGCCCTCGAGGTCGACACCAGCGAGCTCACCCTCGACCAGGTCATCGAGTGCGTCGTCACCTTGATCGAGGAGAAGCGGGCCGCTTCGTGAGCGACACCTCCGCGGTTCCCGGGCCGAAGGGCGTGGCGGTCGGCCGCCGCCTCGGCATCGGGATCATCCACAGCCTCTGGCGGCCCCGGGTGCTCGGCGCCTGGCGGCTGCCGGCCGCGGGCCCGGTGATCCTGGCCGTGAACCACTCGCACTACGTGGACGGGCCGGTGCTCATGGGCACCTGCCCGCGCCCGGTGCACTTCCTGATCAAGAAGGAGGCGTTCGTCGGGCCGCTGGACCCGTTCCTGCGTGGGATCGGCCAGCTCCCGGTGGACCGCCACAGCACCGACCGCACCGCGGTGACCAGCGCGCTCAGCGTGCTGGAGCGCGGCGGGGTGCTCGGGATCTTCCCTGAGGGCACCCGCGGCGAGGGCGACTTCGCCGACCTGCGGGCGGGCCTGGCGTACTTCGCGGTGCGCTCCGGCGCGCCCATAGTGCCGGTCGCGGTCCTCGGCACGTCCCGGCCGGGACGGCTGATCCGCGGTCTGCCGCCGGTGCGCAGCCGGGTGGACGTCGTCTTCGGCGACCCCTTCGACGCCGGCGACGGCAGCGGCCGCCGTACGCGTACCGCGCTGGACGCCGCCACCGTGCGCATCCAGAAGCACCTGACCGGCCACCTCGAGTACGCCCGGCGTACCACGGGCCGCGCCTCCTAGCGGCGGCCTGATCCACTCTGGGGCGTGCAAGCGCCCGCACATTTGACGATCGACGGAGAAGCTTTCATGGACATCGAGAACGAGTACGGCGAAGTCGGCGCGCTCGGCGACGCCGAGTACGCCGAGTTCATGGAGCTCGCCGCCGAGGAGGGCTTCGACCTCGACGAGGTCGCGGGCGACCTCGCCGCGGCGGGTCACGGCCCGCTGCCGGTCGTCGCGGTCGTCGGCCGTCCGAACGTCGGCAAGTCGACTCTGGTGAACCGGATCATCGGCCGCCGAGAGGCGGTCGTCGAGGACCGCCCCGGCGTCACCCGTGACCGCGTCACGTACGAGGCGGACTGGAACGGTCGCCGCTTCAAGATCGTCGACACCGGCGGCTGGGAGCAGGACGTCCTCGGCATCGACGCCTCCGTGGCCGCGCAGGCCGAGTTCGCGATCGACGCCGCCGACGCCGTCGTTTTTGTGGTGGACGCCACGGTCGGCGCGACCGACACCGACGAGGCCGTCGTCAGGTTGCTCCGCAAGGCCGGCAAGCCGGTCGTGCTGGCCGCCAACAAGGTCGACGGCCCCTCGGGCGAGGCGGACGCCGCCATGCTGTGGAACCTCGGCCTGGGCGAGCCCTTCCCCGTCTCGTCGCTGCACGGCCGCGGCACGGGCGACCTGCTGGACGCGATGCTGGAGGCGCTTCCCGAGGCGCCGATGCAGTCCTTCGCCAACGCCATCGGCGGCCCGCGCCGGGTCGCGCTGATCGGCCGCCCGAACGTCGGCAAGTCCTCGCTGCTGAACAAGGTGGCCGGGGAGGAGCGCGTCGTCGTCAACGAGCTGGCCGGCACGACCCGCGACCCGGTCGACGAGCTCATCGACCTCGGCGGCAAGACCTGGAAGTTCGTGGACACCGCGGGCATCCGCCGCCGCGTCCACCTGCAGGAGGGCGCGGACTACTACGCCTCGCTGCGTACCGCGGCCGCCCTGGAGAAGGCCGAGGTCGCGGTCGTCCTGATCGACGCGGGCGAGACGCTGGCCGAGCAGGACACCCGCATCATCTCGCTGGCCGTCGAGGCGGGCCGCGCCATCGTCATCGCCTACAACAAGTGGGACCTGCTGGACGAGGAGCGGCGCTACTACCTCGAGCGCGAGATCGAGAAGGACCTGGTGCAGGTCCAGTGGGCGCCGCGGGTGAACGTCTCCGCCCGCACCGGCCGCCACATGGAGAAGCTGGTCCCGGCCATCGAGACCGCCCTGGCGGGCTGGGAGACCCGGGTCCCCACCGGCCGGCTCAACGCCTTCCTGGGCGAGCTCGTCGCCGCCCACCCGCACCCGATCCGCGGCGGCAAGCAGCCCCGCATCCTCTTCGGTACCCAGGCCGGCACCAAGCCCCCGCGCTTCGTGCTCTTCGCCTCCGGCTTCCTGGAGGCGGGCTACCGCCGCTTCATCGAGCGCCGGCTGCGTGAGGAGTTCGGGTTCGCGGGGACGCCGATCCAGGTGTCGGTGCGGGTGCGGGAGAAGCGCGGCCGCAAGAAGTAGTCCCCGCGAGGGCACGGTGTTCCGCCGCCCGCCCGGTCGTCCCCGAGGGGACCGACCGGGCGGGCGGTTCTTCGTGGGTCCGGCGGCGCGCGGAACCCGGCCGCGGCAAGTGGGCCCGCCGGGGCCGGACATGGCGCCGCCCGCCGGGTCGCCTCCTGGAGGGGCGGTCGGGCGGGCGGTTCGTGCGGGGCGGGTCAGAGGCCGCCGTGCATGCGGTTCTCGGCGAGGCCCGGGGGGAGGGCCGGGAGGTCGCCGCGGTGGCGGCCGGCCCGGTACGGGGAGTTGGGGCCACCGCGGTCGCCGAACGCGTTGAACTGCAGGTCCTCCTCACCGGTGCGGTCGCCCGGGAGGGTGCGGAACAGCCTGCGGTACTCGGAGTAGAGCGCGTCGTAGATCGGCGTGCCCTCACTCACGGACGCCTCCTGCGCGGTGCGCATGGGAGGAATGGGGCTCCGGTACTGGGCTCGTGAGGAAGCGTCAAAGGTGTGCACGTCGTGGCAACGAGCGGCTCAACTGCGGGGATGCGGGTCGTACGGATGAATCACGCATATGCACTGCCATAGGCCAAAGGCGCGTACGGACAGCCGTACGCGCCTTTGGTCGGAGCCGGGGCGATCAGGTGCCGGAGAGGGGCATCGTCGCCGCGACGAGGAGCCCGCGCCCGCAGGCGCGCTCGAGGGCGTCGCGCAGCAGGTCCTCTCGGGGCTGCTGGCCGATGGTGCCGTGCGGGGCGGCGTACACGTACACCTCGTTGGTCTTGTGCACCGCCTGGCGCCAGCCCTCGCTCACCGCGAGCGGCTGGTGCGCCTGCCACCACGCGCCGGCGGAGCCGGGCTGCAGGATGGCGTGCAGCTGCCCCATGGCCAGCAGCACGGACCAGCCGGGCAGCGGGGAGGGCGGCGTGGACAGGTCGTTGACGGGGAGGAAGCCCTGCTCGATGAGGATCGGCAGGAAGTCGTCCTCCGGGCCGTTGTCGCCGGGGCGGGCGATCGGTCCGGTCGGTTCGATGACCAGGGCCGGGCACACCTCCTCCTTGACCAGGACGAGGCCGCAGGTGATGCCGAGCACCGCCTGGCGGGGCACGGCCGGCGCCGCGGCACCGGCCACCTCCTCGCCGGCGATGCTCTGCACCGCGCCCTGCAGTTGCTCCTCCGACACCGGCACGACCTGGGAGGGGATGCAGGTCGCGTGGGCGAAGGCGAGCACGGCGGTCTCCTCGCCGACGAACAGCACCGTGCTGGTGCGCTCCGTGGCGGTGTCCCCGGGGGTGCGGCAGGAGGTGCAGTCGTACGTGCCGGGCGCGCTGTCGCCGGCCAGCAGGCGTGCCGCCTCCTCATCGCCGATCTCGGCTCGTACCTCGTCGCTGACGTCGAGCATGGGCGGCACTGAAGCCTCCTTGGAAATGTACGGCTACGGGCTCCTTTGCCGGGCCTCGCCCGGCACATAGTGACAACGGCCGATCTGTGGCGGGAGTCACGGCCTTCTTGGTGCGTGCTCGTGCGTCCGCGTGCGGAGGGTGAGCGGAGGTGCGGAGCCGGTCACTCCTCGTCCCACCTTTCACCCCCGGAAGCCTCCGCGCCTATGAGACGGGTCACATGGCGCATATGCGCTGTGCGGACATGCCGTAAAAAGCACCATCAATCCGGTGTCCTGAATAGGTCTTTACTCCCGGTAACCATCAAGTGGCCTGCGACGTAAGGGATTTGTTTGGTGACGGAGCGCGAGCCTGCCTAGATTGGCCCGCCGTGTGCAGGGAGCACCACCCGGGAGGGCCCGTACGGAGGGCGACCGCGGCCAGGACGGCCGGCGGTCGGCGGGCGAAGGGGGCGGGGACCGCGCCGGATGCGCGGGGACCCGTCCGTCGGGTGCCGTACCAGGAGTACGGCGCCATGGGGGAACCCCGGGTCCGTGGAGAGGGATTCCATGGCCGTATCAGCCAAGTACCGCCGGTCCGCAGTCGCAGCCGGCGTCACCGTCCTGACCCCGCTGGCCCTGATGGCCGCCGCGGGGCCCGCGAAGGCCGCCGGCAACGGGGTCTGGGACCGCATCGCGAGCTGCGAGAGCGGCGGGAACTGGCACATCAACACCGGCAACGGGTACTACGGAGGACTCCAGTTCTCGGCCGGTACCTGGCGCGCCTACGGCGGCACCGCGTACGCGGCCACCGCCGACCGGGCGAGCCGTGAGCAGCAGATCGCCGTCGCCACCAAGGTGCAGCGCGCGCAGGGCTGGGGCGCCTGGCCCACCTGCTCCGCCCGCGCCGGCGCCCGGGGGAGCGCGCCCGCCCGCGGCAGCGCCCCGGCCGCGCCCAGGACGCAGCGGCACACCGCCCCGGCGCCGGCGAAGCAGTCGCGCGGTACCGGCGACCACGCCGACCGCGGCCGGAGCCGGCCGGCGGGGCACGGTGACTACAGCGTCCGCAGCGGCGACACCCTGAGCGGCATCGCGGCCGCCCACGGGACGACCTGGAAGAAGCTGTACGCCGTCAACCGGTCCGTGATCGGCGCCGACCCCAACCTGATCCTGCCGGGTCAGCGCCTGTCGGTCTGACCTCCCGCGCACCCCGGACCACCCGGCGGCCGTGCGCCGACCGGGTGGGCCCGGGACGCGCCCACGGCGCGGCGGGCGACGACGCCCGCCGCGCCGTGCCTAGCCTGGCCCGCATGTTCCGTCCCCGCCGTGCCGCGGTGACCGCGCTCGCCCTGCTCGCCACCTCGGCGGCCCTCGCCACCGGCGTCGCGCGGGCCGACGGGCACGCCCCCGTCTGGGTGGAGCTCGCGAACTGCGAGAGCAGCAACCGTTGGAAGACCAACACCGGCAACGGCTTCTACGGCGGGCTGCAGATCTTCCAGCCCACCTGGGCCGAGCACGGTGGCCTCGACCTGGCGTCCCGGCCCGACCGCGCCACGCCCGACCAGCAGGTGACCGTCGCCGAGGAGATCCTCCGCGACCAGGGCTGGGAGGCCTGGCCGACCTGTGCGCAGCGCCTGCGGCTGGCCGGCCGTGCGCACGCCGTCCAGTCCGGCGAGACCCTGGACAGCGTGGCCCGGCGCTTCGACGTCAGCGGTGGCGCGGCCGAGCTGTACCGGCTCAACCAGGACGTCGTCGGCTCCGATCCGGCCCGCCCGCTCACCCCCGGGACGCTGCTGCGCCTGCCGAGGTGAGACCGGCGGGCACGCCGTGAGCGGCCCGCCGCCCGTCCCGGTCCGCCGCCCCGCGCCCGCGTCGGGGTCCGCTGCCGCCTCCGTCACCCGGTGGGCCCTGGGCGCGTAGCCCGGTGGGGTGACACCGTGGACGGAGGGCTCGGGGGTTCGGGCCATCCGGGGAACGCAGTGTGGGGCGCGATCGCGCCTCCGCGCCGCGACGGGGCTCCGTGCCTGATGGCACGCGATCCGGGGAGGATGCCCCGGGACCTCTCGCGAACGTCACGGCGGGGATACAACGAGGAAACGGGAAGGTGAACGGGGGCAACCTGTGGGTCCTGGGAGCGGTCTTGCCAGCACCAGGACGGACACCGGTCCGTGGGAAGCAGGAGAACGCAGAGACGCATGCGCATTTCCATACTGATCCAAAACGCGTACGGAGTCGGTGGCACCATCCGCACGACGTACAACCTGGCGGGAGCCCTGGCCGAGCGGCACGAGGTCGAGATCGTCTCCGTCTTCCGCCACCGTGACGAACCCACCTTCGCCCTCGACCCGCGCGTCAGCCTGCGCCACCTGGTGGACCTGCGCCCGCACAGCGACGCCTGCGACCTGGCGGACCCGCTGTACAGGCAGCCCTCGGCGGTCTTCCCCAAGGGCGAGAACCGCTACGCGCAGTACAGCGTGCTCAGCGACCGGCGGATCGAGGCCCACCTGTCGTCCCTCGACGCCGACGTCGTCATCGGCACGCGCCCCGGGCTGAACGTCCACATCGCCCTGCAGGCCCCCCGCCACATGGTCCGGATCGCGCAGGAGCACCTGACGCTGGAGACCCACTCCGTACCGCTCATCCTCACGCTGCGCCGGTTGTACCCCCGGCTGGACGCCGTCACCACGACCACCGAGGCCGACGCCGACGCCTACCGGCGCAGGCTGCGGCTGCCCGGGGTGCGGGTGGTCACCGTGCCGAACAGCGTGCCCGACCCGGGCGTGGCCCCCAGCACCCTGGACGCCAAGTACGTCGTCGCGGCCGGCCGGCTGGCCCCGGTGAAACGATACGGAGACCTCATCCGGGCCTTCGTCAAGGTCGCGGCGGAACGGCCGGACTGGGGCCTGCGGCTGTACGGCTCGGGTGCGCAGCAGGAGAAGCTGGAGCGGCTCATCGCGCGCCTGGACATCGGGGACCGCGTGACCATGATGGGCACCGCCTCGCCGATCGAGCCGGAGATGGCCAAGGGGTCGATGCTCGCGGTCTCCTCCAGCATGGAGTCGTTCGGCATGACCATCGTCGAGGCGATGCGCGTCGGTCTGCCGGTGGTGAGCACCGACTGCCCGCTCGGTCCCGGCGAGATCATCAGCGACGGGGTGGACGGCCTGCTGGTGCCCCCGCGGGACGTGGACGCGCTGGCCGCGGCGATGCTCCGGCTGATCAACGACGACGAGCTGCGCCACCGCATGGGCCAGGCGGCCCTGGAGAAGGGCGCCAGGTACGACCCCGCGGAGATCGCCGGCGACTTCGAACGGCTGCTGGAGGAACTCCTCGCCCGGCGGGGCGGCGCCGTGGGCCGGCTGCGCGCGGCCGGCCGCCACGTCGGCGGCCTGGGCGTGGGCGCCGCCTACTCGGGCAAGGACCTCGCCCGCGCGGCCAAGCGGCGGGCCCGCAGGCTCCGCAAGAAGCTGCGGAAGAAGCTCCGCGGGAGCGGGCACAAGGCCGGGTCCCCGGCGCGGGGCCGGTCCGCGGGATAGCGGGAGAGCGGGATGGCGGGGTCCGGGCCGCGGGTCAGCGCGGGCCGGGCCGGGCGGGGGCGGTACGGCGTCGTGGCGCCCCCGCCCCGCTCAGTCGTGCTCCCCGGCCCCGGGGTCGACGGCGTCGCGGCGGCCGGTGGACCGTGCCTGGTCGAGGGCGGCGACCTCCGGATGGTGCAGGTCGAAGGCGGGGGACTCGGAGCGGATCCGCGGCAGCGTCGCGAAGTTGTGCCGCGGCGGCGGACACGAGGTCGCCCATTCCAGTGAACGGCCGAAGCCCCAGGGGTCGTCGACCTCGACCCGCCGGCCGTACCGGGCGGTGCGCCACACGTTGTAGAGGAACGGCAGGGTGGACAGGCCCAGCAGGAACGCCCCGATCGTCGAGATCGTGTTGAGCACCGTGAAGCCGTCCGCCGCCAGGTAGTCGGCGTACCGCCGGGGCATGCCCGCCACGCCCAGCCAGTGCTGGACGAGGAAGGTGGTGTGGAAGCCGACGAAGAGCGTCCAGAAGTGGATCTTCCCCAGCCGCTCGTCGAGCATCTTCCCGGTGAACTTCGGCCACCAGAAGTGGAAGCCGGCGAACATCGCGAACACCACCGTCCCGAAGACCACGTAGTGGAAGTGGGCCACCACGAAGTACGAGTCGCTGACCTGGAAGTCCAGCGGGGGTGAGGCGAGGATCACCCCGGTGAGGCCGCCGAACAGGAAGCTCACCAGGAAGCCGACGGACCACAGCATCGGGGTCTCGAAGGACAGCGAGCCGTGCAGCATCGTGCCGATCCAGTTGAAGAACTTCACCCCGGTCGGCACCGCGATGAGGAACGACAGCAGCGAGAAGAACGGCAGCAGGACGGCGCCGGTGACGAACATGTGGTGCGCCCACACCACCATCGACAGGCCGGTGATGGCCATCGTCGCGCCGATCAGCGTCGTGTAGCCGAAGACCGGCTTGCGGGAGAACACCGGGATGACCTCGGTGACGATGCCGAAGAACGGCAGCGCGATGATGTACACCTCGGGATGGCCGAAGAACCAGAACAGGTGCTGCCACAGCAGCGCCCCGCCGTTCCCCGGCTCGAAGACGACCGAGCCGAAGCGCCGGTCCGCCTCCAGCACCAGCAGCGTCGCCGCCAGCACCGGGAAGGCCATCAGCACCAGCACCGAGGTGAAGAGCACGTTCCAGGTGAAGATCGGCATCCGGAACATGGTCATGCCGGGGGCGCGCATCCCCAGGATCGTCGTGACGAAGTTGACCGCGCCGAGGATGGTGCCGAAGCCCGACAGCGCCAGTCCCATGATCCACATGTCGGCGCCGATCCCCGGCGAACGGGTCAGGCTGTTCAGCGGCGCGTAGGCGAACCAGCCGAAGGAGGCGCCGCCGGTCGGCGTCAGGAAACTGCCCAGCACGATCAGGCCGCCGAAGAGGAAGAGCCAGTACGACAGCATGTTCAACCGAGGGAAGGCGACGTCCGGCGAACCGATCTGCAAGGGCATGATCTCGTTGGCGAACCCGGCGAAGGTCGGGGTGGCGAAGAGCAGCAGCATGATCGTGCCGTGGACGGTGAACAACTGGTTGTAGCGGTCGTTCGTCATCAGCTGCAGACCGGGGCGGGCGAGCTCGGCGCGCATCAGCAGGGCCATGAACCCGGCGGCGAGGAAGAAGCCGAAGGACGTGATCAGGTAGAGGTGGCCGATCTTCTTGTGGTCGGTGGTGGTCAGCCAGTCCACCATCAGCCGCCCGGGCCGCCGGGGCGCCTTCGGCCGTCCGGTCGTGGTCCGTGCTGCGTACGTCCCCATCGGCGCGTTCCCTCGCGGTAGGAGATCCTGCCGGTACCCGCGGTCCTGCGTACTCGATCCTCCGTACAGTCTCGGGCAGACGGCCCGTCAGGCGACGGACCGGGACGGGACGGCCGTGCCGCGTCGTCGACGGGTGTCGGTCCGGAGCGTCACCATGGGGGTGACCGGCCCGGCGGGAACGGGTGCGTGAGGGTTCGTCAGGCACCCGGTGCCGGGCGGGCCGGCGGCTCGTAGGGGCTGTTCGGCGCGCCATTGAGTGGGCGGTCGAACGAAAGTACGATAAAGAGGCCATGCCGTAGCGCATCGAGGGGGCACCCCGTGACGCATCCGGACCACGACCGCGCGCTGGAGTGCGCGCTCGCCGCCGCCCGGCGCGGCTTCCCGGTCATCCCGCTGTCGCGGACCAAGCTCCCGGCGGTCCGTTCACCGCACCGGGGGGAGACCGGCCGCGGGATGTGCCGCGGCCAGTGCGGACGGCTCGGCCACGGTGTGCACGACGCCGCCACCGAGCCCGCCCGGATAGCCGAGCTGTTCGCCGCCGCCCCCTGGGCCTGCGGGTACGGGATCGCCTGCGGGCGCGCGCCGCACTACCTGATCGGCCTCGACCTGGACCGCAAGGACGGCGTCGACGGCGTGACCGACCTGGTGGACCTGGCCGCCCGGTGGGGCTTCGCCGTGCCGTGGACGCGCACGGTGATCACCCCGAGCGGCGGCCGGCACCTGTGGCTGCGCGGGCCGGCCGAGGTGATCGTGCCCAACTCCGTGCGCCGGCTCGGCAACGGGATCGACGTGCGCGGCAGCGGCGGCTACCTCGTGGGGCCCGGCTCGGTCACCACGGCCGGCTTCTACCGCTGGGACCCGCCGACGGCCTCGATGCCGCCGGCCGCCGTGCCCAGGAGGCTGCTGCGGCTGCTGCTGGCGACCCCGCAGCGCCGGGCCGTGCGGGCCGCGGCGGGCGGTGCGGGTGCGGGCGGCGGTGGTGGGGGCGGCGGGGGCGGAGGCACGGCCGAGCCGCTGATCCGCTTCGTCCTCGGCTCGCCGGTGGGGGAGCGCAACGAGCGGCTCTTCTGGGCCGCCTGCCGGGCGTTCGAGAACGGGCACGGCGACCGGGTCGCCGCGGAGATGGTCGGAGCGGCCGTCAGCACCGGTCTGCCGGAACGCGAGGCGGAGTCGACCGTGGGCTCCGCCCGCCGGCATGTCCTGCGGGGGTCTGGCGGGCGGCGCCCGGCGGGAGCACTCTGACCCCATGACCTCAACCGCACCGAGGGCCCGCCGGGTCGACGTCACCGAGGAGGCCGCGGGGCTGCTGCGGCTGCTCGCCGACCAGCACGGCCCGTTGATGTTCCACCAGTCCGGCGGCTGCTGCGACGGCAGTTCGCCCATGTGCTACCTGCTGGGGGAGTTCCTCACCGGGGACTCCGATGTGCACCTCGGCGACCTCGACGTCCCGGGCGTCGACCCGGTGCCCGTGTGGATGTCGCGCGACCAGTTCGCCTACTGGAGCCACACGCATCTGACGATCGACGTGGTGCCGGGGCGCGGCAGCGGCTTCTCGCTCGAAGCACCCACGGGCAACCGGTTTCTGATTCGGTCCCGGCTGCTGACGGACGACGAGCTGTCGTCGCTGGGGATGTGATGTGAGGGAAGTGTGTGGACCGTTTCCCGGAATTCCGCCGGGACCGGTCCGGCCGGTTTTCGGCGGTCCGGACCGCGAATTCGGCGGCCGATTGGAAAAGTCGCCCCCAAAGAGTGAACGGTGCACGCCAAACGCTGCCCGGGATTCTGTGACAGAAGTGTGACGATCAAGTCGGCCGCGCCTTCCGTCACGGGTCGTGTGCGCCTACGGTTGCTCACATGGCAACCGATCCGACCGCCCCACGGCAACCGCAGGACGAACCGGAGACCTACGTCGGCCTCCCCGCCGACGAGGCCGAGCGCCGGGCCACCGAGCGCGGCTGGAGCGCGGTGCGCGCTCTGCCGCCGGGCGCCGTCATCACCATGGAGTACCGGGTGGGCCGGCTCAACTTCACCGTCGAGGGCGGCCGGGTGACCCGCTGCTGGAGCGGCTGAGGTCCCCCGTACCGCCCCGCACCACGGCGAAGGCCCCGGGCGCCCCTGTGAGGGGCGGCCGGGGCCTTCGTACGGGCGGCGCGGGCGGGGCTGAGGCGTGCGTACCGGCCCCGCGGGCGGTCAGCCGGTGGCGTTGCGGCCGCGGGCCACGCCGGCCTGGCCGACGGGCGCCGGGCGGCCCGGCCGGTCCGCGGGCGGGCGGCGGCTGCCGGCCGGGGTGACCGGGGTGCGCTCGTGCCGGTTGGTGTGCGGGCGGGCCGGGTGGTGCGCCACCCCCGGGGTGGGCGCCGTCGCGCGGCCGCTGAGAACGACGGGCTCGAGTAGGCCGTCCGGGTTGTCGGCGAGCTGCGCGGAGGCCATCGACGCGTTCGCGACGGGGGCCGCGGCCGGAGCCGGCGCGGTGCGGCGGCGGCGCGCCCAGGCGGCGGTCATCCGCTGCTCGGCGGAGGCCATCAGGGGCTCGAACCAGGGCAGTGCCAGCAGGATCAGCAGGCCGGCCGCCCAGCCGAGCAGGACGTCGCTGACCCAGTGGGTGCCGAGGTAGATGGTGGTCATGCCGACGCCCAGCGCCAGCAGCGCCGCGATCACGGAGGTGACCCGGCGGACCCACGGGGTGGTGGCCAGATAGGCCAGGACCCCCCAGGTCACCACCGCGTTCGCGGTGTGACCGGAGGGAAATATATCGCCGCCGGCGAAGAGTTCGGCCGATCCGGCGCTGGTCGCGTAGTGCGGGCCGAGCCTGCCGAGGCCGTACTTCACCGAACCCACGGTGACGTTCAGCAGCAGCAGCGACGTGCCCAGCACGAGCAGCGGGTGCAGGGTGCGCTGGCGCCAGGCGCGCCAGCCCAGCCAGGAGGCCACGATCACGGCCGTCGGGCCGCGCTGGCCCAGGACCACGAAGTAGTCCAGGAAGGCGTGGATCTGCGGCCATTGCTTGTACGGCCGCCACATCATGACCTGCCAGTCCAGGGTCACGAGCTTTGACGTGGTCAGGACGCCTACGACGATGGCCACGTAGGCCACGAGCGTCGAGCCGAACAGCAGTACGCGTGTCCGGCTCATACCCGGGGGCGCCTGGGCCGTCTCGGGCTCCTCCATGAGGCGAAGCTTGTCATCGGTACGCACTCAATCGACGTTACAGCGTGTGATGGCGGAGTTCGGCCGGAGGGACGGGTTCGTAATGACGATGTGATGTGGACTCCGTCTCACTCCACCCATTGGCCGTAGTGCTGACGTGCGCATTGAGCCGAATGCGGGAACTCCTTGATTTTATGTTTCGAAGTGCTTCCGGAGGGTCTTGTGAAATAGTGCGTTCGATTTTCTTATGCCTTGTTTATCTTTGATTGGCCGTCACTTCTCCTGGAGTTCGCCCGGCCTTGGCCCGGGCCGCCCCCGTGTCGTCCGGACCGGCCGCCGCGGGCCGGAGGCGGGTCGGCGATCCGGGCGTATTCCCCGGCGGCGGGTGCGTGAACGCATGTGAAGGGCGTGCGCGTTGGCTCGCGCGCCCCCGGACCGTCGTGCGTGCGACGGGAACCGACGGGTACACGAGACCGCGTGGACCCCCGGCGGACGGCCCGCCGGCACCGGAAACGTCCGGCAGGTCGCCGGCGGATGACCGTCACGTGACGACGGCCACGGGGCAACGTGACCTGCGCCACCCACCATCGGCGCGGACTCGCGTAGTCTGACGACTTCACTCGCCCTCGTCACTGGGTTCCCCCGGGACCGTCCCCCTCGTCCTGCCCAGGGACACCGCGAGAGCACCGCTGGGAGGTACGTACATGACAGGGACGTCCTCGGCCGGCATTCCCGCGCGGGCCGCCGTCCCACGGCACGATCGACCGGTCAACCGCTGGACCGTGCTGATCGTCCTCTGCGTCAGCCTGCTGCTCGTCGCCCTCGACGCGACCGTGCTGCACGTCGCCGTTCCCGCGGTGAGCGAGGACCTGCGCCCCGGCGCGATCGAGCTGCTGTGGATCGTCGACGCCTATCCGCTGGTCGCCGCGTCCTTGCTGATCCTCTTCGGCACCCTCGGGGACCGGGTCGGGAGACGCCGGATCCTGCTGCTCGGCTACACGATCTTCGCGGCCGCCTCGGCGGTGGCCGCCTTCGCGCCCGACCCGCACGTGCTGATCGCGGCCCGCGCCCTGCTCGGCGTCGGCGGCGCGATGATCATGCCGGCGACGCTGTCGATCCTCCGGCAGGTCTTCCCCGACCGCCGTGAGCGGGCCGTCGCCATCGGCGTGTGGAGCGCCGTCGCGGCCGTCGGCGCCGCCGTCGGGCCGGTCCTCGGCGGTTTCCTCGTCGAGCACTTCTGGTGGGGCTCGGTCTTCCTGATCAACATCCCGCTGATGGCCGTCATCCTTCCGGTGGCCCGCTGGCTGCTGCCGGAGTCCCGCGGCGAGCTGGACGGGCCCTGGGACGTCCTGGGCGCGGTGATGGCCGCGCTGGGCATCCTCGGCGCCATCCTCGGGGTCAAGCGGATCGGTGGCGGCGCGGTCCCGTACGGGCCCTCCGTGCTGGTCCCGCTGCTCGTGGGCCTGGGCCTGCTGGTGCTGTTCGTGCGCCGGCAGCGGGGGCGCGAGCATCCGCTCATCGACATACGCATGTTCACCAGGCCCGCCTTCGGCACCTCCGTGGGCTGCATCGTGCTGGCGCTGCTCGCCCTCGTCGGCCTGGAACTGATCGCCGTCCAGTACCTGCAGCTGGTCCTCGGCCTGAGCCCCCTGCAGACCGGGCTGCGGCTGCTGCCGCTCACCCTCGCCGCCATGGGCGCCGGCCTGCTCGGCTCCCGGATGCTCGGCGGCCTCGGGCCGCGTGTCATGGTCAGCTCCGGCTTCGTCCTCACCGCGTGCGCGGTGCTCGTGCTCACCCTGATGGGCCAGCACGACCGGCCGGGAGTGCTGGCCACGGGCTTCGTCCTGCTCGGCTTCGGGCTGGAGACCACGCTCTTCGGCGCGTACGAGTCCATGCTCAGCGACGCCCCCGCCGAGCAGGCGGGCGGCGCCGCCGCGATCGGCGAGACGTCCTACCAGATGGGCGCCGGCCTCGGCATCGCCCTGCTGGGCAGCGTCATGAACGCCGCCTACGCCCCCGGCGTCGCCCGGGTCCCCGGCGTGCCCGCCGAGGCCGGCGCCTCGGCCGGGAAGTCGCTCGGCGAGGCCTACGAGGTCTCCGACCACCTCGGCGGCTCCGCCGGGGCCTCCCTGCGGCACGCCGCACGGCACGCCTTCGTCCACGGGATGCACCTCACCCTCGTGGTCAGCGCCGGGCTGCTGCTGCTCGGCGCGGTCGCCGCGCTGCGGCTGCCCCGCCGGATGGAGTGCGGAACGGCGGCCCAGCGGGCCGCCACCCCCGGCATCCCCTCCCCGCGCGAGCACGCCCTGGCCGGGGCCGAGGTGTCGCGCTGAGCACACCGCCGGGGGCTTTACCCGCCCCCGCCGCGGAAGTAGCTTCGTCGGCGAAGCGCAGTGATCACCGGAGAGGACGACGATGTCCGCTGGAAGGCCGCAGTTCGACCCGTACGACCCGCTCGGCATCGACGACCTGCTGGACGACGAGGACCGCGCCGTACGGGACACCGTCCGGGTCTGGGCCGCCGACCGCGTGCTGCCGCACGTGGCCGAGTGGTACGAGCGCGGCGAGCTGCCCGGGATCCGCGAGCTGGCCCGGGAACTCGGCTCGATCGGCGCGCTGGGCATGTCGCTCACCGGCTACGGCTGCGCGGGTGCCACCGCCGTCCAGTACGGCCTGGCCTGCCTGGAGCTGGAGGCGGCCGACTCCGGCATCCGCTCGCTCGTCTCCGTCCAGGGCTCGCTGGCGATGTACGCGATCCACCGCTACGGCTCCGAGGAGCAGAAGCAGCGGTGGCTGCCGCGGATGGCGGCCGGCGAGGTCATCGGCTGCTTCGGGCTCACCGAGCCCGACCACGGCTCCGACCCGGCGGGCATGCGCACCCACGCCAAGCGGGACGGCTCCGACTGGATCCTGAACGGCCGCAAGATGTGGATCACCAACGGCTCGGTCGCCGGCGTCGCCGTGGTGTGGGCCCGGACCGACGAGGGCATCCGCGGCTTCGCCGTGCCCACCGACGCCCCCGGGTTCTCCGCCCCCGAGATCAAGCACAAGTGGTCGCTGCGCGCCTCCGTCACCAGCGAGCTGGTCATGGACGACGTCCGCCTGCCCGCCGACGCGGTCCTGCCCGGGGTCACCGGCCTGCGCGGCCCGCTCAGCTGCCTGAACCACGCCCGCTACGGCATCGTCTGGGGCGCCATGGGCGCCGCGCGCAGCAGCTTCGAGGCCGCCCTGGAGTACTCCCGCACCCGTGAGCAGTTCGGCCGGCCCATCGGCGGCTTCCAGCTGACCCAGGCCAAGCTCGCCGACATGGCGCTCGAACTGCACAAGGGCGTCCTCCTCGCGCACCACCTCGGGCGGCGCATGGACGCGGGCACGCTCCGTCCCGAACAGGTCAGCTTCGGCAAGCTCAACAACGTGCGCGAGGCGATCGAGATCTGCCGCACGGCCCGGACCGTGCTGGGCGCGAACGGGATCTCGCTGGAGTACCCCGTCATGCGGCACGCGACCAACCTGGAGTCCGTGCTGACCTACGAGGGCACCGTCGAGATGCACCAGCTCGTGCTCGGCAAGGCGCTCACCGGGATCGACGCCTTCCGGTAGCCGCGAGGACGGCGCCGGGTCCCGGGACCCGGCGCCGTCCCCCCGCGGTCAGTTCTGGTTGAAGAAGCCGTCGCCCCCGCGCTTGCTGTCGGCGTTGACGACCAGGTAGTCGGGCGGGGTCAGCAGGAAGACGCGGTTCGCCACGCGGTCGATGGAACCGCGCAGGCCGAAGGTGAGCCCGGCCGCGAAGTCGACGACGCGCTTGGCGTCGGCGGGGTCCATGGCCGTCAGGTTGACGATGACCGGGACGCCGTCCCGGAACAGCTCGCCGATGCCGCGGGCGTCCCGGAAGCCGTCCGGGGTGACCGTCGCGATCCGGCGTCCCTGCTCCTCGGCCGAGTCGGACGCCACGCGCACGCGGGGGTCGGTGACCCAGGAGTCGGGGGAGGACGTCTCGGCGCCGTCGCCGTAATCGGCGTAGTCCTCGTCGTAGTACTCCTCGGCGCTGTTGTCGTCGACGAGTCCCAGCCAGGCGCTCGCCCGTCGTACCGATCCCATGGACGCCTCCTCTCGCACGCGGTTCAGTTTGCCGTCCGCACCCCTATGGTCGTCCATGATGCGGATGATGCGCCAAGCGGATACCCACCGTGGGGTGGATTCGTGACAGACCTGGTGCATAAATCGCACTAGTGGCCCCCAGTCGCCCCACGGAATACGGATCCTGACGGATCATCGGAAAGGGTCCCGCTCGGTAGAGTGATGCCGCACCGCCGGACAGCCGAACGGGTGGCGTACCGAACGACCAGCCGATGACGTGCTCCATTGCTGCGAATGATGTACGGGGGATTGCGATGTTCGGAATCGTCAGACCGTGCAGACACCGTCTGCCGGAGAAGCTGGCCATATCGTGGACGGCCCATCTGTGCGGCCTCTGCCTTGCCCTGAGGGACGATCACGGGCAACTGGCCAGGGTCGCCACGAATTACGACGGGCTCGTCATCTCGGTGCTGGTCGAGGCCCAGGCCGGGCGGGCGCGGGACGCCCGCCGCACCGCCGGGCCGTGCCCGCTGCGCGCGATGCGGACGGCGCCGGTCGCCCAGGGGGAGGGCGCACGGCTGGCGGCGACGGTCTCGCTGGTGCTGGCCTCCGCGAAGGTGCGCGACCACATGGCGGACGGCGACGGGCTGCTGGCGCGCCGTCCGGTCGCCGCGGCGGCGCGCACGGTGGTGCGGCGCTGGGACCGGGCGGGCGCCGTGACCGGTTCGGGGCTCGGGTTCGACACCGCGGTGCTGCTGGACGCCGTCGGCCGGCAGACGGCCGTCGAGGCGGCCGCCGGTCCCGGCACGTCCCTGCTGACCGTCACCGAGCCCACCGAGTCGGCCACCGCCGCCGCGTTCGGCCACACGGCGGTGCTCGCCGGGCGCCCGGCCAACCGCGCCCCGCTGGAGGAGGCGGGCCGCCTCTTCGGCCGCCTCGCCCACCTGCTGGACGCCGTGGAGGACCTGGAGGCCGACGCCGCGGCGGGCGCGTGGAACCCGCTGACCGCCACCGGCGCGAGCCTGGACGAGGCGCGCCGGCTGTGCGACGACGCCGTGCACGGGGTCCGGCTGGCGCTGCGGGACGTCGAGTTCGCCGACGGCGCGCTCGCCCACCTCCTGCTCGCCCATGAGCTGCGGCGCTCCGTGGACCGCGCGTTCGGCGCCTCGTGTGCCCACCAACCGGGCCCGGGCGGGCCCGGGCAGCCGGTGCAGTCGCCCTGGCTGACCCCCGGCCCCCCGCACCAGCAGGGCCCTCGCCGCGGCCTGCTCGCCGGGTGCGCGGTGTTCGCGGGGCTCTGCTGCACCTGCCAGATCTGCTGCCGGGACCACTACGAAGACCCCTGGAGCGGCAAGCGGCGCGAGGGCTGGTGCTCCAACTGCGACTGCTCCTCCTGCGACTGCGGCTGCGGTGACGGCTGTTGCTGTGACTGCGACTGCTGCGGCTGCGACTGCTGAGGGGGCGTGCGGCCCGTTCCCGGCGAGGTCGGGGGCGAGGGTGACGGCGGGCGCGGGCGCGATGTCCTGCGCCCTGGCGCCCGTGGGTGCGCGCGGTGGTCCTCGGGCGGTTGTCGTCAGGTGGGTGAGGTGCCCGGGGCCCTTCAACGGGCCCCGCGCGGCGGGGGATCGTGCGGCCGCGGTGCTCGGGCAGGCCGCGCGGGCGGCCGCATCTTCGGCGCAGGCCGCACTCGCACTCCCGCGGGCGCGCGGCCATGAGCCGGAGCCAGGCTGAGGCGGCGTGAAGGGCAGGCGCGTCGTGCGGCGCTGCGGAGGGGTGTTCCCCCGTGACCGGTGGGCCCCGGTCGGGGGCTGCGTGGCGTAGGGACGCACGTGCCCGTGAGGCCGTTCGGCGCCGCTCTGGGCGGTCGTCATGTGGGCCCCGGACACGGATCGCGTGGCCGCGCAGCGCGGTGGCGTGCGGCGACCTGGCGGCGTCAGGCCTGGTGCGGGCCGTCCGTTCGCGCCAAACCGGGGGCGGGGCGCGGGGGCGGCCGAAAGGTGGCGGGGGCGGCGGGCTCACCAGCCGATACACCGTCACAGCGGTGAGCGCGGGGGCGCCGCCGCGGCGTTCCGGGGGTGTGCCGCGGCCGAAACCTGCCCTTGTGCGCTTGTGCGTGACTCTGAATACTCCCGTGTGCGCAGCACTTGTCAGGGGCACGCCACCCCCACAGTACGGCGGCGCCCTGGCTGCGCCTCACCGGCCCGCGCTACGCGGGTCAACTTCCGTTCCCCCACAGGAGGAAAAAGCGTGAGGATCAAGCGCACCACCCACACCCCCGTCCCGAGACGCGCTCGGCTGATCGCCGTGGCGTCCGGTCTGCTGGCGGCCACCGCGCTCACCCTGCCCGCCGCCCAGGCCGCCCCCGCGCCCAAGGCCTCCCCCGAGGCCGCGGCCGCGCTCACCACGTCCCTCGGCACCGCCTCCACCGCCGGTTCGTACTACGACGCCAAGGCCAAGGCCATGGTCGTCAACGTCACCAGCGACAAGGCGGCCCAGGCCGTCAGCGCGGCCGGCGCGGTCCCGAAGTTCGTGGCGCACAGCACCGCCCAGCTGGAGAAGGCCGGCAAGGCCACCCTCGCCGCGGACGTCGCGGGCACCTCGTGGGTCGTCGACCCGAAGTCCAACCGGCTGGAGGTCACCGCCGACAGCACGGTCTCCGGTGCCGAACTGGCCAAGCTGCAGGAGGCCACGGCCTCCTACGGCGACGCGGTCACCTTCCGCCGTACGGCCGGCACCTTCAAGCGGCTGATCGCCGGCGGCGACGCGATCTACGGCGGCGGCTACCGCTGCTCGCTCGGCTTCAACGTGCGCAGCGGCAGCACCAACTACTTCCTGACCGCCGGGCACTGCGGTGAGGTCGCGTCCACCTGGTACTCCAACTCCAGCCAGTCCACCGTGCTGGGCTCGAACGTCAGCTACAGCTTCCCGACCAACGACTACGCGCTGGTCCGGTACAGCAACACCTCCGTGACCAAGAGCGGCACGGCCGGCAACACCGACATCACCAGCGCCGGCAACGCCTTCGTGGGCCAGGCCGTCCTGCGTGACGGCTCCACCACCGGCATCCACAGCGGTTCGGTCACCGGCCTCAACGCCACCGTCAACTACGGCGGCGGCGACGTGGTCTACCAGATGATCCGCACCAACGTATGCGCCGAGGGCGGCGACTCCGGTGGCGCGCTGTACACCTCCGGCGGCATCGCGCTGGGTCTGACCTCCGGCGGCAGCGGCAACTGCAGCGTCGGCGGCACGACCTTCTTCCAGCCGGTGACGGAGGCGCTCAGCGTCTACGGCGTCAGCGTCTTCTGACCTTCCGGGAGGTCCACGCCCTCCCTTCCGTCACGGACGTGCCCGGCGGCCCCACGGCCGCCGGGCACGTCCCGTATGGCCCTCTTGTCCGCAGGGCTGATCGTCGCAATACTCCGCGAGGCACCGCATAACCTCGTAGGGGGGAACATATGAGGAACAAGCGCACCACTCCGCGCCGCGGCCTCGCCAGAGGCGCCGCACTGCCCGGAGCGGCGCTGCTCGGCCTGCTGGCCGCGACCGCGGTCGCCGTGCCGGACGCACGGGCCGCCACCTCCGCCACCGCCGCCCGCACCGCCTCGGCCGCGCAACTGGCCGCCGCGGGGCTGGCGGCCGAGTCGGCGGACGTCGCGGGCAGCGCCTGGGCGGTCGACCCGCGGAGCGGCGCGCTGGTCATCGCCACCGACGACACCGTCTCGCGCAGTGGGCTCAGCGCGCTGAGGCGGGCCGCCGGACGCCACGGCGGCGCGGTCCGCTTCGAGCGCGTCGGCGGCTCCTTCAAGCGGATGGTCGCCGGCGGCGACGCCGTCCACGGCGGCGGCTTCCGCTGCTCGGTCGGCTTCAACGTCCGCGCCGCGGGCACCTACTACTTCCTGACCGCGGGTCACTGCGGACGCGCCGCCACGACCTGGTACGCCGATCCCGGCCGGACCAGGACGCTGGGCACCACCACCGCCTTCAGCTTCCCGTACGACGACTACGCCCTGGTCCGCTACACCGGCTCCGTCGCCCGGCCCGGCAAGGCCGGCCGCCAGGACATCAAGAAGGCAGCGCGGGCCCGGGTCGGGGAGGCGGTGAAACGGGACGGCTCCACCACGGGCGTCCGCGGCGGCACCGTCACCGGGCTCGGCTACACCGTCAACTACGGCGACGGCGACATCGTCCGCGACCTCATCCGCACCGACCTCTGCGCCGAACCCGGGGACTCCGGCGGGCCGTTGTACGACGGGACCAAGGCACTGGGGCTGCTCTCCGGCGGCAGCGGCGACTGCACCGAGGGCGGCACCACCTTCTTCCAGCCGCTGCCCGAGGTCCTCACGGCGTACGGGGTCAGCGTGTACTGAGCCGGCCACGCCGCCGCCCGCGAACGCTCCGCGGTCACCCCGCGAAGCGCACCTCCCGGGCGGTGGCCTCCGGCACCGCGAACGCCAGCAGCCGCCCGCCCTCTGCCGCGACCGCCTCCCGGGCCCGGGCGCCGAGCGGCGCGTACGGCCGGACGTGGAGCACGGCCGCGTCGCGGGCGGCCTGGATCCGCCACAGCCCGTGGACGAAGCCGTCGTGCAGGAAGAAGCCGCGGCTGCTGCCGCTGCCGGGCAGCGGCAGGTCGGCGTCGGGGTAGCGCGGCATGATCCGTGCCCGGTCGGCGTGCGAGAGGGCGATGTTGTCGTACTGCGGCAGGAAGCGCGGCGGCGCCGGTGTCCCGGGGTCGGGGAAGGGCGCCCCCGGGACGTCGTACAACGTGGTGCCCTTCTCGTCGCGGTAGACCCGCAGCCGCGGGCGGAGCCGGTCGACGACCGCGCCGAGCCCGGTCAGCCCCGACCAGACGGCGACGTCCCGGGGCGAGGCGGGCCCGAAGGCGGCGAGGTAGCGCAGGACGGCCGCGTCGGGCGCGGCGCCGTCCGCGAGGTCGAAGTCCCGGCCCAGCCAGCGGTCGGCCGGGGTCTGCAGAGCCGCGCCCGAGGTACGCCACAGACCGCGCGGCGGCGGCTGCACCGTCGGAACGCGGACCGTGACGGCCAGGCTGAGCGGCAGCCGCTCCCGGTCCGGCCAGCGCTCGCGCAGGGCGTCCCCGAGCCGGCTCGCCGGCAGTGGGCCGGCCGCGAGCAGCGTCCGGCCCGCCGCGGCCACCTCCGCCAGGTCCAGCCCCGCCAGCTGCCGCCGGAACTGCCCGAGCAGGCGGCGTTCGATCACGTCCTGCACCACCGGGCGCAGCGCCATGCAGTCCCGCGCCGTCACCAGATGCACCGTCCACCGCAGCAGCGACATCCGCACCGCCCGCCGGTCCTCCAGCAGCGCGGACAGCTCGCGGGGCGCGAAGTCCTCGATCCGGGACCACAGCGCCACGTACGGGTCCTGCGGCTCCTGCGCCTGCAGCCCCACCAGCTGCTCGACCGTCTCCGCGACGCCGGTGCGCTCCCGGCCCAGCAGCGACTGCCGCGCGAGAAGGGAGCGGTTGAGCGTCCGGCGGTCGAGGACGGTGCCCTCGGGGATCGTCTCCATGGACGTGACGGTAGGGCGGAACGCGGTCAGGAACCGTCCGCGACGACTGCCAGACTGATGCCGTGCTGGAAACCTCCGCCCGTCTGCTGTGCCTGCTGTCCCTGCTCCAGTCCCGGCGCGACTGGCCGGGGCCCGAACTCGCCGAGCGTCTCGAGGTCACCGCCCGGACGGTGCGCCGCGACGTGGAGCGCCTGCGCGCCCTGGGCTACCCGGTGCACGCCACCCCCGGCACCGCCGGCGGCTACCGGCTGGGCGCGGGTGCCGCGCTGCCCCCGCTGCTGCTCGACGACGAGGAGGCGATCGCGGTCGCGCTGTGCCTGCGCACCGGCGCCGGCGGCACCGTCGAGGGCATCGAGGAGACCTCGCTGCGCGCCCTGGCCAAGCTGGAGCAGGTGCTGCCCGCCCGGCTGCGCCACCGGGCGCAGGCCATGGAGGCCGTCGCGGTCGCCCGGCCCGCCGTCCTGCGGAGCGCCGTCGCCCAGGACGTGCTGACCGCGATCGGCACCGCCTGCCGCGACCACGAACGGCTGCGCTTCGACTACCGGGCGCACGGCGGCACCGCCAGCCGCCGCACCGTCGAGCCGCACGGCCTGGTCCACCACGGCCGCCGCTGGTACCTGCTCGCCTGGGACACCGACCGGCAGGACTGGCGCACCTTCCGGGTGGACCGGATGGAACCCAAGTCCCCCACCGGCCCCCGCTTCGCGCCCCGGCGGCCCCCGGTGGACGCCGCGACGTACGTCGCCCGCGGCGTCACCTCGCGGGCCTACCGCCACCAGGCGGTCGTCGCCGTGCACGCCCCCGCCGAGGCGGTGGCGGAGTACGCCGGCTACGCGACCGTGGAGTCCACCGGGCCGGACAGCTGCGTGCTGCGCACCGGTTCCGACTCCCTGGACGCGCTCGCCGTCTACATCGGCATGATCGGCGTCGACTTCGAGGTGCGGGAGCCCCCTGAGCTGGTGGAACGGCTGAGGGTCGTCGCGGACCGGCTCGCCCGGGCGGCGGGCGAGCCGGGCGCGCCGCGGTAGGGCGCCGCCCGGGGCGCGACCGGCCGGCGACCGGGCACCGTAACGGGGCATCCCGGACCGTATCCGGCGGGTTACCCGCGAGGTACCGTGGAAGTACTGCGATTCCGGACCCCAGGGGGCCGTGATGGTCGTCGAGTTGATAGCCGCCGTGCTCTCGGCGGGAGCGCTGTACTTCCTTGCCGGGGCCCGTGTGGTGCAGCAGTTCGAGCGGGGTGTGGTGTTCCGGCTCGGCCGGGTCAGGGGCGGGGTGCGCACGCCCGGATTCACCATGATCGTGCCGGTCGTCGACCGGATGCGGAAGGTGAACCTGCAGATCGTGACGATGCCGGTGCCCGCCCAGGAGGGCATCACCCGCGACAACGTCACGGTCAGGGTGGACGCGGTGGTGTACTTCAAGGTCGTCAACGCCACCGACGCGATCATCAACGTCGAGGACTACCGGTTCGCCGTCTCGCAGATGGCGCAGACCTCGCTGCGGTCGATCATCGGCAAGAGCGACCTGGACGACCTGCTCTCCAACCGCGAGAAGCTCAACCAGGGGCTGGAGCTGATGATCGACAGCCCGGCGATCGGCTGGGGCGTGCAGATCGACCGCGTCGAGATCAAGGACGTCTCGCTGCCGGAGACGATGAAGCGCTCGATGGCCCGCCAGGCCGAGTCCGAGCGGGAGCGCCGGGCGCGGATCATCAACGCGGACGCCGAGTTCCAGGCCTCCAAGAAGCTCGCCGACGCCGCGGCGGTCATGAGCGACACCCCCGCCGCGCTCCAGCTGCGCCTGCTGCAGACGGTCGTCGCCGTCGCCGCGGAGAAGAACTCCACGCTCGTGCTGCCCTTCCCGGTGGAGCTGCTGCGCTTCCTCGAACGTGCCCAGCCGGGCCCGTACCCCGCGGTCGAAGCGCAGCCCGCGCCGGCACCCCGCGCGGCGGCCCCCCGCGGGCCCGCGTCACGGGCCGAAGCCGACCCACCGGAGTCCGGCGTGCCGCTGGAGGAGCCCGCCGAGGAGCTCCCCGCCGACCTGCGCGAGACGCTTTCGGCGGACCCGCTGCTGGACACCGTCCGGCCGCAGCGGCCCCCCGACGTCAGCTGACCCCGTCGCCCGCGGGCGGCACGTCCGGCCGCCACACGTACGGCACCGTCACCGCCACGGGCAGCAGCCCCAGCCGGGCCAGGATCGGGGCGCTGTCCGGGGAGGCGTCGACCTGCACGAAACGGTGGCCCGCCGCGACCGCCAGCCGGGCCCGGTGCGCCACCGTCGCCCGGTAGGCGCCCCGCCCCCGCCACTGCGGCAGCGTGGAGCCGCCCCACAGCGACACGAAGTCGGTGCCCTCGTGGAAGCGGGCCCAGCCGGCGCAGACCACCGTGCCGTCGGAGGTCTCGGCGACGACCACGGTGCAGGGGTCGCCGGGCCCCGACACCTCGCTCTCCAGCATCCCCGGCAGCCAGTCGTGGGGGACGCCCCAGACCGCCTCCTCCATCTCCCTGACGCGCTCGAAGTCCGCCCGTGACGTGACCTCCCGCAGCGCGAGACCCGCCGGCAGCACCGGCGCGGCCGTCAGCGCCGCCGCCTCGCCGACCAGCACCGTCTCCGGTTCCTCCGGCACGAAGCCGGCCGCGACCAGCCGGTCGGGCAGCCCCGGCGGCAGGTCGTGGGCGTGGTACTTCCACTCCACCGGCATGCCCAGCGCCGCGTAGTGGTCCCGCTGCCGGGCGATCAGGGCGTCCAGCCCGGGGCCGTCCAGTCCGCCGAGGTCGCGGTAGTCCAGGAACCCCGTCTCCCCGTGCTCGTAGGTCTTGCGCAGCAGCGGGCCGTCGCGTTCCACCGAGCGGAACCGCGAGAGGTCGGCGGGCACACGGGCGCGCAACTGCCGGTCGTAGGCGGCGCGGTACTCCAGCGCCACGGGGGAGGGGTCGAAAGTGCTCATCGGGCGGATTCCACCACAACCGCGACCGCGGACGCGAGCGGATCGGCGGTGGTGAACGCAACGGGGCGGGCCTGCGTATGGGGGACGGAACGACGCTTCCCCCTGCGCCCGACGATCCGGCCTGTATCCCCCCACAGGAGGTCACGAGTTGAAGCACAAACAGATAGCCAAGAGGAAGATCGTGTTCGTCACGGCCGGTGCCGCCGCCATCGCGGCAGCGGCCGTACTGCTGCCCAACGCCAACGCCTCGCAGTCCCCGTCGCAGGACCGTGAGGCCGCCGCGCCGAAGAAGTTCAGTGCCGCGTCCGCCGCGGAACTCGCCTCCCGGCTGGGCGCGGAGTTCGGCCCGTCCGTCGCCGGGGCGTACTACGACAAGGCGAGCGGGCGGCTCGTCGTGAACGTGGTCGCCGGGGACAACGGCGACGTGATCGCACAGGCACAGCGGGCCGGCGCCGAGACCCGGACGGTCGAGAACAGCGCCGCCGAACTGACCTCCGCCGCGCGGACCTTGAAGCAGCGCGCCACGATCCCCGGCACCGCCTGGGCCGTCGACCCCCGGACCAACCGGATCCTGGTCACCGCGGACCGCACCGTCACCGGCGGCAAGTGGGACACCCTGGAGTCCACCGTGCGGTCCCTGGGCGGCGGCACGGCCCGGATCCGGAAGTCCGCGGGCGAGTTCAGGCCCCTGTTGGCCGGCGGGGACGCCGTCTTCGCCGACGGGGCGCGCTGTTCGCTGGGCTTCAACGTCGTCAAGGACGGCGCTCCGGCCTTCCTCACCGCGGGCCACTGCGGGGTCGCCTTCCCGAACTGGTCGGACAGCCAGGGCGGGGCACCCGTCGCGACCGTGCGGCAGGCGGTCTTCCCGGGCGAGGGCGACTTCGCCCTCGTGACGTACGACGACCCGGGCACCCAGGCGCCCAGCCAGGTGAACCTCGGCAACGGCCGGGCCCTGGCGGTGGGCGGGGCCGCGGAGGCGGCCGTGGGCCAGGAGGTGTTCCGGATGGGCAGCACCACGGGGCTGCACGGGGGCACGGTCCTCGGGCTCGACGCTACGGTCAACTACCCGGAGGGCACCGTCACCGGGCTGATCCAGACCGACGTCTGCGCGGAGCCGGGCGACAGCGGTGGCGCGCTGTTCACCCGTGACGGCAGCGCGATCGGCCTCACCTCCGGCGGCAGTGGGGACTGCCAGGCGGGCGGGGAGACCTTCTTCCAGCCGGTGACCACGGCGCTGGCCGCGGTCGGGGCGCAACTCGGCTGACGCCCACGTGTTCCGGCGGGCCCCGGGCTGCGGCGGAGTCCGGGGCCCGGCCGTGCGCGGCCGGGGGAGCCGCACCGGGTGCCGGGCGGCCGGGACCGGGGGGTCAGTGGAACCGGCGGTGCAGGGGGAAGGCCATGACCGTCGCGCCGACGTGCACGGCCCGGTGCGCCGGGCGCGGCGCCTTGGCCTCCTCGTGCAGGCCGACCAGCAGCGCCGCGAGCCGGTGCCGGAAGTCGTCCCAGACCTCGGCGTCCTCGTCCTCCGGGTACCGCGGGGGCCGTGCGCCGCACGGCGGCTCCACCAGGCCGGCGGCCGCGAGGCGGCGCAGGCGGCTCACCATGCGCAGCCGGCCGGGGTGCGCCACGGGTCTGGAGAGGATGTCGGTCGCCGTCATGGCGGTCAGTAAATCGTGCCGTCCCCTTGCCTTCGCAACCCCTGAGTAGCCACTGGGGTGACGCGCGCGTGACACGGGTTGACGGGTGGGGCGAGGGAGCATCCACGTGACATCGGGACGTGACGAATCTCGCACCGACGCGGTGTTTGGGGCGCCCGGGAGGGCGCGTACCCTCGCCCCCTTCCGGGCCGGGCCGCCCGTCCCGCCCCGCGGGGGCCCGCGGGGCGGGGCGATGACGCCGTGTCCGGGGAAGGCCGGGGCTTTTCGGCGTAGCGTGGCGGCCGTGACGGATCTGGTGGCACGGACTTGTGACCGCATCGACCGGCTCGACGCCCGGATCAAGGCGTTCGTGCGGGAACCGGACCGGCGGGGCAGGCTGGCGGCGGAGGCGGCCGCGGCGCCACCGGGTGCGCTGTCCGGGGTGATGGTGGGCGTCAAGGACATCGTCCGGATCGACGGGATGGAGACCAGGGCCGGGTCCGCGGTGCCGCCGGAGGCGCTGGCCGGGCCGCAGGCACCGCTGGTGGACCGACTGCGGGCGGCCGGGGCGCTGGTCGCGGGGAAGACGGTGACGGCCGAGTTCGCGGTGACCGCCCCGGGGCCGACTCGCAATCCGCACAACACCGCCCACACGCCGGGTGGTTCGAGCAGCGGTTCGGCGGCCGCGGTGGCGGCGGGCATGGTGCCGCTGGCGGTCGGGACGCAGACCGTCGGCTCGGTGGTCCGGCCCGCGGCCTACTGCGGGGTGGTGGGCTTCAAGCCGACCTTCGGACGCGTACCGGTGGACGGGGTGATCGCCAACGCCCCGAGCTTCGACACGGTCGGCGTGCTCGCCGTCGACGTGGCCACGGCGGCGCGCGGCGCGTCCGTCCTGTGCGACGACTGGCGGGAGCCGCCGGCCGGCGAGGGCCGGCCGGTGCTCGGCGTTCCCGTCGGCCCCTACCTGGACCGGGCCGGGGCGGAGGCCCGGGAGGCCTTCGCGGCCCAGGTCAAGCGGCTGGAGGCGGCGGGCTGGACGGTCCGCGAGGTGCCGGTGATGGCGGGCCCGGGCGAGTTCGACGCGGTCGTACGGCAGTTGTACGTCATGAACCGCTACGAGGCGGCCCGTACGCACGCCGACTGGTTCCCCCGGTACGGCCACCTGTACCGCGAGCAGACGGTCGCCGCCATCCGCGAGGGCCACGCCGTCGGCCGCGACGACTACGAGCGGGCCGAGGGCGAGCGCCGGGTCTTCCGCGAGCGGCTGCTCGCGGCCATGGGGGAGGTCGACGTCTGGCTGGCGCCGTCCGCCACCGGCCCCGCCCCCTTCGGGCTGGGCAGCACCGGCGACTCGGTGATGTGCCTGCCGTGGAGCAACGCCGGCTTCCCCGCGGTGAGCCTGCCCGCCGGGTTCGCCGCGAACGGCCTGCCGCTCGGTCTGCAGGCCGTCGGACGCCCCGGCGAGGACGAGGAACTGCTGCGGTGGGCGGCCGGGTTCGCCCCGGTCGTCAGGCCTCGGTGAAGACCAGGTCCTCGATCGGGACGGTCATCCGCACGGTGTGGTCGCCGGTCACCTCGACGACCCGGTGCAGTCCCCGCACCTGCGTGCGGGGGGTGTCCGAGGACAGGATCCGGTAGCTGTCCGCCGCCCCCGCCAGATAGGCGCGGAAGGCGGCGAGGGAGGGCTCGCCGAGCGCGAGGTAGTCGAAGAGCCGCCGGAAGAGCTTGGGGACGAGCACCGCGTCGTCGGTGAGCGAGGAGAGCCCGGTGATCTTCGCCCCGGTGGTGCTCACGTCGCCGGGCCACAGCCCCTTGCCCGCGTCCCGGGCCTGCCGGGCGGCCTCGGTCAGCTCCTGGCGCAGGTCCTCGTAGAGGTTGCTGTAGAAGGTGGGGTAGGCCAGGCCCTCGGTGATCAGGTGGTGGTTGACGGTCTCGCGCAGCAGCGGCACGCCGACGGTGACCTCCTGCCCGCTCTTGGTGCCCTCCGGCAGCGGGCCGCGGCCGGCCAGGGCGACGCAGCGGCCGTGCACGTCCACCCCGCCGGTCAGGATCCAGCCGGGGACGCTCTCGGGGGCGGACGCGACGACGCGCTCGTCGCCGGGCTCGCGCTCCACGGCGGTGAAGCCGAGCCAGCGCAGCAGCTCGTCCCGGGCGGCGTGGGCGAAGGGCAGCGGCTGGTGGGCGGGGGCGGAGGTGGGGCCGTAGTGGGTCTCCAGCGCGTCGACGGCGTCCAGGCGCAGCTTGCCCCGGCAGGAGTTGGTGAGGTCGAGCCCGAGCCCGCCCCTGACCCGGTTCCAGTCGGGGTGGCGGGTGGGGGTGAAGCCGACGGTGTCCCCGTCCGGTTCGGTGTTCTTTATCTGGAAAGAGCCCTTGACCAGCAGCATCGGCATGGCGACTCCCCGTCGGGGTGCGAGCGTCGGTGACGTCGTGTGCATGAAACCACGCGGAGGGTGGCGGAGGACAGGGATCCGGCGCGTCTTCGTACACATGTTCGACAAGTGGTCTATGGTGGGTGGCAGAGGGTTCGGAAGGGGGGAGACGTGAGCGGTCGGAGGTGCGTATGGCGGGATTCACGCACCTGCACACCGTCTCCGGCTTCTCGCTGCGGTACGGGGCCTCGCACCCCGAGCGGCTCGCCGAGCGCGCCGCCGAACGGGGGATGGACGCGCTGGCACTGACCGACCGGGACACCGTGGCCGGTGTGGTGCGCTTCGCCAAGGCGTGCGTGCGGGCCGGGGTGCGGCCGCTGTTCGGCGCCTCCCTGGCGGTGCCGGCGGCGTACGCCGGAGGGGGCGCCGCCCCGCAGACCGGCTCCCGGACCGCCCCGCCGGCCGCCCGGCGGCGCACCCCGGTGCGCGGCGGGGCCTTCGTGCCGGAGGCGACCGACCGGGCGGTGTTCCTCGCCCGCGACCGCCGCGGCTGGGGCACGCTGTGCCGGCTGGTCAGCGCCGCCCACACCGACGGCGGCATCGGCTGGGAGGACCTGGGGCGGGAGGGGCTGTACGTGCTGCTCGGCGCGGACTCCGAGGTCGGCCGCGCGCTGGCGGCCGGACGCCCCGACCGGGCCGCCCGGCTGCTGCGCCCCTGGCGCGAGGTGTACGGGGACGCGCTGCGCCTGGAGGCCGTGCACCACGGCCGCACCGGCACCGGGTACGGCTCGCTGCGGCTCGCCGCCCGCACCGTCGGCTTCGCCGTCGAGCAGGGCGTCGTCCCGGTGCTGAGCAACGCCGTCCGCTACGCCGACCCCGGGCAGGGGGAGGTGGCCGACGTCCTTGACTCGGCGCGCCGCCTGGTGCCCGTCGACGTGCGCGACACCGGGAGCCTGGACAGCGGCGAGCGCTGGCTGAAGGACTCCGGGGACATGGCGCGCACCGCCGAACGGGTCATGGAGGCGGCCGGGTTCACCCGCGGCGACGCCCGCCGGCTGCTGCGGTCCACCGAGGAGACCGCCGCGGGCTGCGCCGTCGACCCCGAGGAGGACCTGGGGCTCGGGCAGGTGCACTTCCCCGAGCCGGAGGTCGTCGGCGCGGGCGCCCGCACCGCCGACCGCGTGCTGCGCTCCCACTGCGCCGCCGGGATGGTCCGCGAGGGCCACGACCGGGACCCGGAGTACTGGACGCGGCTCGACCACGAACTGCGGATCATCGAGCGGCTCGGGTTCGCCTCGTACTTCCTCACCGTCGGCCAGGTGGTCGCCGACGTACGGGAGATGGGCATCCGGGTCGCGGCGCGCGGCTCGGGCGCCGGCTCGCTCGTCAACCACCTGCTGGGCATCGCCGCCGCCGACCCCGTCGAGCACGACCTGCTCATGGAGCGCTTCCTGTCCGGCCGGCGCGCCTCCCTGCCCGACATCGACATCGACGTGGAGTCCGCCCGCCGGCTGGAGGTCTACCGGCGCATCCTGGACCGCTTCGGCGGCGAGCGGGTCGCCACCGTCGCCATGCCCGAGACCTACCGCGTCCGGCACGCGGTCCGCGACGTGGGCGCGGCCCTCGGGATGGACCCGGAGCAGACCGACCGGCTGGCCAAGGCCTTCCCGCACATCCGGGCCCGCGACGCGCGGGCCGCCCTCGCCGAACTGCCCGAGCTGCGGCAGGTGGCCGGGGAGGACCACGGCCGGCTGTGGGAGCTGGTCGAGGCACTGGACGCACTGCCGCGCGGGGTCGCCATGCACCCCTGCGGGGTGCTGCTCTCGGACGCCGGGCTGCTGGACCGTACGCCGGTGATGCCGACCAGCGGCGAGGGCTTCCCCATGTCGCAGTTCGACAAGGACGACGTCGAGGACCTCGGGCTGCTCAAGCTCGACGTGCTCGGGGTGCGCATGCAGTCCGCGATGGCGCACACCCTGGACGAGGTGGAACGGACCGGCGGCGGCCGGATCGACCTGGACCGCATCCCGCAGGGCGACCCCGCCACGTACGAACTGGTCCGCTCCGCCGAGACGCTGGGCTGCTTCCAGATCGAGTCCCCGGGCCAGCGCGACCTGGTGGGACGGCTGCAGCCGGCCACCTTCCACGACCTGGTCGTGGACATCTCCCTCTTCCGCCCCGGGCCGGTCGCCGCCGACATGGTGCGGCCCTTCATCGAGGCCCGGCACGGCCGCAAGCCCGTCCACTACCCGCACCCCGACCTGGAGCCCGTGCTGCGCGAGACCCACGGGGTCGTCGTCTTCCACGAGCAGCTCATCGACATCATGCGCGTCATGACCGGCTGCGACCGGGGGTTCGCCGACGAGGCCCGGCGCGCGCTGTCGGACGAGGCCCGGCAGGGGCGGCTGCGGGCCTGGTTCGCGGACGAGGCCCGGGAGCGCGGCTACTCCCGCGAGGTCATCCGGCACACCTGGGAGATCGTCTCGGCCTTCGGCGCGTACGGCTTCTGCAAGGCGCACGCCGTCGCCTTCGCCGTGCCGACCTACCAGTCCGCCTGGCTCAAGGCGCACCACCCGGCGGCCTTCTACGCCGGGGTGCTCACCCACGACCCCGGGATGTACCCCAAGCGGCTGCTGCTCGCGGACGCCCGGCGGCGCGGGGTGCCGGTGCTGCCGCTGGACGTCAACCGGTCGGGCGCGGCCTACCGGATCGAGCCGGTGCCCGGCGAGGAGGGCGAGGGGGCCGAGGAGGTGTGGGGGCTGCGGCTCGCGCTCTCCGAGGTGCACGGCATCAGCGAGGCCGAGGTCGCCCGGATCACCGCCGGACAGCCCTACTCCTCCCTCCAGGACCTGTGGGAGCGCGCCCGGCCGGGCCGTGCCGCCGCCGAACGCCTCGTCCAGGTCGGCGCGCTGGACTCCTTCGGGGGCAACCGCCGCGACATGCTGCTCCAGGTCGCCGAGGTGCACCGGCAGGGCCGGGCCTCCGCCTACGACGGCCAGCTCACCCTGACCGGAGGGGAGGGGGAGCCGGCGTTCGCGCCGGTCGGCCTGCCCGACATGGACGACGGCGAACGGCTCGGCGCCGAACTCGGCGTCCTCGGCATGGACGCCTCCCGCCACCTGATGGACGACCACCTCGCCTTCCTGGAGGAGCTGGGCGCGATCCCGGCGAACCGGCTGCGCGAGGTGCGGCACGGCGAGACCGTGCTGGTCGCCGGGGCCAAGGCGGCCACCCAGACGCCGCCCATCCGCTCCGGGCGCCGGGTCGTCTTCACCACCCTCGACGACGGCACCGGCCTGGTCGACCTCGCCTTCTTCGACGACAGCCACGAGGCCTGCGCCCACACCGTCTTCCACTCCTGGCTGCTGCTGGTCCGCGGGGTGGTCCAGCGCCGCGGCCCGCAGAGCCTGTCCGTCGTCGGCGCCGCCGCCTGGAACCTGGCCGAACTGGTCGAACTGCGCAAGGAGGGCGGCCTGGAGGCGGTCGCGGCGCGCCTGGCCGAGACCCCGGGCGAACCCGCCGGCCTCCCGGCGCCCCCGCCCGCGGGCCGCCGGGTCCGCATGTCCACCGGTTACGAGATGCACCCCTGGGCCGATCTGCGGCCCGCGGGCGAGGGCGTCCCGACCGGCCGCAAGCTGTGGCACTCCAGCCCGGGGAGCGCGGGACGATGAGCGCCGACCTGACGCGGAGTTTGCAGGCCGGGCGGCGCCCGCAGCCGCCGGGGACCCCGCCCGCACCGCACGTGCTGTACGTGCACTTCCACGCAGCCGAGGAGCGGTACGAGCCGCTGCTCGCGCTGCTCGGCGGCTTCACCCCCGTCGTCCAGGCACTGCCGCCCGACGCCGCGCTCGCCGACGTCCGCGGGGCGCTGCGCTACTTCGGGCGCGACGCCGCGGGACTGGCCACGCTGCTGCGGGTGCGGCTGCTCGCGCTCCACGGCGTGGACTGCACGATCGGCGTCGGCCCGAACCCGCTGCTCGCCCGGATGGCGGCACAGGACGGACCGGAGGGCGCGGTGCGCGTCGCTCCCACCGACCCCGCCGCCGTCGCGGCCTTCCTCGCCGAGCGCCCGGTGGCGGCGCTGCACGGCGTCGGCCCGGCGACGGCACGGCAGTTGGCCACGTACGGCCTGGACACGGTGGGACGGGTGGCGGCCGCGCCCCTGGGCACCCTGCAGCGCATCCTGGGCGCCGCGGCGGGCCGCAGGACGCACGAGCGGGCCCGCGGCATCGACCCGGCCCCGGTCGTCCCGAACGCCCCCGCCCGCTCGGCCGGGGCCGAACGCCGCTTCGGCCACGACGAGCTGGACCCGGTGCGGCACCGCCGTGCCCTGCTGTCGCTCACCGAGGAACTGGGCTCCTCGCTGCGCGCGTCGGGCCGGGTCGCGCGCTCACTGACCCTCACCGTCCGCTACGCCGACCGCTCCACGACCACCCGCACCCGCGCGCTGCCCGAGCCGAGCGGCCACGGCACCGCCCTCGCCGAGGCCGCGTACCGGCTCTACGAGGGGCTGGGACTGCAGCGGGCCCGGGTGCGCGGACTCGCGCTGCGCGCCGAGGGGCTGACGGACGCCGGACTCGCGACGCTGCAGCTCAGCCTGGACCCGGGGGACGAGAAGGCGCGCCGCATCGAGGCGGTCGCGGACCGGGCGCGGGCCCGCTTCGGCCCGCGGGCGCTGATGCCCGCGGCGCTGTCGGGCGCCGCCTGACGCCCCATTATCACATCGACGTGAAGCCGACGTGATGAATTCTTTACCGACCGGTAGCTGGCGACGTTTGTTACTCACTCGTAAATTGACGGAAGCTCAGCACTCTGGTGATCCGGATCACAGGCTGCACGGGAGCCAGTCCTTCCCCCACCTGCGAGGAGATCGCTCGATGCTGCCCATCAGACCGCGATCAGCGCTCCGGCTCCTCTCCGCGCTGACTCTCACCGCCGCCCTCTTCGCCACCCCCGTCCTGGCGGACACCACCACCGCCGCACTGGCGAAGGCCCCCGCGTCCGGTACCAAGACCACCACGGCCGTCAACGCCGCGGCCACCGCCGCCGGCGCCACCGCGAGCAGCGGCTGGAACAACTGGTCCTGCAAGCCGTCCGCCGCCCACCCGCGGCCCGTCGTCCTCGTCCACGGCACCCTCGGCAACTCCATCGACAACTGGCTCGGGCTCGCGCCCTACCTGGTCAAGCGGGGCTACTGCGTCTACTCCCTCGACTACGGCCGGCTGCCCGGTGTGCCCCTCTTCTACGGGCTCGGCCCCATCGCCGCGTCCGCCCAGCAACTCGCCGACTACGTCGACCGGGTCCTCGCGGCCACCGGCGCGGGCAAGGTCGACGTCGTCGGGCACTCCCAGGGCGGCATGATGCCGCGCTACTACATGAAGTTCCTGGGCGGTGCCCCCAAGGTGAACGCCCTGGTCGGCATCGCGCCCAGCAACCACGGCACCGACCTGGGCGGGCTGCTCAAGCTGCTGCCCTACTTCCCCGGCGCGGCCGAGGCCATCGAGCACCTCACCCCGCAGGGACTGACCGACCAGATGGCCGGATCGGCCTTCCTCACCCAGCTGAACGCCGGCGGCGACACCCTGCCCGGCGTCCGCTACACGGTGATCGCGACCACGTACGACGAGGTCGTCACGCCGTACACCTCGCAGTTCCTGTCCGGCCCCGACGTGCGCAACGTGGTGCTGCAGGACCTGTGCCCGCTCGACCTGTCCGAGCACGTCCTCGCCGGGCTGACCGACCGCATCGTGTTCCACGAGACGGCCAACGCCCTCGACCCGGCGCACGCCAAGGCGACCGACTGCGGGGACGTCTTCAGCTGACGGTCCGCCTCAGCCGGCGTTCCCCGCCCGGCGCCTTCGGGCGACCAGCAGCAGCACCGACGCACCGAGCGTCACGGCGGCGGCCCCCGCCGCCATCAGCGAGGTCGTGCCGGTGCTGCTGCTCCCGGTCTGCGCGAGGTCCGCGCCGGCCGGGGAGGCCTCCGCCGTCGTGGAGGGCTCCGGGAGCGGGCTCGCGGAGCCCTCCACGGCGGTCTGCGCGTGATGGCGGTGGCGCACCGTCGACCGGTCCGCCCCGGCGGAGACCTGCGCGTCGTCCGGCACGGAGGCGGTGGGCGCGGGGGCGGTCGTGGCCGCGGCCGGGGCGCCCCCGGTCGTGGCGGGGGCCGAGGTGGCGGGCGCGGCGGGTGCCTCCGGGGCCTTGCCGGTGTCCGCGCCGAAGACCACGTCCGAGCAGGAGTAGAAGGCCTCCGGGCTGTCCGAGCGCTGCCAGATCGCGTAGACCAGCTGGCGCCCCGACCGGGCCGGCACGTCCACCGGCAGGACGTAACTGCCGTCCCGCACCGGGGGGTCGGTGACCTTGGCGAAGGGCCGCGCGTCCAGGTCCGACCACGTCAGCGGCCTCGACGGGTCGTACCCCGCCTTCGTCATGTACAGCTCGAACGCGCCCTTGTGGCGGGCCGTCACGCGGTACGTCAGCTCCTGCCGTCCCGGTGCCATCCCCGTCGCCGGCCAGTCGGCCCGCGCCAGGTCCAGCGCCTTGAACTCCTCGTTGCCGGCGCTGCACAGCCTGCCGTCCGGTATCAACTGCCGGTGGCGCCCGGCCGCGTCGCCGATGCGCACCCCGTTCCAGTCGTAGAAGGCCTGCGTGCCGCCCGCCGCGACCGCCGCCCGGCACGCCGCCGACGACGGGTGCTCGGGGTTCTCCGCGTAGCAGGTCAGCACCCGGCTGACCGGGCCGCCCATGGTGCCGTGGGCGTTCGCCGGTCCCGCCGCCAGGCCGGTCAGCGCGAGCGGTCCGATCCCGAGGGCGGCGGCCAGGGCGGCCGTTCTGCGTGCGGTCATGGTGGGGTTCTCCTTCGGCGGTGGCCCGGGGTGCGCGGGGTGCCGGGACCCCGTCGGCGCCGCCCCCGTGCGCGGCGCCGACGGGCATCGGCGAACCAGCACGCTAGCCGCGCCGCAGGGGCGGAACCCCTGTTCGGGGGAGCTGCGGACGATCTTTATGGCGGCGTTAAGGCATCGCTAAGCGGGGGCTGAGGCTGCGGGACGCGCCCGAGCGCGGGCCTCGCCGGGCCCGCGGCCCCGGCCCGCTCGACGGGCCGGGGAGGGGCGCCGTGTCAGGAGGAGTGCCGGCTGCGGGAGGTGCGGCGCGGCGGGTGGGTGAGGGTGATCTGCCGTACGAGCTGGTGGAAGCAGGACAGCGCGGCGATGGCGGGCAGGCTGGCGACGGTCCAGTCGGTGATCGTCCGGGGGGCGGAGGCGACGCAGAACAGGATCGCGAAGGCCGAGAAGAGCAGTACGACCGCCCAGGAGTGCGGTGCGCGGCGCTGGTGCAGCGCGGCCCGCAGGATCGACAGCGAGGCCACCATCCAGGGGCCGTAGACCAGCAGCGGCCACCAGTCGGCCAGCCCCGACGCCCCGTTGGTGGCGGCGATGTGCCGCAGCGGGTCGTGGGCGACCATCCCGCCGAGCACGCTCACCATGGCCACGATCGTGGCGGCGACCGCCGCGACGACGAAGCTGAGCGTCTGGGTCCTGGTCACCTTCTGCCGCAGCGCCGCTCCGCGGATCCTGCGGTGCCGGTGCCGGGTGAGCGGCAGTTCGTGCGTCGCGGCCTCCGGGGAGGGCGCGGCGAAGACGTCGTCCTCGTCGTCCTCGTCCACGTCGTCCAGCAAAGGGGGTTCGAGGAGCTGGGCCAGTTCCTCCTCGGACGTCCACACCCCGTTCAGGACGTCGTAGTCAGGGGCGGAGAAGACGCCGTTCCCCGAGGTGTCGTCCGGGGCCTGGCGGGGACTGTAAATGGTGTGGCCGTTGAGGTCGTCCTCGTACGGCACGTCGTTCTCGAAGCGGAAACGGTCCTGCAAAGGCGGCATGTAGGAATTCCTGTCGGGGCCGGGCGTGTGCGGGGGATACGGGGAATGCACGCCCTAATACCGCCCGTCCAGATCGATGCCGGAGCAGCGGCGGGTGAAATCACCCTCGATCCCGACCATTTCGTTGGCGAACTGTTCCAGTTCCGAAGAGCAGTACACGAGGGGAATGTGCTCCTCGCCGCGCTCGATGTAGGCGTCCGAACTCTGCCCGAAGAATCCCGCCGTCCCCGGGACGAAGACCCATTCCCCGAGGGGGAGGCCTTCCGGCGGGCGGTACGGACGGCTGCGGCGGATGGGCGCCGGGACCGTCCGGGGGACCTCACTCCCGGACGGCGCACCCGGCGCGTTCTGGGGATCGACTGTGACCACATCCCCACAACGACCTTCGGCCCGTGATGGAGTTGCGCCGTCCGAGTGACCTCCGCCCCGTGTTCCGTGAGGTGTTGGCCCTGGCCACCGCCTCCGTCGGGCACCCTAGGGTGGCCCCATGACCGAACCGACGCGCCGCCGCGCGGCCGCCCTCGAGCTCATCGACGCCGTCGTCGACCGCGGCACCTGGCACGGCTGGGACGAGCCCGTGACCGCCCTGCCCGGGTACCTCGACGACCCCGGCTACCGCGCCGACGTCGCCCGGGCCCGTGAGCGCACGGGGCTCGACGAGTCGGTCGTCACCGGCGAGGGGCGGATCCGCGGCCGCCGGGTCGCCGTCGTCGCGGGCGAGTTCCGCTTCCTGGGCGGCTCGATCGGCGTCGCCGCGGGCGAACGCCTCGTACGGGCCGTCGAACGGGCCACCCGCGAACGGCTGCCGCTGGTGGCCTCGCCCGCCTCGGGCGGGACGCGGATGCAGGAGGGCACCATCGCGTTCCTGCAGATGGTCAAGGTCGCGGCGGCCATCACCGACCACAAGGCGGCCGGTCTGCCGTACCTGGTCCACCTGCGGCACCCGACCACGGGCGGGGTCTTCGCGTCCTGGGGCTCCCTCGGGCACGTCACCGCCGCCGAACCCGGTGCGCTCATCGGCTTCCTCGGCCCGCGGGTCCACGAGGCCCTGTACGGGGAGGAGTTCCCGGCCGGCGTCCAGGTCGCGGAGAACCTGCTGGCCAACGGCATCGTCGACGCGGTCCTGCCCTCCGGGGGGCTCGCGGACGCCGCGGCCCGGGTCCTCGGGGTGCTGAGCGGCGACTCGTCGGCCGCCCCCGACCCCGGCGGGGCCGGACCCGAGCCCGACGCGCCCGTCCCCGTTCCCACCGCCGAGGAGTCCATCCGGCGCTCGCGGCGGCCCGAACGGCCGGGGCTGCGCGCCCTGCTGGCGGTGGCCGCCCGGGACGTGACCCCGCTCAGCGGCACCGGCGCAGGGGAGCGGGACCCCGGACTGCTGCTGGCGCTCGCCCGCATCGGCGGCACGCCCTGCGTCGTCCTCGGCCACGACCGGCGCGAGACGGGCGACGGCCGGCCGCCCGCACTGGGCCCCGCCGGCCTGCGGGTCGCCCGCCGCGGCATGGGCATCGCCGCGGAACTGGACCTGCCGCTGCTGTCCGTCGTCGACACCGCGGGCGCCGCCCTCTCCCGGGAGGCCGAAGAGGGCGGGCTGGCGGGCGAGATCGCCCGCTCCCTCGCCGACCTGATGACCGTGCCCGCGCCCACGCTGTGCCTCCTGCTCGGGCAGGGCGCCGGCGGGGGCGCGCTCGCGCTGCTGCCCGCGGACCGGGTGGTCGCGGCCCGCCACGCCTGGCTCTCCCCGCTGCCGCCCGAAGGGGCCTCCGCGATCCTCCACCGGACGACGGAGCGGGCGTACGAGGTCGCCGGGCGCCAGGGCGTGCGCTCGGCGGACCTGGCCGCGCACGGCATCGTCGACCGGGTGGTGGAGGAGACCCCCGACGCGGCGGACGAGCCCGAGGCGTTCCTCGTCCGTCTCGGCGCTGTCCTGGGCGCGGAACTCGCTGCCCTCCGGACCCGGCCGCGCGCCGTCCGCCTGGCGGCCCGCCGCACCCGCTACCGGAACCTCGGCCTGAGCTGACACCCCTCCGCGGCCCGCGCCCCGCCGGGGGAATCCGCAGGGGGTGGCTCCGCGGGATCGCCCGGCCGTTGTCCGGCCGGGGAGCGGTCGTTGACGCCGCGCAGTCGCGGGGCCGGCGACGCCCGCCGGCCCACGGACGCCGGGTCTGATGCGGGTGGCCGCCACCGCGTCCTGCCGGTGCGCCGGACGGCGGCCTCCGCGCCTGCGGCGGCGGGGGCGGCCCGCGGTCATCGGGCGTTGTCAGTGGCGGGTGGAAGGATCACGGGGTGGGCGAACTCAGCAGTGACGCGTACTGGGACACCGTGGCCGACCGCTTCGACGAGGAGCCGGACCACGGTCTGCGGGACCCCGCGGTGCGGGAGGCATGGGCGGCGCGGCTGCGGGGATGGCTGCCCGGCGCCCCGGCGGACGTGCTCGACCTCGGCTGCGGCACGGGCAGCCTCGCGCGGCTCGCCGCCGAGCAGGGGCACCGGGTGACGGGCGTCGACCGTTCGCCGCGGATGGCCGCGCTGGCCCGGGCGAAGCTGGCCGGCACCGGGGCCCGGGTCCTGGTCGGGGACGCCGCCGGACCGCCCGTCGCGGACGGCCGGTTCGACGTGGTGCTCGTCCGCCACGTGCTGTGGGCGCTGCCCGACCCCGTGGCGGCGCTGCGCCGCTGGGCCCGGCTGCTGCGCCGCGGCGGACGCCTGGTGCTGGTCGAGGGCTGCTGGGGGGAGGTCGAGCCCGCGGGCATCCGCGCCGCCGAACTGGCCGCGATGGTCCGGCCGCTGGCCGAGCACACCCAGGTCGAGCAGCTCGCCCACGACACCGCGCTGTGGGGCCGCCCGGTCCACGACGAGCGCTACGCCGCGGTCGTGCGGATCAATCAGCCCCGCAGGCACACGGAGATCGTCGACGTCCACCTCGTGCTCCGCCGCGGCGGGCAGGTCCTGCTCGGCCGCCGGGTCAACACCGGTTACGCCGACGGCCTGCTGCACGCCCCCTCCGGGCACGTCGAGGACGGCGAGGACGTCCTCACCGCCATGATCCGCGAGGCCCAGGAGGAGGTGGGCGTCGTGCTGCGCCCCGAGGACGTCTCCGTCGCCCTCGTCATGCAGCACCGCGCGCCCGGCGGCGGCGAGCGCATCGGCTGGTTCTTCACGGCGGACGGCGACGCCCACGAACCGGTCAACCGCGAGCCGGAGAAGTGCTCGGAGCTCGGCTGGTTCCCCCTGGACGCGCTGCCGGACGACATGGTGGCGTACTGCAGGGCCGGCCTGGAGGCGTACCGCGCGGGTGAGCGCTTCGTGCTGCACCTGCACGAGCCGGGCGACTCCATCGCCCACGACCCGGCGGGTCCAGGCCGTGCCGTCCTCCTCGCGGACGGCGTGTGCAGCACAATGGCCGCGACAAACAGCGCCGATCCGTCCCGCCGGGAGGACGACACACCGTGAGCCTCAAGATCACCGTCAGGCCGGACGCGGCCACCGCCCCCTACGAGCAGCTGCGCGAGCAGATCGCCGACCAGGCCCGTTCCGGCGCCCTGCCGGTCGGCTACCGGCTGCCGACCGTCCGCGGCCTCGCCGACGACCTCGGGCTGGCGGCCAACACCGTGGCCAAGGCCTACCGGGCCCTGGAGGCGGACGGTGTGATCGAGACCCGCGGCCGCAACGGCACCTTCATCGCCGCCGCGGGCGACGCCGCCGCCCGGGAGGCCGCGTCCGCCGCGTCCGCCTACGCCCAGCGCGCCCGGCGCCTCGGACTGGACCGGGCCGCCGCGGAGACCGCCGTGCGGGACGCCCTGCGCGCCGCGTACGAGGCGTAGCCCGCGCCACCACCGGTCACAGCAGCCCGGCCGGCTTGTAGAGCGCCGGCGAGCCGGCGACCGCGACGTTGAGGCCGGCGTCCGTGCCCACCATCGGGATCTCCACGGCGAGGTCGAGCAGGTCGAGCGCCTCCGGCGGTATGCCGTGCTGCTCGTGCCCCAGCACGACGACGGTGGTGCGCCGCGCGGCCGGCAGGTCCGTCGGCCGTACGGCCTCCTCGGCGAGTTCCACCCCGACGACGTGCGCCCCCCGGTCGCGCTGCCGCCGCAGCCGGCCCAGGGGGTCACCGGTCCGGTGCACGCAGGCGGGCCGCCGCAGGGTGTTGCCGCGGGCGAGCGCCTCCGGCACCCAGGGGAAGCGCGGGACGACCAGGCACGCGCCGACCGCGTCGCAGGTGCGCAGCAGTGTCCCCAGGTTCACGCCGTGCAGCGGCCACAGGGGCGCCGCGTACAGGTGGTCCCAGCAGCCGTGCGACCGCGGACGGCGTTCGCGGCGCAGTTCCGCCGGGGTACGGGTCCGGATCCGCCCCCGCGCCCCGGCGGGGGGACCCCCGGCCATCAGAGGTAGAGGCCTCCGGATGCGGAGGCCGGGGTCGTCTGGTGGGGGAGCGCGGTGCCGCCGGAGGAGGACGCGGCACGGCGCAGCGCGTACAGCTCCGCGAGCGTGGCGCCGTCCCGGCCGACGCCCTCGGACGTACCGAGCCAGCCGGTCGCCTCGGCGCGGGTCAGCGGGCCCACCTCTATCCGGGCCAGGCAGCGGCCGGGACGGACCACCGCCGGATGCAGACGCTCCAGGTCCTCGTTGGTGGTGATGCCCACCAGGACGTTGCGGCCCTGGCCGAGCAGGCCGTCCGTGAGGTTGAGCAGCCGCGACAGGGCCTGCCCGGTCTGGTGCTTGGCCTGGCCGCGGATGAGCTCGTCGCAGTCCTCCAGGAGCAGCAGCCGCCAGCGGCCCGGCCCTTCGGAGTCGTCCTCGCCGATGGCGATCTCCATCAGGTAGCCGACGTCGTTGAAGAGCACCTCGGGGTCGAGGACGCAGTCCACCTGGCACCAGTCGCGCCACGACCGGGCCAGCGTGCGCAGCGCGGAGGTCTTGCCGGTGCCCGGCGGGCCGTGCAGGAGCAGCAGCCGGCCGCTGACGTCGTCGGCGGTGAGCTTCATCAGCCCGTCCATGGCCTCGGCCACGGGCGCCGTGTAGTTGCCCCGCACGTCGTCCCAGGGGGCGGCGCTGATCTGCCGGGTGATGCGGTGCGGGCCGCGGCGCGGCGCGACGTACCAGAAGCCCATGGTCACGTCGTCGGGCTGCGGTTCCGGCTGGTCCTCGGCGTCCTCGACGGCCTCGGCCAGGACGCGCCGCGCCAGCTCCTCGCTGACCGCCGTCACCGTCACGTCGGCCCGGCGGTGCCAGCGCGAGACGAGGATCGTCCAGCCGTCGCCCTCGGCGAGGGTCGCGCCGCGGTCCTTGTCCCGCGCGGAGCGCAGCACCGACCCGCCGCCCGGGAGGAGCGTCAGCCCCGACTTGACCCGGTCCAGGGACGTGCCGCAGGAGTAGGGCTGCTCGCCGGTGACGAAGCGGCTGAGGAACAGGGCGTCGATGGCGTCGGACGGCGAGTCGTCGTCGTTCATGCCGAGACGGATGGACAGGGCGCGATGCGGGGGCGTTGCGTCGGGCATGCCGCACATGATCCGGCACAAGGTCCTCATTCGCACCGGGTTTTTGCGGAGTGGCGGAATACCCCTGAATCCCTGAACGGCCGGTGAAACCGGCCCGATCCGGGCATCGCGGCGGTTACCCTGACGGGTGATGGGACGTCATGCGAACGTGCGTGTGGGGTTGCCGGGGGCCGGGCGGCGAGGCGTCACCGTGCTCCTGGGCATCGGAGTGGCCGCGCTGGTCCTCCTGTTGGCGATGTGCGATCTCGGGGGCGGCGCGGGCAGCACCGCGCGCGGCAGCGGCGGCGCGGGAGGCGGGGTGCACGGTCCGTCGACCGCGCCCACCGGCAGTCCCACGACCGGGCTGGGCTTCGGCCTGACCCACACCGAGTACAGCGCGGACCACGGCGGCCGCACGGCCAAGCGGTCCGCGGAGCGGCTGCTGTCGGAGCGTGCGCTACCGCAGAACCAGGCGATCATGGGCTGGGGCGCCGACAACCCCGAACCCTCGCCCGGCACCTACGACTTCGGGGAACTCGACGACCGGGTCGACCTGGTCCGCGCCAGCGGCGGCACGCCCGTCATCACGCTGTGCTGCGCCCCGGACTGGATGAAGGGCGGCAAGGCCGGGACGACCGACTGGTCACGGCTCGAGGTCGCCCCCGACCGCGCGCACTTCGACGACTTCGCCGCGCTCGCCGCCACCGTGGCCCGGCGCTACCCGGACGTGCGGCACTTCATCGTCTGGAACGAGTTCAAGGGCTTCTGGAACGACGGCCGGCAGCGCTGGGACTACGAGGGCTACACCGACCTCTACAACCGGGTGTACCGGGCCCTGAAGGAGGTGAACCCCGGCAACCTCGTCGGCGGCCCCTACCTCGTCATGGACAGCTTCGCCCCGGGCGACGACGGCAACGGGGACGCCTCCGCGACCCTCAAGGGCCCCTGGGGCGCCGCGGACCGGCGGGCCCTGGACGCCGTCGACTACTGGCTGGAGCACAAGGCCGGTGCCGACTTCATCGTCGCCGACGGCTCCAGCACCAGCCGCGACGACCGCATGCGGCCCGACGAGTTCGCCGCCACCGAGAAGTTCGCGGCGGTCGGCCGCTGGCTCAAGGAACGCGCCGGCGGGCTGCCCCTGTGGTGGGCCGAGTGGTACGTGGAGCCCGACGACGGCAGTGCCGGCTGGGACGAGCGCCACCGCACCGCCGTGCAGGCCACCGCGATGATGGAACTCGCCCGAGGCGGCGCCGACGCCGCCTTCTACTGGAACCCCCAGGAACGCGGCCGTTCCTGCCCCGGCTGCCTGTGGACCAGCACCGAACTCTCCTCGGGCGGTGGGGAGCAACTGCCCATGATGGACCTGCTCCGGCGCTTCGCCGCCGCCTTCCCGCCGGGCACCCGGTTCCGTGACGTGTCCGTCGCGGAGGACGACCGGCCCAACGTGCGCGTCCTCGCGGACGACCACGCCGCCCTGGTCGTCAACACGCTCGGCCGCACCATCCGGGCGACGGTCGACGGCCGTTCCTTCGACCTCCCCGCGTACGGCGTCCGCTGGCTGCGCCGGGGGTAGCCGAGCCGGGTGCGGGTGGGTGGTTCGGCTTTCCCGCCGTGTCGCGCCCTTCGGGCGCGAGACGAACCCGCACCCACCGGTCCACCGAACCTCCGGCAGACCGCAGTCGGTCAGCCCACGGTGCGGATCAGCCACTCGTCCGGGTTGTAGGTGTCCCTGGCGGGCTGCGGGGCCGTGGCCGGGGTCTCCACGAAGGTGTCCTCCGGGCGTATGCGGTCCGGCAGCTTCCCGAAGCGGGCGCGCCGCGACTGCGCGGCCTCGTCCTCCACGGCCGGGTCCGCCACGGTCCTCCGGGGGCTCTGGTCCTCGGTCATCGGGCCACCTCCTTCACTCCTGCCACGACAACGCGGAGGCTCGGACGGGTGTTCCCCCGGGTGGCCACCCGACGAACCCCGGTGGCCCCCCGCCGGTACGGGCGGGGGGCCCGGCCGGTCACCGCAGGGTGAGGAACCGCTCGACCGTGGCCGCCAGGAACACCAGCAGCAGCGGCGCGGCCGCCAGCAACGAGATCCGCATGCCGCGCCGCCGCCGCGCCTCGGGCAGCGTGACCCGGGCCAGTTCGCGGGCGCCGAGCAGCACCAGCAGCGCCACCCCGGCCAGCACGCCCGCCGCCGTCCAGGCGTTCCAGGTCACGACCGGGAAGACGCGGCCGGGCCGTGGCTCCGGTACCGGCCAGTCGGCGGGCTGCTCCCGCAGCTCGTACAGCGTCGCGTCTGCGTCGCGCAGCACCGGCCGCAGCTCGGGGCGTCCGTCGAGGGAGCGCAGCAGCTTGTCCGGCCAGGTCGCCGAGAAGCCGGCGTCCAGCTGCAGGTAGGTGTTCTGCCCGCGCGACACCATCAGGTACGAGTTGGGCCCGGCGTCACGCAGTGCCTCGACCAGCGGACCGACCAGCACCGGATCGCGCGGCGCGAGTACCGGCACGTACGTCACGCGTTCCATGTCGCGGGCGTTCCACGGCAGGCTGGGCGTCACGTCCTCCACGGGGTCGGTACTGAGCCAGACCACCCGCGCGGTGGGCCGGTCGTGCTCGTAGACGTACTCCATGGCCGCGACCTCGCCCGTGCGGACCCGCTCGAAGGACTCGTTGCCCCAGCGCGCCACGAGGAAGCCCGCGATGAGCACCCAGCCGGCGAGCAGCGCCGCGACCGGCCCGCGCCACCCCCGGTCCGACGAGCTGCGCGGGAAGATCGCCAGCGCGCCGAGCACACAGGCACCGGGCAGGGCGAAGAGGAACACCCGCAGTGCCATCTCGCCGCCGTAGGACTGCATGCCGAAGCCGAGGAAGGGCACGAACAGCAGCACCAGCAGCGCCCGGTCGGCGAACCCCGCCCAGCGGCGGCGCAGCCAGCCCAGGACCGCCAGCGCCATGACCGCGCCCGCCAGCGCCACCCGCACGTAGAGCACCAGCTTGTGGACGGTGCTGCCGCCCTCGATGCGCCCGGAGACGCTGGAGGAGACGTTGCCGCCCAGCGAGCCCATGCCACCGAACAACTCGTCGAAGTGACCCGACCAGTACGGCTCGGCGACGAAGCAGATCCACCCGACCAGCAGCACCCCGCACAGCAGGGGCAGCCCGGCCGGCGTGGAACGGCGGACGAGGACCAGCACGGTCAGCACGCCGAGCATGACGAACGGGGTCAGCTGGTGGCTGACGACCGAGGCGGCGAACAGCCCGACCAGCAGCGCCAGCAGCAGCGCCCGGTCGCCCCGGCCCACCGTCGGCACGTCGGCCTCGCCCGGGATCAGCTTGCCCGCGGGCGGGCCGGCGGCGCGGAACCACACCAGGAGCACGGCGGCGAACATCAGGTACAGGAGGTGGTTGAGGGACTGCGGGGAGAAGTAGTCCTGCCCGACCCAGCCGCACAGCGCGAACAGCCACGCCGCGCACCACTTGGCCCGCCGGCCGGCCCGTACCGCGCGCAGCAGCAGCGCCAGCGGGGCCAGGGAGAGCAACTGGACGGCCAGCGGCCACCAGCGCAGCACCTCGGTGAGGTCGGTGACCCCGCAGGCCGAGGCGACGAGCGTGATCAGCGCGAAGAAGCCGGGCCACGAGAACCGGGCGTCCATGTCGGGCGCCGCGTCCCCGGTCCGGCCGATGTAGTCGATGAAACCCGCGTGCTGCCAGGCCGTCGCGAACCGCGGCTGTTCCTCCAGGACCGCGGGGACCGCGTGCAGCGACACCACGGTCGCCAGCAGAACGGCGGCCAGGAGCCACGGCCGGCGGCCGGGCAGCCACAGTCCGCAGACGAACGCCAGGACGAGCAGTGCCGCGCCGGCCAGCGTCGCGGGCGGCAGGACGGAGACCAGGCCGAGCCCGTTCATGGCGTCCAGCGAGGCGTCGTCCATGCCGCGCAGGGGCAGCCAGTACAGCCCGAGCGCGCACAGCAGCAGTCCCCACACGCCGAGTTCGAGCAGCAGGGTGCGCCCGCGCCGCCCCTCCTCCGGAGGCGGCTGCGCGGGCGGACCCGGTCTCCCCGGCCCGGCGGTCGAGGGCTCCGCGGTCCTCCGTGCCGGGGACGCGGGGAGCGCCGGGAGCGCTCGGGACGCCGTCGCGGACGCGGACGCCGGCTTGGACGCCGGCGCCGGCACGGCGGTGCCCTGCGGGGGCGTCACATAGGGGCGCCGCTCCGGATGGTCGAAGTCCATGCGCACGCCGAGCTGGAGCGTGTCGCTGTCCAGCGCCGCGGCGCGCGCCCAGCGCGTGCCGTAGACGATCTCCAGGTCCTCACCGGCGGCCGTGGTCTCCGCCGCGCGCGCCGCGTCGGCCGGGTCCGCGGCCTCGGTCGCCCCCGCGGTCTCCGCGGCTGCGGCCGGCTCCGGCGTGGGGACGGTGGACGCCGTGCCGGAGACCAGCCGCCGCAGCCCGACCAGCGAGACCAGCGCGATGACGACGAGGCTGCCCAGCTCGGCCCAGCCCGCGCCGGTGATGCCCAGCGGGCCCAGCAGCGCGAGGGTGAACCCCAGTACCAGGACGCACAGCAGCCCCTGGAGCACGGCGAGGAGGCCGGTCCGGCTCTGGGCGCGCAGGATGCCGAAGTACACCTCGATCAGCACCCGGGTCAGCGAGCAGAGCGCCAGCAGCCGCAGCAGCGGCGCGCCCTCGCGTGCGTAGCCCTCGCCGAAGACGCCGAGTATCTGCGGTGCGAAGACGACCATGAACAGGGCGATCGGGACCATGATCCTGGCCATCCGGCGCAGGGCGGCCCGGCAGTTCTCGGCGATCCGCGACGGGTCGTGCGCGCCCTCGACGGTCAGCGAGGCACCCATGTTGATCGCCAGCAGGTCGATCGTGCCGCCGATCGTCATCGTGATGTAGAAGTACGCGTTGTCCTCGGAGCTGATCTGCGAGGCCACGATCACCGGCACGAGGTAGACCACCGCGAGGGCGAAGAAAGAGCCGGTCGCGTCCCCCGCGACGAAGCGCCGCATCTCGCGCGGCCGGGGCGCGGCCGTGGTGCCCTCCGTCGCCTTGACGTGCCGGGGCACCAGCCGCCGGAAGACCAGCCAGCCGAGCGGGACGACCGACAGCGCGATCGCGGCGACCCACGAGACGAAGACGCCCGCGGTCGGCACGGCCGCGGCGATGCCCACCAGCAGCGCCAGCTTGGCCGCGGAGAAGACGGTGTTGCCCACCGGTACCCACACCGCGCTGCGCAGCCCGGTCAGTACCCCGTCCTGGAGGGTCAGCAGCGACCAGCCGACGACCGCCGCGAGGAAGCCGAGCCCGTTGACGGGGCCGTGCAGGAAGCGGTACGAGGGGCCCCAGAAGTCCAGGGTCAGCAGGAAGACCGCCGCGGCGAGCGCCACGACGGCCGAACTCCCCGCGTACGTACCGAAGATCAGCCGCCCGGTACGGCGCCCCGCGACGGGGATGAACCGGGCCAGCGCCCCGGTGAGCGTCACGGCGGTGAGCCCGGCGAGGAACTTCATCGCGGCGATCGCCGCCGAGCCCTGGCCGACCGCGTCCTCGGTGTAGTAGCGCGCGGCGACCAGCCAGTAGCCGAGGCCCAGCACCGCGGAGACGCCGGTGTTGAGCATCAGCGCGTACGCGTTGCGGAACAGCTGGTTGCCGCCGCGCTGGGCGGTCGTCCCCCCGTCCTCGCCCCCGTCGAGGGGGCCGCCGCCCGTGGCGGCGGGCGGCGGCGCGGCGGTGGCCCCGGGATCCGTGGTGGTCGTGCTCGTGGTGGCCGTCGTCTCAGACACGGGTCTCGTGCACCTTCCGCAGGCACCGCCGGGCTCTGCGGACCAGGGCGTACCCCTTGGTCAGCGCCCGGTCCTTGGCGAAGTCGCGGGCGACGGAGCGGCCCTCGACCAGCCGCTCGAACTCCTCGGTCCCCGTGCTCCGGCGCACGGTCACCCGGGCCAGCGCGTACGGCCCCTGGCGCCTGCGGTCCGCGAGGGTGTTGCCGACGGCGAGGGCGGAGGTGAACCCCGCGGAGCGCACGGCACGCCGTACGCGGCGGCTGGAGTAGCCGTACGGGTAGGCGAAGGAGAGCGGGGGAGCGCCCAGTTCGTCGCGCAGGACCTCCTTGCAGCGCAGCACCTCGGACCGCAGGCGTTCGTCGTCGAGCTGGTCCAGTTGGGGATGGGTGTGGCTGTGGCCGCCGATCTCCACGCCCGCGGCGTGCAGTTCGCGCACCTGCTCCCAGTCGAGCATGGTGTCGAGGGCGGCGCCCGCCACCTCGTACGGCCCGCGCAGCCAGCCGGTCGAGACGAAGAGGGTCGCCGGGAAGCCGAGGCCCTTCAGCACGGGGAGGGCGTGCCGGTGCACGCCCTCGTAGCCGTCGTCGAAGGTGATCAGCACGGGGCGGGGCGGCAGCGGCCGCCCCGCGCGCCACGCGTCGGCCAGCGCCGTGCTGCCGAGCGGGGTGAAGCCCCGCGCGGCGAGCAGCGCCATCTGCCCGGCGAAGGCGCCGGGCGTGACCGACAGCCCGCGCGTGGCGGGCGCGGGCGTGTCGGTGACGGCGTGGTACATCAGGATCGGCACGGGACCGGTCCCCTGCCCGGCCGGCTCGGTCATACGACGGCACCTCCCGGTGCGTTGTGGTCGGACGGGGACACGGCGGGCGGTCTCATGCCGGGCCGGCCTCCCCTCGGGTGCGGAACCGGGCGACGGCGTAGCCCGTCGCCGTCGTCGCGACGCCGGCGACGATGGCGCCGGCCCGGCCCGCGCCGCCCGGACGTCCGCGCAGGGCGTCGCGCAGCCCGCGGGCCGCGCCGGCGGGCAGGACGCGGGTGGCGTACCGCCGTTCGGTCGCGAGCCCGGCGTCCGTGCCGACGCTGCGGGTGACCAGGGCCTTGGACAGGCCCTCGGCGTAGCAGCGGGTGCGGAAGTAGCCGAAGCGCTCCCGGGCGGCGGGGACGCGGTGCCAGATCACGGCGCGGTCGTCGATGAGCAGCAGGCTGCCCGGCTTGGCCTGGGTGAGCCGGATGCAGAACTCGGTCTCCTCGCAGCCCAGCGGCCGCCGGTCGCCGTCCCGGCCGATGCCGGTGGCGAAGCCCCCGGCGATGTCGAAGGCGATCCGCCGGAACGAGGCGTTGCCGCCGAGCACGTTGCGCACCAGGGCGCGCCCGGCGGGCTGCCCGCGGTAGGAGGCGCCGACCACCCAGTCGAACTCCTCGGGGAACCAGCGCGGCCGGCGCCCGGAGGCCCACACCGGGCGGGTGCGCCCTCCGACGCCCATGACGGCCGGGTCCCGGTAGGCGTCGGCGAACCAGTGCAGCCAGTCGCGTTCGGCGACGGCGTCGTCGTCGAGGAAGGCGACGACCTCGCCCCGCGACGCGGCGATGCCGGTGTTGCGGCCCGCGGACAGGCCGCGGGGACCGGCGTTGGCGAGCACCCGCACGGCCGTGCCCTCGTAGTGGCCGGTCAGCCGGGCCAGCAGGACGGGGTTGTGGTCGACCACCAGCAGCACCTCGTGGGCCGGGAGGCGTTGCGCGTGCACCGAGGCGACCGCGGCGAGGATGTCCTCCCAGCGGTCCTCGGTGTACGCGCAGACGACCACGGACACCCGGAGGAGGTCCTCGTGGGTCACCGGGCCCCCTCGCGGCGGGCCGCCCGGCGCTCGGTCTTCTCCCGGAGGATGACCTTGAGGACCCGTAACCCGTCGCGGACCGCCCGCAGGTTGCTGGCGCCGTGGATGCGCACGTACTCGTGGCTGGGGATCTCCTGGACCTTCAGACCGGCCGTGACCACTCTGATGTTCATCAGGGTCTCCACCTCGAAGCCCGTGCAGTCCAGGGTGATCTTGTCCAGGCAGTGCCGCCAGAAGGCGTTGTACCCGTAGCACAGATCGGTGTAACGGGCTCCGAACTTGGCGTTGACGGCCGCGCACAGCACGCGGTTGCCCAGCTTGCGGATGGGCGTCATGTCGTCGGTGCCGCCGCCGTTGGCGAAGCGCGAGCCCTTGGCGAAGTCGGCCCCGGCGACCAGGGCGGAGACGTAGGAGACGATCTCGGAGCCGTCCGCCGACCCGTCGGCGTCGACCATGACGATGATCTCGCCGGTGCAGGCGGTGAAGCCGGCGATCAGCGCGTCGCCCTTGCCCTTGCCGGTCTGCGGGACGATCCGTACGTCGGGCCGCAGCTCGCGGGCGACGCGGACGGTGTCGTCGGTGGAGTTGCCGTCGACCAGGACCACTTCGTGGATCCAGGACGGCAGGGTGGCGAACACGTGCGGCAGGTTCTCCGCCTCGTTCATCGCCGGGATGACCACGCTGACCAGCGGAGCGATGGCCAGGTGCGTGGAGACCGGCGTGAAATGGTCCGGCGCCAGGACCGCGGCGGTCTGCGCCTGCCCGGTGGCTGCCGGGCGCAGGAAGGAGCTCATGAGTCGTGTTTCCCTCTCGTCCGGTGGGCCGCCCGCGCGGGCGGCCCTGTGGCGTGTCCGGTTCGAAAGGGGGGTTGGTCTCACCCCGCCCGGGACCCCGCGCATGGCGGGCATGTCGGTGTCCCGTGCGCAGGCCGGCCGGGTGAGCGGGCATGCGTGACCGGCCGCGCGGTTCGCGGCTCGGCACACGTGTGACGGTGACCGAGCACGGCACCCCCCTACCGCGCCCCGCGGTTGTCCTGTCGCGACTCTCTGGCCCTCCCCTTGAGCCGCTGTGCATGACAGGTCGCCGCGGGTGGATGTACGACAATATTGAGGATTGAGACCCTATGGCAATACCTGACAGAGTGAATGCCGTTTTAAGAAATTGCCATGGACTCGTCTGATTGATCATGCCTGTACGACAATGTCCGTTATTGAGCGCCGGCGCGCAACCGTCCCACACGCTTGAGGAATCGGTCCGCCGGCTCCCGCAACGCGGGCCGGGCCGTCACCGCGTTGCGCAGCGCGCGCACCGGCGCACGCCGGGCGCGGTGCCCGAGCGCGACCGGATGACGGCGGGTCACCCATCCCTCGGAGACCGTCAGGTCCCGCGTCTTGAGCGACTCCTTGTACTCCTTGTGCCCCCGCCCCAGGTCGAGTTGGGCCACTCCCTCGGCGGCCGCCCCCTCCGCCATCCGCAGGTGCAGCACCAGGCCCGGGGAGAACTTGGAGAACTCCGTGTCGTACGCCGGGAACCAGCAGGCGAGCACGGCGGGCGTGCGCATCCCGAAGTGCGCCGCGACCGGCCGGTCCCCCGCGTACAGCACCGAAAGCCGCCCGGCGAAGCCCTCGGTGCGGGTGTGGAACAGGTGCTCCACCAACTCGACGATCCACGGCCGCGCGAAGCGGTCGCTGCGCCCGGTTCTTCGGTACTGCGCCGACTTCCAGGCCATCAGCCGCCGCAGCGCGGCCACGTCGCGCTCGTCGTGGACGTAGCGCACCTCGCCCGCGTCCCGGCCGAGCCTGCGCTCCTTGGCGAGCGTGGTCCGCAGGAACTTGGGCGAGTGCGCCCGAAGATGGCCGAGATACGCCTCGTACCCGTGTTCCACGTCCATGACGGGCGAGGGGTACGTGCCGGTCGCCCCCTCCTCGAAGGGTTTCTGGCCCTCCATCAGGTGGTCGAACTCCCACAGGGCCAGGCCGCAGGCGCGCAGCAGTTCCCGCGCGTCCCACTGGAAGCCCGGCCGGTGTACGAGCCCCTGGCAGTCCGACAGCCCGAGCCCGACGGCCCGGCCCACGCCGGCCGCCGAGCGCTGGTACGGGAAGAAGGCCACCGGGACGCCGTCCTCGCGGACCACGGCGACGCGCACCCCCCGGTGGTGGTGGGCCACGGCCAGCGTGAACTCCGGTGACAGGAAGGGATTCCCCAGTTGCGGGCTGCCCGAGGCCACGGCCTGGTCCTGCACGCGGGTCCACTCCGCCCGGTCGGCGGCGGTGAGCTCGCCGGGGCGGTACACGGTGATGTCCACTTTACGGAGTCCGCCTTCTCTCGGCCCGGGCAAGGGAGCGCCGCAGCAGCGGCAGCAGGAACAGCGCGGCGCTCAGCGCCGCGACCACCGCGACACCACCGCGGACCGACCACATGTGCAGGGCGAGCATGCCCTGCGCCACCAGCAGGTCGATCACGATCGTGCCGCCGGCCGCCACCACCGCCCGGCTCAGCGGGTCGAGGGAGCGCAGTGCCCCGGCAAGCGCGGCCGCCGGGGCGGCCAGCAGGAAGAAGAAGGTGAACGGCGCCCGGACGGGCGAGGCGATGTCCGCGAGCGCGAGCACCGCGCCGACCCCGCCGACTCCCACGGCGGCGCCCGCGAGCAGGGGAAGTGATTCGTTGCCGGTCGGGTGACCGGATGCGTTGTCTCTACGCGTTGGTTGCATTGGCGACTTTGCCCCCCAAAACGCCGGATGCAGAAGTTCAATGTCGCTCAATTCGGGCGCGTGCGTCAAGGAAGGGGCGAACAGAAGCGGCCGCCGCGCCCGATGGGGTGACGGGCGCTCATGACGTGGGCGATTTCCGTCGAACAGTTCGGACGGCCGGGGTGTTGTGTTCGAGTGGCGTCGCGTTGGCGGCTCCCTTCGGGAGCGGGCCGACCGGGGGAGTGGGGTGCGGCGCCGGATGCGGCGTCACCTCCGGGTGCGCGCAGGGCGATCACGAGGTTCTTAGGAATGTCCATGCCAATAAATCTTGGCATGGACACTTCCCGAACGTGTTACTGCGCGGTACGAAAGACGCGGCAGAGATCCTGCTAAGGGAGGTTCCATGAGACTGTCCCGTTTCGTGTCAGCCGCATCCACACTTCTCCTTACCGCCACGATCGCCCTGTTCGGTACCGGTTCCGCCCACGCCGCCGGCCCCGTCTACGTGGCCCTGGGCGACTCCTACTCCGCCGGAGTCGGTTCCGGCAGCTACGACAGCTCGAGCGGCAGCTGCTACCGCAGCAGCAAGGCGTTCCCCCGGCTGTGGGCCAACACCCATAGCCCGTCCGGGTTCTCTTTCACCGCGTGTTCGGGAGCGACCACGACCGACGTGCTCAACAACCAGCTCGGTCCGCTCAACTCCTCGACGACCCTGGTCAGCATCAGCATCGGCGGCAACGACGCCGGCTTCGCCGACGTGATGACCACCTGCGTCCTCAGCTCCGACAGCACCTGCCTCAGCCGGATCAACCAGGCCAGGGACTTCGCCAACAACCAGCTGCCCGCGCGCCTCGACTCGGTCTACAACGCCATCAGCTCCCGTGCCCCCACGGCGCGTGTGGTCGTCCTCGGCTACCCGCGCTTCTACAAGCTGGGCACCACCTGCATCGGCCTCAGCGAGACCAAGCGCAGGGCCATCAACGACGCGGCCGACCTCCTGGACACCGTCACCGCCAAGCGCGCCGCCGACCACGGCTACACCTTCGCCGACGTCCGCGGCACCTTCACGGGGCACGAGCTCTGCTCGGGCTCGGCGTGGCTGCACAGCCTCACCCTCCCCGTCTACGAGTCCTACCACCCCACCGCCTCCGGCCAGTCCGGCGGCTACCTGCCGGTGTTCACCTCCGCCGCGTGACCCGCCGCACGGCGGCGCGCAGCACCCGGACGGCATGAGACGAGGGGTGCCGGGCCATCGCCCGGCACCCCTCGGCCGTGCCGCGGCGGTTCGGGGCGCCGGCCTCAGGGGGTCGGCGCCGTGCCGTCCGAACCGCTCGGCGACGGGCTCGGCTCCCGGCACGTGACCGTGAACGGGACGTGCCCGGACTCCGATTCCACCGGGCTCCGCACGGCGAACGCGACCCAGCCCTCGATCGTGCCGTCCGGCTCGTAGGACGGCACCGTGTACGTGACCGTACGGCTCTTCGCGCCCCCCGCGGGGAAGTCCAGGGTCTGCTCGCCGTGGTCGGAACCGCCGGCGCTCGACGTCCAGCGGTAGGTGACCGTCACCGGAGTGCGGTCGACCGTGACGACCGCCGAGAAGGACGGCGCCTGCTCCGCGGGCGGCGGACAGCTCCCGGTGTAGGTGTCGCGCACGGCCGACACCGTGACGTGGACGTTCACACGGGTCGGTGTGGCGGACGGCGCGGAGGAGTGCGGCGAGCCAGAACCGCCGCCGGCCGTCGCCTCGTAGCCGCTGGCCTCCGCGTCGTCCTCGTCCTCCGGCGAGCCCGTGGCGGACGGGGACGACCCGCCGCCCGGGGTCTCGCCGGCGGTGGTCGAGGGGCCGGAACCGCCCGGGTCCTCGTCGAACAGGGCGTAGGCCACGCCCCCGACGCCCAGCGCGAGGGCGAGCACGCCCGCCGTCATCGCCACCACCGCACGGCGCGGCCGGGCCCGCGGACCGTCCGCGGGCGGGGGACCGTACCCGGGGCCGACGGGCGTCGTCGGCCCGAGCGGTGTGGAGGAGACCGGGGTCGAGGAGACCGGGGCCGAGCGGACCGGTGTGCCGCCCGGCCCCGGCGCCGGCAGCGGGACGGCGGCCCGCGTGGTGGCGTACGCCGTTCCGGCCCCCGGCGGGGTGCGCCCGGCGGCGAGGGCGTCCAGCAGCCGCTGCGTCTCGTCGCCCGGGAGCCGGGCCGCCGGGTCCTTCTGCAGCAGCCCCGTGATCACCGGGGCGAGCGCTCCCGCCCTGCGGGGCGCGGGCAGTTCCTCGTCCACCACCGCGCGCATCGTGCTCAGCGCCGTCTCGCGGCGGAACGGCGAACCGCCCTCCACCGCCACGTACAGCAGCACCCCCAGCGACCACAGGTCCGACGCCGGGCCGGGACGGCGGCCCAGCGCCCGCTCGGGCGCCAGGTACTCGGGCGAGCCGACCAGTTCGCCGGTGCGGGTGATCGCCGAGGACCCCTCGATCATCGCGATGCCGAAGTCGGTGAGCACGACCCGCCCGTCGTTGCCGATGAGCACGTTGCCCGGCTTCACGTCGCGGTGCAGCACCCCGGCGGCATGACCGGCGCGCAGCGCCTGCAGCACCTTGCCGCCGACGCCCGCGGCGCGCCGGGGGTCCATGGGGCCCTCCGCGTCGAGGACGTCGTCGAGCGTCACGCCCCGCACGAGCTCCATGACGATCCACGGGCTGCCCTCGGCCATGGCCACGTCGTACACCTTGATGACGTTGGGGTGCTCGACCCGCGCCGCCGCGATCCCCTCCTGCTGCAGCCGGGCGTACAGCCGCTCGACCTCCCGGTCCTCCAGGCCCGGCGGGGCCTTGACCTCCTTGACGGCCACCTCGCGGCCCAGCAGTTCGTCCCGGGCCAGCCACACCACACCCATGCCGCCCCGGCCCAGCTCGCTGATCAGCCGGTAGCGCCCCGCCACGAGCCGTGTCATCGGCGTGTCCCCCCCTCGCTCCGCCCGCAGCCCAGCATGACCGAACTTCCTCCCCAACGGACCCTTTCGGCGGAAAGCTCCCTCAACCGGCCATCGCCAGCGACGCCCTGAGCACCAGGCCGCAGCCCAGCACCAGCACCACCGACGCCGTGACCAGCGGCGCGAGCCGCCGCGCCGCGGCGAACGACCGCCCCCGGGCCCGCAGTACGGACGCCTTCCCGGCCAGCCGCCCGAGCCGGACGACGGCGAAACCGGCGGCCGTGAGCGTGACCGCCAGGCCCGCGCCGTACGCCAGGACCAGCAGGAAGCCGAACCAGGCCTGGCCCAGCGCCGCGGCGCCCACCAGGACGACGACCGCGGAGGGGCTGGGGACGAGACCGCCCGCGAAGCCCAGCAGGACGGTGCCCCGCAGGGTGGGGCGCGGCTCGTGCGCGTGGACGTGGACGTGCGGATGCGGGTGGACGTGCACGGGGTGGACGGGGGCGGGGCGTTCGGCGGTGAGGACGGTGGCGGGCACGGCTTCTGCGGCGGTCCCGGGCGCGGACGCGGGCGCGGAGGTGGGCGGGGCGTGATGCGGGCGGCCGTGGTGGGGATGCCCGTGGTCGTGGTGAAGGTGCCCGTGGTCGTGCCCGTGGTCGTGCCCGTGGTCGTGTCCGTGCCCGTGGTCGTGATCGTGGGTCCGTCCCCGCAACCGCCACGCGCGGCGGAGCAGCGCCGCCCCTGCGCCGGCGACGAGCACGCCGCTCGCCACCCCCAGCCAGCCGATGACCGAGGGCGCCGCTGCCGAACCGGTCGTCACCAGCAGCCCGAGCGCGAACACCCCCATGGTGTGGGTGACCGTCACGGAGGCGCCCAGCGCGACCATGTCCCGGCGCGATCGCCGGCCCCCCGCCGCGGCCGCCGCGGCCATCAGCGTCTTGCCGTGCCCGGGCGCCAGCGCGTGCATCGCGCCGAGCGCCAGCGCCGTCAGGAGCGCCAGGGCGGCGAAGCCCGGGGTGAGCGCGTGCCGCGACACCAGGTCGGTGAGGGCCCGCGTCCAGCGGTCCGCGCCGCGCGGCAGCACACCGGCGGTGGCGGGGACGTCGTCCTCCGCCGCCAGGGCGGGGCCGCCGGGGGTCACCCGGAAAGCGGCCGCGCGGTCGTCGGCGGGCGAGGAGAGCAGGTCCTTCGGGTACGCGGTGAGCCGCCGCGACACCGACTCCGCCGGCACGTCGGCGCCGTGGAGCGTCGTGCGGTCGCCGCGCGCGGTGACCTCCCGCCAGCCCGGCCCCGTGGCGACGTCCGCCGGACGGTAGTCCAGGGACGCCGGCTCCCCGGACGGCAGCCGCGCCGTCATCCGGCACTCGACGCGCAGCGTCGTCAGTCCCGCCTGCCCCGGGCGCACGGCCGCCGTCGCCCGGCGCACCGCGACCGGTTCGCGCCGGCCGTCGACGGTCGCCCGCGCGCCCTTCGCGGCGGTGTCGCAGCGCCGCGCCGCCCAGTCCGCCAACTCGGTGCGGCCCAGCGCACGGTCGCCGTCCCGGTCGATCACGGGTACGGCCTGCGCCGCGGGGATTTCGGCGAGGTCCTCGACGTGGTCGATCCGCAGTACACCGGGGGCGGCGACCAGGCCGTCGTAGCGGTTGACGGTGAAGTTGCCGAGCGGATGCGCCTGGGCCTGCCCCGCGGGCAGCAGCGCGAGGGCCGCTCCGGCCGCCGCCGTGACCGCCGCGGCGGCCGTCCTGTGCCGGATCCTGCGCCGGATCCTGTGCCGGATCATGACGGGTCTCCTTCGATGCGGGCCAGCACACGGCGGGCGGCGGGGGCTGCGGTGGGCGAGAAGCCGGGGTTGAGCCGGAGTGCCGCGGTGAGGGAGGTCCTGGCCGCCTCGCGCCTGCCGAGGGCGGCCTCGATGACACCGCGGTGGTAGAGGAAGGCCGCGTTGCGGTAACCCGGCGCCGAGGAGCGCTCGGCGTACGGCAGGGCCTCGCGGTCGCGGCCGTTGACGTGCAGGGCCCAGGCGAGCGCGTCGGCGGTGTGGACCGTACGCCGGCGCGACCATTCGGCCCGTGCCGCCCGCAGCGCCTCCGCGGCGTCCCCGTGGTCGGCGGCGACCAGCGCCGCGTCCAGGTCGGTGGCGACGCCGTTCGCCCTGGCGAGGGCGATCCAGGTGCCGACGACCGCGTACTGCCGCGCCGCGCGCTCCTTCCGCCCCGCGGCCTCGTACAGCTCGCCCAGGGCGGCCAGTTGCGCCGGCAGCGGGTAGCGGTCGACGACCGTGCCCAGGTCGCGCAGGGCCTTCTCGCGGTCGCCGAGGGCCTCGTGGGTACGGCCGAGGCCCTCGACCGCCGGCAGGTATCCGGGGTCGGCGCGCAGCGCGGTGGCGAAGTGCCGCAGCGCGTCCGGGTAGTGGCCCTGGCTCCAGGCGAGCTGGCCGAGCGCGGTGGCGACGTAGGCGGTGTCGCCCGGGGTCGCGGCCGAGTCCAGGGCGCGGGTCAGGATGCGGCGGGCACCGGCGGTGTCGCCGCGCAGTTCGTGGACGTAGGCGAGACGGGTGAAGACCGGGATGCCGGGGCGCACCGCGTCGGCGTGCTCGGCGGCGCGCAGCGCCTCGTCGTAGCGGCCGAGTTCGACCAGGGCGTCGACCCGTACGGCGAGGGCCCGCTCGGCGTAGGGGTTCACCTTCAGCGCCCGGTCCGCCTCGGCGAGGGCGGTACGGAAGTCGTGCCGGGCGGCGGCGAGCGCGGCACGCCCGGCGAGCGCGGCGTCGTTGCCGTGCGAGGAGATTCGCAGCGAGCGGCTGAAGGCCGCCTGGGCCTGCGGGTAGCGGGTCGGGTCGCCGCTGGTCCTGGCCTGCTCGACGTATGCGGCGCCGAGCGCGGCCCACCCCGCGGCGTCCTTGGGCTGGGCCCGCAGGTGCGTCTGCAGGGCCGCGATGCCGCCCCCGAGGTCGCCCTCGGCGAGGCGGTCCAGCGGGGCGTCGGCGGCGGGCGCCGCGGCCCGCGCGCCGTCCCGCGGGGCGGAGGGCCCGCCGAGGACCAGCGCGCCGGCGGTGAGCGCCAGCGCGAGGCCCAGCACCAGCGCCGCGTACAGGGCGGCGGCGCGCAGTCGGCCCGGGGCCGGTACGTCCATGGCTGCTGCCTTTCGGGAGGATGGGGTGGGGCCCGGCCGGGGCGCTTGCGGTGCGCCCCGGCCGGGTGCCGTGCGGTGTGCTTCCGCCGGGTTCACCGGGCCCGGCGGATCGACGGGCCGGTGTGCCTTCGGACGGGCGGCGGACCGGGCCTCAGGCCCGGCCGTGCGCCCCGCGGCCGGCGGGGCGGCGGCGCGTCCGCCACCACAGCAGCGCCGCCCCGACCAGCAGCACGCCCGCGCCGCCGGAGGCCGCGGAGGCGATCAGCACGGTGTTGTCGTCGTCACCGCCGCCGGAGAGCAGGCCGCTCCCATTGAGTTGTGTGACCCCGTTGGACTGCGCCGAGTTGGTGGCCGGCTTGGCCAGCGGGCCGTCCGAGCCCGAGGCGGGCAGGGCCACGTACGGGAAGCCGGCGCCGAAGGCCTGGTCGTTGGCGTTGACGGCGTCGCCCAGGTCGTTCTTCGACCCGACCAGTTCGCCCTCCACCACCTGCAGTGCGATGTCGACGACGTCGTCACCGAGCCTGCGGCCGTTCGGGAAGCCCGCGTTGTCGCCGTCCAGGACGCCGAGCCGCTTGGGCGCGGCGGCCGGCGGGACGGCCGTGTTGAGCCGCAGCATCTCCGACGGGCGGACGTGCGGCGGCTGGTTGAGCCCGGGCACCCCCGTCAGGAACACCTGGACGAGGTCGTCGCGCGGGGTGGCCGGGGCCTTGATCTTGTAGATGCCCTCGATGAGCTTCGGCAGTTCGGGGTGCGTCACGTTCTTCAGGAACTGGGCGTCGTTCCAGGGCGAGGAGGCGTTGAACCGGTCCTTGTCCTTGAGCGGATTGACCACCTCGTTGACCAGCGGCATGCCGAGCCGGGACACCTGCGCCCAGTCGCCGTTCGCGGTCCGCCGCTGCGTGGTGGACCAGATGCCGACGACGGGCTGCTTCGCCGACTTGCGGATCGCGGCCGTCGGGACCTGCAGGGCTATGGTGTTGACGTTGTAGCCCTTGAGGGTGTCGTCGCCGACCTCGGAGAGGTTGCCGCCGTAGAGCAGGTCGAAGACCCGCAGGTCCAGGAAGAACGGGTCGTCGGCCTGGCCGGCGAAGGCCTTGGTGCCGCGGCCGAGGTCCTTGACGGCCTGCCGGCGCAGTACGTCGTAGTCGGGCATGGAGGCCTTGCCGACGTTCGACGGCGCGACCGGCACGTCGTTCGCGACCTTGTAGCGGCCGGTGACCTGCTGGTCGTGCAGCCGGAACAGGTCGATGTCGTAGGTCTGGCGGAAGTTCAGGTCCGGGTCGTCGAGGCTGGTGACCGGGCCGGTGTTGTAGAGGAACGTCTTCTTGTTGCGGACGTGGTCCTGGAACGTCCACCGGTAGAGGTAGTCGCCCTGGGCGTCGCCGTCGTTGTCGATGTGGATGTCGTACTGGGCGTCGTCGGCGAACTTGTAGAAGTTCGGGCCGCCGGCCGGGTCCTGGAACGGGATCCAGTTGGCCACCAGGGTGGTGGTGTCCGGGCGGTCGGGGCTGACGAACGCGTAGACGTCCGTGGTGTCGTACTGCGGCTGCCCCGAGATCAGCGGTGCCTCCCGGTGGCTGGACGCCTGCGCCGTCCCCGGCTCCAGTCCGGTGACGCCCACGGTGGCGAGTCCCCCCGCGGCCACGGCGCCCGCGGCGAGCAGGGCGATCGTGCGCGATCGCCCGAACCGGGCCCTGAGCCTGCTCCTGCTGTGTGCGGTCATCGCGTCGGTCCTTCGCGAGTCTGGCCCCTCCCCCTTGGAAGAGGTCCTGCGTGGGTTGTTCGGGGCCGTTCGGACGGCGGATTGGCGGACCGGGGTGAATTTGTGTCACAGGGTTGTAACGTGATAAAGGCCCGGCCGGTCGGTGCGCGCACCGCGGAGGGAAGCGGGGCGACCCATGAGAGGTTCCGTGCACGAACTGGCCGCGGCGTACGCGCTCGACACCCTCGCGCCGCGGGAACTGCGCCGTTTCGAACGGCACCTGATGCGCTGCGACGCGTGCGCGGACCGGGTGCGGCGGCTCGCCGGGGACACCGTCCGGCTCGGCGCCGGGGGCTCCGCCGTGTCGGCGCCGCTGCCCTTGGCGCGCCTGACGGTGCCGTCCGCGGTGGTCCCGCCACCGATCAGCGCCGGGCCGGACGGCGCGGACGCCCCCGAGGAAGCGCCGCAGGGACGGTGGTGGGAGGCGTGGCGCCGGCCGCCCACGACCCGTCTGGCCGTGGCGGGCGCCGGGGCGGCCCTCCTCGTCTGTGCGGTGCTGGGCGGCCTGCTGGTGTGGACCGCCGCGCAGTTGGACCGCGTACGGGGTGACACACGCGCGGTGAACGAGGTCCTGACGGCCGCCGACGCCCGCCCCGTCTACTCCAGCGACGACCACGGGCGGGGGGTGTCCGCCGTCGTGTCGCGGGACCTGCGGCGCGCCGTGGTGACCGTCCACGGGCTGCCGCCGCTGGAGGGGCGCGAGGTCTACCAGTTGTGGCTGGTGAGCGAACGCCCGGCGTCCTTCCGCTCCCTCGCGGTGCTGGGCGCCGATCCGGCGGCGGGCGGCACGTCCGGTCCGTTCGTCACCGACGGGCTCGACGAGTGGTCGTACGCCTTCACCGTGACGGTTGAGCCGACTGGCGGATCCGCGGTTCCGACCTCGGATGCCGTCGTCCAACTGCCGCTGCTCGCACTGGGTATCGGCTCGTGACGTCAACCCCCTTGACGGGAAGGTGAATCCGGGAACGCGGATGCATAGGTGACGCCGCAGGACGATAGGGTTACCCTGCCCGGTGCCGGGTGCCCTCGAACGGGTGGGGAGTGTCATGGATCAGATAGCAATGCGGAGCAGGCCGCGAGTGCCTGCCATCACGTGTGGGAGCAGCGCGTCCAGTGCGCGCCTCGACCGTCATCTCTCGGTGCTGGCCGGCCCTGCCGTGCCGCAGCAGGAGGCGGAGGAGGCCACGCTGTTGATGCGCGAGCTGACCTCGCGCGACCACGTGCGCGCGAACGCCAACCGCGGGGCGCGTGTATCGCTGTTCGCGCCACTGCGGCGACTGCGTCGTTCCCTCTTCGGCAGCCGCGGCTGACCGGAGGCGTTCTCGGCGTTCCTTCAGCGGACAGGCTCGGGCGCAGTACACCGTCCCGGCACCGCGCTGCGTCAAGCGGCGCGTCGGTGTACTCCGTCCGGGCCTGTTGTCATGTCGACTTGTGGTCACAGCAGGGCGAATTGCCCGTCCGGTCCCTCTTCGTGGTGATCCAGCACGGAGGCCGGGCGGCGCGCGGATTCCGGCACCGGAAGGACGCGCGCCGCGCGCAGCTCGGCGGCGCCGATCCGCGGGCCGGCCGCCACCCGGGCGGCGAGCGCACGGCGTGACGGCCGCGCCTCGGCCAGCAGCGCCAGCACACTGATCAGCTCCAGCAGCTCGGTCGTCCTGGCCCGCGGCCAGGCGGCGGGCCGGACCGCGTCGAGGCCCTCCGCCGGCCCGTCGGGGATCCGCCGCTCGAACCAGGTCTCCAGCACCCGCGTCCCCCCGGCGTGGAACTCCCACACCGCCTCCGGCACCGGCGACACCCGCCCGCTCCCCAGCACCAGCGCCTCTTCCCGCGGGTCGTACGACGGCGCCTCCCGCGGCACGTCGGGCAGCGCCGCCCGTACGTAGGGGCGCCGGCCGCCCGGCAGCCGGGGATGCCCGGCGGGGCGCTCCCGCGCCGGATCGGAGCAGCGGGCGCCCCGGGTGTGCAGCCACAGCAGACGGCGCCCCAGCGCGACCCCCTCCGCCCACAGCGCCGGATCCGCGGTGAGCGGGACCTCGACGGGCGAGCCCGTGGCGAGCGCCGCGATCCAGGCGAGCACGTCCTGGGCGGCGACCGGGGTGCCCAGCCGTTCGGAGAGGCGGTCCAGCAGGCCCGGCGCCAGATTGGGGTCCGCGCCGCCGGGGCGGCGGAACAACGGACGTACGCGGCCCGGCCGGCCGGCGGGGGAGTGGCCGTCCGGGAGCAGCGCGGAGAAGCCCAGCGGCGGCCCGGGGACCTGGGGCAGCCGCGCCAGCTCCACCGCGTACAGCTGGTGGTCCTCGTCGGCGACCCGCCACAGCTCGGGGCGGGCGGCGTCGATCAGCCGCTGGTCGGGGATGAGCCACTGCTGGTCGTAGGGCCCGTGCAGCACCCGCACCGGCTCCGCGCACGGGCCCTCCGCCCGCTCCAGGCGGGTGGTGGGCGCCGGGTGGCCCGGCAGCTGGGCGACGGCGGTGTGCGGGGTGCGTGCCCGGGTCGGGCGGAACAGCCGCTCGCGCTCGGCGGCTCCGGCCTCCAGCAGCCGGTCCCAGCGCGCGGTGAGGGTCGCCGCCTCCGGGGCCATGACCCAGCTCCGCCCCAGGCGCAGGGGCGGTACGGACCACGGCATCAGGTCGGCCAGCGTCGGCGATTCATCGCTCACCGTGAGCATGCTACTGAGGCCCCTCAGGGTGCCTCCATGGTCACCGTGAAGGAGAAGCGGTCGCCCCGGTAGTGGATGCGGACCACGTCGACCGTGCGGCCGGTGTCGTCGTAGGTCACCCCCGTGTAGTGCAGGATCGGGCTGAGCAGGGGCACCTGCAACAGCCGGGCGGTGTCCGGGTCGGCCAGCCGCGCCTCGACGGTGTCCGTGATGCGGCTGATCCGGACCCCGAGGGCGTCCCGGAGCACCTTCGTCATCGGCCAGCGCGCCAGGTCCGCCAGGTCTATCCGGGCCGCCAGTTCCGGCAGGACGAAGTTCTCCGCCCAGTTGGTGGGCTCACCCGACTCGTCGCAGCGCAGCCGGCGGTAGGCGACGGTGTCCGCCAGCCCGGGGAAGTACTCGGCGTACTCCGGCGGCACGGGCGACGGGCCGTGGCTGAGCACGCTGGTGCGCTCCCCGGACTGCTGGGCCACGATCGCGTCGACCGAGCCCAGCAGCCGCACCGGCGCCCCGCGCAGCGCGGCGGGCTCGATGAACGTGCCGCGCCGCCGGCGGCGGCTGATCAGGCCCTCCTCCTCGAGCTCCTTCAGCGCCTGCCGCATCGTGAGCACGCTGACGCCGTAGTGGCCCGCCAGCGCGTCCTCCGTCGGCAGCCGCAGCGGGGCGTCCGGACGACGGCCGAGTATGGAGGCGCGCAGGGACTGCGAGACCTGGTACCACAGCGGGAGCTTGCGGTTCAGGACCAGCGAGTCGGGGGCGAAGGTGCTGCTCGGGCTCGTCGTCATGGCCTGAAGTGTCGCTCAAGCCCCCGCCACACGCCGTCGTAGTCCCGCTGCAGGTGCCCGGCCGTCATGGCCTCCGGTGTCGCCACCACCGGCCAGCGCGTCTCGAACATGAAGGCCAGCCCGTCGTCCACCTTCTGCGGGACCAGTTCGGCGGCGCTCGCCCGGTCGAAGGTCGTCCGGTCCGGGCCGTGCGCCGACATCATGTTGTGCAGCGAGGCCCCGCCGGGCACGAAGCCCTCCGCCTTGGCGTCGTACGCGCCCTCGACGAGCCCCATGAACTCGCTCATCACGTTCCGGTGGAAGTACGGCGGACGGAAGGTGTCCTCGCCGACCAGCCAGCGCGGGGCGAAGACCACGAAGTCGGCGTTGGCCAGGCCCGGGGTGTCGGAGGGCGAGGTCAGCACGGTGTAGATCGACGGGTCCGGGTGGTCGTAGCTGACGCTGCCCAGCACGTTGAAACGCCTGAGGTCGTACACGTACGGCACCAGGTTGCCGTGCCAGCCGACGACGTCGAGGGGGGAGTGGCCGTACTCGGCGGCCCACAGGTTGCCGCCGAACTTGTTCACCACCTCCACCGGCTCCTCGCGGTCCTCGTACGCCGCGACCGGCGCCATGAAGTCCCGCGCGTTGGCCAGGCCGTTGGCGCCGATCGGGCCGAGGTCGGGCAGCCGGAAGTGCTGGCCGTAGTTCTCGCACACGTAGCCGCGCGCCTCGCCGTCCGGCAGCTCGACGCGGAAGCGCACCCCGCGCGGGACCAGCGCGACGTGGCCCGGAGCGGCGGCCAGGACGCCGAACTCCGTGCGCAGCAGCAGCCGGCCGCGCTGCGGCACGATCAGCAGCTCGCCGTCGGAGGAGGAGAACACCCGGCCGTCCATGGAGCGGTTGGCCGCGTACCAGTGGATGCCGATGCCCTCGCGGCGCAGCACGTCACCGTTGCCGCCGACGGTGACCAGGCCGTCCACGAAGTCGGCCGGCTCCTGCGGCAGCGGCAGCGGGCTCCAGCGCAGCCGGTTGGGATCGGGCTCGGCCGTGAAGGGGGCGCTGCGCAGCCGCCCGTTGTCGATCCGGCGGAACGGCGGGTGGGCCGCCGAGGGGCGGATGCGGTACAGCCACGAACGGCGGTTGTGATGCCGCGGCTCGGTGAAGGCCGTGCCGCTGAGCTGCTCCGCGTACAGGCCGAGCGGGGCGCGCTGCGGCGAGTTGCGGCCGGCCGGAACCGCTCCGGGGACGGCCTCGCTCGTGTGCTCGTTGCCGAATCCGGGGAGGTAGGCGAGGTCCTTGCCGTCCTGGATCTCTGTGCTGGCGATCTCTGTGCTGGTCACGATTCCTATGGTTGTCCATAGGAATCAACCCCGCAAGGGATCGGCCGGTCCCTGTGGAAAACCGGCATGATGGACCCCGTGCACAGCAGCGGCAACGGTCTCCGGCGCGTCCCCGTCCAGCAGCGCAGCGCCGAACGCTTCGCCCGGATCCTCGACGCGGCCGCGGCGATCCTCGACGAGGGCGGTTACGACGAGCTGAGCACGCGGGCCGTGGCCGCCCGCGCGGGTGTGCCGATCGGCTCGGTCTACCGCTTCTTCTCCAACAAGCGCGCGATGGCCGACGCCCTCGCCCGGCGCAACCTCGACAAGTACCTCGCCGGGGTCACGGACCGCCTCGACGCCCTCGGCGCGGCCGACGGCGGCGCGGCCGACGGCGGCGCGGCCGACTGGCGCCTGCTGATCGACGTCGTCGTCGACCAGTACGTCGCGATGCGCCGCAGCGTGCCGGGCTTCGCCCTCGTCAGCTTCGCCGGCCCGGCACCCGGCCCCGCCGTGAACGACCTGGCCAACCACCTCGTGGCCGACCGGCTGAGGTCGCTGCTCATCGCCCCGCTCGGCGCGGCGGGCGTGGCCGTGACCGACGACCGGCGGTTGCGCACCGCCTTCGTGGTGGGCGTGGAGGCCGCGGACGCGCTGCTCAAGATGGCCTTCCGCGCCGACCCGCAGGGCGAGGCCGCCCTCATCGCGGAGACGAAGGAACTGCTCCGCGCCTACCTGGCCGGGGTCCTGGAGCCGTAGGCCGTGTCGCGTTCCCGCGGCGGCCTCCCGCGAGGGCCGTCCCCGCGAACGCTATCCCGACATGCATACCGGTCGGTATGGTGACCGCACACGAGGAAGCGCCCTGCCCCGGGAGGCCCGATGGCCAGCAGTCGTACCGCCCTGCGTATCTGTCCGCTGTGCGAGGCAACCTGCGGACTGACCCTGACCATCGACGGAGACCGGGTCACCGGCGCCCGCGGCGACCGTGACGACGTCTTCAGCGCGGGCTTCGTCTGCCCCAAGGGCGCCTCCTTCGGCGAGGTCGACGGCGACCCCGACCGGCTCACCCGCCCGCTCGTACGCCGCGACGGCGTGCTCGCCGAAGCGACCTGGGCCGAGGCGTACGCCGCCGTCGCCGAGGGCGCCGCCCGCGTCCGCGAGACCCACGGCGCCCACGCGACCGGCGTCTACCTGGGCAACCCCAACGTCCACACCATCGCCGGCGGCCTCTACCCGCCGGCCGTCGTCCGCGCCCTCGGCACCCGCGCGCTGTTCTCGGCCAGCACCCTGGACCAGATGCCCAAACAGGCGGCGTGCGGCCACCTCTACGGGGACGCGCTCGCCGTCCCCGTGCCCGACCTGGACCGCACCGACCACCTCGTCGTCATCGGCGGCAACCCCCTGGTCTCCAACGGCAGCCTCGCCACCGCCGCCGACTTCCCCGGCAAGCTCAAGGCGCTGCGTCGCCGCGGCGGCCGGCTGACCGTCATCGACCCCAAGCGCACCCGCACCGCCGAACTCGCCGATCTCCACATCGCCCCGCGCCCCGGCACCGACGCCGCGCTGCTCTTCGCCGTCGTCCACGTGCTGTTCGAGGAGGGGTTGACCGGCCTCGGCCACCTCGAAGGGCAGGTCACCGGCGTCGACGAGGTCCGCGCCCTGGCCCGCGACTTCGGCCCCGAGACCGTCGCCCCGTACTGCGACGTCCCCGCCGAGCGGATCCGCACCCTCGCCCGCGACCTGGCCGCCGCCCCCAGTGCCGCCGTCTACGGGCGCCTGGGCAGCACCGCCGTACGCTTCGGCACCCTCGCCAGCTGGCTGATCGACGTCCTCAACATCCTCACCGGCAACCTCGACCGGCCCGGCGGCGCGATGTTCCCGCTGCCCGCCACCGCCCGCGCCCCGCGGCCGGCCGGACCCGGCCGCGGCTTCACCACCGGCCGCTGGCGCAGCCGGGTCTCCGGCCACCCCGAGGTCGCCTCCGAACTGCCCGCCGCCGCCCTCGCCGAGGAGATCGACACCCCCGGCGAAGGCCGGATCCGCGCCCTGGTCACCATCGCGGGCAACCCCGTGCTGTCCGCCCCCGACGGCGCCCGCCTCGACCGGGCCCTGGCGGGCCTGGACTTCATGGTCAGCGTCGACCCGTACCTCAACGAGACCACCCGCCACGCGCACGTCGTCCTGCCGCCGCCCCCGCCCTCCCGCAGCGCGCACTACGACCTCGCGTTCGGCAACTTCTCCGTGCGCAACAACGCCCGCTACAGCCCGCCCGCGATCCCGCTGGAGGACGGCAGGCCCGGCGAACCCGAGATCCTCGCCCGGCTCGCCCTCGTCCTCGGCGGCTCCGCCCCGGACGCCGACCCCGCGACCGTCGACGAACAGGCCGTCGCCCACCGCCTGGCCAAGGAGACCGCCGACCCGCACTCCGCCGTCCACGGCCGCGACCCCGCGGAACTGGCCGCGACGCTCACCGGGGACACCGGCTACGAGCGGCGGCTCGACATGATGCTGCGGCTCGGCCCGTACGGCGACGGCTTCGGCACCGCCCCCGGCGGCCTCAGCCTGCGCCGCCTCCTCGACCACCCCCACGGCATCGACCTCGGGCCGCTGCGCCCGCGCGTCCCCGAGGTGCTGCGCACCGTCTCCGGCGCGATCGAACTCGCGCCCGCGCCGCTCACCGCCGACGTGCCCCGGCTGCTGGCGGCGGTCACCGGCCGGTCCGCGGACGGGCTGGTCCTCATCGGCCGCCGCCACCTGCGCTCCAACAACAGCTGGATGCACAACGTGCCCGCGCTCACCGGCGGGAGCAACCGCTGCACCCTCCAGGTGCACCCCGAGGACGCCACCCGGCTCGGCCTCACCGACGCGGCGCGCGCCCGCATCAAGGGCGACGGCGGCGAGATCGAGGCCCCGGTCGAGGTCACGGACGCGGTGCGACCGGGCGTGGTGAGCCTGCCGCACGGCTGGGGCCACGACCGCGCCGGCACCCGGCTGACGGTCGCCACCCGCGAACCGGGGGCCAACCTCAACCAGTTGCTCGACGGCACCCTGCTCGACCCGCTGTCGGGCACGGCCGTCCTCAACGGATTCCCCGTCCAGGTCGCCCCGGCGTGACCCACCGCACGGGGCACCGGCCTGGAAACCGAAAACTATCGGCGCTAGTTTGGGCGTGCCACGGCAGGCCCGCCCGGGAGGACAAGGGATGAAGCCGCACGACGGGATGTACATCGACGGTGACTGGCGGCCCGCCGCCGGCCCGGGGACGATCGAGGTCGTCAACCCCGCGGACGAGCAGGTGTTCGCCACCGTGCCCGCCGGCACCGCCGAGGACGTGGACGCCGCGGTCCGCGCCGCCCGCGCGGCCTTCCGCGGCTGGGCGGCCACCCCGCCCGCCGAGCGCGCCGCCCGCATCGCCGCGCTGCGCGACGTCCTCGCCGCCCGCGGCGAGGAGATCGCCGAGACCGTCTCCGCCGAACTGGGCGCGCCGCTGGCCTTCAGCCGGGCCGTCCACGCGGGGCTCCCGGTCGCGGTCGCGGGCTCGTACGCCGAACTCGCCGCCACCCACCCCTTCGAGGAGCGGATCGGCAACTCCACCGTCCTCCACGAGCCCGTCGGCGTGGTCGGCGCGATCACCCCCTGGAACTACCCGCTCCACCAGATCGTCGCCAAGGTCGCCCCCGCGCTCGCCGCCGGCTGCACGGTCGTCCTCAAGCCCGCCGAGGACACCCCGCTGGTCGCCCAGCTCTTCGCCGAGGCCGTCCACGAAGCGGGCCTGCCCGCGGGCGTGTTCAACCTCGTCACCGGCCTCGGCCCGGTCGCCGGACAGGCCCTGGCCGCCCACGAGGACGTCGACCTGGTCTCCTTCACCGGGTCCACCGCCGTCGGCCGGCAGATCGCCGCGACCGCGGGTGCCGCCGTCAAGCGCGTCGCCCTGGAACTCGGCGGCAAGTCCGCCAACGTCATCCTCCCCGGCGCGGACCTGGCCAAGGCCGTGGGCGTCGGCGTCGCCAACGTCATGTCCAACACCGGCCAGACGTGCAGCGCCTGGACCCGCATGCTCGTCCACCGCGACGTGTACGAGGAGGCCGTGGCCCTCGCCGCGACGGCCGCCGCCAAGTACGTGCCCGGCGAGCGCATCGGCCCCGTCGTCAACGCCCGGCAGCACGAACGCGTCCGCGGCTACATCGCCAAGGGCGTCGAGGAGGGGGCCCGCCTCGTCGCCGGCGGCACCGACGTGCCGCGGGCACGGGGCTACTGGGTCAGCCCCACCGTCTTCGCCGACGTCACCCCGGAGATGGCGATCGCCCAGGAGGAGATCTTCGGCCCCGTCCTGTCGATCCTGGCGTACGAGGACGAGGAGGACGCGCTGCGCATCGCCAACGGCACCGTCTACGGCCTGGCCGGGGCGGTCTGGGCGGGCGACGAGGCCACGGCCGTGGCCTTCGCCCGGCGCATGGACACCGGCCAGGTCGACATCAACGGCGGCCGCTTCAACCCGCTGGCGCCGTTCGGCGGGTACAAGAAGTCCGGGGTCGGACGCGAGCTCGGCCCGCACGGCCTCACCGAGTACCTCCAGACCAAGTCCCTCCAGTTCTGACCGCCAGGAGAAAACACCGTGGTCCGCGCCGCCGTACTGCCCGCCGTCAACGCGCCCCTCACCCTCGCCGACATCGACCTGCCCGAACCCGGGCCGGGCCAGGTGCGGGTCAGGCTCGCCGCGGCCGGGGTGTGCCACTCCGACCTGTCCCTGTCCAACGGGACGCTGCGGCAGCCCGCGCCCGCCGTCCTCGGGCACGAGGGCGCCGGCACGGTCGTCTCCGTGGGCGAGGGCGTCACGGACGTGACCCCCGGCGACCGCGTCGTCCTCAACTGGGCGCCCGCCTGCGGCACCTGCCACTACTGCGGGCTCGGCGAGCCGTGGCTGTGCGCCGGCGCGGGCGCGGCGGCGGGCGTGCCCTACGCCAAGCTCGCGGACGGCGGGACCGAGCTCTACCCGGGGCTCGGGACGGCCGCGTTCGCCGAGGAGACCGTGGTCGCGGCGGGCGCCGTCCTGCCGCTCCCGGACGGGATCCCCCTGACCGAGGCCGCGCTCCTGGGGTGCGCCGTGCTCACCGGGTACGGCGCGGTCCACCGCAGCGCTGCGGTGCGCCCCGGAGAGTCCGTGGCCGTCTTCGGCGTCGGGGGCGTCGGGCTCGCCGTCCTGCAGTCCGCCCGCATCGCGGGGGCGGGCACCGTCGTGGCCGTCGACGTCTCCCCGGAGAAGGAGGCCCTGGCCCGGGCCGCGGGCGCCACGGAGTTCCTGCCGGCGGGGGAGGACGTCGCGAAGCGGATCCGCGCACTGACGGGCGGGCACGGGGCGGACGTCGCCATCGAGTGCGTCGGGCGCGGCGAGACGATCCGCTCCGCGTGGTCCTCGACGCGGCGGGGCGGGCGCACGACGGTCGTCGGCATCGGCGGCAAGGCGGACCTGGTCTCCTTCTCCGCGCTGGAGCTCTTCCACTTCGGGCGGACGCTGTCCGGCTGCGTGTACGGCAACAGCGACCCGGGGCGCGACCTGCCGGTTCTGGCGGAGCACGTGCGGGCGGGGCGGCTGGACCTCTCCGCGATGGTGACGGAGCGGATCGGGCTGGACGGGATCCCGGGGGCGTTCGCGGCGATGCGACAGGGGCGGGGCGGGCGGTCGCTGGTCGTCTTCTGACGTCCGGTTGTCGTGTGCGGGTGCGTTGTGGTTGTTGTTGGGTTTCTCCCCCCACCCTCCCGCCCGATTGCCCGGCACGATTGGTGCGGGTCTCGCACCTTGTGCTGGGGTCGGCGCCGCGCCGGCGCACTCCCCCAGCCTTCGGCCGGGGGGACCCCCAGAACGCTCGCGGTTTACGTCCACATCGTCGGGCGCCGCACTTGACCGCTCGTCTCCCCCAGCCTTCGGCCGGGGGGACCCCCATGGGCGCACCCCGACACACCCCCTCCCGTCGTATGGGCGCACAACGGCCGGTGGGGGGGGCAGATAGGCGTGCGGGGGCACCCGGAACCGCCTTCTGACCCCCACAGCCCCGTGGTTAAGGCCCGCATTGTTCGGCACCGGGTCTGTTGCTCGTCTGCCCCGGCCTTCGGCCAGGGGGAGCACCCCGCAGCGCCCCTCCCTCTCGCGCCGGCGCAGGGTGTCCCGTTGGGGGTGCGTGGGACAGGTGCGGTGCCCCCGGACTGCCTTGTGACCACCCACCGGCCGTTGGCCGCGACGGGTACGGAGGGGGTGGGGTCGTAGGGGTGGGCGTTCTGGACGCTGACGTGTATTTGATGTGCGGCAGAGACGGCACCGACGAGTGGTTGCCCGCCATGCACATAAATATGCGGTACAGAATGCCCACCCCGGAGGCCCCGCCCCCGGCCCACCCAGCCACAGTGCGCACGCCCGCACCAATCGCGCCGGGCAATCGGGTGGGAGGGCGGGCGAACAGCCCGCCGCAGGCGCAAACAACCCGCACGCAAGAACGGGGCAGCACGGTGCAGCCCCGCACAATGGCGCCGCACGCGGAAACAGCCCTACCCGGCGGAGCCCAGCGCAGCGAACTGCAGCGCGAGCCCGTCCACCAACGCCCGCAGCCCCGTCTCGAAGGCACCCTCGTCCACCTGCTGCTGCCGTTCCGCGAGGAGGTGCGCCTGCCCGAGGTGCGGGTAGTCCGCCGGGTCGTAGGCGGACGCGTCGTCGACGAAGCCCCGCGCGAAGGACCCCAGCGCCGACCCCGCCACGAAGTACCGCATGAGCGCGCCCACGCGGGTGGCGTGGGCCGGGGGCCAGCCGGCGGCGGTCATGCCGCCGAAGACCGCGTCCGCCATGCGCAGGCCGGCCGGGCGGCGGCCGGGGCCCTGGGCGAGGAAGGGGACGATGTGGGGGTGGGCCGCGAGCGCGGCGCGGTAGGAGCGGGCCCAGGCGACGAGGGCGTCCCGCCAGTCGCGGCCGTCGTCGAACATGGCGAGGTCGACCTCGCCGACGACCGCGTCGGCGACCGCGTCCAGGATGTCGTCCTTGGTCGGGAAGTGGTTGTAGAGGCTCGGCCCGCTGACGCCGAGCTCCGCCGCGAGGCGGCGCGTGGAGACGGCCTGCAGCCCTTCCCCGTCCACGAGCGCGAGTGCCGTGGAGACGATGCGTTCGCGGCTGAGCAGGGGCTTGCGGGGGCGGGCCATGCGGCACATAGTAGAGGCTGCCCACAGGAAACTAGCAGTGGTAATTTAAAGCCGAACCGAGGTGTGCCGTGAATCTTGAGCTGTCCGAGGAGCAGGCCGCGGTCCGCGCGCTGGCCGCCGAGTTCACCGCGCGCGAGATCGTGCCGCACGCGGCCGCGTGGGACCGGGCGGAGGCCGTGGACCGGGGCATCGTCAAGAAGCTGGGCGACGTGGGCTTCCTGGGGCTGACGGTGCCGGAGGAGTACGGCGGCTCGGGCGGCGACCACCTGGCGTACTGCCTGGTCACCGAGGAGCTGGGGCGCGGCGACTCCTCGGTGCGCGGCATCGTGTCCGTCTCGCTCGGGCTGGTGGCGAAGTCGGTCGCGCACTGGGGCACGGAGGAGCAGAAGCGGGAGTGGCTGCCCCGGCTGGCCTCCGGGGAGGCGCTTGGCTGCTTCGGGCTGACCGAGCCCGGCACCGGCTCGGACGCCGGCAACCTGACCACGCGCGCCCGGCGCGACGGCGGCGACTACGTGATCAACGGCGCCAAGATGTTCATCACCAACGGCACCTGGGCGGACGTCGTCCTGCTGTTCGCCCGCACCAACGACGCCCCCGGCCACAAGGGCGTCAGCGCCTTCCTGGTCCCCGCCGACAGTCCCGGCCTCGCCCGGTACGAGGTGCACGGGAAGCTGGGGCTGCGCGGCCAGGCCACCGCGGAGCTGGTGCTGGAGGACGTGCGCGTGCCGGCCTCCGCGATGCTCGGGCCGGAGGGGAAGGGCTTCTCCGTGGCCATGTCCGCCCTGGCCAAGGGCCGGATGTCGGTCGCCGCGGGGTGCGTGGGCATCGCGCAGGCTGCGCTCGACGCCGCCGTGGGCTACGCCAAGGAGCGCGAGCAGTTCGGCAAGCCGATCGCCGGGCACCAGCTGGTGCAGGAGCTGCTCGCGGACATCGTTCTGGACGTGGACGCCGCCCGGCTGCTGACCTGGCGGGTCGCCGACCTGATCGACCGGGGCCTGCCCTTCGCGGCGGAGTCGTCCAAGGCGAAGCTCTTCGCCAGCGAGGCGGCGGTGCGCTGCGCCGGCAATGCGCTGCAGGTCTTCGGCGGCTACGGGTACATCGACGAGTACCCCGTGGGCAAGCTGCTGCGGGACGCCCGCGTGATGACCCTGTACGAAGGGACGAGCCAGATCCAGAAGCTGCTGATCGGCCGGGAGCTCACGGGGGTGTCGGCCTTCTGAGGGGGCGGGCCCGCACCGACCGACCGCTCGGTATCTAAGCGCTTGCTCAGCGTCCATGTAGGGTGTCCGCCATGGACGTGGAGGCGGAGCGGTCGGAGCAGCGGACCGAGGCGTGGACCGGTGTCACCCCTGATGCCGCCCGGCGGCTGGTGATCGCCGCGGTCGAGGCGTTCGCGGAGCGCGGCTACCACGCGACGACCACGCGCGACATCGCCGGCCGGGCCGGCATGAGCCCCGCGGCGCTCTACATCCACTACAAGACCAAGGAAGAGCTGCTCTACCAGATCAGCGTGGTCGGCCACCGGCTCTCGCTCGGGCTGCTCCAGGACGCCGCCGACGGCGACGGCGGCCCCGCCGACCGGCTGGCCACGGCCGTGCGCTCCTTCGTGCGCTGGCACGCGGAGCACCACACCACCGGCCGGGTCGTGCAGTACGAACTCGGCGCGCTCGGCCCCGAGCACTACACCGAGGTGGTGGAGCTGCGCCGCAAGAGCGAGGCGGCGGTCCGCTCGGTCATCCACGACGGCGTGCAGGCCGGGGAGTTCGACGTCCCTGACGTCTCCGGGACCACCGTCGCGCTGCTGTCGCTCTGCATCGACGTGGCCCGCTGGTTCAACCCCGGAGGGCGCCGGACGCCGGACGGGATCGGCGCGCTGTACGCCGATCTCGCCCTGCGCATGGTCGGGTACGCGCCCCGTCAGAGGTAGAAGCGGACGACCGTCTCGGCCACGCACACCGGCTTCTCGCCGCCCTCCCGCTCCACGGTGATCGCCACGACGAGCTGGGCGCCGCCGGGGACCTCGCTCACCTCGGCGATCCGGCCGGTCGCCCGCAGGCGTGAGCCGACCGGTACGGGGGAGGGGAAACGGACCTTGTTCACCCCGTAGTTGACGCCCATCTTCACGCCCTCGACCCGCAGCAGCTGCGGGGTGAAGGACGGGATCAGCGACAACGTCAGGTAGCCGTGCGCGATGGTCGTGCCGAAGGGGCCCTGGGCCGCCTTCTGCGGATCCACGTGGATCCACTGGTGGTCCCCGGTGGCGTCCGCGAACAGGTCGATCCGCTTCTGGTCGACCTCCAGCCAGCCGGTCGTGCCGAGGTCCTCCCCGATGGCCTCCTTCAGTTCGCCGACCGAGGTGAAGATCCTGGGCTGTCCCATGTCATGCCTCCCGTACTGTCCAAGCGCTTGCTCAGCATGGTCTCCGCGGCGGACCCGTGTCAACGCCCCGCACCCGGCGCGTATCAACGGCCGTTCGTCCGGTTTGTGACTATCTTTCATCTCCGTATGTCCCTGTTCGCGCCGGTGGAGGAGACGGAAGTGGCCGAGGCCCCCACGGAGACCAGCCCGTCCGACTGGCACACGGTGGAGGTCCGGCACGGCGGCGGCACCCCCGCCGCGGCGGGCGCCGGCATCGCCTTGCTGCGGCCCGCGACCTGGCCCCAGACCTGGCTCGCCCTCGGCGTCTACTGGCTCGCCAGCCGGGTGGTCATGCTGGCCCTCCTGCGCAGCGGGCAGGGTGACATCGCCCGCGAGGTGCACTTCCTCTACCGCCGGTGGAGCGAAAGCTTCGCGCACGGGACGTTCCCCGTCGGCGACGTGACCTGGCAGTACCCGCCCGGCGCCGCCCTGGTGATGCTCGCCCCGGAACTGCTGCCCGGGCTCAGCTACTTCCAGGGCTTCGTCCTGCTGTCGCTCACCGCCGACGCCGTCGTCCTGCTGCTCCTCCTGCGGGCCGGGACCGGCCGCCCCGGCCGCAGCACGGCCGGGGCGTGGCTGTGGGCGCTCGCCCTGCCGCTGCTGATGCACCTGCCCTACGCCCGCTACGACCTGATGGTCACCGTCGTCGCCGTCGGCGCGCTGCTCGCCCTGCCCGCGCGGCCACGGCTCGGCGGCGCGCTCGCCGGACTCGCCGCCCTCATCAAGCTCTGGCCCGTGCTCACCGTGCTCGGCACACCGCGCGGCCGCACCACCCGGGAGACCTGGACCGCGCTCGCCCTGTCCGCCGGCGGCCTGCTCCTGGTGCTGTGCACCGCGTTCCGCGGCGCGTTCGGCTTCCTGTCCGCCCAGCACCACCGCGGGGTCGAGATCGAGTCCCTCGGCGGCACCTTCCTCCACGTCGCCGAGATGTTCGGCTGGCCGGGCCGGGTGGTCGCGCACTACGGGTCGCTGGAGTTCACCGGACCGTACGTCGCCGAGATCACCACCGCCTCCCTGCTGCTCACCGGGACCTCCCTGCTGTGGCTGCTGATGTGGCGCGTGAGGGCGTCCCGCTGGACCCCCGCCACGCCGTACGACGCCGCGCTGGCGGCCGTGCTCCTCTTCACCGTCACCAGCCGGGTCATCAGCCCCCAGTACCTGGTCTGGCTGATCGGCCTCGGCGCGGTCTGCCTGACCACGCGGCAGACCACCCAACGCCCGGCCGCCGCCCTGGTGCTGCTCGCCACCGCCGTGACCACGGTCGACTACCCGCTCTTCTTCGCGGACGTCACCGCCGCCACCTGGCAGGGCGCCGTCATCGTCGCCGTCCGCAACGCGCTGCTGGTCGCCGCCGCGCTCGTCTCCTGCGTCCGGCTGTGGCGGAACAGCGTCCCGCACCGCAAGTAGAGTCGTGGCGTGGCGAGGATCCCCGGCGAGCACCGCGAACTGACCGTAGGCCAGCTGAGCGGGCGCAGCGGCGCCGCCGTCTCCGCGCTGCGCTACTACGAGGCCCAGGGCCTGATCCGCAGCCGCCGCACCAGCGGCAACCAGCGCCGCTACACCCGCGACACCCTGCGCCGCGTCGCCTTCATCCGGGCCTCCCAGCGGGTCGGCATGCCGCTCGCCGCGATCCGCGAGGCACTGGACGGCCTGCCCGAGGGCCGCACCCCGGACCGGGCCGACTGGGCCCGGCTCTCCGCGGGCTGGCGGGCCGAACTCGACGCCCGCATCGACCGGCTCACCGCGCTCCGCGACAGCCTCGACGACTGCATCGGCTGCGGCTGCCTCTCCCTGGACCGCTGCGCCCTGTCCAACCCCGGCGACACGCTCGGCGACCAGGGACCGGGAGCACGGCGGCTGCTCGGCACGGAGCCGCCGCGCCCCGCCCCCGCTACCAGATCGCGGGCCTGCGGGCGGCCCACGGACGGGCCGACTCCAACTGCGCCGACAGCGAGATGAGCGTCGCCTCGTCCCCGAAGCGGCCGCCGAACATCACACCGATCGGCAGATCCTCCTCCGTCCAGTGCAGCGGCACGTTCACGGCCGGCTGGCCGGTGGCGTTGAAGACCGGCGTGAACGGCGTGTAACCGGCCAGTCCCGCGAACTCGGCCGCCGGGTCGTCGTCGTTCCGCAGACCCGCGCTCCCCACGAACGCCGGGGGCTGCGCCAGCGTCGGGGTCAGCACCACGTCGTACGAGGAGAGCAACGCGTCCGCGATCAGCTGCCCCAGCGCCCGGAACGCGTACAGGGCCGCGGCGAACTCCGGGCCGCTCACCCGGCCGCCCTCGGCCCGCAGGTGCCGGGTGAGCGGCATCAGCAGCTCCTCCTGCTCCGGTGCCACCGGGTAGACGGTGGCCATCACGCCCCACACCCGGGTGAAGGCGTCCAGGACCGCGCCGTCGACGGGCAGTTCCAGCTCGTCCACCTGGTGGCCGAGACCCCGCAGCAGCTCGGCGGCGCCGTCGTACGCTGCACGGCAGTCCGGGTGCAGCTCGACCCCCGGCACGGGGGGCCGGGGCAGGCCGGCCACGCGCAGCGTCCCCGGGTCGCGGGTGACGTACGAGGAGAACGTCTCACCCGGCGGCAGCGAGGGCGCGCCGTACGGGTCGCCCGGCATCGGGCCCGCCAGGACGTCGAGCAGGGCCGCCGCGTCCGCGACCGTCCGGGCGATCGGGCCGCTGCCGCTCAGACCGCTCACGTCGTGCTGCACCGGGCCCGCGCTCACCCTGCCGCGGCTCGGCTTGATGCCGAACAGTCCGCAGACGGAGGAGGGGATGCGGATCGAGCCACCGCCGTCGCTGCCCTGCGCGACCGGGGCCAGCCCCGCGGCGACCGCGGCCGCCGCGCCGCCGCTGGAGCCGCCGGCGGACCGCTCCAGGTCCCACGGGGTGCGGGCGGGCGGGGCGAGCTTGTTCTCGGTGTAGCAGGGCAGCCCGAACTCCGGGGTGTTGGTCTTCCCCAGCAGCACCGTGCCGGCCGCGCGCAATCTGGCGGCGACGTGGTCGTCGACGTCCGGCACGTGGTCGGCGTACGCCTGCGAGCCCAGGGTGCAGCGGACTCCGGCCACGAAGTTGAGGTCCTTGACCGGGACCGGGACGCCGTGCAGCGCCGACAGCTCTTCCTCCCGGTCCCCGCGGCGGGCCGCCAGTGCCTCCGACTCGGCGTCGGCGGCCTGCTTGCGGGCGATCTCCGGGGTGACCGTGATGAACGCCCCGAGGGTCCCGTTGTGCCGGTCGACCCGGTCCAGATAGTGCTCGGCGAGCTCCGTGGGGGAGACCTCCCCGGCCTTGATCGCGTTCCCCTGCTCCAGCGCCGTCAGATCGTGCAGCTCCGCCATGTGCCGGTCCCGTCCCTCCGCGCGAGGTACTTGCCTGGGCTGGCATCGTCGCATCGTCCCCGTGGGGGTGTCAGTACGGCGGGGTGCGTCTGTGCGGGCCGGTTGCTGGGTGCGGGTTGTTCGCGCCTGCGGGCGGCTGCGCCGGGCTGCGGGGTGGTTGTGTGCGGGTCCGTTGCGCCTGCGGCAGGCTGTCTCCCGCCCTCCCTCCCTCCCCCAGCCTTCGGCCGGGGGGACCCCCATCCGGCGCGGTTGGTGCGGGCGTGCGCTCTGTGCATGGGTGGGCCGGGGGCGGGGCCTCCGGGGTGGGCATTCTGTACCGCATATTTATGTGCATGACGGGCAGCACTTGTTCTTGCCGTCTCTGCCGCACATCAAATACACGTCAGCGTCCAGAACACCCACCCCTACGACCCCACCCCCTCCGTATCCGTGGCGACCAACGGCCGGTGGGAGGTCACAAGGCAGCCCGGGGGCACCGCACCTGCCTAACGCACCGTCGCTAGAGGGAGGTGGGTGACGGGGTTGTCTCCCTGACCGAAGGCCGGCGAAGACATGCGGCGAAGCCGATGCCGAATGACGTGGGCGCAATCCTCATGGCCGCGGCGGTCATGCGCACACAAGAGGAGGGGGTGTGGCTGGAGTGCCTCCCCCCCTGACCGAAGGCTGGGGAGGGACGAGCGCCGGCACCGAATGATGTGGGCGTAGGGCCATGGAGCCGTGGGGGTCAGAGAGCGGTTCGGGGTACCCCCGCATGCCTATCTGCCCCCCCACCGGCCGTTGTGCGCCCGTACCTCGGGAGGGGGTGTGGCGGGGTGCGCCCTGGGGGTCCCCCCGGCCGAAGGCTGGGGGAGACGAGCGGTTAAGTGCGGTGCCGAATGACGTTGGCGTAAACCGCGAGCGTTCTGGGGGTCCCCCCGGCCGAAGGCTGGGGGAGTGCGCCGGCGCGGCGCCGACCCCATACGTACTTGCGCAGGCCCGCACCGATCGCGCCGGATGGGGGTCCCCCCGGCCGAAGGCTGGGGGAGGGCGGGAGGGTGGGAAAAATCCCCAACCCCAGCCACAAACGACCCGCACACAACCACCCACCGGGCAGCCCGGCGCAGCCGCCCGCAGGCGCAAAACAACCCGCACACAACAACGCCCCGCACCCGCAACGCGGCCCCCCGCAGGCTCATCCCGAAGGGACAAGCGCCCCCCGCGCCCCCACCAGCGCGGCCTCGCAGAGAACAGGCACCGGCACCACGATCCCGCACCGCCCGCACACGGGCCCCGCCCCGGGGTAGTGGTTGAGCCCGTTCCGCCACCGCAGCCGCTGCTCGCCGCAGACCGGGCACCCCGCCCCCGGCCCCGCGTCGATCGCCGCGATGAGGCGGCGCAGCACGTCCGCCAGCCGGTCGTCCGGGTGGACGCGGGGGTCCTCGCACCAGGCGACCCCGTTGCCGCCCCACGTGCGCCGGTGCCAGTCGTCGAGCGCGCCGGGCTGCCGGATGCCGTAGTACTTCTCCTCCTTGCGGCGGGCCGCGAACTCCCGCTCGTAGGTGAGCCAGACCGCTCGCGCCTCCTCCAGTTCCGCGAGGGCCGTGACGAGCCGGACCGGGTCCGGCTCGCGGTCGTCGGGCGCGATCCCCGCGCCGGTGCACAGGTGGTCCCAGGTCGCGCGGTGCCCGTACGGCGCGAAGCGCTCGAGGCACCTGCGCAGGTAGGTGCGGCGCTGGGTGGGGGAGCGCCGGGGATCGCGCACCTGTCTGGCGAGGCTCCGGAATCCGGCCATGGTGTGCCACCTCCGTCGTCGGTGTCGCATCGCTGTCGAATGGACGTAACGGACGGCGTTCCGGATCCATCCCCGGCGCGGCGAGTTCCAGCCGGGATGGCGTAGCTGAAACGTGACGCATGTTCACCTTACTCGGCGGTCATCTCCCGAAGTAACCTGCGTCACACCGCGCTTCGGGAGGAGTGGTCATGCGATCCAGATTTGGCAGGTTCAGGACAAGACTCAGAACGGCCGCCGCGGCGGCGGTCCTCGCCCTGGGGGCGAGCCTCGTCGCGCCGCTGCCCATGGCGGCGCACGCCGCCCCCGCCACCGACTACTGCCAGGGACGGTGCTCCGACGTCCTGCCGCCGGGCCAGAACGGCAACGCGACCCTCGCCCAGATCCTGCTGAACCAGATCTTCGGCACCCAGCCGGAGCACGCGGAGGACCAGCTCGGTCCGTACGCGAACCTGGCCGGCGGGTACCAGAACCTCACCGACGCCACCATCAACAACTTCTTCAACGACGCATCCTTCGGCGTCCCGGCCGGGCAGGTCGCCTCGACGACCTCGCCCCGCAGCGACGTGACGATCACCCGCGACAAGAAGACCGGGGTCCCGCACATCTCCGGCACGACGCGGTACGGGACCGAGTTCGGCGCCGGGTACGCCGCGGCGCAGGACCGGCTGTGGCTGATGGACCTGTTCCGGCACGTGGGGCGCGGTCAGCTGACCTCGTTCGCCGGCGGCGCCCCCGCCAACCAGGGTCTGGAGCAGGAGTTCTGGCGCGCCGCGCCGTACACCGAGGAGGACCTGCAGGCCCAGATCGACTGGATCGCCACGCAGAACGGGGAGCGCGGCCGGCAGGCGCTGGCCGACGTCAACGCCTACGTGGACGGGATCAACGCCTACATCGCGGCCTCCGACAGCGGCCGCTACTTCCCCGGCGAGTACGTGCTGACCGGCCACAAGGACGCCATCACCAACGCCGGGACGATCGAGAGGTTCAAGTCCACCGACCTGATCGCGCTGGCCTCCGTGATCGGCGCGCTGTTCGGCACCGGTGGCGGCGGTGAGGTGACCAACGCCCTGTCCCTGCTGGCCGCCCAGCAGAAGTACGGGGTCACCGAGGGCACCAGGGTCTGGGAGTCCTTCCGGGAGCGCGACGACCCCGAGGCCGTGCTGACCGTGCACGACGGCCAGAGCTTCCCCTACGCCGTCCGCCCGGAGAACCCGCAGGGCAGGGCGCTGCCCGACGCCGGGAGCGTGACGGTGGAGCCGCTCGTCCACGACCGCACCGGCACCGCGGGTACCGCGAAGGCCTCCGCGGCGTCGAAGAGTGCCACCACGAGCGCGCTCTCCGCGAACACCCGGGGCATGTCGAACGCGCTGCTGGTCAGCGGCGCGCACACCGCGAGCGGCCACCCGATCGCCGTGTTCGGACCGCAGACCGGCTACTTCGCGCCACAACTGCTGATGCTCCAGGAGATCCAGGGCCCCGGCATCAGCGCCCGCGGCGCCTCCTTCGCGGGCCTGAGCATGTACGTGGAGCTCGGCCGCGGCCAGGACTACGCGTGGAGCGCCACCACCTCGGCCCAGGACATCACCGACACCTACACCGTCGAGCTCTGCCAGGACGACGTCCACTACCTCTACCGCGGCACCTGCACGGCCATGGAGAAGCTGGAGCGCAGCAACTCCTGGAAGCCCACCACCGCCGACGGCACCGCGGCCGGCTCCTACCGGATGCAGATCTACCGCACCGAGTACGGCCCGGTGACGCACCGCGCGACGATCGACGGCAAGAAGGTCGCCTACGTGGCGCTGCGCAGCTCCTACATGCACGAGGCCGACTCGGTCGTCGGCTTCCAGATGCTCAACGACCCCTCCGCCGTCACCGACGCGGCCTCCTTCCAGCAGGCCGTCCAGCACATCAACTACACCTTCAACTGGTTCTACGCCGACTCCCGTGAGGCCGCCTACTTCAACAGCGGCGCCAATCCGGTGCGGGCCGCCGACGTCGACCCGACCTTCCCCGTCCGCGCCGAGCCCGCGTACGAGTGGCGCGGCTTCGACCCGGCCCACAACACCGCCGACTACACGCCCGCCTCGGAGCACCCGCAGTCCGTCGGCCAGGACTACTACGTCTCCTGGAACAACCGGCAGGCGAAGGGCTACGACGCGGCCGGGTTCGGCAACGGCTCGGTGCACCGCGGCGACCTGCTGGACGACCGGGTGAAGAAGCTCGTCGCGGCGGGCGGCGTCACCCGCGCCCAGCTCACCAAGGCGATGGCCGACGCGGCGCTGACCGACCTGCGCGGCGAGGACGTGCTGCCCGGCCTGCTCAAGGTGCTGCGCAGCGGAGCGGTCTCCGACCCCGCGGTGTCCGCGGCCGTCACCAAGCTCTCCGACTGGGTGGCCGCCGGTGCCAAGCGCCGGGAGACCTCGCCGGGTTCGCACGCCTACGCCAACGCCGACGCGGTGCGGATCATGGACGCCTGGTGGCCGCTGCTGGTCAAGGCCCAGTTCGAACCGGGCCTGGGGAGCGAGCTGTACGCGGCACTGACCGCCAACCTCACGGTGGACGAGGCGCCTTCGGCCGGGCACGGCCCGACCGGCTCGCACGCCGGCAGTTCCTTCCAGTACGGCTGGTGGTCCTACGTCGACAAGGACGTGCGGGCGGTGCTCGGCGAACCCGTGCGGGGCGGCCTGGCCCGCACCTACTGCGGCGGCGGCGACCTCGCGGCCTGCCGTGACGTGCTGACCGGCACCCTCAAGCAGGCCGCCGCCAGGACCGCCGCCCAGGTGTACCCGGGTGACGAGAACTGCTCGGCCGGCGACCAGTGGTGCGCCGACACGATCATCCACCGCACCCTCGGCGGCATCAAGCACGGCAAGATCAGCTGGCAGAACCGCCCGACCTACCAGCAGGTCGTGGAGTTCCCCGCCCACCGCTGACCCGCCGAGCACGGCCCGCGCGGGCCGGTGAACGGCCCACGGCCTCAGGCCAGGAGCCGGCCCGCGCGCAACACGATCCGCGCCAGTTCGGGGTGGCAGATGTCGCTGTGCGCCCCGGACGGCGGGCCCCCGCGGCTCACCACGGCCGAGGCGTCCACGCTCACGCAGCCGGCCCGGGGGAACGCCCCGCGCAGCGCCTCGGCCAGCGGCACGTCCGTGGTGCCGTCGACCGCCTTGATGCCGTCGTGGCCGGTGGCCCCCCAGCGGTCGCCGAGGTCCGGCCCGAACCCGCGGTCGTCGCCCGCCAGCCGGGAGGCGATCGGGTACATCGTGCCCAGCGCCGTGTCGTGGCGCGAGTAGCAGGACACCACCGGGCCCGCCACCTTGAGCCGGGCGGCTCCCAACGCGCCGCCGTGCGCGCCGTCGTGGGGCAGCCGGGACGCGAACGCGTAGTGCGAGAAGGCGCCCTGGAGCAGCGTCACCGACTTCACCGACCGCACCTCCTCCGGCAGTCCGCGCAGCGCGTAGGAGACCAGCCGGCCGCCGAAGCTGTGCCCCACCAGGTGGACGGAGAGCGAGGGGTGGGTGCGGGCGAGGCGGCCGAGGAGCGGGCCGAGTCCGCGCTCGCCGACCGTACCGGCCCGCCGTTTCATCGCGTAGTACGTCGCCTGGCGCAGCATCTCCTTGGCGCCGTTCCACAGCCGCGTCCAGCCGCCGCCCGCCAGCGGCAGCCGGACGCCGCCCTCCAGGGCCGCCGCGTACTCCTCGCAGGCGGCCACGGGATCGCCGCACAGGACGGCCGGCTCCGCGCCCGGCGCCGCGTCCGAGGTGTCGTCCGCGCACAGCCCGGCGACGGCCTGCGGTGCGACCCCGGTCAGACGCCGCACCAGCGCGGCGAACTCCGCGAACGGCTCCTCGCCGTCGGGGCGTTCCTCCAGCAGTTCGGCGATCCGGCGAATCTCGTCCTCGTGCCCGGGGAAGACCGCCACGAGCGCGTCGCGGCTGGCGGCGTCGAGCGCCGGCTCCGGCCGGGGCGGCTCCGGGACGGGCAGCAGGGCCTCGAAGTCCGGGATCGGCTCGTCGGAGAAGCGCATGGAGGGCCACAGCACGCCGACGTAGCCCAGGACCGAGCCGGGCCGGGCCCGGCCGGCGAGCAGCCCGGGGACGGGGGCGAGGAAGCGGTCGTACAGGGCGGTCGCGCCGGAGCGGTCGTTGTTCCAGCCGTGCGAGAAGACCAGCAGATCGGTGACGCCCCGCGCGCCGACCCCCGCCGTGAGCCGGTCGCGCTGCGCCCGGTCGGGGTCGCCGTCCGCGTCGAAGGTCAGCTCCCAGTACGGTTCGACACTCATCCCCGGCATGACCGTCCCCCTGGTTCGCCCGGACCGATGCGGTCGCATCATCCCAATCCGGCGCGGGTCCGGCCATACACCGCGCGGGGGGAATTCAGCCACCGGCCCGGTGCGCCCTTCCCCAGGCGTGACCGACCGCTTAGTATGTTGACCGGAGCCGTTCCGAGTCGAAGTCGAAGGAGACGCGATGGAAGCGCTGCGCGATGCCCGGGTGGTCGTCACCGGTGCCGGGGGCGGGATCGGGGCGGCGCTGGCCCGGGGGTTCGCGGCGCGGGGCGCGCGCGTGGTCGTCAACGACCTGGACGAGGACTCCGCCAAGGCCGTCGCGGACGAGATCGGCGGCATCTGCGTCCCCGGTGACGCCTCCGTCGTCGTCGGGCCGGCCCGCGCGGCCCTCGGCGGGGGCGTCGACGTGTTCTGCGCCAACGCGGGCGTCGGCAGCATGGCCGGGGCCGAGGCCGAGGACGCCGTGTGGGAACGGGTCTGGGACGTCAACGTCATGGCCCACGTGCGTGCCGCCCGGGCACTCCTCCCGGAGTGGCTGGAGCGCGGCGAGGGCCGCTTCGTCGCCACCGTCTCCGCCGCCGGGCTGCTGACGATGGTCGGGGACGCCCCGTACTCGGTCACCAAGCACGGCGCGCTGGCCTTCGCCGAGTGGCTCGCCCTCACCTACCGGCACCGGGGCGTGCGCGTCCACGCCGTCTGCCCGGAGGGCGTGCGCACCGACATGCTGCGCGCCGCGGGCCCCGCGGGCGACCTCGTGCTCGCCCCCACGGCCATCGAGCCGGAGGACGTCGCCGAGGCCGTGCTCCAGGGCATCGCCGACGAGCGCTTCCTGATCCTGCCGCACTCGGGGACGGCCGCCCACTACGCCGCCCGCGCCGGGGACACCGACCGCTGGATCGGCGGGATGAACCGGGTGCAGCGGAAGCTGGAGGAGGGGCACGGCGCGTGAGCCCGTACGGGAACAAGCCCTGGCTGCGGCACTTCGACGAGGAGCTGCACACCCTCCCCGACCCGCCGGTCACCCTGCTGCACGCCTTCCGCGAGGTCGTCGCCCGCGTCCCCGACCGCACCGCGCTGGCGTACTTCGACGGCCGCCTGAGCTACCGCGAACTCGACGCGCTGTCGGACGGGCTCGCCCGGTACCTCGCCGCCCGCGGCTTCGCGCGCGGCGACCGGATGGCGGTCCTCCTGCAGAACGTGCCGCAGTTCGCGGTCGCGCTGCTCGGCGCCTGGAAGGCCGGCGGCACCGTCGTGCCGGTCAACCCCATGTACAAGGAGCGCGAACTCGCCCATGTGCTGGCGGACGCCGGGGTCACCGCCCTGGTCTGTGCCGACCGGGCCTGGGACACGTACGTGCGCCGGACGGCGGCCGGGTCGCCGGTGCGGATCCCGCTGACGACCAGTGAACTCGACCTGCAGACCAGGGACGACGAGCGGGTCCTGCCCCAGCGGCGCACACCGCCCGGGGACACCGACGACCTGCTGGCCGCCGCGCGGGCCGGCGCGGCCGGCCCGGAGCTGCCCGACCCCGGGCTGACCGGGGCCGACGTCGCGCTGATCAGCTACACCTCGGGCACCAGCGGCGTCCCCAAGGGCGCCATGAACACCCACGGCAACATCAGCTACAACGCCGACCGGCAGCGCGCGCACAGCGTCCTGCCCGACGGCGCCACGCTCTTCGCCCTCGCCCCGCTGTTCCACATCACCGGCATGGTCTGCCAGCTGGCCGCCGGCCTGGTCGCGGGCTCCACCGTCGCGCTCGCCCACCGGTTCGAGCCGGGCGTCGTCCTCGACGCGCTGCGCGAGCACCGCCCGGCGTACATGGTCGGCCCCTCCACCGCCTACATGGCGCTCATGGCGCGGCCCGACGCCACCGCCGAGGACTTCTCCTCCTTCCACCTGCTCTACTCCGGCGGCGCCCCCGTGCCGCCCGCGCTGGTCGCCGCCTTCCGCGAGCGCTTCGGCCACTACCTGCGCAACGGGTACGGCCTCACCGAGTGCACGGCGCCCTGCGCCAGCGTCCCCGCGGGGCTGGAGGCCCCGGTCGACCCGGTCTCCGGGACGCTCTCGGTCGGCGTCCCGGGCCCCGGGACGCTGGTGCGCATCGTGGACGACGAGGGCGCCGACGTGCCCTTCGGCGAGCACGGCGAGATCGCCGTCCGCGGGCCCATGGTGGTCCCCGGCTACTGGAACCAGCCGGAGGCCTCCCGTGCGGCGCTGCCCGGCGGGGAGCTGCGCACCGGCGACATCGGCTTCATGGACGAGGAGGGCTGGCTCTTCGTCGTCGACCGCAAGAAGGACATGATCAACGCCTCCGGCTTCAAGGTGTGGCCGCGCGAGGTCGAGGACGTCCTGTACGCCCACCCCGCGGTGCGCGAGGCGGCCGTGGTCGGGGTCCCCGACGCCTACCGGGGCGAGTCGGTGAAGGCCTTCGTCAGCCTCCGGCCGGGGGCCGAGGCGGACCCCGCGGAACTGGTCGGGCACTGCAGGGACCGTCTCGCGGCGTACAAGTACCCGCGCGAGGTCGAGGTCCTGCCCGAGCTGCCGAAGACGTCCAGCGGCAAGATCCTGCGCAGGGAGCTGCGCGCACGGAGGGATTGAGCCACATACCGGTCGGTATGCTGTCCGGGCGCACCGGTACGGAGAGAGGGCAGGCCATGGCACGGAGCACCACCCCACCCAAGGCGACCGCGACCGCGGTACCCCAGCGGCTGCTCGCCGAGGCCACCCGCCTCTTCGCCGAGCGCGGGTACGACCGGACGTCGGTGCAGGAGATCGTCGAGGCCGCCGGGGTCACCAAGGGAGCGCTGTACCACTACTTCGGCAGCAAGGACGACCTCCTGCACGAGATCTACGGGCGCGTGCTGCGGCTGCAGATGGAGCGCCTGGAGGCGATCGCCGGCAAGGAGACGGCCCCGGTGGCCGACCGCCTGGTCGAGGCCGCCGCCGACGTCGTCGTCACCAGCATCGACAACCTCGACGACACCAAGATCTTCTTCCGGTCGATGCACCAGCTCAGCCCGGAGAAGCAGAAGGCGGTGCGGGCCGACCGCCGCCGCTACCACGAGAAGTTCCGCGCACTGGTCGAGGAGGGGCAGCGCGAGGGCGTGTTCCGGCCGGAGGTCCGGCCCGACCTCGTCGTCGACTTCTTCTTCGGGGCCGTGCACCACCTCGGCACCTGGTACCGGGAGGACGGGCCGCTGTCCGCCGGCCAGGTCGCCGCCGACTTCGCAGACATGCTGCTGCACTCCGTGCGGCAGCCCTGAACCGAACCGGGAGCAGACCGCATGAAGGCATGGCGAGTGCACGAGAACGGGGAGCCGCGCACGGCGATGCGCCTGGACGAGGTCCCCGACCCGCAGCCGGGCCCCGGTGAACTGCTCCTGAAGGTCCGCGCCGCGAACGTCAACTTCCCCGACGCGCTGCTGTGCCGGGGGCACTACCAGGTGCGGCCGCCCCTGCCGTTCACCCCGGGCGTCGAACTCTGCGGCGAGGTCGTCGCGGCCGGCGAGGGGGTCACCGGGCACACGGCCGGCGACCGGGTCATCGCCCCGGCCGCGCTGCCCGGCGGTGCCTTCGCCGAACTCGTCGTCGTCCCCGCCGCGAACGTGCTGCCCGCGCCCCCGGCCCTGGACGACGCCGAGGCCGCCGCCCTCCACATCGGCTACCAGACCGGCTGGTTCGGGCTGCACCGGCGGGCCGGGCTGCGCGCCGGCGAGACGCTGCTCGTGCACGCCGCGGCGGGCGGTGTCGGCAGCGCCGCCGTCCAGCTCGGCAAGGCCGCGGGCGCCACCGTCATCGGCGTGGCCGGCGGCCCCGGCAAGGCGAAGGCGGTGCGGGAGCTGGGCGCCGACGTCGTCGTCGACCGGACCGCCGAGGACTTCGTCGCCGTCGTCAAGGAGGCGACCCGCGGACGCGGCGCCGACGTCGTGTACGACCCGGTGGGCGGCGACGCCTACACCCGGTCGACCAAGTGCATAGCCTTCGAGGGCCGCATCCTGGTCGTGGGCTTCACCAGCGGCACGATCCCCAGCCCCGGCCTCAACCACGCCCTGGTCAAGAACTACTCCGTCGTCGGCCTCCACTGGGGCCTGTACAACACCCACGACCCCGCCGCGGTGCGCCGCTGCCACGACGAGCTCACCCGCCTCGCCGCGGAGGGCGCCGTCAGGCCCCTCGTCAGCGAGCGCGTCCCGCTGGAAGGCGCGGCGGACGCCGTCCAGCGGGTCGCCGACGGCACGACGACCGGCCGCCTGGTGGTCGTGCCAGGCTGACCGCGTGGCGGGCACCCGGCCGCGCGGCGGATCCCACGCGGCCGGCCGGGTCCTCACGCGCCGCGATGCGGTGGCGCCGCGGCGGGGTGCCGTGGGGCCGCCGCAGGGCCGACGCGGGGGTCAGCCCTCCTGGGCGTGGCGCCTCAGTTCCCGCCGCGCCAGGGAGCGCTTGTGGACCTCGTCGGGGCCGTCGGCCAGCCGCAGCGTGCGGGCCGCCGCGTACAGCTCGGCCAGCGGGAAGTCCTGGCTGACACCGCCCGCGCCGTGCAGCTGGATGGCGCGGTCGAGGATCAGCCCGACCTTCTCCGGGGTGGCGATCTTGATGGCCTGGATCTCGGTGTGGGCCCCCCGGTTGCCGACGGTGTCCATCAGCCAGGCGGTCTTGAGCACCAGCAGCCGCAACTGCTCGATCTCCACCCGGGCCTCGGCGATCCACTGCTGGACGACACCCTGTGCCGCCAGCGGCTTTCCGAAGGCGACCCGTCCCGTGGCCCGGCGGCACATCAGCTCCACCGCCCGCTCGGCCATGCCGATCAGGCGCATGCAGTGGTGGATGCGGCCCGGGCCCAGCCGTGCCTGAGCGATGGCGAAGCCGCCGCCCTCCTCGCCGATCAGGTTCTCCGCGGGGACCCGCACGTCGTGGAAGACGACCTCGGCGTGGCCGCCGTGGTCCCCGTCGTCGTAGCCGAACACCCGCATGCCGCGGCGCACTTCGAGGCCGGGGGTGTCCCGAGGTACGAGGAGCATGCTCTGCTGGCGGTGCCGCTCGGCGGACGGGTCGGTCTTGCCCATGACGATGAAGATCCGGCAACGGGGGTTCATGGCGCCGGAGATGAACCACTTGCGACCGTTGACGACGTACTCGTCACCGGCCCGCTCGATCCGCGTCTCGATGTTGGTCGCGTCGGAGGAGGCGACGTCGGGCTCGGTCATCGCGAAGGCCGAGCGGATCTCGCCCGCGAGCAGCGGCTCCAGCCAGCTCTTGCGCTGCTCCTCGCTGCCGAACTCGGCCAGCACCTCCATGTTGCCGGTGTCCGGCGCGGCGCAGTTGAGGGCCGGCGGGGCGAGGTGCGGGCTGCGGCCGGTGATCTCGGCCAGCGGCGCGTACTGCAGGTTGGTCAGCCCGGCGCCGCGCTCGCCGGGGAGGAAGAGGTTCCACAGTCCGCGCTCGCGGGCCGCCGCCTTCAGCTCCTCCACGACCGGCGGCGCGGACCAGACCTCCTCACCCACGGCCGCCTCGCGCTGCCGGTGGAAGACCGGTTCCGCGGGGTACACGTGCTCGTCCATGAACGCGAGCAGTCGCCCACGCAGTTCCTCGGTCCTGGCGTCGTACGCGAAATCCATGGCTCAGCCTTCCTGAAGCGTCCGCAGGCCGTTGTCGATGAAGGCCGGGACCAGGGCGCCGATCCGGTCGAAGCCGGCGCCGAGGGTCTGGCCGAGGGTGTAGCGGTAGTGGATGCCCTCGAGGATCACCGCGAGCTTGAAGTAGGCGAAGGCGGTGTACCAGGCGACCGAGGACACGTCACGGCCGGAGCCGGCCGCGTAGCGCTCGACGAGCTCGGCGGGGGAGGGGTGGCCGGGCGCGCCCCCGGTGACGGAGACGGGCGTGCCGGGCGTCGGACGCAGCTCGCTGTACATCAGCAGCAGCCCGAGGTCGGTGAGCGGGTCGCCGAGGGTGGACATCTCCCAGTCGAGGATGGCCCGGACGGTGTCGTCGGCGCCGACCAGGACGTTGTCCAGCCGGTAGTCGCCGTGCACGACCGCTGCCGGCGCGGAGGCGGGCAGGCGGGTGCCGAGCAGTGCCGCGAGTTCGTCGATGCCCGCCAGCTCGCGGCTGCGCGAGGCGTCGAGCTGCTTGCCCCAGCGGCGCAGCTGCCGTTCAAGGAAGCCGTCGGGCCGCCCGAAGTCGTCCAGTCCCACCGCCCGCGGGTCCACGGCGTGCAGCGCCACCAGGGTGTCCACCAGCCGCAGCACGATGTCGCGGGTGCGTTCCGGTCCGAGCGCCGTCAGCTGCCGCTCGGTGCGGTAGGGCGTGCCCTCGACGAAGTCCATCACGTAGAACGGCGCCCCGACGACCTCGGGGTCCTCGCAGAGCAGCACGGCCCCGGGGACGGGCACGGGGGTCTCGCGCAGGGCGCTGATGACGCGGTGCTCGCGGGTCATGTCGTGCGCCGTGGCCAGGACGTGGCCGAGCGGGGGACGCCGGACGACCCAGCGGGAGACGCCGTCGGTCACCGCGTAGGTCAGGTTCGACCGGCCGCCCTCGATGAGCTCGCCGTCCAGCGGGCCCGCCAGCAGCCCGGGCCGCTCGGCGTCCAGGTGCCGCCGCAGCCGCTCCAGGTCGAGTCCCGGTGGGTTCTCCGTCCCGCTCATCCTTGCTCCTCGCCGCTGCCGTGGGCACCTGTCCGGGCTATCATGCCGACCAGTCGGTATGTCGTCCAGTCCGCCGCCCCGCCCGCCGCCGGGAAAAGCAGGTGACCGGCGTTGCGGACGCTGCGAGACTGGTGACCATGATCCCGCCCGCCGCCCTCGACTCGCTGTACGGACTGGCCCACGGCGAGGCGTTCGGCGACCGCTGGTTCTTCACCTCGCGGGAGGAGCGGGAGGGCGGCATGGCGCACCGGATCGCCCCCGAGGACGTTCCCTGGTACTGGACCGACGACACCGCCCAGGCCCTGGTGCTCTTCGGGCACCTGGCGGGGAACGGCGGATCCGTCGGGCAGGACTCCCTGGCGGCCGGCCTCGCCGGTGCCTACGCCGCCGACCCCCACCGCAAGTACGGGCCCTCCATGCACGACGTCCTGCGCCGCATCGGCGCCGGTGAGCGCTGGGCGGACGTCGTCGGCGAGCAGTTCGGCGGGCAGGGCTCGTACGGCAACGGCGCCGCGATGCGGGTGGCGCCGCTGGGCGCGTGGCTCGCCGCCGACCTGGAGGGCGTGGCCGAGGCCGCCGCGGCGCAGGCCGCCGTCTCCCACCACCATCCCGAGGCCGCCGTCGGCGCCGTCGCCGTGGCGCTCGCCGCCGCCTTCGCCGCGCGCAGCCGGGGCGGACCGGCGCCGCGGGACCTGCTCGCACAGGTGGCCGACCGGCTGCCCGACAGCGACGTGCGCTCCGGCCTGCGCATCGCGAGCCGTTTCCCGGAGGCCACGTCGGTCCGGCACGCGGCCGAGGTCCTGGGCTCCGGCTACGGGGTCTCCGCGCAGGACACCGTCCCCTTCGCGCTGTGGTGCGCCGCGCGGCACCCGGACGACCTGGAGGGCGGCCTGTGGGACACCGTCGCCGGGCTCGGGGACATGGACACCACCTGTGCGATCGCCGGCGGGGTCATCGCCGCCCGCACCGGGGTCGGCGAGCTGCCCTCCGCCTGGAGGGCGGCCCTGGAGCCGTTGCCGGACTGGGTCCCGGCGCCGTCCGGCGAACCGGTGTAGCGCCGCCGACCTGCGCGTTCTTGACGGGCATCCGGACGCCACCTAGGGTCGCGTTCTGGTGGACGCACAGGATTCACATATATGAACGCGAGGGGTGGCGTGCCGTGGCACAGCAGAGGGATCTGACGATCACCGGGGTGAGCCTCACCCCCGTCCTCATCTCCGACCCGCCGCTGCTCAACACCCAGGGCGTGCACCAGCCCTACACCCCGCGCCTGATCGTCGAGGTGACCACCGCGGGCGGGGTGAGCGGCGTCGGGGAGACCTACGGCGACACCCGCTACCTGGAACTCGCGCGGCCGCTGGCGGAGGCCCTGCCGGGCTGCCGCGTGGACGACCTGAACAACCTTCCGGTCCTCGCGGCGCTGGTGTGCGCGCCCCCCGAGGAGACCACCGACGCGGTGGACGCCGGCGGCCTGCGCGGCGTCCAGACCGCCGACAAACTGCTGCTCTCCGTGGTCTCGGCCTTCGAGGTGGCCTGCCTGGACGCCCTCGGCAAGGCGCTCGGGCTGCCCGTGCACGCCCTGCTCGGCGGGAAGGTCCGCGACACCGTCGACTACAGCGCCTACCTGTTCTACCGCTGGGCCGAACACCCCGGCGGCCACGGGGAGAAGGACGACTGGGACGCCGCGCTGGACCCCGCCGGGGTGGTCGCGCAGGCCCGCAGGCTGGTGCGCGAGCACGGCTTCACCTCGTTCAAGCTCAAGGGCGGGGTGTTCGCGCCCGAGCAGGAGATCGCCGCCGTACGGGCCCTCGCGCAGGCCTTCCCCGAGCAGGCGCTGCGCCTGGACCCCAACGGCGCCTGGTCCGTGGAGACCTCGCTGCACGTGGCGCGGGAGCTCGGCGACGTCCTGGAGTACCTGGAGGACCCGGCCACCGGCACCGCCCTGATGGCCGAGGTGTCCGCGGGCACCGACGTGCCGCTCGCCACCAACATGTGCGTGACGACCTTCCCCGAGATCGCCGAGGCCTTCGCCAAGGACGCGGTCCAGATCGTGCTCTCCGACCACCACTACTGGGGCGGGCTGCGCAACACCCGTGAACTGGCCGCGATCTGCCGCACCTTCGGGGTCGGCCTGTCGATGCACTCCAACACCCACCTGGGCATCAGCCTGGCCGCCATGACCCACGTCGCCGCCACCGTGCCGGACCTCCACCACGCCTGCGACTCGCACTACCCCTGGCAGACCGAAGACGTCATCACCCGCCGGCACGAGTTCCGCGGCGGCCGGCTGCCCGTCTCCGACGCCCCCGGGCTGGGGGTCGAACTGGACCGGACGGCCCTGGCCGCGCTGCACCGCCGCTGGCTGGAGGACGACGGCACCTTCCACGTGCGCGACGACGCCGCCGCCATGCGCAAGGCCGAGCCCGGCTGGGCCGCCCGCCGCTGGTGACCCGGCGACGGGCGGCCCGCACGGCCCTCAGGCCAGGCACTCCGGGATCCGGCCGCCGTTCAGCACGGCCATGTCGGTGATCACCGGCGGCAGGTCCAGCGGCGAGCCGAGCGGCAGGCCGTCCAGCTCCGCGTAGGCGCGGTGCAGGTTGGCGACCAGCCGCTCCGGCTCGCGCAGCGTCGCGAACCCGCCGAGGTCGGCCGCCCGCGCCACCTCCATCGGCGTCCGCCCCGCCTTGTGGCCCTCGGCCGCCAGCTCGGCCACGAAGCGCAGGTAGCCCTCGACGGTGGCGTACACCGAGGGGTCGCAGATGCCGCCGTGGCCGGGCACGACGACCTCGGCGTCGAGCGAGCGCAGCACCTCCAGGGCACGCAGCGAACCCTCGAGGGAGCCCATGGGGACGAACGGCGCGCCGCCGTTGAAGACCAGGTCGCCGGTGAAGACGACCTTGCGTCCCGGGAGCCAGACGATCGTGTCGCCGAGGGTGTGCGCCACGCCGGGGTGCAGCAGCTGCACCTCCTCCTCGCCGACGTGGAGGGTGAGGCGGTCCTCGTAGGTGACCGTCGCCGGGACCACCGGCACCTCGCCGTACTCCACGTCCGGCCAGATCGCGTGCAGCTGGTGCCCGGCCGCGATCTGCTCGGTGACGCACGCCGAGTGGCCGACGATGCGGGCGCCCTCCGCGAAGACGCTGTTGCCGTAGGTGTGGTCACCGTGGTGGTGCGTGTTGACCACGTGCGCGGGCATCGGCGCGCCGGAGGCGAGGAGGGCGTCGCGCAGCATCAGGGCGCGGCGCTCGGTGGCGGCGGTGTCGATCAGCAGCGTCGTGGCCCCGTCGGTCACCCAGCCCGCGTTGTTCAGGCACCAGCCCCCGTCCGGCTGGACGTAGGCGTGGACCCCGGGGGCGATCTCCTCGGTGAACGGATGGTCGGTGTGCAGCTGTGACATTTTGACGCCTTTCCCTGGTCAGACGCATGGAACGTATCAGGGCAGGGCGTACGGGCGGCGACGTGGAGGCGTCGCCCCGCCGCCGTGACGCCTACAGGACGAGTGAGAGCAGCAGCACGAAGACGATCCCCACGACGGAGATCACGGTCTCCATGGCGGACCAGGACTTGAGGGTCTGCGGGACGTCCATCCCGAAGTACTCCTTCACCAGCCAGAAGCCCGCGTCGTTGACGTGCGAGAAGAACAGCGAGCCCGCGCCGACGGCGAGCACCAGCAGCGCGGCGTGCGTCCCGGTCATCCCCTCGGCCAGCGGCGCGACCAGACCGGCGGCCGAGATGGTGGCCACGGTGGCGGAGCCGGTGGCGACCCGGATCAGGACGGCGATCAGCCAGGCCAGCAGCAGCGGCGAGATGTTCCAGCCGTCCGACCAGCCGAGGATCATGTCGCCGATGCCCGCGTCGATGAGGGTCTGCTTGAAACCGCCGCCGGCGCCGACGATCAGCAGGATGCCCGCGATCGGGCCGAGCGACCTCTCCACCGTCGTGGAGATCCGCTCCTTGGTGAAGCCGGCCGCCCGGCCCAGGGTGAACATGCCCAGGACGACGGCGGACAGCAGGGCGATCAGCGGTGAGCCGATGACGTCGAAGACCCGGAAGACCAGGCTGTCCTGGTCGTCCACGAGGACGTCCACCAGCGCCTTGCCGAGCATCAGCACCACCGGCAGCAGCATCGTGGCCACGGTGGGGGCGAAGCCGGGGCGCTGGTCCAGGTCGTCCGAGGCCCGGGTGGGCGTGAGGTGCTCGGGCGGGGTGACCTTCACCCAGCGGTCGGCGACCCGCCCGAAGAGCGGGCCGGCTATGGCGACTGTGGGCAGCGCGACGAGCACGCCGAGCGCGAGGGTGGTGCCGAGGTCGGCGTGGATGGAGTCGATCGCGGCGAGCGGGCCCGGGTGCGGCGGCACCAGGCCGTGCATCACCGACAGGCCGGCCAGCGCCGGGACGCCGATCCGGATCAGGGAGTGGTTGCCGCGCCGGGCCACCAGCAGGACGACCGGGATCAGCAGCACGATGCCGACCTCGAAGAAGAGCGGCAGCCCGATCAGGCCCGCGATCAGCGCCATCGCCCAGGGCAGCCGCCGTTCGCCCGTCCTGGCCAGGACGGTGTCGACGATCTGGTCGGCGCCGCCGGAGTCGGCGAGCAGCTTGCCGAGGATCGCGCCGAGCGCGATGAGCACGCCCACACCCGCCACGGTCGAGCCGAGGCCGGCGGTGAAGCTGGCGATGGTCTTGGCGAGGGGGGCGCCCGCGACGGCACCGAGGACTCCGGTGCCGATGGTGAGGGCGAGGAAGGCGTGCATCTTCCAGCGGGTGATCAGCAGGACGATCACCGCGATGCCGGCGAGCGCGGCGACGGCCAGGCGGGTGTCGCCCGCGCTGGTGATCGGTTCCGTCGCCGCGGGGGCCGCGGCCAGCAACTCGGCGCTGAGTGCAGACACGTTTCTACTCCGTGGGGGGAGGGGGTGGGGGGACGGTGGCGGAGGAGGACGGGCTCAGTGGGGGAGCACGGCCAGGGCGCGGTCGGTGATCCGCCGGGGGTCGCCCTCGACGGTGACGACGGCGCCGGCCTCGTCGGGTTCCAGCGGTTCGAGCGCCTCGAACTGGGAGCGCAGCAGGCCCGCGGGCATGAAGTGCTCCATCCGCGCCGCCAGGCGCGCGGCGATCAGCTCCTCGGACCCGTCGAGGTGCAGGAAGAACAGACCGGGGGTGTCCTTGCGGAGCCGGTCGCGGTAGCGGCGCCGCAGCGCCGAACAGCTGACGACGCCGCCGCGCTCACCGCGCTCGACGATCCACGCCGCGATGGCGTCGAGCCAGGGTGCCCGGTCCTCGTCGTCCAGCGGGTGCCCGGCCGACATCTTGGCGATGTTCGCGGGCGGGTGGAAGTCGTCCGCCTCGGCGTAGGGGACTCCCAGCCGCTCGGCGAGCAGCCCCCCGACGGTGGACTTGCCGGAACCGGACACGCCCATCACCACCACCAGGGGAAGGTGCGGGGCCCGCGGGCCTGCCTCGGTCATCACTGGTACCTCCTCGTCCGCGTGACCGCCCCAGGAAACGCCATAGGTACTACTTATTCAAGGGGTCGACATCAAATCGTCACACGAAGAGTTGGCCGCATAGGCTGTCGCCCATGGACGGGTTCATCGATCGGCAGGCGGAGCACGGCGGTCTGCACGCCCGTGTCCTGGCGGAACTCGGTCCGGCCATCGCCTCGGGCGCGTACCCGCCGGGCACGGTGCTGCGCATCGACGAACTGGAGCAGCGTTACGGCGTCTCCCGCACCGTCGTCCGCGAGGCCGTACGCGTCCTGGAGGCCATGCACCTCGTCGAGTCGCGGCGCCGGGTCGGCGTCACGGTGCGCCGCACCGAGGAGTGGAACGTCTTCGACCCGGCGGTCATCCGCTGGCGCCTGGCCGGGGCGGACCGGCCCCGGCAGCTGCGTTCGCTCACCATGCTCCGCACCGCCGTCGAGCCCGTGGCCGCCGGTCTGGCGGCGACCGCCGCGACCCCGGAGCAGTGCCGCGAACTGACCGTCCTCGCCGCCGAGATGGCCGCGGCGGGGCGGGCCGCCGACCTCGACGAGTACCTGGTGCACGACGTGGCCTTCCACCGGGTGGTGCTCACCGCGTCCGGCAACGAGATGTTCGCCCGGCTCGGCGACGTCGTCGCGGAGGTGCTGACCGGGCGCACCGCGCACCACGTCATGTTCAGCGCCCCCGACCCCGAGGCGGTCACCCTCCACGTGCGTGTCGCCGAGGCGGTCCGCGCCCGCGACGCGGAGGCCGCGGAACGCCTGATGCGCGAGATCTGCGTCGGCGCGCTGCGCGAACTGGACGTCCTGGCCCCCTGACCCGCGAACCGCCGCCCTGCCGCGCCCTTGCCGGGACCGGGTCAGCCGGTGGGTCCGGCGTGGCGGAGGATGGCGTCCACGGTCTCCTGCGGGGTCTGGCGGGAGGTGTCCAGCCACAGGCCGATCCGCGGGGTGCCGGCCCGCAGGGCGCGGTCGAGGTCGGCCGGCGTCCAGGCGCCGTAGGCCCGTTTGGCCCGTCCGGCCTCGCGGGCGGCGATCGCCTCCGGGGAGGGCACGAGCACCACGACGTGCAGTGGCCGGGTGCGCAACAGGGCGATCGTGCGCGGCAGTTCGTCGCCGAGGATGACGTCCTGCAGCACGGGGGTGAACCCGGACACCGCATAGGCGTCGGCGCTCGCCGCCGCCAGGGAGTGCCGCAGCCGCAGTTGCCGCAGCGCCTCCTCGGTCAGGCCCGCGACGTCCCCCGAACCGTCGCCGGGCAGTGCCTCCGCCCGCCCTCCGACGATCATCCGCCGGAACGAGTCGCCGCGGACGTGCGCCGAGCGGGGCAATCGTTCGGCCAGTGCCTGCGCCACCGTCGACTTCCCCGATGCGGGGATCCCGGTGATCAGGAACATCGCTCGCACCTCACCGCCGTGTGCCCTTTCCCTCACCCCGCCCGGCACCGCGTGGTGCCCAGGGCGACTCTATGTTCGAGACACGTCAAGCGGAACGTTTCCGCGCACCGAAAACCAGGTGACCGGGGCGGAGTCGGGGTGCTGCACTGGGGATCATGACGCCTCCGCCGCCCGCCCCGCCGCCCCAGCCGTACCGCTGGGCGCTGTCGCGTGCCCGCGGCGGGGCGCCGCCGGACCGGCTCGGCACCCTCACCGAGGGCGCCGCACGCCCCCGCCTGTGGTTCCTGCCCGAACTGACGGTGTGCGCGGGGGAGGTGCTCGCCCGCTCCGGCGGCGCCGACCTGTGCTTCGTCGGCCGCTCCCTGGACAGCATGTACGACCTGCTGACCGGCGCCTTCGAGGGCTCCTCCCGGGAAGGGAGCCTGCTGCGCCTGCCGTTGTCATTGCGCCTGCGCCCGGTACCGCCACCCGCCCACACGGCCCGGCTGCGCGAGCACCTGGCCGCGGCCGGCCTCGCGCCGCACGCCCTGGCCCGCCGCACCCGCCCGGTGGCGCTGGTCGACCTCGTCCACGGGGGCAGCACCTACGACGCGCTCTTCGCCGCCCTCGCCGACTGGGTGCGCGAGAGCCGTGAGCCGTGGCCGGTGATCCGCCGCAAGCTGCGCTTCGTCGGGGTCACGGGCCGCCGGCGGACGAGCCCGAACACCTGGCGCTGGCAGCAGAACACCGCGGGCGGCTGGGCGCGTTCCCTGCCGTCCGGGCACGTCGCCGGGGTGTCGCTGCACCCGGTGGTGTGGTCGTACTTCGGCGACTCGCAGCCGAAACTGCAGCCGTCCTTCCCGCCGCCGCGCTGGTTCGACGCGTACGCCGCGGAGCCCTGGCACGGACCGGACCTCCCCGCGGCGCTCGCCGAGTCGCTGGCCCTGGTCGAGGCGGGTCGGGGACGGCCGGTGCGCGGGGAACTGGTGCGGGTGATCGCGGGGGAGCCCGGTTTCGCGGACCGTGAGGTCCGCGCCCTCGTCGCCCCGCTGCGCGGCCTGGCGCCGACCGGCTCCCGCCCCCGTTCCCGCGCCCGGGGCGGTTCCCGTGCCCGGGCCGGGGCGCGTCAGCGGTCCTTGCCGCGGGCCTCCATGACCGGGCGCAGCCGCTCCAGCAGCGCGTAGAGGGCCGCCTGCTCGCCCTCGTCCAGGGTGTCCAGGGCGCCGTGGGTGGCCTGCATCTCGTCCCGTACGCGACGGATGGTCTCGCGGCCGAGGTCGGTGGCCACGACGTTCTTGACCCGGCGGTCGGTGGCGCTCACCTCGCGGCGGACGAAGCCGTGCGCCTCGAGCCGGTCGACGATGCCGGTGACGTTGGACGCGTCGCACACCAGCCGCTCGGCCAGTCCGCGCATCGGCACCGGGCCGCCCAGCTGGGCGAGCACCTTGGCCTGCATGGAGGTCAGCCCGTGCCGGGCGGCAGCGGCGGCGAAGTCCTGCCACTGGGCGGTGCCGATGGCGGCGAGCAGCTCCAGCAGCTCGATCTTGGTGGGCTGCGCGGTCGTCGCGGCGGTCGGGGCGCTCATGTCTGCGAGTGTACTCAAAAGCTTGAGATGGTAAATGATTAGCTTGAACTCTTCAAGCTCTTCCCGTCTCCTCGCTCAGCGCGGGCCGAGGAACACCAGCAGCGCGCCCGCGACGGCGAGCACCAGGACGCACAGCAGCGCCCAGGACGCCGTCCCGTACGTCATCGCGGCAGGCCGCGCCGGGTTCAGGGCGGCGATCCGCCGCTGGGCGGTGACGGAGAACGCCAGCCATGCCAGCGCGCACAGCGAGAGCCCCAGCAGTCCGGCCGGGGACACCCCGTGCAGCAGCGCATCGCGCCCGGCCAGCAGTGCCGCCACCGCGAAGGCGAGGGTGGTGCGCCGCCAGGCCAGCCGGGTCCGTTCGGGCTGCAGGCCCGGGTCACGCGCCGTGTTCCCGCCCGGGGCCGTCATCAGCCCGCCCACCCCAGCACCACCGTGAGCAGCATCGCCACCGCCACCAGCGCCACGAGCACGGCCAGCAGGGCGGGGAAGCGCGAGACCGGCAGGTCCTCCCCGCGCCGCATCGCCCGCTCCGAGCGCACCCAGTGGTTCACCGCGCGGACCGCGCACATGGCGCCGCCGACCACCAGCACCACCGCGAGCGTCACCCGGACCGGACGGCGCAGGTCCCGGAGGAACTGGTCGACCGCGAACCCGCCGCCGACCAGCGCGAGGGCGGTGCGCAGCCAGGCGAGGAAGGTCCGCTCGTTGGCGAGCGAGAAGCGGTAGTCGGGCGTCGTCCCCTCGGCCCGCACCCGCGCCGGTGCGAACCACAGGGCGACCGCCCCGAACGCGGCCCGCGCATGCTTGATCACGGCCCCCACAGTACCGAGCGCGGTCCGGCCGGGCGCGTCCTGGGCGGGGCCGTGAAGGGACGGTCCGCGGACGCCATAGTGTAACAATTGATCCAGAAATGGTAGGCTCGCGCCATGGCGCGCAGCAGGGAGTTCGACCTCGACCAGGCCCTCGACCGTGCGATGGACCTGTTCTGGCGCCGCGGCTACGCGGCGACGTCCCTCCAGGACCTGCTGACCGAGCTCTCCATCGGCAGCGGCAGCCTCTACGCCGCCTTCGGCTCCAAGGACAAGCTCTACGCCCGCGCCCTGGAGCGCTACTGCTCCCAGTACGCCGGCGGGCTCGTGGAACTGCTGGAGAACGCGGACGAGATCCGCCCCGCCGTCCGTACCGCGCTGACGCAGATGGTCGAGGCCGACCTGGAGGACCCGGAACGCGGCTGCCTGCTCGTCAACGCCGCCACCGAGCGCGGGGACGACCCCGGCACCGTGGACCGGGTCGCGGTCACCCTCCGCCTGCTGGAGTCCGCCCTCGCGGCGGCACTGGAGAAGGCCCGGGCCCGGGGGGAGCTGTCCGCCGACAAGCAGCCGGTGGAACTCGCGCGCTTCCTCACCACCTTCGTCCAGGGCCTGCGCGTCGTCGGCCGGGCCCGCCTCGGCCGGGCCTTCGTCGACGACGCCGTCGCCACCGCCCTGCGCTCCCTGGACTGAGATCGCGCCGCCCGACCGCCCGACCGCCCGCCCGCCCGCCCGCCCGCCCGCGCCGCCCGCCCGCGACCGTGGCCGGAACGGGCCGCACGTGGCCGGAACCACGGCGGTGCCCCGCGGTGTCCCCCTCCCCATGGGACCGATCGTCACCGGCATCCGCAGGCTCGTGCTCTTCGGCTGGACGGAGGCGCGCTGCTGCGCCTTCGCCGTCGCGCTGATGGCGGGCGTGGCCGGCTCGCGGCTGCTGCCCCCGCTCCCCGTCGCCCGCTACGACCTGCTGCTCTGCTACGGGGTCGCGCTCAGCGCGCTGTTCTGGGCCTGCGGCTGGGAACGCGGACGTGACGTCGCCGTCATCGCGGTCTGCCACGCCGTCGGGCTGCTCTTCGAACTCGTCAAGGTGCACCTGGGTTCCTGGAGCTACCCCGAACCCGCGCTCACCAAGTTCGGCGGCGTCCCGCTCTACGGGGGCTTCCTCTACGCCGCCGTCGGCAGCTACGTGTGCGCCGCCTGGCGGCTGTTCGAGCTGGGCCTGACCGGCTACCGCCGCCGGGCCATGACGATCCTGGCCGCGGCGGTGTACCTCAACTTCTTCACCCACCACTGGCTGCCCGACGCGCGGTGGCTGCTGGCCGTCCTGCTGCTGTGGGCCACCGCGGGCACCTGGGTGCACTTCACCGTCGACGGGGCGCGCCTGCGGATGCCGCTCGCGCTCTCCTTCGTCCTCATCGGCTTCTTCCTCTGGGTCGCGGAGAACGCCGCCACCTACGTGGGCGCCTGGCGCTACCCCGACCAGGAGCACGGCTGGGTGCCGGTCTCCCTCGCCAAGTTCGGCGCCTGGGCGCTGCTGATCAGCGTCACCTTCGTCGTCGCCAGTCGCGCAGCCGCTCCCAGGCCTCCAGGCCGTCGGGCACCCATTCCCGCTCCGGCAGGAGGCGTTCCAGTTCCTCCTCCGTCACGAAGTCGTGCCAGGCGACCTCCTCGGCCTGCGGCGCGACCGGCAGATCGCAGCGCACCTCGTACACCCGGGACCACCAGGTGTGACCCGCCGCCGCCCCCTCCCCCTCGTACAGGAAGCTGAACAGCGGCGTCGGGCGCGGCAGGCCGCAGACCCCCAGCTCCTCCTCCGCCTCGCGCAGCGCCGCGTCGTCGTAGGCCTCGCCCGCACCCACCACACCGCCGACGAACATGTCGTGCAGCGAGGGGAACACCAGCTTCTGCGCGGTGCGGCGGTGCACGAACACGCGCCCCTCGCCGTCCCTGGCCAGGATGAAGACGCAGCGGTGCCGCAGGCCGCGCGCGGTGGCCTCGCCGCGCGTCGCGCGGCCGACCACCCGGTCCTTCTCGTCGACGATGTCCAGCAGTTCGTCCGCCGAGCGCGGCGCGTCCTCCATGGTGCCTCCCGTCCGTCCCGGGCCCGTGGTGCCCCTGGCGCCCCATGATCGGTCCCGGGGCGGGTTCGGGCCAAACTCCCGGCCCGGACCACGTCGCCGCCGCACCGGGCGCACAATCGCACCATGACGACCGCCCACACGAAGGCGCCGGGCCCTGCGGGGGTGCCGCTCCTCGGGTCCCTGCTCGACCTGCTGCGCGACCCCCTCGGCACCTACGAGCGCGTGCGGCGCGACCACGGCGACCTCGTCCGCCTCACCGCGGGCCCGCCGGGACTCCGCGCCGAGGTGTACGCGGTGTTCTCACCCGAGGGCGCCCAGCAGGTGCTGGCCACCGACTCGGCCGGCTTCCGCAAGGACAACGCGTTCTACGAGGAGGTCCGGCAGTCGCTCGGCAACGGGCTCCTCACCAGCCAGGACGCCGACTACCAGCGGCAGCGCAGGCTCCTGCAGCCGCTGTTCACCCCACGGCGCGTCGACGGCTACGCGACCGCCGTCACCGCCGAGGCGACCGCCCTCGCCGGCACCTGGCACACCGCGCCCGGCGGCACCGTCGACGTCCTGGACGACATGCACGGCCTGACCCTCCGCACGATCGCCCGCGTGCTGTTCGGCGGCGCGGTCGAGCCGGCCGTCGACGCCGTCCGCCGCTGCATGCCGGTCGTCGACGACCACATCCGGCGGCGCGGCTTCGCCCCGGTGCGCACCCCCCGCCACTGGCCGACCCCGCGCAACCGGAGGGCGGCCGCCGCCACCGCGGAGCTGTACGCGGTCTGCGAGGACGTCATCGAGCGCCGCCGCGCGGAGGGCGGCGACGGCCAGGACCTGCTCTCCCTGCTCGCCTCCGCCCGGGACGAGGACGGCCGCCCCCTCGACCCCGCCGAGATCCGCGACCAGGTGCTGATCTTCCTGCTCGCCGGGCACGAGACGACCGCCACCTCGCTCGCCTTCGCCCTCCACCTGCTCGCCCGCCACCCCGAGGCGCAGGCCCGGGCCGCGGACGAGATCGACCGGGTACTCGGCGACCGCGTGCCCGGCGCCGCGGACCTCGACGCCCTGCCCTGGCTCACGGCGGTCATCAAGGAGGCCATGCGCCTCTACCCGGCCGCGCCCGTCATCGGACGGCGCGCGGTCGACGCCACCCTCGTCGCGGGCCACCCCGTCCCGGCCGGCGCGGACGTCATCGTCGTCCCCTGGGTGATCCACCGCCACCCCGGCCACTGGACGGAGCCCGACAGCTTCGACCCCGGCCGCTTCTCCCCGGAGGCGGAGGCCGCCCGCCACCGCTACGCCTGGCTCCCCTTCGGCGGCGGCCCCCGCGCGTGCATCGGCAGGCACTTGTCCGTGCTGGAGTCGGTGCTCGCCCTCGCCGTGCTGCTGCGCGGCCACGAACTGACGGCCGTCGACCAGGACGTACCGCTCGGCGCCGGCATCACCCTCCAGGCCCGCGGACCCGCCCGCTGCCGGGTCACGCCCCGGGCGGCGGCGCGACCCGCGGACTGACCCGCGTCCGGTTCCCCCGCCCGGTCCCGCCGAACCCTTCATCCGGGCACGCCGGGGCCGGTAGCGTGCCGCTCCGGGACGGGCCGCCGCCGCTCCGTTCGCGCCGCGACGAGGCGTGTGCGAGCGTGGCCGGAGGCGTATCCGCACACGCCGCGGGTAGGGAATCGGGCCCCGAACGGTCCTACGGGAGGCGAGTGATGAAGCGACCCAGGATCCTGGTCGTCGGCGGCGGCTTCGCGGGCATGGAGTGCGTGCACCGGCTGGAGCGGCGGCTGACCCAGGACGAGGCCGAGATCACCCTGGTCACGCCCTGGAGCCACCAGCTCTACCTGCCCCTGCTCCCCCATGTCGCCGCCGGCGTGCTCACCCCGCAGGCGGTGGCCGTCCCGCTGCGCCGCATGGTGCACCGCAGCGAGGTCATACCCGGGCGGGCGACCGGGGTCGACCCGGCCGCCAAGGCCGTCGTCATCAAGAAGATCACCGACGAGGAGCTCGTCAGGGAGTACGACTACCTCGTGCTGGCCCCCGGCAGCGTGACCCGCACCTTCGACATCCCCGGCCTGACCGAGTACGGCCGCGGCATGAAGACCCTGGCCGAGGCGGCCTACATCCGCGACCACGTCATCGCGCAGCTGGACCTGGCGTCCGCCACGACGGACCAGGCCGAGCGGGAGTCGCGGCTGCAGTTCGTCGTCGTCGGCGGCGGCTACGCCGGCACCGAGACGGCCGCCGTCCTGCAGCGGCTGACCACGGCGGCGGTCAAGCGCTACCCGCGCCTCGACCCGGCCCTCATCAAGTGGCACCTGATCGACATCGCGCCCCGCCTGATGCCCGAACTCGGCGAGAAGCTCGGGCTGAAGGCGATGCAGATCGTCAGCGAGCGCGGGGTGGAGGTCTCGCTCGGCGTGTCCGTCGCCGAGGTCACCCCCGACACCGTGACCTTCACCGACGGGCGCAAGCTGCCCTGCCGCACCCTCATCTGGACCGCCGGCGTCGTCTCCAGCCCCCTGGTGACCACCCTCGGCACCGAGACCGTCAAGGGCCGGCTCGTCACCGACCCCGAGATGTGCATCCCCGGCGCCGACGGGGTCTTCGCCCTCGGCGACTCGGCCGCCGTCCCCGACCTCGACGTGGGTGGCGGCGCGGTCTGCCCGCCCACCGCTCAGCACGCCATGCGGCAGGGAAAGGCCGTCGCCGAGAACGTGGTCGCGGCGCTGCGCGGCCGCCCCCTCAAGCCGTACCGGCACCGGGACCTCGGCCTGGTGGTGGACCTCGGCGGGGTCGAGGCGGTCTCCAAGCCCCTCGGCATCCCGCTCAGCGGCCTCCCCGCCCAGGTCGTCGCCCGCGGCTACCACCTCGGGGCACTGCGCACCTTCCCCGCCCGCTTCCGCGCCGCCGCGGGCTGGTTCCTCAACGCCGTCGCCGGGGACGACTTCGTCCGCACCGGCTTCCAGGCCCGCAGGCCGGCCGCACTGCGGGACTTCGAGGTCACCGACATCTACCTCTCGCCCGAGGAGATCCGCCGCCACGTCGAGTCGCTGCGCGCGACGGCCGCCTGAGCCCGTACACGAGCACCACCCACCACCACCCACATCTGAACACCGACACCGCTGACGGCGAGGGACATGACCCAGCGACGTGAGACCCTGCGCATCGCCAACTGCTCCGGCTTCTACGGCGACCGCCTGTCGGCCGCCCGCGAGATGGTCGAGGGCGGCCCGATCGACGTACTGACCGGCGACTACCTCGCCGAGCTGACGATGCTGCTGCTCTGGAAGGCCCGGCAGCGCGACCCCGAGGCGGGCTACGCCCTCTCCTTCCTCGCCCAGATGGGCGACGTCCTGGCCACCTGCCTGGACCGCGGCATCAAGATCGTCGTCAACGCGGGCGGGCTCAACCCCGCAGGTCTCGCCGACAAGCTCCGCGAACTGGCCGCCCTGGCGGGGCTGGACCCCTCCGTCGCCCACCTGGAGGGCGACGACCTGATCGACCGGTTGCCCGAACTCCAGCGCGCGGGCCACCCGTTCGCCCACCTGGCCACCGGACTCCCGCTCGCCGACGCGGACGTGCGCCCGCTCACCGCCAACGCCTACCTCGGCGCCTGGGGCATCACCGAGGCCCTGCGCGCCGGGGCCGACGTCGTCATCTGCGGCCGCGTCACCGACGCCTCCCTCGTCGTCGGCCCCGCCGCCTGGGCCTTCGACTGGGCCACCGACGACTGGGACCGGCTCGCCGGCGCGGTCACCGCCGGGCACATCATCGAGTGCGGGGCCCAGGCCACCGGCGGCAACTACTCCTTCTTCACCGAGATCGAACGGCCCGTGCGCCCCGGCTTCCCCATCGCCGAACTGCGGCCCGACGGCTCCAGCGTCATCACCAAGCACGAGGGCACCGGCGGAGCGGTCACCGTCGACACCGTCACCGCCCAGCTGCTCTACGAGATCGACCGCCCCGCCTACCTCAACCCGGACGTCGTCACCCGCTTCGACACCGTGACCCTGCAACAGCAGGGCCCCGACCGCGTCCTGGTCTCCGGCGCCCGCGGCGAACCCGCCCCCGACACCCTCAAGGTGTGCCTCAACCACCACGGCGGCTACCGCAACGCGGCCACCTTCGTGCTCACCGGCCCCGACATCGAGGCCAAGGCCCGGTTCGCCGAGGCGTCCCTGCTCGACGCGACCGGCGGCCCGGCCGGCTTCGCCGCGTACGACCTGCGCACCGAGCCCACCGCCTCCGGCGCCCGGCTCACCCTCACCGTCAAGGACCCCGACCAGGACAAGGTCGGCCGCGCCCTGTTCGGCGCCGTCGTCGGCACCGGCCTGTCCACGGCGCCCGGGCTGCACATGGAGCACTTCTCGCCCCGGCCCACCGAGTACGGCGTCCACTGGCCGGCCCTCGTCCCCGCCGCCCTCGTCCACCCCGAGGTGGTGCTGCAGGACGGCACCCGCGTCCCCGTGCCGCGTCCGCCCGCCACCTCGGTACGCGTCCCCGCGCAGCCCCCGGCCCCGCCCGGGCGGCCCGCCGAGGGGCCCACCGTGCGCGCCCCGCTGGGCCTGCTCGTCGGCGCCCGCTCCGGTGACAAGGGCGGCGACGCCAACCTCGGCCTCTGGGCCCGCGACGACGCCGCCTACACCTGGCTGCGCCACTGGCTCGACGTCGAACGGCTGCGCGCCCTGCTGCCGGAGACCGCCAAGCTCCCCGTCAGCCGCTACGAACTGCCCAACCTGCGCGCCCTCAACTTCGTCGTCCACGGCCTGCTCGGCGAGGGCGTCGCCGCCTCCACCCGCCCCGACCCCCAGGCCAAGGGGCTCGGTGAGCACCTGCGCGGCCTGCAGGCCGACATCCCCGCCGCGCTGGTCCCCGGGCAGCGCCGCGAGGACGTGAACGTGACCGCGCCATGAGCAACCTCGACGTCCATCCCGCGCCCGCCACCTGCGGCGGGCGCGAGGACGTGTCCGCGCGGCCCGTCCACGACCTCCTCACCGGACGCCTCGTCCCGCTCGGCGAGAGCACCGCCGTACGCCGCCTGCTGCCGGGCCTCGGCCGCCGCATGGTCGGCGCATGGTGCTTCGTCGACCACTACGGGCCCGACGACATCGCCGACCAGCCCGGCATGCAGGTGCCCCCGCACCCGCACATCGGGCTGCAGACCGTCAGCTGGCTGCACGAGGGCGAGGTGCTGCACCGCGACACCCTCGGCAGCCTGCGGACCGTCCGCCCGCGGGAACTGGGCCTGATGACCTCCGGCCGGGGCATCGCCCACTCGGAGGAGTCCCCCCGCGAGCACGCCCGGCTCCTGCACGGCGCCCAGTTGTGGGTCGCCCTCCCGGAAGCGGCACGGCACCGCGAGCCCTCCTTCGAGCACCACGCCGACCTGCCGGTGCTGCGGGGCGGGAACGGCCTGACCGCCACGGTCGTCCTGGGCGAACTGGACGGCGCGGCCTCGCCCGGCACCGTGCACACGCCCATCGTCGGCGCCGACCTCGCGCTCGCCGCGGGCACCGACGTGACGCTGCCGCTGCGGCGGGACTTCGAGTACGCGGTGCTGTCGATGTCCGGCCGCGCCGACGTCGACGGCGTCCCCGTCGAGGCCGGTTCCATGCTCTACCTCGGCTGCGGCCGCACCGGACTGCCGCTGCGCGCCGACTCCGCCGCGGGCCTGATGCTGCTGGGCGGCGAGCCGTTCGAGGAGAAGCTCGTCATGTGGTGGAACTTCGTCGCCCGCAGCGGGGAGGAGATCGCCCGGGCCCGCGAGGAGTGGAACACCGGCAGCGCCTTCGGCACCGTGCACGGCTACGACGGCGCCCGCCTCCTCGCCCCGGAACTCCCCGCGACCCCCCTCAAGCCCCGCGGCCGCGACCGCTGACCACCGCGCGGCGCGCGCCGCCGACGCCGCTGGTAGGGCTCTGCCAGGAGGCTGGTCAGGGGTGGGGCTGGTCAGGGGTGGGGCCGGTGGTTCGCCGCGGTCATGACTCCGGACGGCCCACGGGCCCGCTCGGCGCCGACGGCCGGGCACCGCGGCAGCGTGACGCCGGGCCCGTCGCCACGTGCCGCACCCACAGCGCCTCGACCTCCCGGCCGTTCTCCAGGGTGTGGGTCGGCGGCCCGTCGGCGGGGACGAAGCCCGCGGCGGCGAGTGCCCGGGCGGACGCGGTGTTCGTCGGCTCGTAGCCGGCGCGTACGGTCCGGAGTCCGAAGTGGGTGTGCGCGAGCAGCAGGGCTGCCCGGAACAGTTCCGCGCCCAGTCCCGTGCCGCGCGCATGGGGTGCCAGCCAGCCGCCGATCTCCTGGAGGACGGGGTTCAGTTGGATGCACCCGGCGTATCTGCCGTCGTCCCGGCGGACACCGACCAGAACCTCTCCCTCTCCTGTGGGCTCGAAGGACTTCGTCAGCATGTTCCGTGTCCACGGGGCCGCACCGAGCGAGGCCGGGTCACCGGGACGCACATTCAGGACGGCTTCTCGGATCCGGGCGTCAGCCAGGTGGACAGTCGCCTCGTGTTCCGCTGAACCGAGCCACTGCTGCGCTTCGGGGTCCGCGGCGGCGGCAAGCACGGCGACGACGTCCAATGTCGTCTCCGGTGTGCGGAACGACAAGTGCTCGGTCCCCAGGACGTGCCGACGGTACGCGCACATGCCCGGCAAGGGCGGCAGTGGCGCCGCCGGCCCCCGACGCAGCCGTGACCAGACCATGTCGCCCCCTCGGACGTTCCAAGGCTCCCCAGCCGCGGATGGCATGCGGAGTCCAGACCGCTGACCGGGAAGGCTCCACGGCCGTCGACCGGATGCGCCTGTGGCGCGTGCGGCGTGAACCGTCGTCCGGGTGCTCCTGGCCACGAGGGCCCGAGGTGTGTGACGGCCGTTCGCCGCCTGACAGGTCCGCCCGGCTCGGCGGACTCCCCGGACGCGCACGCGGTGCGGCCGACCCGGGCGCCGTCCGGGCCTTCCCGGCCCAGGGGTGCCAAAGGCCCGCCGCCCGCGGCCCTCGGCAGCCCGGGGTGGCTTGTGCAGCCCTCGCTGCCCGCCGCCCGCCCGCGGCCGTCAGACGCGGAAGACCGAGCCGACGAACTCCGTCAGCAGCCGTTCCTTGAGCGGGACCGGCAGCGCGTCGAGCAGCGCGAGCACCGGGGCCGTCCGGCGCGGCAGGGCGGCGCCGCCGCCCATGCCCGCGAAGGCCAGGACGGCCTCGACCTCCTCCGGGCTCAGGGTGTCCGGGTCGAGCCCGGCCGCGAACTGCGCGATCGCCGGGTCCACCGCCACCGGTTCCAGGGCGCGCGCCGCCTTCGACGCCGCGTCCAGGTCGGTGAGGAGGGCGTCCACCAGCCCGGCCGCCGCGGGGGTCAGGGTCAGGTGCAGATTGGGCGGCAGCCCGTCGAAGGACAGCTGCGGCTGCAGGTACCAGCCGCGTTCGCGCATCTCGTCGGCGAGGTGGAGCAGCAGGCTCAGGTCCGGCTCGCCGTCGGCGCCGAGCAGCGTGAACGCGACGAGCCCGGCCTGGGGATCGCCCAGCACCCGCACCCCCTCGACCGCGCGCAGCCCGGGCAGCAGCCGGTCGGCCGCCGCGGCGGTGCGCTCGGCCAGCGCGCGGTAGCCGTCCTCGCCGATGTGCCGCTGCACGGCCCACGCCTGGGCCAGGAGCCCGGCCGACTTGGTGCCCTGCACCGTCGGGTTGACCACGGGGTAGCCCGGCCAGCCCGCGTGCGCGAAGTACTGGTGGCGGCGCAGCTCCGCGTCCCGGTAGAGCACCACGGACGCGCCCTTGTCGGCGTAGCCGTACTTGTGCAGGTCCACCGAGAGCGAGGTCACCCCGGGCACCGACAGGTCGAAGTCCGGCACGTCCCGCCCCGCGCGCCGCAGGTGGGGCAGCAGCCAGCCGCCGATGCACGCGTCGACGTGGCACAGCACGCCCCGGCCGGCCGCCGCGGCGGCGATCTCCGCGACCGGGTCGACCACCCCGTGCGCGTACGAGGGCGCCGAGGCCACGACCAGCGCCGTGCGGTCGGTGATCGCGGCCGCCGTGCCCGCCGCGTCGGCCCGCAGGGTCTCGCGGTCCACCGGTACCACCACGGCCTCCAGGCCCAGGTAGGCGGCGGCCTTGTGGAAGGCGGCGTGCGCGGTGGAGGGCAGTACCAGCTGGGGCGCGGTCACCCCGCGCACCGCGCGGGCGTGGTCCCGGGCGGTCTTCACGGCCAGCAGGATGGACTCGGTGCCGCCGCTGGTGAAGGTGCCCTGGGCGCCGGGTGTGCCCAGCAGCGCCACGGCGGCGGCGACCAGGTCGTTCTCCAGCCGCGCGACGCTGGGGAAGACCGTCATGTCCAGCCCGTTGACGGTGGCGAACTCCGTGTACGCCGAAGCGGCCAGCTCGTCGACGCCGGACAGCCCGGAGTCGTAGACGTACGCGAAGGTGCGGCCGCCGCGCGTGGGGGCGTCCTGCGCGCGCAGCCCGGCCAGCCGCGCCAGCACCTCGCCGGCGGGACGGCCCTGCGGGAGGGCGGGGGAGGGAACGGGCTCACTGGTCATGGTCGTCGGTGTCCTCGGGCCGGTCGGTACGGACGGGGGTCTGCGGGGCGGGACCGGCGGGGTCCTCGCGGTAGCGGTGGAGCAGCCACAGGCTCGCGGCGGCGAGCAGCGCGGGCAGCACGCTCATGCCGGCCGTGATGCCCGCCAGGGCCGGGTCCGGCTGGTCGGCGTGGTGCGAGGCGTCCGAGGAACGGAACCCGCTCACCGCCAGCACCAGCGCGAAGGCCCCGGCGCCCAGCGCGAACGCCAGCGTCTCGGCGGCCGTCCACAGCCCGGTGAAGGTGGCCGCCCGCCGTCGCCCGGTACGGACCGCGTCCGCGGCCAGGGTGTCGGCGAGCATCGTCAGCGGCAGCAACTGCAGCCCCGCGTAGGCGATCCCGACGGCCGCGACCGCGGGGTAGCCGAGGCCCGGCCCTGCGTACGGGGTGAGGGCCAGCAGCGCGGCGGCGGCGACGAAGAGCAGCGAGGCGCACCACTGCGCGTACTTCACGCCCCGGGCCCGGGCCAGCCGGTTCCACAGCGGCATCACCAGCACCAGCGGGCCGATCATGCAGACGAACAGCGGGGTGACCGCCCCGGCCGCGCCCAGGGTGTACGTGGCGAAGTACTGGACCCCGGCCAGCATGACGCCCACGGCGAGCGCCTGCAGCGTCCACATCCCCACCAGGAACAGGAACGGCCGGTTGTCCCGGGCCGCCGCCAACTGCGCCCGCAGCGACGCCTCCGACTCGCTGCGGGCGACCGAGGGCGCGTGCCGGGTGAAGTGCCAGGCGCCGAGCATCCCCACCAGCAGCAGCACCGCCACGACCGCGCCCATCAGCCGGTAGCTCGCGGGGGTGTCGCCGTTCTCGTGGGCGACCGCCGGGGCCAGCGCCCCCGACAGCAGGATCGCCACCCCGAGGAACCCCACGCGCCAGCCCAGCACCCGGGCGCGCTCGTCCGGGTCCTGCGTCATCTCGGCCGGCATCGTCACGTACGGCACCTGGAAGACGGCGTAGGCGGTCGCGGCGAGCAGGAAGAACACCGCCACGTAGCCCGCGGCCGCCGCCCCGCGCAGCGGCGGCGCCGCGAAGACCAGCGCGAACAGCGGAGGCAGCGTCAGCGCCCCGGCCAGCAGGAACGGCCGACGTGAACCGCCCTGCAGCCGGCTGCGGTCGGCGGCCGCGCCCACCAGGGGGTTGATCAGCACGTCCCACGCCTTCGGCAGGAAGACGGCCGCGCCCGCCACGGCCGCCGGCACGGCCAGCACATTGGTGAGGTAGTAGAGCAGGATCAGGCCCGGCACCGTGCCGAAGGTGCCGGTGCCCAGCGACCCCAGGCCGTAGCCGATCCGCACCTGCCGGGGCAGCGCCGGGCCGGAGGCGCGGCGGGCGTCCTGGTCGGGTGCGGAGGGCAGCGTCTCGGACATGGCTCCCCTGCGGGTCCGGGCCGTGTCGCGGCGGGCGGGCGGATGCGCGTACGCGACGGCGCGGCGTGCCGTGGCCGGACGCCGCGCCGTCAGGCGTAGGAGATCACGCCGACCCGGGACTCGGACAGACCCTTGAGCAGGTCAATTCACGCGGGCACCGGCCCCGCCACCACCCGGCCCGCGACCTCGCCGAAACCGATGCGGGTGCCGTCCGGGCCCGGGGCGCTCGCCGAGATGACGAGCTCGTCGCCGTCATCCAGGAACGTCCGCTTCGTGCCGTCCGCCAGGACGAGCGGCTCCTCGCCGTTCCACGTCAGCTCGATCAGCGCACCCCGCTGCTCGCGCAGCGGGCCGCTGACGGTGCCCGAGGCGAAGAGGTCGCCCGCCCGCAACGAGGCGCCGTTCACGGTCATGTGGGTGAGCATCTGGGCGTACGTCCAGTACATGGTGGAGAACGGCGGACGCGAGACGACCTCGCCCCGCAGCCGGACCTCCACGGCGATGTCGAGCCCGCGCGGCGGCGTCCCGGTGCCGCGGTCGTCCAGGTAGGGCAGGATCCCCACGTCGTGCGGCGGCGGGTCGACGCGCGCCGTGGACAGCGCGTCGAGCGGGACGATCCACGGGGAGACGGAGGTCGCGAAGGACTTGCCCAGGAACGGGCCGAGCGGCACCGTCTCCCAGGCCTGGATGTCCCGGGCGGACCAGTCGTTGAGCAGGCAGACCCCGAAGACGTGCTCCTCGGCCTCCGCCAGTGGCACGGGTTCGCCCTGCGCCGTCGGGCCGCCCACGACGAAGCCGAGCTCGGCCTCGAAGTCCAGCCGCTCGCACGGCCCGAAGGACGGGGCCGAGAGGCCGGCGCCCCTGCGCTGCCCGTTGGGACGCACCACCGGCGTCCCCGAGACCACGATCGTGCCGCTGCGGCCGTGGTAACCGATCGGCAGGTGCTTCCAGTTGGGGGGCAGCGGCTCCCCGTCCGGGCGGAAGATCCGGCCGACGTTGGTGGCGTGGTGCTCCGAGGCGTAGAAGTCGACGTAGTCGGCGACGTCGAAGGCCAGGTGGAGCGTGACGGAGTCGTGCGGCAGCAGGTGCGGCTCGACGGCCGGCCGGTGGGCCTCGTCGGTCAGCCACGCGGTGATCAGCGACCGCACCGCCGTCCACGCCGAACGCCCGGCCGCCAGCAGCGGGTTGAGCGTCGGCGCGGTCAGCAGCCCGGCCTCCGGGCCGGCCGTCCCGGCACCGGCGGTGCGGGCGGCGGCGCCCGCGTCGAGCACGTGGTCTCCGATCGCGACGCCGATCCGGCGTTCCTGCGGGCGGTCCGCGGTGGTGAACACCCCGTACGGCAGATTGTGGACGCCGAAGGGGGAGTCGTCCGGCACGGCGACCCAGGTGGGGGCGGCCATGGCACCTCCAGATACGTCGGGGCCGCGCTTCCTCGCGCGGTCGGCTCACCCTAACGTCCAGCGTGCCCTGCGCCTCGGTGCGGCCCCGCGTCGGTAGTCTCGCCGGACATCACCCGTTCCGCCCCATTCGCGAGCGAGGAGGCCGGCGATCAGCCACCCCGGGAACCAGCCTCAGGAAGCGGACCAACTGCGCGAACTGCTGCGCCGGCCGGCGTACCGCAGGACCCTGGTGTTCTCCGCGCTGATCGGCATCCCGGTGTCCTTCCTGGCCTTCTGGTTCCTCGTCGCGCTGCACGAACTGGAGCGGCTGCTGTGGCAGGTGCTCCCCGTCCAGTTCGGCCTGCGGACGCCGCCGTGGTGGTGGCCGCTGCCGCTGCTCACCCTCGCCGGCGTGGTCGTCGGCCTGGTCGTCACCCGCCTGCCGGGGCGCGGCGGCCACGTCCCGGCAGGCGGCCTGCACACCGGCGGGATCACCCCGTCCGCGCTGCCCGGGGTGGTCCTCGCCGCCCTCGCCGGCCTGCCGCTGGGCGCGGTGCTCGGCCCCGAGGCCCCGCTCATCGCCTTCGGCGGCGGACTCGCCCTGCTCTTTCGCGACCTGGTCCGCTCGCCGGCGACCCCGCAGAACAACGCGCTGCTGGGCGCGGCCGGTTCGGCGGCGGCGATCGCCACGATCTTCGGCAATCCCGTGGTCGCCGGGGTCCTCCTGATGGAGGTGGCCGGGATCGGCGGTCCCCAGCTGTTCGCCGTGATGCTGCCCGCCCTGCTCGCCAGCGGCGTGGGCGACATCGTGTTCACCGGCTTCGGCCGCTGGACGGGACTGAAGACGTCCCACCTCGACATCGGCCTGCCCCGGCCGCCCACGCTCGACGCCGGCGACGTGGTGTGGGGCGTGCTGCTCGCCCTGGCCGTCGGAGCGGGCGTGCACCTGATCGTCACCGGCGGCAGGGCGGCCGCGGTGTTCGTCTCCCGCCGGCCGCTGCCGCACACCGTGCTCCTGGCGCTCGCCGCCGGTGCCTGCGCCGCCGGGTACGCGCTGGCCACCGGCCGTACCCCGGAGGAGGTCGCCTCCTCCGGGCAGACGACGCTGGCGCGGATGGCCGCCGACCCGCACCTCTGGCCGGCCGGCGCCCTCGTCGCGGTGCTGCTGTGCAAGGGCGCCGGCTACGCGCTGTGCCTGGGCGGCCTGCGCGGCGGCCCGATCTTCCCCTCGCTCTTCCTGGGCGGTGCCGCCGGCCTGCTGGCCGCCCCGCTACCGGGGTTCGGGGTCGTACCGGCGATGGCGGCGGGCATGGCCGCGGCCGGGGCCGCCGCGATGCGCCTGCCGGTGAGCAGTGTGGTGCTCGTGGTGCTGCTGCTCGGCAACGCCGAGTCGGTGCCGGTCGTGGTGCTCGCGGTGGTCGTCTCCTTCGTGGTGGCCGAACTGCTGCCGCAGGGCCCCGACATCCCTCCGCTGCCGCCGCTCAGGGGCGGGCGCCCGCCCGCCCCCGGCCGGGCGCCCCGCCCGGCGCCGTCGCGCCCGTGACGACGTCCCGACGGCGTGCCGCGCCACCGCGCGGGCGTCAGACGGTCTCCGCCCGGACCCGTCCGGCGCGGACGGCGTCCACGAGCGCCCGGTGGTCCCGCTCGTTCTGGTCCGCGTACGCCTCGGCGAACCGGGCGACCGCCCGGTCGAAGACGTCCGAGCCCCCCAGGTACGCCGCGATCGCGATCCGGTCGCCGGACCGCGCGTGCGCCCTGGCCAGGGTGGCGCCGCACACCTCCCCGAACAGCGTCATCGTCCGCGGGACCAGGTCCTCGGCCACCACGATGCCCTTCCAGTCGCGCAACTGCCGTACGTAGAAGTCGCGCTGACGCCCGTCGACGCCGTACAGGCGCTCCCAGCCGAGGAAGATGTCGCTGGTCGCCTGCATCAGGCGCTGCCCGGCGACCACCCGCTCGCCCTGCGTACGGTGCGTCCCCGCCCCCGCGTAGGGCGCCAGGACCGACTCCTCGGCCTCCTTGGCCTGCAGGAACAGCGGATCCCCGTCGTCCTTGCCCAGCAGGAGCAGGATCCAGCAGCGGGTGCCCACGCTGCCGACCCCGACGACCTTGCGCGCGCAGTCGGCGAGCCGGTACTGCTCGAGCAGGAAGCGGCGGTCGGGCTGCAGGGTGTGCCCGTACCGCTCGACGAGCCGGGCGATCTCCTTCTCCAGGGCGGCGCGGGCGTCGCCGTCGAGCAGGTCGCGCAGCGGCATCAGCAGCGGGGGATCGGGGGCGATCAGCCGCCGGCCGTCGATCACCCGGGTCAGCCTGTCGAAGGCCTGCAGGGTGTCGCGCGCCCGGGCCCGGGCCCGGGCGCGCTCCCAGCGCGCCACGTCCCCGCCGCCCATCATGGGCGCGAACTGCTGCTGCAACTCGTCCGCCTCGAAACGGGTGTACCAGACCTGCAGGTTGCCCATCCCCGCGAAGCCGCGCATCCGGCGCCGGTAGGCGCCCACGGCCGCCCGCACCACCCCCGCGCGTTCGGCCGCCGAGAAGCCGTTGGCGCGGCCCGCGACGACCAGGCTCGCGGCCAGGCGCTTGACGTCCCACTCCCAGGGGCCCGGCAGGGTCTCGTCGAAGTCGTTGATGTCGAACATCAGCCGCCGCTCGGGCGAGGCCAGCAGCCGGAAGTTCAGCAGGTGCGCGTCCCCGCACAACTGGGCCCGCAGGCCCGAGCGCGGCGTCCCCGCCAGGTCCCGGGCCATGATCGCGGCGGCCCCGCGGTAGAAGCGGAACGGCGACTCGGTCATGCGGCCGTAGCGGATGGGCACGAGTTCCGGCACGCGCCGCGCCGACTGCTCCTCCACGACGTCCACCGGGTCGGGCCGGTCCGCCGCGGGCGCGTACTCGGCGTGCGCGGACCGCGGCGCCGCCTTGCGGGCCGCCTTGCCGTGGGCGGCCCGCTCGCCGGGGGGTCCCCACCGGGCGTCCACGGTCATCGCGGTCACCGTCCTCCGGGCCGCACGGCCCGCGGGGAACGGGCGGGTGCGCGGGCCCCCTCAAACGTAAGCCCGGCCCGTGGGCCCGGCGAATCGGGCCCGGACGCGGCTGCCTCGGTGCCGCGACGCGCCGGCCACCCCCGACGCCGCCGCGTCCGGCCGCTGATGACCCCTGGTCAGGCGTTCCCGCCGACGACGGTGAAGCTCATCCAGGGCTCCGCGTCCGGGACGCCCGGGTTGCTGGTCTTCGTCGCCAGGTAGTAGCTCTCCGTGCCCTCCAGGTTCTTGCAGCCGGGGCCGGTGTGCAGGACCACGTCGTTGAGCGTCTTGTTCGTGATGGACCGGGCACCCGTGGGCGGCAGCTGGTGGCAGCCGTCCACCGACGGGTTGTCGATCTGCACCACCTTGTTGTCGGGGGTGGTGTACACCACCGAGCCCACCGCTGTGGGGGTCACGCCGGAGCAGCCCGCGGCGCCGAGCAGGAGGAACAGTGCGCCGGCGCGGATGCCGTGCCGCCGGGGATCGGCCATGGTGAGCGTCCTCGTCTGTGCGGAGAGCGGTGCGAGGGCAACGCTGCCCCCGGCCGCCGGCGCTGTCATGCCGGGCGCGACCAGTCGGCCGATCGTCCGCCGCCCCTTTCACCTGCCCGGGTGACCGCGGGGCGGGCGTCCCCACCGGGGAGAGGTCCCGGACGCCGCAAACGCCTGTGGGCGGCCCCACCGGTCTCCCGGTGATGCCGCCCACAGGCGTCTGTGTGGTGTCCGAGGGGGGACTTGAACCCCCACGCCCGATAAAGGGCACTAGCACCTCAAGCTAGCGCGTCTGCCATTCCGCCACCCGGACAAGGTGTTCGCCGCCCGGCACTCGGCCCGGCGACGTGGAAAACAATAGCAAACATCCGGAGGTCCCCGATCACACGCCTGCCGTGACGGGAGCAGGGCGGCCGGCCCGGGGCCCTCGCGGGCCGCGGAGGGGGCGCGGGAGGATGGCGGGGACCGACGAACGAAGGAGACAGCGTGAGCGAGTCGAACTCGGCCGCCCGTACGACCACCGCAGAGGACGAGGTCGTCGACCTCTGCCGGGACCTGATCCGGATCGACACCAGCAACTACGGCGACCACTCGGGGCCGGGTGAGCGGGCCGCCGCCGAGTACGTGGCGGAGAAGCTCGCCGAGGTCGGCCTGGAGCCACAGGTCTTCGAGTCCCACAAGGGACGGGCCTCCACCGTCGCCCGCATCGCCGGCGAGGACCCCTCCCGCCCGGCCCTGCTGATCCACGGCCACACCGACGTCGTCCCCGCGAACGCGGACGACTGGACCCACCACCCCTTCTCCGGCGAGATCGCCGACGGGTGCGTCTGGGGCCGCGGTGCGGTCGACATGAAGGACATGGACGCGATGACCCTGGCCGTCGTGCGCGACATGCTGCGCAGCGGCCGCCGGCCGCCCCGCGACATCGTGCTGGCCTTCCTCGCCGACGAGGAGGCGGGCGGCGTCTACGGGGCACGGCACCTGGTCGACCGGCACCCCGGGCTGTTCGAGGGCGTGACCGAGGCCATCGGCGAGGTCGGCGGCTTCTCCTTCACCGTCAACGAGGACGTCCGGCTGTACCTGATCGAGACCGCCCAGAAGGGCATGCACTGGATGCGGCTCACCGTGGACGGCACCGCCGGCCACGGCTCCATGACGAACACCGACAACGCCATCACGGAGCTCTGCGAGGCGGTCGGGCGGCTCGGCCGGCACGAGTTCCCGGTACGGGTGACCAAGTCCGTGCGGGGATTCCTGGACGAGCTCGGCGACGCCCTCGGTACCGAGCTCGACCCGGAGGACATGGAGGCGACGCTGGCCAAGCTGGGCGGCATCGCGAAGATCATCGGGGCCACGCTGCGCAACACCGCGGCCCCGACGATGCTGGGCGCCGGCTACAAGGTGAACGTCATTCCCGGCCAGGCCACCGCGCACGTCGACGGGCGCTTCCTGCCCGGGCACGAGAAGGAGTTCCTGGCCGACGTCGACCGGATCCTCGGCCCCCGGGTCCGGCGCGAGGACGTGCACTCCGACAAGGCGCTGGAGACCAGCTTCGACGGCGCCCTGGTCGAGGCCATGCAGGCGGCGCTGAAGGCCGAGGACCCGATCGCCCGCGCGGTGCCGTACTGCCTGTCCGGCGGGACCGACGCCAAGTCCTTCGACGACCTCGGGATCCGCTGCTTCGGATTCGCCCCGCTGCAATTGCCGCCGGAGCTGGATTTCGCGGGGATGTTCCACGGTGTGGACGAGCGGGTGCCGGTCGACGGACTGAAGTTCGGCGTGCGCGTTCTCGACCGTTTCCTTGCGAACTGCTGAAACGACGCTCGCATCATCGACATTTCTTGCCGCTTAGCCGAAAAGAGTGAATGAATCCCGGCGGCAGTAGCGCGCCTCCTCCCTGGTCGTTGGTTCGTGTGCGGTCCGAGGTTGGGGCCGTTTTGCCAACAAGGAGGAAAAATGATCAAGAAGGTCGTCGCTGCTGCCGCTGTCACCGGTGGGCTCGTGGCTGCGGGTGCCGGCGTGGCCGTCGCCGACTCCGGCGCTCAGGCTGCCGCCGTCGGTTCCCCGGGGGTCCTCTCCGGCAATGTGATCCAGGTGCCCGTCAACATCCCGGTCAACCTGTGCGGCAACACGATCAACATCGTGGGGCTGCTGAACCCGGCTCTGGGCAACGCCTGCTTCAACAACTGACGCCGCGGCGGGCCGCACTGCTGCAGGCCTGATCCCGGCGGCCCCGGAGGCGCCATCTCCGCGTTCCGGGGCCGCCGCACCGGCTAGGGGTGGGACACCGGTCATCCGGCCCCGGGGGGTCATTCATTCCCCCGGCGGGCGATAGTCCGCCGGTTTCCGTATCGGAAAAGCAAGAGGCAAGGACATTCAATGCGACAAGTCGCGAAAAAGGGGCTGCTCACCGCAGTCGCGACAGGCGGCGTGCTCGCCGTCACCACCGGCGGTATGGCCTACGCGGACTCCACCGCGTCCGGGGTCGCCGCCGGCTCTCCGGGCGTTCTGTCCGGCAACACCATCCAGGCGCCGGTGAACATTCCGATCAACGCCTGCGGCAACACCGTCAACGTCGTCGGGCTCCTCAACCCGGCGGCGGGCAACACCTGCGTCAACGGCTCCATCGACCACGGCAAGGGCCACGGCTACGGCCAGGGCAAGGGCTACGGGAAGAAGGAGAGCGGCGGCTACGGCGGCGGCAAGAGCGGCGGCTACGGCCAGGGTGGCGGCAAGAGCGGCGGCTACGGCGGCGGCAAGGGCTACGGCCAGGGCGGCAGCAAGGGCTACGGCGGCGGCAAGGGCTACGGCAAGGGCCACGACGGCGACGAGGGCTACGGGCACCGCGGTGGCGGCGCCTCGGCCCGCGCCGCGGCGGTCGGCTCCCCGGGCGTCCTGTCCGGCAACGTGATCCAGGCGCCGATCAACATCCCGGTCAACGTCTGCGGCAACACGATCGACGTCATCGGGATCCTGAACCCGGCGGCGGGCAACACCTGCGCCAACACCGGTGGCTACTACCACCACGAGGGCAAGGGTCACCACCACAAGCCCGGGCACCACGGCAACCGCCACAAGCCCGGCAAGGAGAACGAGGGCGGCGGTGGCGGCGGTGGCGGCGGCGGTAACGGCGGTGGCGGCGGCGGTGGCGGTGGCAACCAGCCGCAGTCCATGGGCCACGGCGGCGGTCCGTCCCTGGCCCGCACCGGTGCCGGCGACATCGCCACGGGCCTGCTGACCAGCGCCGGTCTCCTGCTGGGCGGTGCGGTGCTCTTCCGCCGCGCCCGCGCGGTCAAGAACTGAGCGTCACGGTCTCACCCCTTCGGGGCCCCGCGTTTCGCGGGGCCCCGTTCCGCGTCCGGGGGCGACCTCACCAGGTGGCGCGTATCTGCCGGATGATCCGTCGGCGCAGCCGCACCCGGCGGCTGCCGTCCGGGTAGAGGCGGAGCCGGTCGAGCTCCCAGTGACCGTACTCGGCGTGGTCGGTCAGCAGGCGCTGAGCCTCCTTGCGGGAGACTCCCCGCGGCACGTACACATCTCTGAATTCGTATTCGGGCATCGCATCTATTGTGCGGGGAGCGCCCCGGTACGGATAGCGTCTTCTGCATGTCTGATGCCGCGCAGCCCACCGTTGCCGAGGTACGAGCCGCCGTCGAGGCGGTGAAAGCCGCGCTGGACCGCCACCTGGACGCGATCGAGAACCGCACCGGGGAGGACGATCCCGCGGTCTACCGGGCCTTCGAGGGCCTCGCCTCGGCCGCCGAGGCCTACGACGAGCTGCTCTACGACACCTACGACGAGGTCACCCCCTTCGAGGTGCCGCTCGGGGACACCCTCCCCGACTACGCCGGGCCGGGGGAGCCGGGCGCGATCAGCGTCCTGATCCGCCGGGACTACACCGTGGCCGACCCCCAGCGGCTGCGCCGGCAGGCGGAACGGGTCTCCGGCTCCGCGGCGGAGGACGGCGGGGACATCGGCGCGGCCGTGGGCGCCCTCTTCGGGGAGTACGAGCCCGACGAGATCGCCGAGCGCCACAAGGAGTTCGGCCTGGAGGAGGGCGACTCCACGCTCTGGGTGACCGCGGCGGGGCATGCCGAGCCCGGCGAGTGGCTCTCCGCGCCCTTCGACCAGGCGGACCCGCGGCACCTGCTCTGCCGCTTCGACGTCAGCGCCGTCTACGACGACGAGGCCGAAGCGGACGAGCTCGACCGGTTGGCCTGATCCGGCTCGGACACGGCCCGGCCGCGGGCCCGGGGGAGCCGCCCCGGGCCCGCGCCCCGGGTCACTCCGCGGCGGCGGCGGCCGCCTGCTCGCGCAGGATGTCCCGCAGACGGGTGGTCCGCTCCCGGGCGGGGACCTCCGCCACGGCGTGCGGGAGCGCCTGATCGACGCCCTGCACCACGGACAGATGGCGTTCCCCGCGGCTGAAGGCGGTGTAGACCCAGGCCCGGGTCAGGTCCTTGGCGGCGTCCCCCGGCAGGACCACGACGGCGGCCGGCCAGCGGCGGCCCGCCGCCTGGTGCGCCGTGACGGCCCAGCCGTGCCGCACCTCGCCGGGAACGGCGTCGGGCGCGACCACGACCTGCGTGCCCCCGCAGTCGAGCCGCAGCCCCTCCGCGCCGGCGGAGACCACGGTGCCCGGCACGGCCGTCCCGGGGGCCGGGGAGTGGACGATCCGGTCACCCGGGTCGAAGCCGCCGAAGCGGCCGGGCCCCGGGTTGAGCCGCTCCTTGAGCGCGGCGTTGAGCGCGCGGGTGCCGGCGGCACCGCCGTGGCCCGGGGTGATCACCTGGGTCTGCTCCGGGGGGACGCCGATGACCCGGGGCACGGAGTCCGCGACCAGCTGGACCGTGCGGTGCACGGCCTCGCCGGCGTCGCGCACCGGGACGATCACGACCTCCTTGCCGGGGGCGTCGACGGTGGCCAGCTCACCGAAGCCGATCCCGGAGACCAGTTCGCCGACCGGGCCGGGGTCGGGCGTGCGCGAGGCGACCTGCGGGCACACCTTGGCCGCCAGCAGGTCGGCGAAGACCCGGCCGGGCCCCGGGGACCACAGCACCGCCGGGTCACCGGAGAGCACCAGGCGCGCGCCGTCGGGCACGGACTCGACCAGGGTCGCCGCCGTCTCCACGTCGAGCTGGGGCGCGTCCAGCACCGCCAGCAGGTCCAGCGCCAGGGCGCCGTCCTCGTCCCGGCCGGGGCCCTCGTGGCCCGAGAGCAGCCCGGCGAGGGTGGCGGTGGCCTCCGTGTCCACGGACCCGGCCAGCCGCCGCCTGCCGTCCTCGGTGGCCGCGACGGCCCAGGCCCGCAGCCCCAGGGAGCGGGCGGCCGCCACGAGCGCCGCCGGCTCCCCCCGGGCCGCCTCCGCGCCGGTGTGGACGACCAGACCGCTGCCGGCCGCGGCCCGGACCAGCGCCGCCGCGGACGGGGACGGGGCCGCGGCCGCCGCGCCCTCCCAGTCCTGGGACGCGTCCGCGTCGAAGGTGTTGAGGAGCCTGCCCAGGCCGTCCGCGAGGCTCTCCTCGGCGAGCGCGTAGCGGTCCAGGCCGAGGAGCAGCCGCACCGGCGCCTCCTCGTCGTCCTCGCCGGCCGCCGGACGGGCACCGGCGCTCTCGTCCGGGACGTGGAAGACCAGCACCAGGCCGTCCGCGACGGCGGCCTTCAGGGTCTCTTCGGCGCCGGTGACCCCGTTCTGCCCGAGTGCCGCGCCGAGCGTCCCCCATTCGAGCGCGGTGTGGCCCCGCTCGGCGGCCCGCTCCAGCAGCCAGACGACCAGCGCGCGCACCCGGCGCGCGTCGTCGGGGCCGGCCTCGCCGCCGAGCAGCGTCTTGGCGAAGCCGTCGGCCTGGTCCACCCGGACCCCGGTGAGCGCCAGCACCTGCCACGGGTCCTCGCGCAGCGTCTCACCGGCCCGTTCGCCCAGCGCCGTCACGGCGGCCTCGGCCATGCCCTCGGGGGCCCCGCCCGCCGCCAGCACCGTCCGTGCGGCCGCGACCGCGTCTTCGCTGAGCCGGTCGGGCAGCGCGGGCCGCGCCACGGGGGCGGGCGCAGGGGCGGGCGCAGGGGAGGGGGCGGCCGCGGGCGGCGCCGCGGCGGGACGTACGGGCCCGCCGCTCCTGGCGGGCGCGGTGGGACGCTCGCCGCGCTCGATGGCCCGCACCGCCGCGGCCAGGTCCGAGAGTTCGGCGGGGAGCTGCGAACCGACGCCCTCGGTCGAGGGCCGGGGCCGCCGGGGAGCCGCGGACTCCTCGGCGGCGGCCTCCTGCGGCTCGGCGCCCTCCTCGCGGGCGCCGTCCTCGCGGTCGTCGCGGTCCTCGGTCACGGTGGCCTCCGTTGTACGGCGGACTACGGCCGGGGCCCGATCACAGCGTGCTCCAGTCGTGGTCCGGATAGCGGTGCACCGGCGCAGAGACGTCGTCCAGCGCCTGGCAGATCTCATCGGGAAGACTAAGGGTCTCCACTGACAACGCGGCAGCGAGCTGCTGGGCGTTGCGCGCCCCGACGATCGGGGCGACGACCCCCGGGCGGTCCCGCACCCAGGCGAGCGCCACCTGCAGGGGGCTGGCGGCCAGCCCGTCGGCCGCTATGGCCAGCGCGTCCACGATGAGCCGGGCCGTCTCGTCGAGGTAGGGGGCGACGAAGGGCGCCATGTCCTCGGAGCCGCCGCGGGAGTCCTGCGGGGTCCCGTGCCGGTACTTGCCGGTCAGCACCCCGCGTCCCAGCGGCGAGGAGGGCAGCAGCCCCACCCCCAGGTCCAGCGCGGCGGGCAGGACCTCGCGCTCGATGCCGCGCTGCAGCAGCGAGTACTCCATCTGCGTGCTGGCCAGCGGCGTGCGCGTGGGCAGCGCCTGCTGCCAGGTGGCCGCCTTCGCCAGCTGCCAGCCGCAGAAGTTGGACACCCCGACGTAGCGGGCGCGGCCGGAGCTCACGGCGAGGTCGAGGGCCTGCAGCGTCTCGTCGAGCGGGGTGGTCGCGTCGTACGCGTGCACCTGCCACAGGTCGACGTGGTCGGTGCCGAGCCGCTGCAGGGAGGCGTCGAGTGCCGCCAGCAGGTGGCCGCGCGAGGTGTCGAAGCGGCGGTAGGGGTCGGGGACGCTGCCGGCCTTGGTGGCGATCACCAGGTCCGAGCGCGGCACCAGGTCCTCCACCAGCCGGCCGAGGAGGTACTCGGCCCCGCCGTCCCCGTACACGTCGGCGGTGTCCACGAGCGTGCCCCCGGCCTCCCAGAAGGCCTTGAGCTGGTCGGCGGCGTCGAGTTCGCCGGTGTCGCGCCCCCAGGTCAGCGTGCCGAGCCCGAGCCTGGACACGCGCAGTCCCGTACGGCCGAGGTGCCTTTGCTCCATGAGGGGTGAGATTACTGGTCGTCCGGGACCTTTGGGCAGGAGTGACGTACCCGACAGGCGCCGGCGCGCGCCCGGAGCGATAAGGTCCGGGGAACAAAGACGTTACTCATCGGTAAGGGGATCGCCATGCGGCTCGGGATCAACCTCGGCTACTGGGGCGCCGGGATGGACGCCGACAACCTCGCCGTGGCGCAGGAGGCGGACCGTCTCGGCTACTCCGTGTGCTGGGCGGCCGAGGCCTACGGCTCGGACGCGCCCACCGTGCTGTCCTGGGTGGCCGCGCAGACCGAGCGCATCGACGTCGGCTCCGCGATCTTCCAGATCCCGGCCCGTACGCCCGCGATGACGGCGATGACCGCCGCCACCCTCGACTCCCTGTCGGGCGGCCGCTTCCGGCTGGGCCTGGGCGTGTCCGGCCCGCAGGTCTCCGAGGGCTGGTACGGCGTCAGGTTCGACAAGCCGCTGGCCCGCACGCGCGAGTACGTCGAGATCGTCCGCAAGGCGATGTCCCGGGAGCGGCTCAGCCACGAGGGCGAGCACTGGACGCTGCCGCTGCCCGGCGGCCCCGGCAAGGCGCTGAAGCTGACGGTGCACCCGGTGCGCGAGCGCGTCCCGCTGTACATCGCCGCGATCGGCCCGAAGAACCTGGAGCAGACCGGCGAGATCGCCGACGGCGCCCTGCTGATCTTCCCCTCGGCCGACCACCTGGAGGACACCGCGCTCCGCCACATCCGGGCGGGCCGCGAGAAGGCCGGGAAGACCATGGACGGCTTCGACGTCTGCCCCACCGTGCCGCTCGCCGTCGGCGAGGACGTGGACGCGCTGGCCGACCTCTTCCGCCCCTACACCGCCCTGTACGTGGGCGGCATGGGCAGCCGCGAGCAGAACTTCTACAACCGGCTCGCGCAGCGCATGGGGTTCGAGAAGGAGGCCGCCGAGATCCAGGACAAGTACCTGTCCGGCGACAAGGACGGCGCCGCCGCCGCGGTCCCGCGCGAACTCATCGACTCCACCACCCTGCTGGGCTCCGTGGAGCGGATCGCCGACCGGATGCAGGCCTACGCGGCCGCCGGCGTCACCACGCTGACCCTGGCCCCGGCCGGGTTCACCCTGGACGAGCGGGTCGCCGCGCTGCGCGCGGGCGTCGAGGCGCTGGAGCGCGCCGGACTCGCGGGGTAGGGCCCACGGGCCCACGGCGCCGGTCCCGGCTCAGCCCGGGACCAGGCGCCCCATCATCCGCCCGAAGGCGATCAGGCGCGCTATCTGGCCGGCCCCGCCGTCGTCGAGGGACTTGCTGAACCGGAAGGCCTCCGGGCGGAAGCGGGCGGAGGCGATCTGGCCGTCGGCGTCGCCGCGCACCGCGCTCAGTTCCTGCGGCGTGGCGGTGGCCAGCACCACGTACACCCCGCGGTCGATGCGCCGGCCCTGTTCGTCGCGGCCCACCAGCGTGCGCATGCCGACGTGGCCGATCGCGTCCAGGGGCAGCACCTGCAGCGAGGAGTCCAGCACCCGGCCGCCCGGCGCGTCCTCGTCGGCGACCTCCTCGCTGTGCCACAGGATGAGCCGCCGGCCGTCGCAGACCGCGGCCTCCTGCCACACCGAGGTGCCGGCCTCCGTCAGGTCGACGACGCGTTCCAGGGTGAAACCGCGCACCCGCCGCCGGCCCAGGATCCCGTCGATCGCCTCCAGGGCCACGTCGGCGTGGAGGAAGTAGGCGCGTGCCGCGTCGTCAAGGCGCGCGTAAGGGGCCCAGTCCGAGCCCGCCGGGCCCACGGGGCGTGCCGTCGTCCGGCTGCGCGTCGCCTTGCTGAACATGTCTTGGTCGTGACCCCTCCGAGGGGCTATGAAATCACGGGCACTTCGGCCGGCGGCAGCGCCCCTCGGTTTCCGCGGCCGTGGTGGGGGCTCGGGGGTCTTCCCCGCCACGGCCGTCACCAAACTCAACGCCCGAGGGCGCCAGGGGTTACGTGTCCGGTGCCGGACGGCCCTCATCCGTTCGGCCGAGTTGACGCCCGGGCCTGTTGCCTCCCGCATTGCGGGCGACTTGACTCGTCTTTTGCGTATGCCCGATTCGCGCAGGAGGTACGTCATGCTCTCCGCCCGGAGTCTGTTCCAGGAGATCCTCGACAACGACGACTCCTTCCGGCTGTTCTGCTCCATCGCGGCCAGCGGTGAGGCGCAGGGCGGCTGGGAGAACGGCAGGATCGCCGCTCTGGTCCCCGAGTCCCAGCGTGAACTGGCCCCCAAGATCGCCCGGCACGGCGCCGACGAGGACAAGCACGGCCGGATCTTCCACGCCCTGATGCGCAAGCGCGGCCTCGAACCCGTCCCGGTCCCCCCGGACACCGACTACACCATGCTCCTCGAACGCGGCGGCATCGGCCTCGCCCACGACAAACTGCGCCGCGACGAGCCCCTGACCGTGCAGGACGTCGTCACCTACCTCGCCCACAGCCGGGTCACCGAACAGCGCGCCTCCGAGCAGATGGCCCTGCTCACCAAGTACTTCGCCGACCACGCCGACATCGGCAGGGCGGTCCGCATGATCTCCGCCGACGAGGACAACCACCTCGCCTACTGCCACGAGGAACTGCTGCGCTTCGCCGGCACCGGCCACGGCGCGGCCATCGAGCGCGTCCTGCGCGAGTGCGTCCGCGCCGAGATCCGCGTCTACCGCGACGTCAGCCTCGCCGTCATGGCCCACATGGGCCGGATCCTCGGCTGGTCCGCCGCGAAGGCCGCGGTGCTGCGGGCCGGCATCCACGGGACCTACGCGTACGAACGCCTGGGCGGCTGGCGGCGGATGGTACGGCTGGCGATGCCCCAGCGCCGCGACGCGCTCGGTGGCCCCGAGCCCGCGGCGGAACCCGCGGTCTGAGCCGCCTCCCGGCCCCGCCCGCACCGTACGGACCCCGGGCGGGGCCGGGGACCGCTCAGAGCCAGCCGTGCCGCTTGAACATCCGGTACAGCAGGATCTCGGACACGGCGATGACCGCCAGGACCGCCGGGTAGCCCCACACCTGGTGGAGTTCGGGCATGTAGCGGAAGTTCATGCCGTAGATGCCGGCGATCATGGTGGGCACCGCCGCCATGGCGGCCCACGACGAGATCTTGCGCATGTCGTCGTTCTGCCGCACCCCCACCTGGGTCAGATGGGAGCTCAGCACGTCGCTGAGCAGCCGGTCGAGGCTGTCCACCTGCTCGTTGGCCCGGGTGAGGTGGTCGGCCACGTCGCGGAAGAAGGGCCGGGTGCCGGCCGCCACGTGCGGCACCGTGCCCGCCGAGAGCCGGATCATCGGCTGCATCAGCGGCGCGGTGGCCCGCCGGAACTCCAGCAGCTGGCGCTTGAAGCCGTAGATCCGGCTCGCCGTGCTCTCGGCGCCCCGGCGCGCGACGGACCTGCGGCCCTCCGGGGCGAAGACCTCCGTCTCCAGGTCCTCCAGGTCGGCCTGCAGATCGGCCGCGACGACCATGTAGTCGTCCACGACGGCGTCGCTGATGGCGTACATCACCGCGGTCGGACCGTGCTTGAGGACCTCGTGCTCGGCCTCCAGGCGGTGCCGGATCTCACCCGGGGCGATCGCCTCGCCGTGCCGCACGGTGACGACGAAGGCCTCCCCGACGAAGATCATCAGCTCGCCCGCGGTGACGGTGTCCCGCTCGTCGTCGTACGCGACCGGCTTGAGGACCAGGAACAGCGAACCCTCGTACACCTCCAGCTTGGGCCGCTGGTGGGCGCAGAGCGCGTCCTCCACGGCCAGCGGGTGAAGGCCGAACTCACGGCTGACGAGGTCGAACTCCTTCTCCGTCGGCTCGTACAGGCCGATCCAGACGAAGGCCCCCTCCGTGGACCGCGCCGCGTCCAGCGCGTCGGAGAGGTCGTCGGGGGCGGCGGTGCGCTCCCCGTCGCGGTAAATGGCGCAGTCGACGATCACACCTGTCTTCTTCCGCGTTACGTCGGCGCCACACCGGACGAGCGGTGGTCGTATGGTGGCGGTCATGCCCACCGTGATCCTGGTCCGGCACGGCCGGTCCACCGCCAACGCGGAGAAAGTGCTGGCCGGACGGCTCCCCGGAGTCGCCCTCGACGAGACGGGACGTGACCAGGCCGCCGCGCTGGCGGCCCGGTTGGCCGCGCTGCCGCCGGCCGCCGTCGTCACCAGCCCCCTGCAGCGGTGCCGGGAGACCGTGCAGCCCCTGCTGGACGCCCTGCCCGGGGTGCCGCTCCACGTCGAGGAGCGGATCTCGGAGTGCGCCTACGGCGACTGGAGCGGCCGCAAGATCGCCGAGCTGGCCGACGAGCCGCTGTGGGGCGTGGTCCAGCGCTACCCCTCGGCCGCCGTCTTCCCCGGCGAGGGGGGCGAGTCGGTGCGCGCCATGCAGGCCCGCGCGGTCGACGCGGTGCGCGACTGGAACGCGCGCGTGGAGAAGACCCACGGCCCCGACGCCCTCGTCGTGATGTGCTCCCACGGCGACATCATCAAGTCCGTGGTCGCCGACGCCCTCGGCATGCACCTCGACCTCTTCCAGCGCGTCGCCGTCGACCCCTGCTCGGTCACCGCGATCCGCTACACCGCGGAGCGGCCCTTCCTGCTCCGGCTCGGCGACACCGGCACCCTGGACGGCCTGCGCCCCAGGGAACGGCCCACCGCCGCCCCGGGCGACGCGGAGGTCGGGGGCGGTGCGGGCGCACCGTGATCAGCTTCCGCAGTAGGGTGGACCGAACCGCGAAGACACCGAACTAACGGAGCAGGACGTGCCTCGTCAGGTGTTCCTCTACGACAAGCCCGAACGCTTCGTCGCCGGCACCGTGGGCCAACCGGGCCAACGCACCTTCTTCCTGCAGGCGAGCGCCGCCGGCCGGACCACCAGCGTCGCGCTGGAGAAGACCCAGGTCGAGGCACTCGCCGAGCGCATCGACGAGCTGCTGGACGAGGTCGTGCGCCGCACCGGCGGCGCCGCCCCCGTACCCGCCGTCGCCCCCACGGAGCTGCTCGACAGCAGGCCGCTCGAGGTCCCCGTCGAGGAGGAGTTCCGGGTCGGCACCATGGCACTGGCCTGGGACGGCGCCGAGGAGCGGATGATCCTGGAGGCCCAGGCGCTGGTCGAGATCGAGGCCGAGGACGAGGAGGACCTCGAGGCGGCCGAGGAGATGCTCCTGCAGGACGACGAGAACGGACCCCCGCTGCTGCGGGTGCGCCTGACCGGTGCCCAGGCCCGTTCCTTCGCCAAGCGCGCCCTCGACGTCGTCGCGGCCGGCCGCCCGCCCTGCCCGCTGTGCAGCCTGCCCCTGGATCCGGAAGGACACGTATGCCCGCGTCAGAACGGGTACCGGCGGTCGGCGACGGCCTGAGCGGGGACATAGCCGGCCAACTGCTCGCGCACGGCGAACTGACCGTGCGCGGGCGGCTGCGGGACGCCTCCAACGCCGTGCTCTACTGCGCGGTCGAGCACGACGGCGTACGTGCCCACTGCGTGTACAAGCCGGTCGCCGGCGAGCGGCCGCTGTGGGACTTCCCCGACGGGACGCTCGCCCAGCGCGAGGTCGCCGCGTACCTGGTCTCCGAGGCCACCGGCTGGGGCCTGGTGCCGCCGACCGTGCTGCGGGACGGGCCGTACGGCGAGGGCATGGTGCAGTTGTGGATCGAGACCCCCGAGGAGGGCGGCGAAGGGCTCCTCGCCCTCGTCGAGGGGGAGGAGGCGGGCGAGGGCTGGAAGGCCGTCGGCTTCGCCGAGGTCGGCGAGGGCCGCACCGCGCTGCTGGTGCACGCCGACGACATCCGGCTGCGCCGGCTGTCCGTCCTGGACGCCGTGATCAACAACGCCGACCGCAAGGGCGGACACCTGCTGCCGGCCGCCGACGGGCAGCTGTACGCGATCGACCACGGCGTGACGTTCAACACGGAGAACAAGCTGCGCACCCTCCTGTGGGGCTGGGCCGGCGAACCGCTCACCGACGAGACCGTCGAGGTCCTCGGCAAGCTCTCCGCGGAGCTCGCCGACGGGGGTCTGGGCGCCCGGCTGGCGGAACTCATCACGGCGGACGAGCTCGACGCGCTCCGCGCCCGCGTCGCCGCGCTGCTCGACTCGGGACGTCATCCCGAGCCCTCGGGGGAGTGGCCCGCCATCCCCTGGCCGCCCATCTGACCCGGGGGCCGGGCGCCCCGGGCGTACCCACCGTTCGTTTGTGGATCAGGCGGGCGGTTAATCTCATGACATGCATGCCTGGCCCGCTTCCGACGTCCCTGCCCTCCCGGGCACCGGGCGCGACCTCCGCCTCCACGACACCGCGACCGGTGGCCCGGTAACCCTGAGCCCCGGTCCGGTCGCCCGCATCTACGTGTGCGGGATCACCCCCTACGACGCCACCCACATGGGTCACGCGGCCACCTACAACGCGTTCGACCTCGTGCAGCGCGTGTGGCTCGACACGAAGCGCCAGGTCCAGTACGTCCAGAACGTCACCGACGTCGACGACCCGCTGCTGGAGCGGGCCGGCCTGACCGGTGAGGACTGGACGGCCCTCGCCGAGCGCGAGACCACCCTGTTCCGCGAGGACATGACCGCCCTGCGGATGCTGCCGCCGGCCCACTACATCGGCGCCGTCGAGGCCATCCCGGGGATCGTCCCGCTGGTCGAGCGGCTGCGCGAGGGCGGCACCGCGTACGAACTGGACGGCGACATCTACTTCCACGTCGACTCCGACCCGCACTTCGGCAGCGTCTCCCACCTGGACGCGGCCGCCATGCGCGCCCTGTCGGCCGAGCGCGGCGGCGACCCGGACCGCCCGGGCAAGAAGAACCCCGTGGACCCCGTCCTGTGGCTCGCCGCCCGTGAGGGCGAGCCCAGCTGGGACGGCGGCAGCCTGGGCCGGGGACGCCCCGGCTGGCACATCGAGTGCGTGGCCATCGCCCTCGACCACCTCGGCATGGGCTTCGACGTGCAGGGCGGCGGCTCCGACCTCGCCTTCCCGCACCACGAGATGGGCGCCTCGCACGCCCAGGTGCTCACCGGCGAGTTCCCCATGGCGAAGGCGTACGTGCACGCCGGCATGGTCGCGCTGCACGGCGAGAAGATGTCCAAGTCCAAGGGCAACCTCGTCTTCGTCTCCCAGCTGCGCCGCGACGGGGTGGACGCGGCGGCCATACGGCTCAGCCTGCTGGCCCACCACTACCGCCAGGACTGGGAGTGGACGGACGAGGTCCTCGCCGGCGCGGTGGAGCGGCTGGCCCGCTGGCGCGCCGCCGTCTCGCGGCCCGACGGCCCGCCGGCCGAGGCGCTGCTGGAGGAGATCCGCGAGGCCCTCGCCGACGACCTGGACGCCCCCGCCGCGCTCGCCGCCGTCGACCGCTGGGCCGCCCGGCAGGAGACCGAGGGCGGCACGGACACCGGCGCCCCCGGCCTGGTCTCCCGCGCCGTGGACGCCCTGCTCGGCGTCGCGCTCTGACGCGGCGGGAGTCCCCCGGGCCCTGCCCGGGGGACTCCCGCGGAAACGGCCCGGCCGCCGTCCCCTGTGCGGGACGGCGGCCGGGCCGTGTTCGTTGACGTGCCGTACGGGTCACTCCCCGTCGGCGCCGTCCTCCTTCTCCTCGCGGTCGTCCTTCGGCTTCTGCGACATGTCCCGCAGGTACGGGCCCGCGTCGGACTCGCCCGACTGGGGGTCGCGGCGCCGCAGGTAGCGTTCGAACTCGCGGGCGATGGCCTCGCCCGAGGCCTCCGGGAGCTCCGCGGTGTCGCGGGCCTCCTCCAGTGTCTGGACGTACTCGGCGACCTCGCTGTCCTCGGCCGCGAGCTGGTCCACGCCGACCTGCCAGGCACGGGCGTCCTCCGGCAGCTCGCCGAGCGGGATGCGCAGGTCCAGCAGGTCCTCGAGACGGTTGAGCAGCGCCAGCGTCGCCTTCGGGTTCGGCGGCTGCGACACGTAGTGCGGCACGGCCGCCCACAGGCTGACCGCCGGGATGCCCGCGTGGGTGCAGGCCTCCTGGAGGATGCCGACGATGCCGGTGGGGCCCTCGTAGCGGGACTCCTCCAGGCTGAGCGCGGTCGCCAGGTCCGGGTCGGAGGTGACGGCCGTGACCGGCACCGGACGGGTGTGCGGGGTGTCGCCCAGGAGGGCGCCCATCACCACCACCATCTCGATGCCGAGCTCATGGGCGAAGCCCAGGATCTCGTTGCAGAACGAGCGCCAGCGCATGCTGGGCTCGATGCCCCGTACGAGGACGAGGTCGCGTGGCTTGGGGGTCTCGATGCGGATGACGGACAGCCGCGTGGTGGGCCAGGTGATCCGCCGTGTGCTGCCGTCCATCCAGACCGTGGGACGGTTGACCTGGAAGTCGTAGTAGTCCTCGGCGTCCAGCGCGGCGAACACCTCGCCCTTGAACTCCCGGTCCAGATGCCCGACCGCGGCGGAGGCGGCGTCCCCGGCGTCGTTCCAGCCCTCGAACGCGGCCACCATGACCGGGTCGATCAGCTCGGGAACCCCCTCGAGCTCGATCACCCAGCGCCTCCTTCCGGCCGGAAGGGGGATGGTGCCACCCCCGCCGGCTGCCGTTCCTTCGCGTGCTGCACCAGCCTACGGCTTCGCGGGACAGGTGCCGCCGCCTTCGTTAGGGGGATGATCCCCAGAGTCATCGGACGTACGCGTCCGGTCAGCCACCGCTCCACGCGGAGCGGTACGCGGCCCAGTCCGCCGGGGTCGCGGCGAAGTCGACGTACAGCGCGACGCCGAAGCGCTCGCGCGAGGGCGCGTGCCGGGCCAGGCCGAGCCGGGCGCCGCGCACGGCGGCCGTGACGGTCTCCGCCCAGGCGTGGCGGCCCAGGTTGTTCGTGTGGTAGCCGGGCAGGCCGACGAGCAGGTCGGTGTCCTGCGGCGTCACCTCCAGGGCGAGCGCGGTCTGCTGCGCCACGTAGCCGCCGTAGAGGCTCTCGAGCGGCAGGGCGGTGTCGTAGGTCATCATCGCGACCTGGTCCACGCGCCGGGCCACCTCCGCGAAGTAGTGCTGGGACCACCACTTGGGGTGGTTGAACAGCGGGCCGCTCACCGAGTGCAGCGAGGGCAGCGGGTCGATCTGGTGGGTCGCGACCGACAGCGGCGCGCCGCGGGCGGCGGTGAGCCGGTGCACCGAGTCCAGCAGCGTGAGGAAGCCGCGGTCGTCGGAGTACATCGGCTCCAGGTCCAGGTGGACCCCGTCGAACCCGGCCGCCAGGACCTGGGCGGCGCTGCCGGCCACCCGGGCGCGGGTCGCCGGGTCGTCCAGGTGCAGGCCCTCGGAACCGTCGTGGGACAGGACCTGGCCGAGCCACGCCTGGACGCGCACCCCCGGCAGCGCGGCGTGCATCCGGCCGATCATGTCCCGCGCCCGCGGGTAGAGGCCGGCGTCGAGGCGGCCGTCGAACTCCAGGGGCCCGGTGTGCACGTACAGGTCCCGGGTGCCGCTGCCGCGCAACTCCCGGGCCAGCGCCTCGAGGTCGGCGTCGTCGCGTTCCCCGTCGACCCAGGCGTGCCCGAGCCACACCGCGTTCCGGCCACGGTCGGCCCCGGCGCCGGAGGGGTCGCCGGCGTACTCCAGCCGCAGGGCGACCCCGGCGGCCAGCACCGGGAGCAGGACGACGAGGACGCCCGTCAGCGCGCCGCGGCGCAGCGTGCGGGCCGAGGGGCGGCGCAGGCGCAGCCTGAAGCGTGGATTCATCCGATCCCTCTTTTCGATCACTCTTACGAAGGACCGGACGCGCCCCGGCGCCGTGCGGTTCGCCCGCCGGGAGTCAGAGCGTGGAGCGCAGCCACTGCTCCACGCTGGCGACGTGCACCGTCGCCCACGACCGCGCCGCCTCGGCGTCCCGGTCCCGCAGGGCCGCCAGGATCGCCCGGTGCTCGTGCAGGGTGCGGCTGACCGCGTCCTCCTGCGTCAGCCCGCGCCAGATCCGCGCCCTGGTCGTCGGTCCCGACAGCCCGTCCAGCAGCGAGCACAGCACCGAGTTGCCCGAGGCCTGCACGATGCCGCGGTGGAACTCCAGGTCGCACGCGACCAGTTCCTCCACCGACGGCGTCGTCCCCAGTGCCTCCAGCTGCTCGGTCAGTGCCTCCAGCTGGGACTCGGCGATGCGCGTGGCCGCCATCGCCGTCGCCGCGGGCTCCAGGATGCGGCGCACCGCGAGGAACTCCAGGACGGTGTCGTCGCGGTGGAAGTCCACCACGAAGCTCAGCGCCTCCAGCAGCAGCTGCGGGTCCAGGCTGGTGACGTAGGTGCCGTCGCCCTGCCGTACGTCCAGGATCCTGATCAGGGACAGCGCGCGGACCGCCTCACGCAGGGAGTTGCGCGACAGCCCGAGCTCCGCGGCGAGTTCGCTCTCCTTGGGGAGCCGGTCGCCGGGCCGCAGCGCGCCGGAGACGATCATCCCCTTGATCTTCTCGATCGCCTCGTCGGTGACCGCCATGAGCCCCTCGCCTCCCCGGACATCCGATGTATCGGGCCATTATGCCCGTACGGCCGCGCGCCGGAAGCCCCCGCGGGGTGCTGCTCCACCGGCGTGCGGCCTCCCGCGGGGCAGAACGCGCGAAGGCCGTGTCCGCTGCTGCGGACACGGCCTTCGAACTGCTGCGTCACCGTCGGGACGACAGGATGTGAACCTGCGACCCCTTGACCCCCAGTCGCGTTCAGCCGTTCGAATCGCCTCCGACGGTTCCGGTAAGCATCCATAAGACTGCAGTTCAGAGGCATGATCACCATGCCGAGAACGTGCCTGCTCATAGTGCTGCCTTTCTGTCGTGACATTCAGCAAGACAGCGCAGCCACTCAGATGCGTGACGAGACGGCGCAAATGTTCCGCTCACGCCCAGGCCCAAGCGGAGAAGCAGGCCGGCGGCGTACCGAATCAGCGTTCCGCCGGAGTGGACGATGTAGTTCTTTCAGCAAATGATCTGAATCGAGAAACTCACTGGATCAGCCGACGCCGCTGATGTCGGCGTCCAGCATCGTGACCGCGCTCAACTGCCGGCTGACGTGCCGGGTCCGGCGAACTCCTCGAGTTCCTTGACCACCTCAGCGGCTTGCTCGCTATCGCCGCATTCCTCGAACTCCCGCAGCGCTTCCACCAACGCCTCGCGCGCCTCCTCGACCCGGCCCACCTGCTGCAGCGCTGTGGCCAGGCCGCGCTGGACACGTCCCAAGACCTGACCGATCGGGCGGGAGCGCAACTCGGGCAGCGCCTGCCGGTAGGCGTCGACCGCCTCCTCCCCGCGTTGGAGCGCGAGGTAGTCCATGCCGATCTGAGTCAGGGTCACCCCGAGAGTAAAGGTGATGATGGCCGGGGAACCGCCGTAGGCAGGGTCACGCAACGTAGCCACCAGTGCCAGGTTGCGCTCCAAGGCCTCTTCTGCCCGGCCCGCCCAGCGCAGGGCGCCGGTGTAGCTCGTCATGGCCTGGGGATAGCCCTCCAGATCCCCAGCCTGCAGCAGGAGATCAGCGGCTCGCCGGCTGAAGTCCAGCTCACGCTCCAGGTTCGCCGGATCGCCCCGGGTCGCCCAACTGGCGTGGTACAGCGCCCACCCTTGCCAGCGGACGTCGCCGACCTCGCGGGCCAACTCCAGCGCCCCCAACGCGATCGCCTCCCCCTCCTCCTTACGGCCATCGCACACCGTGAGCGCCCAGGACAGATAATTGAGCAGCACCGCCTCCTGCAGCCGGTCGCCCATGGCGCGTGCCGCGCCGGAGGACAGCTCGAACACCTCCAGCCAGTGCCCCCACTGGACCCACTGGCTGGCGAACCAGTACATGGACTCGGCCACCTCGACCACCGTCGCATGTTCTCGGCGCCGCGCCGCTGAGCGCAGCGCCTCCAGCCAGGCCGTGCTCTCCGACTGCAGCCAATCGTTGGCCTCTTGCGGGCTGTCGAGCGTGACCAGCGGCCGCCGCTCCCGCGACGGCGCTCCGTAGTCCGGCTTGAACCAGCGTGCGGCGACCACTGCCACCTCCAGCAGCCAGCTCTCCATCCGCCGGCGCGCCTCCTCCTGGGTCTCTACCGGCTCCTCCTGCTCCAACTGGGCACGGGCATACAGCCGGACCAGATCATGGAAGACGTAACGACCGGCGTACGGCGAGGTCAGCAGGCCCAGCTCGACCAGCTCCTCCAGCGCGTCCTCGGCCTCGAACAGGTCCACCTGGGCGAGGACGGCGGCCAGTGGTACCCCGAAGTCCGGTGCGGCGGCCAGCGCCAGCCGCCGGAAACTGATGCGCGCCGTACCGGACACCTGCTGGTACGACAAGGCGAACGCGGCCGCGACGGCCAGATCCCCCACCGCCAGCGCCTCCAACCGGCGCTCTTCATCACCCAAACGTCCGGCCAGCTGACTGATCGTCCACCCCGGCCGGCTCTGCAACCGGTTCCCCGCGATCCGCACCGCCAGCGGCAGATTCCCGCACAGCCGGGCCAGCTCGGCCACGCTGTCCGGATCGGCCTCGGTCCGCTCCGCCCCCACGATGGCTCGCAGCAGCCCGGCCGCCTCCGTACTGGACAGCTGGTGGAGCGGGATCTGCCGTATCCCCTCGAGCCCGGCCAGCGACCGGCGACTGGTGACGATGGTCATCCCTGGACCGTACGCCGGCAGCAGCGGCCGCACCTGCGCCTCATCCGCGGCGTTGTCGAGCACGACCAGGCAACGGCGATCACCCAGCAGCGCCCGATAAAACCCGGCCCGTTCTTCCTCATCGCCCGGGATCCGCTGCTCGGCCACGCCCATGGCCTTCAGCAGCCGCGACAGCACGCTCCCCGGGGCCGGCGGGGCGCTGTCCATGCCGCGCAGGTCCACGTAGAAGCAGCCGTCGGGGAACACCTCGGCCAGGTGCCGGGCGGCGTGCACGGCCAAGGCGGTTTTCCCGATACCGGCGGTACCGGAGATGGTGGCCACGACCGCCGGCTCCCCAGCCCTCGCCTGCCCGGCGAGCCGGCGCAGCAGATCCAATTCCCTCTCGCGACCGGTGAAATCACCCGCTTCACGCGGCAGCTCACATGCACCCGGCACCGTGCCACTCGGCCGTGGCCGGCCCGCCCGCGCGGCCTCGGTCAGCTCCGCCCGCTGCTCGTCACCGAGCCGCAACGCCTCTGCCAGCGCCTCCACCGTCCGCTTTTGCGGTCCGCGGCTGACGCCTCGCTCCATGTCACCGATGGCCCGCACACTCACGCCGGACGCATGGGACAGCTCCTCGATCGTCAACTGCGCCGCTTGCCGCAAGCTCCGCAGGAGCAGGCCGAACGAGCCGACCATTCATCCTCCTCAACACCGCCCGGCACTCCGGCCATCGGGCGAGCTTGATCTATTCGGGTCTTCGTACTCGCCGATGCCGCGCCGGGCCGTGGGTGCGTCCGGCGCGCCGAAGGTCGCGCCTGCGTGGGGCCGGTGCCACTTCCCTACCGGGTCTGGTCGGTGGGGCGGATGAGGATCTCGTTGACGGCGACGTGCTCTGGCTGGGTGACCGCGTACACGACGGCGTTGGCGATGTCCTCGGGCTGCAGGGTGCGCATGGAGGCGCCGATGTTCTTGGCGGCGGCCTGCATCGTGGGGTCGGTGATGTGGTCGGCCAGTTCGGTGGCGACGAAGCCGGGTTCGATGACCACGACGCGCACGCCCTGGGCGGTGACCTCCTGCCGCAGCGCTTCGGAGAAGGCGGTGACGCCGAACTTCGTCGCGGCGTAGACGCCGTTGCCGGCCGACGAGGTCCGGCCTGAGGTCGAGGAGACCTGCAGCACGGTGCCCTTGCGCTCCAGCAGATGCGGCAACGCGGCGTGGACCGTGTACATCGACCCGAGCAGGTTGGTCTCGATCATGCGCGTCCACTCCGTGGTGTCCGCACCCGCGATCGGGCCGGCGAGCATCACCCCCGCGCTGTTCACCAGAATGTCCAGGGCGCCGAAGCGCTCGACGGTCGCGGCGACCGCGGCCCGCACCGACTCCTGGTCGGTCACGTCCAGGTCGAGGGCCAGCACCTCACCGGGAGCCTTGCGCGCCAAAGACGCCAACCGGTCGGCCCGCCGCGCCCCGACCGCAACACGGGCACCCTCCGCCGACAGGGCCAACGCCGTGGCCTCGCCGATGCCCGACGACGCCCCGGTGACGAGGACGACCTTTCCATCCAGCGTGCTGCTCATGTTGCTTCCTTTCCGCAGGGGGCTCACCAGTTCCACCTCAACCACGCGTGCTGATCTGGGCGACTGTCGAGGTAGGGATGCCGTCATGCCGTGGCCGCTGTTCCGTTGAGCAGCGCGGGGATCTGTTTGCGGGAGGCGATGCCGAGCTTCGCGAAGACTTTGCGCAGGTGCCATTCGACGGTGTGCGGGCTGATGCACAGCTGAGCGCCGATCTCGGGGTTCGTCAAACCGTCGCCGGCCAGACGCGCTATCTGCGCTTCCTGGGCGGTGAGGAGGTTGCGCTCCTTGGCGGGGATCTTGCGTGTCGTCTCGCCGGTGGCCTGCAGTTCGCGGCGGGCGCGTTCCGCGAACCCCTCGGCCCCCATCTGGCTGAGCATCTCGTACGCGGCGCCAAGCTGCTCGCGTGCGTCGTGGCGCCTGCTCTCCCGGCGCAGCCACTCGCCGTAGAGCAGCCGGGCGCGGGCGAGTACGAGCCGCGCACCGGTACGGCCGAACCGCTCGATCGCCTCGCGGTACAGAGTCTCGGCCGCCGGCCCTTCGTTCACCTGGGCACGCGCGCTCGCCGAGGTGCCGAGGGCCCAGTCGGTGCCGCCGGCCTGTGCCATCTCGTCGAGCCGCTGGGCGGCTTCCGCGGCGCGGGCCGGCCGGCCGGTCCGGGTGGCAGCCTCGACGAGCTCGACCATGGCCCTGATGAACGGTCCGCCCAGCTCCTCCGGGTGCTCGCAGGCCCGCTCGGCCGCGGCGTACGCCTCCTCGTGGCGGCCCAGGCTGTTGTAGAGCACAGAGCTCGCCCATTGCCCGGCGGTCAGCACTTTGGTCTCCCCCGCGAGGACCGTGTCTCGCGCGATCGCCTCGATCACTTGAAGTGTCGCGGCCTCCCGGCCCCGCCACGGTTCGACGACCAGGGCCGTGTACTGGGCGAAGAAGCGGCTTCCTGTCGCCTCACCGACCGCGGCCGCCTCGGCGACCAGCGCATCGGCGACGGCGAGCTCACCGGCGAGGGCCCGGTTCGACACGAGCAGCAGCAGAGCCGACGGCAGCACCGACAAAGACCCTGTCTCGCGTGCCAGGTCGACCAGCCTCGCCGACAGCACCGACCAGTTGTCGAAGTCCCAGACGTTGTGCGCCATGCGGCACGCGAGCGGGAGCCAGCCAAGGCCCTCTTCCCCGGAGACCCCTTCGGTACGGAAAGCGTCCAGGGCCTGTCGTACCAGTGGCACGCCCGCGGCGTAACCCTCGGTGGTCACCACGGCCAGGCCACGCAGGAGCAGGTCGTTGCGTTCCGGTGGCGGCCCCGGCGAAGCGGCGAGCAGCGCCTGGGCGATGTCCACCATCTGAGCGCCGCTCGGCAGCCCGCCTGCGGTCATGGCTGCGTGCAGCGTGTCACGGTAAGCCTCGCGCGTCAGTCCGGCGTCCATCGGCTCCGACCGCTTGGCGGCACTGAGTAGCAGCGGCAAGGCGGCGCCGGCGCTGGTGGAGGCGAACACGATCTGCCCGCGCAGCAGTCCGGCCTGGGCAAGCTCGTGTTCGTCCAGGGGGCTGAGCTCGGCCGCGTCCAGCAGTTCGAGCGCAGCGCCATATCCGGCGGCCTGGTACTTGGCCCGTGCCGCCGCCAACGCTCTGGTTCCGCGGCGTGCGGGATCAGGGGTCAGCTCGGCTGCTCGCTCGAGAAACGCGGCCGCAGCCGCCACTCCGCCGCGCGCCTGGGCCCGATCGGCACAGCGCTCAAGCTCGGCGGCCACCGCCTCATCAGGGCCGACTGTGGCGTTGGCCAGATGCCACGCCCGGCGATCGGGATCCGAGTGAGGATCGGTCGCGTCGGCCAGTGCCTGGTGCACGTTCTGCCGGGCCTGCGGGGTGCCCATGTGATAGGTCGCCGAGCGCACGAGAGGATGACGAAAGCGCACCCGGGTCCCGATGGTGATCAATCCTGCCGCTTCGGCCGCCGACGCGGCGGCCGCGTCGATCCCGAGCAGCTCCGCCGCGTGGGTCAGCAAGGTCACATCTCCCACCGGTTCGGCCGCCGCGACGAGCAGCAACTGCTGCGTCTGGGCCGGGAGCGACTGGACCTGCCGTAGAAGGCTCTGCTCGATCTGGCCGGTCGGCGGCCGCGCGTCGGGCCGCCTGAATCCACCTGCCAGCTCCGCCGGAGTCAAACCCCGGGGCAGCTCGCGCAGAGCCAGGGGATTTCCCTTCGTCTCGGCGACGATCCGGTCCCGGACCCACTCGTCGAGCCGCCCGGGAGTCACGGAGTCCAGCAGGGCGCGAGCGTCTCCGTCGCTCAATCGCCCCACTTCGAGCTGGGGCAGCCCCGCCAACTCGTCTTCGAGTCCTGGTTCGCGCACCGCGAACACCAGCCCGATCCGCTCCGCGAGCAGGCGGCGCGCGACGAAGGCGAGGGTCTGTGCGGAGACCCGATCCAGCCACTGGGCGTCATCGATGAGGCAGACCAGCGGCTCCTTCGCGGCCGCGTCGGCGAGGAGGCTGAGCACCGCGAGCCCGACCAGGAAACGGTCCGGTTGAGCTCCCGCACGCAGCCCGAACGCCGTTTCCAGCGCGTCACGTTGCGGCTCCGGCAGGCGACACAGGCGATCCAGAAACGGGGCGCACAGCTGATGCAGCCCGCCGAAGGCCATTTCCATCTCCGACTCGACGCCCGCCGCTCTGGCGACCCGGCAGTCGGGCGCGCTGTCTCGCGCGTATTCCAGCAACGCCGTCTTGCCGATGCCGGCCTCACCACGCAGCACCAGGACCGCGCTACGGCCGGCCTGCGCAGCCGCCACAAGCTGGTCCAACGTCTCGCACTCGATCTGCCGGCCACGCAACGTCAACCTGGGGTTCCTGCCGGCCATCAGCACCGCCCAACCGACACCGCGGCGTCGATGCCGGCTACCACGTTTGGCCGCCGGCACGAACCAGCATCTCGTTGACGGCGACCCGCCGATCTCGCGTGATGATGTAGCTGATTGCGTCCGCGATGTCCTCCGGCCGCAGCGCTTCGATTCCGTCGATCTGTCGGCGGGCCGCGTCCCGGGTGGTGTCACTGAGGTGATTCACCGGTTCGGTGTCCACGGTGCCGGGCTCCACCACGCTGACCCGGACGCGTTCGCCGAGCAGTTCCTGGCGAAGCGATTCGGTGAACGCGTTCAGGCCGAACTTGGTCAGGCCGTAGACGCTGCTCCCCGGCCGGGCGACTCGCCCGGCCGTCGAGCTGACGTTGACGAGATCGGCCACCTGCCGCGGGGATGTCGATGCCGCGTAGATCAGATGCGGGATGGCGGCGTGCGTGACGTGCAACAGCGCCGCCACGTTGAGCGAGATCATCCGATCCCACTCCTCGATGGAGGTGTGCAGCGCCGAGTTGAGCAGCATGATCCCGGCGTTGTTGACCAGGATGTCGAGGCGCCCGAACCGATCCAGCGTCCCTTGCACCATGTCGTCGGCGCGTTCGGGCTCGGTGATGTCGGCCTCCAACGCGACCGCTTCGCCGCCCAGCATCGAGATGTCGCACGCGACCTGGTCCAGGCGGTTGCGGCGACGGGCGACCAGGGCGACCGCCGCGCCGTCGCGGGCGAGCCGGCGCGCGGTCGCGGCTCCGATCCCGCTGCTCGCCCCGGTGATCAGCGCGACGGCTCCGTCCAGCGGCAGGTCGTCCATGGCTGCCTCATTCCCTCAGGTCGAGGATGACGCGGCCTCATGCCCATCACCGCTGCTCCCGTGCTCGGACGAAAAGCCGACACGAGAAGACTCGCGCAGGCGCCTGCAAGGTCGCACCAGGGAGTCTCACTGGTCACCGGGGGCCAGGGAGGGTTCACGGGTGTCAGCGGCCGCCCGTCGACCCGATGCCGGGCATACCCGTGACCTGGCCACACCGGTTCTTCACCGAACTGCCCCCGCAGGTCAGCTGGGAGTGGCCCGATCCACGCAGCGATCACCGGGATGGACTTCGATCAGGCACGGAACCTTCACTGCGTCATGGACTCGTACTCGCCGCGGGACAGGGCCTCGCCGAGCTGCCTTCGGGAGCTGATACCGAGCTTTGCGAAGATCTTGCGGAGGTGCCACTCGACCGTACGCGGGCTCAGGAAGAGACGAGCCCCGACCTCCGGGTTGGAGAGGCCGTCCCGCACGAGCAGGGCGATCTGTGTCTCCTGTGCCGTCAACTCGTCACTCGTCGAGGCCTTGTTCCTGCGCTTGCGGACGGTCTCGCCTGTGGCGAGAAGCTCGCGACGGGCACGCTCGGCGAACGCCTCCATCCCGATCGACACGAACATCTCGTACGCGGTGCGCAGGTGAATCCGCGCCTCGGCCCGCTGACGGTCCCGGCGCAACCACTCGCCGTACAGCAGGTGAGCGCGCGCCTGTTCGGGACGCAAGATCGTCCGGCCCAACCGCTCGATCGCCTCGCGGTAGAGGTCGTCCGCGGCGGCATCGTCGCTCAGCAGCGCACGGCAGCGGGCCAGGATTCCCTGTGCCCAGTCCGTGTCACACGCTTCCGCCGAGTCCGCCAGACCTTCGAGGGCCCCGCGGGCGGCCGTATCGTCTCCGACGCGCGCCGCCGCCTCGACGAGCTCGGGCAGCGCCCATTGGGAGACGATCAGGTTGGCGCTCTGAAGGGTGGCCTGGGCCGCGGGCAGCGCGAGCCCATAGTGGGCGAGACCGTTGTAGAGGACCGCGGCCGCCCACTGGGCGGATGCGACCCCGTTCAACTGACCACTGGCACCGGCCTCCTCGATCGTCGCGGCGATCAGCGCCGAGGCCTCGGCCTCCTTACCCTGCATCGCCGTCAGCAGGAGCTTGGTGTGCTGCGTCATGGGCCCGCGCGTCGCCTCGGCGACGGCATCGGCTTCGACGACGATCGCGGCCCCGGCCGCGAAATCACCGCTCAACGAGACCGGTATCCCCAACGCGTGGAGATAGATGGGAAGCTCGGACAGTGCGCCGGCCGTACGCACCTCCTCGACCGCTCTGACGGGCGTCTCGGGCATGATCCGGTCCTCCCAGATGAGCGCGCTCACGCCACAGGCCGCCCAGCCCCATTTCAGGAAGTCCTGCACGGGATGGTCCGTGAGCGCGGTGTTCGCCCTTCGCAACGTGGGAAGCGCGGCGCTCCGGCCGTCGGTGACGAGCAGCGCGTAGCCCTCCATCACGAGATCGAGAGCACGCGGGCTGCCTTCACGAGAGGGCAGCTCCCTGATCGCCCGAGAGATGGCCATGAGACTGTCCCGGTTCCCGGCACCGAATGACGCGGAAGCCCAGGCGATGAGATACGTCTCTCGCGCCAGGTCCATGTCGAAGGGCTCCAGCCGCTGCGCGGCTGTCAGCAACATCAGCGGCGCCTCGTTGTCGAAACCGGCCGCGAACGTGATGTGACCGCGTATCAGGTGGGCTCGCACGCGCTGGAACTCGGTCTGGGCATCACGGTCGGCGAGGTCGACGAATCGCCGCGCGGCTTCGATGTCGCCCGCCCGAAGGCCGGCGTCCGCAGCCGTCAGGGCACGTTCGGCGCGCCGCGAGGTGTCGCAGGTCAGAGCCACGGATCGCTGCAGGAACGCCGCTGCGGTGGCCAGCCCACCGCGGGCCTGTGCCCGGCCGGCCGACCGCTCCAGTTCGGCGGCGACGGTCTCATCGGGCGCGGCCGTCGCGGACGCAAGGTGCCAGGCACGGCGGTCCGGGTCGACCTGCGCGTCGGTGACCTCAGCCAACGCAAGATGGACCGCCCGGCGATCTCCCTCCTTCGCCGACCCGTACACGGCGGAGCGCACGAGCGGGTGACGAAAGATCACACGTACATCGAACTCCAGGAGCCCGTCCGTCCCGCTCGCCAGGACCGTCGCCGGCGTGATGCCGAGCCGTTCGGCGGCGCGCCACACCAACGAGGGATCGCCGACCGGCTCGGCGGCGGCGATCAGCAGGAACAACCGGGTCTGCTCGGGCAGGCCTTCGATCCGGGCCATGAAGCTACGCTCGATCCGGCTCGGCAGCGTGTCGGCGTCCAGGAGGCCGGATCCGCCCGCCACCTGGGTCACGGCCAGCTCACGCGGGAGCTCCAGCAAAGCAAGGGGGTTGCCTCTGGTCTCGGCCACGAACCGATCGCGGATGTGTTGATCGATCCGGACGTGCGTCACCGAGTCCAGCAGAGCGTGCGCGTCCGCGTCCTTGAGCCCGGTGACCTCCAACTCCGGTAGTCCGAGCAACTCCTGAGCCCTCCGGCGAGAGCCGAAGACGAGGGCGACCGACTCCGCCAGCAGCCGCCGGGCGACGAAGCCGAGGACCTGCGCCGAGGACCGGTCCATCCACTGCGCGTCGTCGATCACACAGAGGAGAGGGTTCCCCTCCGAGACGTCCGACAGCAGACTCAGTACCGCCAGCCCAACCAGGAAGCGTTCGGGCGGCGTTCCCCCTCGCATCCCGAACACCCTCTCAAGCGCATCGCGCTGCGGCGCGGGAAGATGCTCCAGCCGATCCAGCAGCGGCGCACACAACTGATGCAACGTGGCAAAAGCCAATTCCATCTCGGACTCGACACCGACCGCACGCAGCACCCGCATGCCGGCCGCCGAGTTCTCCGCGTACTCCAGCAGCGCCGACTTTCCGACTCCCGGCGCGCCGTGCACCACCAGCACGCGACTCTCCCCCATGCGGAGGGCCGCGATCATCTGATCGAAGACAGCACACTCCGGCCCCCGCCCGAGCAGCCCGACCTTCTCACCGTGCCCGGCGCCCCGCTTACGTTGGCCCACGGCCCCCCGCCTTTGATCCCCATTGCACGACTCTGCATACACCCAAGACACACGCCAGGCCAAGTTTCGGACTGGGGGGCGGTAACGGAGCTGCCATGAAGCACACGCGACGACGTTCCGCCAGGTCAGCGGCTTGCACATACCGGACAGAGACGGCTGGGCGACGACGTGGCCAACGCTGCCCCGTCCGGGCCCGGGAACCTCCTACTGACCTGTCCTGCGTCCAGGCCGGGCCCTGATGGCGGTGCGACCGGTGAACATGGCTTGGCCGGCCCCCCTACAAGGGGGCCGGCCTTGGAGAAATGATCAGTTGGTTGCGCGGGCTGCGGTCTCGATGAGCTGGGTGACCGCGCCGGGCCTGCTCATCATGACGACGTGCGAGCCTGAGACCTCGATCGTGTGGGACTTGGCGCGGGCGGTCATGAAGCGCTGGGCCTGCAGCGGGATGACCTGGTCGTCGAGGGGGATCAGCGCCCAGGACGGAACGGTCTTCCAGGCGGGCGCGCCGGGAGGCCAGGCCGCGCAGCGGGTTGCCCGGGGCGATCACCGGATAACCGTCGTTCCTTAGTCGGGTGATGACTCCGTTCCAGCCGGAGGCGTCGGCCCAGGCGCCGTGAACGAGGACGATGGTGGGCTTGGCGCCGCGCGCGACGGTCGCGTTCGCGGGATGCGCGGCCACCGCGCCGGTCAGGGCGACCAGTACGGCGGCGAAGGCGGTCTTCACGCGTCGGGACATCGCGGGAGTCCTTCTCTTCATGTGGGGCATGTCATTCCTTCTCATGCGTCGCTTGTGCGGATATGACCTAACCTGCCGACCCGCGTGATCATCGACATCGCATGAATGCCTGAGATGGGTTCCGCCATCACGTCCAGGCTTGGCGGACGAGTCCGGCCGAACTGCGCTGGGCGCGCAGGTCGTGCTCCTCATCGACGATTGAGCATGCACGCACTGAAGAATCTGCTGTTCATTCATCGGGGGATCCCGTTCCGCTCGCGGAATCCGCCGGCGCTCGTCGTACCAGCCGGCAAGCCACTCTGTCGGTGAGTAGTGGGAACTCACATCGCACGAACTCATGTGAACGGCCGCATACGTGGGTTCTCTCAACACCGCCAGTACGCCGGGGCCGAACCGGGCGGGCCGGCCGGAGGGTGTCAGCGGGTACGGCGGTCGGCGTCGACGGCGATGTCTTCGATGGTGATCCGGGTGGCCGACCAGGATCACCTTGCCGCGGATGCCCTTTGACGACGCCCGCGATGTCTTCGGCGTCTCCCGACGGGTTGCGCAGCGGATCGGCGGCGGATTTCTCGCCGACCACCCGGCTGACCTCACAGGTCTTCCCCGAGGGATGTCAAGTATCCGTGTGATGTCCGCCGATCCCTTCAGGCGTTTGCTGGCCTCACCGACCGGCGCTGATCTCTCGTCTGGAGACAACGATGATTCCCGTCCGCCATCTCATCGAGGACGTCAACGGCTTGACCGTCTTCTACCGTGAAACGGGTCCGAAGGACGTGCCCACGATCGTCCTGCTGCGCGGTTTCCCGAGCAGCTCCCCCTTGGTCCGGAACCTGATCCGGGCCCGTGCCGACCGCTATCACGTGACCACGCCTGACCACATGGACTTCGGCTGTTCCCTGGCGCGCGTCACGGCGATCGTCACCCGGATCGGCAACGCGTGTACAGCTCGTGGCCGCGGCCGTCGTTCGTCTCGCCGATGCTCGTCTTCGAGCCGGGACATCACCGTCGCGCGGGCGGTGACAACGGTGGACAACGGTGGCCACCACGGTCTCCCCAGGGCGCGATGGAGGGGTCCGACAGGCGACCGTGATCGCAGCGGCATCACCGGATGCTGGGTGCGAGTGGAGTCGAGACCGTGACCATGAACGTGTTGGAGTTGCCCAGAGACGACGCGGCGCAGACCAGTCCGACGGGTTCCGCGGCTGGTGACCGGTTGATGAGTGAGCCGGACGCGACCGCTTCGGTGTTCCTCACCGCAGCGCCCCGGCTCTTCGCGATCGGTCTCCGCGTCCTTGACGACGTGGGCGAGGCCGAGGACCTGGTGCAGGAGACGTGGCTCCGGTGGGCACGCACCGACCACTCGGTCGTCATCAGTCCGCCCGCGTTTCTTGCGACGACCACCACCAGGCTGGCCATCAATGTCGCCCAGTCCGCACGGAGGCGCCGCGAGACGTCTGTCGGCTCGTGGTTTCCCGAAACGATGGACCACAGCGTCAGTCCTGAGACAGCGGCCGAACGACATGACGCGGTCGATGCGGCGGTCCGGCTGCTGTTGGAGAAACTGACGCCCGCCGAACGGGCGGCATATCTTCTCCGCAAAGCATTCGACTACCCATACCGGCGAATCTCCGATGTTCTTCAGCTGGGTGCAGACCATACGCGGCAACTCGTGCGGCGCGCCCAGGACCACATCGCCACCAAGCGACCTCAGCCGGTGGACACCGCCGCGCATCGACGCCTCGTACAGACGTTCCTCGCTGCGGCGCAGACCGGCGACCTCACCGAATTGGAACAACTTCTCGCTGCTGACGTTGCCCGCCAGGTCCGACGACAGCGACGCGGGGGTGGGCGGTATCAGGCGCCAGGCCCGGGTGCGGCGTGAGCGAAGTCGTCCAGAAGCTCGTCGGCGTACCCGTCGGCGCCCGCACCCGACCTGGACCAGCCATGACCGCACCTGCCCCGGCGTCGCGTCGGTGATCGAACTGAGCTCGGGCCGGCAAGCTGTAGTCACTGAGAACGGTGGAAACGCTCGCCTGTTGCTCGCAAACCAAGGGGAAGTGACCTGTCACAACCCGCGCGGTTGCCCGGTCTCAGGAGGTGGGCGGACCCCTCCGTATCCCCATCCCCTTCCGCAGAAAGGTCTTTCCCTGCCGGACATCGAGTCGGCGACCACCGGGCCCAGGCCACGATCGAACGCGGGACAGCCGGCGGTCACCATGGTGATGCATCGAGGGGACCAGACGATCAAGGAGCGTCAGGCCGTGGCCGCCGTGCCTTCGAGCAGCGTGGTCCGGATCTGTTTGCGAGAGGTGATGCCGAGCTTCGCGAAGATCTTGCGCAGGTGCCATTCGACGGTGTGCGGGCTGATGAACAGCTGAGCGCCGATCTCGGAGTTCGTCAGCCCATCACCGGCCAGGCGGGCTATCTGCGCTTCCTGCCCGGTGAGAGTGGCGCGCTCCTCGGCAGGGCGCTTACGTATCGTCTCGCCGGTGGCCTGCAGCTCGCGGCGGGCGCGTTCCGCGAACGCCTCGGCCCCCATCTGGCTGAAGATCTCGTAGGCGATGCCCAGGTGCTCGCGCGCGTCCAGGCGGCGGTTCTCCCGGCGCAGCCACTCGCCGTAGAGCAGCCGGGCGCGGGCGAACGTCACCCGGACCTCGGTACGGCCGAGCCGCTCGATCGCCTCACGGTAGAGAGTCTCGGCTGCCGGTCCTTCGTTCACCTGGGCACGCGCGGCGGCCGCCGTACCGAGAGCCCAGTCGGTGCCGCTGGCCTGTGCCATCTCGTCGAGCCGCCCGGCGGCTTCGGCCGCGCGGGCCAGCCTTCCGCTCCGGGCGGCGGCCTCGACGAGCTCGACCATGGACCAGATGGACAGTCCGAGCTCCTGCGGGTGCTCGCAGCCTTGCTCGGCCGCGGCGTACCCCTCCTCGTAGCGACCGAGGCTGTTGTAGAGCACAGAGCTCGCCCATCGGGTGGCGGTCAGCACCTTCCCTTCCCCTTGAAGGGCCATGTCTCGCGTGATCGCTTCGATCACCTGGCGCGTGGCGGCTTCCCGGCCTTTCCAGGCCTCGAGCACCAGGGCTACGTACTGGGCCATGAAGCGGCTGCCTGTCGCCTCACCGATCGCCACCGCCTCGGCGACCAGCAAATCCGCGACGGCGAGTTCACCGGCGAGGACCCGGTTCGACACGAGCAGCAAGAGAGCCGACGGCAGCACCGACAAAGCCCCTGCCGCGCGTGCCAGGTCGACCAGCCTCGCCGAGAGCACCGACCAACTGTCGAAGTCCCAGACGTTGTGGGCCATGCGGCACGCGAGCGGGAGCCAGCCGAAGCCTTCTTTCCTGGAGACCCCTTCGGCATGGAAGCCGTCCAGGGCCTGTCGTACCAGTGGCACGCCCGCCGCATAGCCCTCGGTGGTCACCATGGCCAAGCCGTTCAGGAGCAGGTCGTTGCGTTCCGGTGGCGGCCCCGGCGGTGCCGCGAGCGTCGCCTTGGCGACGTCTACCAGCTGAGCGCCGCTCGGCAGGCGGCCGGCGGTGAGAGCCGCGTAGAGGGCATCGCGGTAGGTCTCGCGGGCCAGCCCGGCGTCCAGCGGCTCCAGGCGCTTGGCGACTCTGAGCAGCAGCGGCAAGGCGGCGCCGGCGCTGGTGGAGGCGAACATGATCTGCCCACGCAGCAGCCCGGCCTGGGCAAGCTCGTGCTCGTCCATGGGACTGAGTTCCGCCGCGTCCAGCAGTTCGAGCGCCGCGTCATACCCCCCGGCCTGGTACTTGGCTCGTGCCGCCGCCAACGCCCTGGCTCCGCGGCGTGCGGCATCGGGGGTCAGCTCGGCCGCCCGCTCCAGGAACGCGGCCGCCGCTGCCACTCCGCCGCGCGCCTGCGCGTGATCGGCACAGCGCGCCAGCTCGGCGGCCACCGCCTCATCAGGGCCGGCTGTGGCGTTGGCCAGATGCCACGCCCGGCGTTCAGGATCCGATCGGGGATCGGTCGCATCGGCCAGCGCGCGGTGCACGTTCTGCCGGTCCTGCAGGGTGGCCACTCGGTAGGCCGCCGAGCGCACGAGGGGATGGCGGAAACGCACCCGGGTCCCGATGGTGATCAGTCCCCCCGCTTCGGCCGGCGCTGCGGCGGCCGCGTCAATTCCCAGCAGCTCCGCCGCCCGGGTCAGCAAGGTCACATCGCCTACCGGCTCGGCCGCCGCGAGGAGCAGCAGTTGCTGCGTCTCGCCCGGGAGCGACTGGACCCGCCGCAGGAAGCTCTGTTCGATCTTGTTCACCAGTGGCCGCGCGTCGGGCCGTCCGAATCCACCTGCCAGCTCCGCCGGAGTCAAACCCCGGGGCAACTCCAGCAGGGCCAGGGGATTTCCCTGCGTCTCGGCGACGATCCGGTCCCGGACCCGCTCGTCGAGCCGCCCGGGAGTCACGGAGTCCAGCAGGGCCCGGGAGTCGCCGTCGCTCAATCGCCCCACTTCGAGCTGGGGCAGCCCCGACAACTCTGGTTCAAGGCCGGGCTCGCGCACCGCGAACACCAACCCGATCCGCTCCGCGAGCAGGCGCCGCGCGACGAAGGCGAGGGACTGCGCGGAGACCCGATCCAGCCACTGAGCGTCATCGACAAGACAGACCAGCGGCTCCTTTTCAGCCGCCTCGGCCAGCAGGCTGAGCACCGCGAGCCCGACCAGAAAACGGTCCGGTGGAGCTCCCGCACTCAGCCCGAACGCCGTCTCCAGCGCGTCACGTTGCGGGCCCGGCAGACGACACAGACGATCCAGAAACGGAGCGCACAGCTGATGCAGCCCGCCGAAGGCCAGCTCCATCTCCGACTCGACGCCTGCCGCTCTGGCGACCCGGCAGCCAGGCGCGCTGCCTCGCACGTATTCCAGCAACGCCGTCTTGCCGATGCCGGCCTCACCACGCAGCACCAGGACCGAACTGCGGCCCCCCTGCGCAGTCGCCACGAGCTGATCCAACGTCTCGCACTCGATCTGCCTGCCACGCAAATGCATCATGAAGCTCAGCCGTTCGCCAGGAATTGGAGCAGGGTGCGGTTGAAACGCAGAGGGTGCGTGGCTTGGCAGCCGTGCGACGCGCCCTGGATGACCTCCACGGCGCTGCCCCCGATCTGTGCGCCGGTGGCCGGGAAGGGGGTGATGTCGTCGTGTTCACCATGAATGACCAGCGTCGGCAGTGGAATCGAGAGCTCGGTGCGCAGATCGCTTCGCGCCAGCGTGGTCAGACCGGCGTTGAGCGCCTGCGGCGACGCGGCCGTGCCCTGGGCACGGTAGTGGTCGCGGTGCAGGTCACTCAGCAGCACGCGCCCGTCGGCTCGGAACATCCGGGTGGCGTACGTGTCGAGCGCGGCGAATCTGTCGGTGTTCAGACGCGCCTCGAGGCGGTCGAACTGCTCGGGGGTCCAAGGACCCTGCGGGTTGTCGTAGGAGCGGTACAGGTACGGCAACGCGGCGCCCGCCAGCACCACACCCCTGACCCCTGCGGTCCCGTACCGGGTGAGGTAGCGCACGATCTCCGCCGCGCCCATCCCGGCTCCCACCAGTGTCAGTTCACTCAACTTCAACTGCTCCAGGACCGCGTGGAGGTCGGCCGCCAGGCTGTCGTAGCCGTAGCCGTCCCACGGACGGGAGGAATCGCCGAATCCCCGGCGATCGTAGGTGATCACGCGGTACCCCGCCTCCACCAACGCGGGCAGTTGGGCCGCCCACATGTGCCTGGACAAGGGCCAGTCGTGGAGCAGGACGACGGGACGGCCGTGACCGTAGTCCTCGAAGTAGAGCTCGACCGGGGTACGGTCGTGGTCGACGCCAACTGGCAGGTAGGCCATGAAGCCGTCGTCTCCTTTCTGAAGAATCGCTGATCAGCCGTCGTGTTCGACGACCAGCCGGGTCAGCTCCACCCGCGAGTTGACGTCCAGCTTGGTGTAGGCGTGGCGCAGGTGGGTGTTGACGGTGTGTGGCGACAGGAACAGCCGCGCGGCCACCTGCCGGTTCGTGGCGCCCTGGGTCACCAGCCTGACCACCTGCAACTCTGAGGTGGTCAGCCCGTTCCAGCCGCGTGTGGCACCGGAAGCGCGGCCACGGCGCCGTATCCCGGCGTCACGCAGCCGCTGCCGCACCCGTGCGGCGTCCCGCAGCGCGCCGGCCTGCTCATACAGCTCCAGCGCTGTGCCCAGGTGCCCCACGGCCGCCTGCCGGCAGGTCGCCGCCAGGGCGCGGCCGGCGTCCTCCAGCGCGGACGCGCGGACGATCACTCGGGAGAAGCCCGCGAACTGCTCGGCAGCCCGTACGAGTGACGCTGCGTCGTCGTCCAGCAGCCCACGGGCGTGCGCCGCGACGGCGGCCAGGAACGGGAAGTCCGGGTTGCGCTCGGCTCGGCCCTCGGCCAGGTGCACCATGTCCGCGGCGGCTCCGCGTTCGCCGGCACGCAAGGCCATGCGGACGAACACCACGTCGTCGGCCGGGTCCAACGGCGTGGTCACGGGCTCGCCGCAAGGGCCGGCCGCGACCGCCGCGGCCGCGTACGTCATGGTGTGTGCCGGATCGTTCTCGCCGTCGGCCACCAGGGCGAGCATCCAGGCGCCCGTCCTAGCGACGAAGGCGGCCTCGTCGTGGGTCATCCGCTGACCGTCGGCGACGAAGCGTGCGATGCCCTGCCGGTCACCTGCGTACAACGCCGCCCGGCCGAGTGTGTAGAGAGCGGTCACGTCGGCGGCGTTCCCCGCGGCCTCGTCCAGGGCGAGCACCGCCTCGGCACGGGCGTCGGCCAGCCGGCCGGCGTCGAGCAGGATGCGGGCGCGGTACATCGACCACATGCTCACGGCGGCTGCTTGTCCGTGCGCCTGTGCCTCGCGCAGTCCGGCGTCGACTTCTGCGAGCCCGCGCAGCGACTCTCCGGCCGAGCTCCACAGGAAACTCTTCCAGGAGGGTTCGGGAACCCACAGCGAGTGCAGGACACCCGCTTCGGTCGCCAGCCGCACAGCTTCGTCCTGCCGGTCGAAGGCACGCCGCCAATCCATTCGGTGTAAGGCGACGGCGGCTTCGATCGCGATCGCCGTGGCCTCGATGGCGTGATCGACGCAGGATGCGGCGGTCCGCAACGCCGCATCGACCACGCGACCGGTCTGCTCCACGTCGCCGGCCATGATGAGTGCGAGGGCCTGTAGAGCGAGCAGCCGCGCCTGGGTCGCCGGTGAGAGCCCGGGCAGGGCCAGCGCGAGGCGGCACTGCCGGATCGCTTCGGTGAAGGAGTGCCGGCTCGACACCCGGGCCAGGCCGAGCCGTACCTGTGCTTCGGCCTCCGGCTCCAGCAGCCCGGCCAGGGTGTTGTCAGCCATCGTGCGCGCTTCGATGTCGTGGCCGTTCAGCCACAGCAGGATGACGGTCTCGGCGATCAATGCCGGGCGGTCGGCGTGGTCTGCCGGAGCCAGGTCCAGGGCGCGGGTGCTCAGGGCGACCGCGGTGGCCGGGGAGGTGGGCGCGAAGTCGATGGCAGCCCGGCGCAGCAGCGAGACGGCCTCGTGGTCGCCCGGCTCGGCGACCTCCGCCAGGTCGCCCGCCACCTCCATGACCGCCGCGCCGCGCCGCAGACGTACATCGACGGCCTGGCGGCGTACGACGTTCTTGACCGCGGTCGGCGCACCGACCTGGACGGCTTCGCGGATCAGGTCGTGACGGAAAGCGAGTCGCCCGTCGGCGTCGGTCAGCAGGTCAGCGCGGAGCGCCTCTTGCAAGGGTGCCATCAGATCCACAGGTGAGCACCGCAGCAGCTCGGCCAGCACCTCGACGTCGATGTCGCGGCCGAGCATGGCCGCGAAACGCACGCTGTCGCGGGCCGGTGGCGAGAGCTGGTCGAGCCGATGGCGGACGGAGGAGCGAAAGCGCATCGGGAGGTGCCCGGGGACTCTCAGGTGCGCCATTCCGTTCTTTACGGTGATGGAGCCTTCCTCGCGTATCCCGTTCAGCAGTTCGACCAGGAACAGCGGGCGGCCGTCGGCCTTGTGGGCGAGTTCCAGCAGCGCGGGCTCGGCAACGGCCTGCAGGATGTCCTGAGCCAAGAGCGTGACGGCGTCTGCGGACAGCGGCCGCAGGACGATTCTGTCCTCCGGCCACGCAGAACCGGTCTGGTGGTGCTCGCGGGTGGCCAGCACCCACAGGATGGGCCGGCCGGACAGACGGGTCGGCAGTGTGCGCAGCGCGCTGTGGGTGGCAGCGTCGCACCACTGCAGGTCGTCCATGACAATCATCAGAGGAGCGGCGGACGCGGCTTGCTCCAGTTCGTGCTGCAGCTCCTGCAACAGCCAGAACCGCTGGTCAGTCGCTTCGCTCAAGGCCAGCATCCGGTCGCGCGCCATGAGCGGGGCGGGGCCGGACAGCAGTGCGTCCAGCAGAGCGGCGAAGGGGACGGCCTGGCCGTCCGGCACGCCGGCGCCCGCATGAACGCGTAGACCGGCGGCCGTGGCCAGGTCGGCGATCTCGGCGAGCAGGCGCGACTTGCCCGTTCCCGGCGCTCCCTCGATCAGCACAGCTCCGCCGTGTCCTCGTGTCAGGGTGTGCAGCCGATCACGCAGCAGCAGCATCTCGGCCTCCCGGCCGCGCAGCGGCAGGGAGGCCGAGGCGTCCGTGGCTCGGTGCGGCGTGTCCTCGAAAGGCCCGGAGAACGCCGTGCCGTTGCGGCTCATGTGCTCGTCCGCTCCGGATCGCCGCTCGGCCGAGGCCAGGGAGGAGGTCATGGGCTTCCACATCTCTCAGTGCTTCGACAGGAGCGAAGCAACGTACGGTTTGTGGGCGAGTGGCATGCCGACTAAGTCGGGTTCTGTTCTGATCGAGTGCGCAAGACAAGGGAAGCAAGCGTGGGGGCTGTGGAGCGAGGCAGAACGACAGGCAGAAGTAGCCGGCTGATTCCGCCTCCCGCCGGGACGAGGGAGGCACGGGGTTGATCGACGAGGTGTCCTTCGGAACGCTGTTGAGGGCTCACCGGCAGGCGGCAAACCTGACGATCGAGGAGTTCTCGCATGCCTCCGGGGTGAGCGTGCGGGCGATCGGCGACATGGAGAGAGGCATCAGTCGCGGTCCGCAGCGCCGTACGGTTGCCGCGCTGGCCGAGGTGTTGTGTCTGTCGGCGGATGACCGCGACGCCTTCGTCGCCGCCGCCCAGGCCGGTCGGCCGCGCCCCGCTCCCTCCAGCGCCGGAATCTGTGAGCTACCCCGGGGAGTCGGTGATTTCACCGGACGTGAACATGAGCTCAGCTTGTTGCGCGAGTTGGCGGCCCGGCACACCGGTGACGGTCCAGCCGTCACCGCGACCGTATGGGGTACGGCGGGGATGGGCAAGACCGCGCTGGCCGTACACGCCGCCGGCCGGCTGGCAGACCTGTTCCCCGACGGCCGGTTCTTCCTCGACCTGCGCGGCATGGACGCCACACCACTGGAGAGCGGGAGCGCTCTGGCGCGGCTGCTGAAGGCGCTGGGCATGGCCGAGCGGGGCATCCCCGCCGACGAGCAGGAACGCGCCGGGCACTACCGGGCTCTGCTACGCGAGCGGCGCTGTCTCATCGTGCTCGACAACGCGGCCGGCGAAAGGCAGGTACGCCCCTTGCTGCCAGGTGACGGGCCCAGCATGACTTTGATCACCAGCCGTAGCCCTCTGGCGGGGCTGGAGGGCGTTCACCAGGTCCCGCTCGCCCAGCTCGCCGATACGGAGGCCGCCGCGTTGTTGCGGACCATCGTGGGCGACGCCCGCTCGACGGCGGAACCGGACGCGGTCGATGCACTCGCCCGGTTGTGCGGCCATCTGCCGCTGGCCATGCGCATCGCCGGCAACCGGCTGCAGAGCCGGCCGGGCTGGACGATCAAACAGCTCGTCGGCCGGCTCAGCGACGAAGAGCGCCGCCTGGACGCCCTGGCCGCCGGGGACCTGCATGTCGCCGCCGCGTTCGCGCTGTCGTACGACCAGCTCACCCCGACCGCCCGGCAGACCTTCCGGCGGCTCGCGCTGTGCGCCGCGTCCGATTTCGGCGTCCCGCTGACCGCCGTCCTGACCCAGCTCGATGTGGACGACGCCGAGGACGCGCTGGAGGAGTTGGTCGAGCTGGGCCTGCTGTCCTCGCCGCACGCGGGCCGTTACCGCTTCCACGACCTGGTCCGGCTGTATGCCCGCGCCCAGCTGGAGCGGGAGGAGCCGATCGAGGCGCAGCGGGAGGCGCGTCGGCGGATGGAGGCTTGGCTGCTGGAGGTCACGGTGGTCGCCGGGCGCTGGTTCGAGCCCGAGTACGGCGCACCGCCGCCGGATTGGCGTTCCCTGGTCACGCTCGACAGCCGGCAGGAGGCGAGCGAGTGGCTGCGTGCGGAGAGCACGGCCTGGCTGAAAGCACTGCGCTCAGCGGCCCGGCACGGAGAGCACACGATGGTCGTCGAAGTGGCCGAGTCCATGCACTGGTTCTCCGACCAGTGGATCCGATGGGGCCACTGGCGCGAGGTGTTCGAGCTGTCCTCCAGCGCGGCGCGGGCCATGGGCGACCGGCTCCAGGAAGCGGTGCATCTCAACTACCTGTCCTGGGCACTGAAGTTGTGTGAGGGCCGCGTGGAGGAGGCGGAGGCGACCGCGTTGCGGGCACTGGAGCTGGCCCGCGAGGCCGGCGACGTACGCCAGCAGGGGTGGGCGCTGCTGTATACCTGCTGGGCTGTCTGGGGCGATCCGGCGAACCTGGAGCGTGCGCTGGACTACACCCGGCGAGCCGCTGATCTCCTCCTGCAAGCCGGGGATCTGGAGGGCTATCCCCAGGCCATGACGCGCCAGATCCTCGCCCTTCAGCGGGCGGGCCGGGTAGAAGAGGCCTTGAAGCGCAACCTGGCGCTCGTGGCCACGCTGCGTGACCCTGCCTACGGCGGTTCCCCGGCCATCGTCAGCTACAGTCACGGGGTCGCCCTGGACCATCTCGGCCGCGCCTACATCGCCCTCGAACGCTGGGAGGAGGCGGTCGACGCCTACCGGCAGGCACTGCCCGAGTTGCGCGTCCACCCGATTCCCCTGGTCTTGGGAAATGCCCAGCGCGGCCTGGGCACCGCGCTGCGGCACTTGGGCCGGGTCGAGGAGGCCGGCCACGCGTTTGCGGCGGCGTCACGGCTGTACGAGGAATCCGGCGACACCGCGCGAGCCGCTGAGGTGGTCAAGGAACTCGAGGAGATGGCCGGACCCGGCGCAGCAGTTGGGCGCTGAGCGCCACCACGCCAGTGGAATCCGATATGAGCAGGGCGCCTACGGCCGGCCCGAGCGTCGCCCCCTGCCCCGTTTCACGCGCCGTGATCGCCCGGCCGGGAGTCGTCCTCCAGCACCTCGACCGCATCGAGCAGACCCCGCACGCCGACTTCCTCACGCTCGGCATCTGTCGGATCGAACAGCCGGTCGGTGACCGGCAGCTGACAGCGTGGATCAGCCGCACGGCGATGTGACCGGAGGCGAACAAGCGGGTGAAGCGCTCACTCTGACGGGCTGCCAGCGCGTAGGCGTGATCGGCCCGATGACGGGGGGCGACGACCGCCGCGACCTGCTCAGCCCGTCGCGGCCATGACAGCGGCGCGTCGGCCGGCTGGTCGATCTGCTCCAGAAGCTCGAACCTGGCGCCCGTGAGCAGCGCGTCGAGTTCTTGCTGGGCGGGAAAGTGGTTGCCGTCCGGAACCGGAAGAACCTGCGGGCCTTGGGCGACGACCACCAGGAGCCCCAGAGAGCGCACTGCGGCGGAGAAGAACCCGGATCGCCGGGGCCGTCGGCATTCCTGATCCGAGGCGCAGCCACGACAGTGCTGAATGTGTTCACCAGTGAGAAGAACGGTGATCACCAACGGCTTCGCGCCCAAGCCGGAGACCGCCTTCGGCAACGCCACGGCTCGATCACCGCGTGGCGGGGTCGTGTTCGAGGACCAGCCGGGTGAGCTCGACGCGTGAGCTGATCCCGAGCTTGGTGAAGGCATGCCACAGATGGGTGCTGACCGTGTGCGGGGACAGGAAGAGCTGGTCGGCGACCTGCTTGTTGGCGGCGCCACCTGCGACCAGCCTGACGATCTGCAGTTCAGAGGCGGTGAGGCTGTCCCAGCCCTCGGTCGGCCTGCTGGAAACAGCGCGCGATCGGCGCGCGCCCATGCCTTTGAGGCGATCGCGTACGCGGGCCGCGTCGTGTTCGGCCTCCGACTGCTCATAGAGCCGCAGTGCCGTCTCCAGGTGGAGGACCGTACCGGTGTCCTCCAGGGCTCCCGCCAGCGCCAGCGGCCGAGGGATGTCCTGATACAACTCGACGGCTCGAGCCAGCAGGCCGGCGTCGCCGTCAACGAGAGCTCGGGCGTGCAAGGCCGTGGCCCCGTAGATGGGGATGTCGGGATTGTTGCGGTGACGGGTCTCGGCGAACTCGGTGACCAGAGTGGCGCGGGCGCGGTCTCCGGCCCGCAGCGCCATCCGGACCAGGACAGGCTCGTCGGCCGGGTCGGCTGGGCAGGACAGCGACGAGGTGGGCCGATAGTAGGTACGGGCGGCTTCGGCGGTCAGCTCCATGGCCCGGGTGTGGTCGCCGTCACGGGAGGCGGCTTGGGCGGCCAGCCAGGCTCCTGCCCGTCGGATTTGCCCGGCCTCGACCCGCATGACGGCATCGGCGAATTCACGGCCGCGCGCCAGTTCCTGCGGTTCGCCGGTATGCAGGGCGACGCGGCCGAGCACATATCGGGCGGTGACGTCGTCGAAATTGCCGGGACCGAGTTCGTCGGACATGGCCAGGGCCGATTCGGCCTCGGCTCGGGCGTCGCAGAGCCGGCCGGCGTACAGATACACCCGGCAGCGCACCATGCCCCACAGCCGCAGTAGGTTGACCTGTCCTTGATGCTGGGCCTTACGCACGCCGTCATCCGCCTCGGCCAGCGCCTCCTCCACGCGCCCCAGCCTGCTGAGCAGGGCGGCCTTCCAGATGCCGGGCATCCACAGCACGTCGGTGGAGCGGACGTCCCGCGACGCGGCCACCGCCTGATCGGCGAGGTCGAGCGCACGGCGGACGTCGAGCCGATGGTCGGCGATGATCGAGCCCACGCTCAGCAGAGTGGCACGCGAAGCCTGGTCGGCCGCCTGATCCGCCGCGGACAGCGCGGCCGGGAGCAGGCTTTCCGCCTCTGCGATCTCCTGGGCGTCGATGAAGGCGAGGTTGAAGGCCAGCATGGCCATCAGCTGAGCGCGCATGCGCGGCGGCAGGCCGGGCAGTGCGACTCCGGCGCGGCCCTGCCGTACGGCCTCGGTGAAGGAACGCTGGTTGGCCACGAGCGTCAGGCCCAGCCTGATGCCCGCCTCGACATCGACCGGCAGTGGCCGTCGCAGCCCGGTCTCGGCCAGTGCAAGGGCTTCGCCGGCGCGGCCCGTCTGGCTGAACAACGGCAGGGCCTCGGCGATGAAGCCGGCTTGCCGCAGCGGGTCGAGTGCGGAGAGCTCGATCGCGCGGCGGCTCATCTCCACGGCGGCCGACGGCGCGGTGTTCGCCAGGTCGCGGGCGGCCTGGCGAAGCAGTGCGATGGCCGTGTCGTCGCCGGGCTCGGCGGTCTCCGCGAGGTCGGCGGCGATCTGTGCGACCGGAATGCCGTGATCGAGCCGCAGGTCGACGGCCTGGCGGCGGAGCGCCTTGCGCAGTGTCGCGGGCAAGGTTCCCTGGACGGCCTCGCGGATCAGGTCGTGGCCGAACGCCAGAGTGCCGTCACTCTCGGTCAGGAGGTCGGCCGACAGCAGGTCCTCAAGCGGCTCCAGCAGCGTGACGGCGGACTCTCCGGTGAGTTCAGCGAGTTGGTCGATGGAGACGGTCCGGCCCAGAACCGACGCGATCTGCGCGGCCTTCTTGGCCAGCGGTGAAATCTGTTCCAGGCGGTGCTGGATGGAGGCGTGGAAGCGCAGGGGCAGGCGCCGCTGAGTCAGCCGCGCGACGCCGTCGGTGATGGTGACCGCCCCTTCGTCGAGCATGCCGTTGATCAGCTCGGTGATCAGCAGCGGGCGTCCCTCTGCCTGCTGCGCCAGTTGCAGGATGCCGGGATCGGGGGTGGCCTCAAGCAGGTCGCCGGTCATCGCTTCGACGGCCTTGCCCGACAAGGGGGCCAAGGTGAGCAGGTGACCGCCCGGCAGGGTCAGTGCGGAAATCGTGGCGCGTACGTCCGGGGTGAGCGGGCCGATTCGTGCGGCCAGAATCCAGACGATGGGATGCATGGACAGGCGCTGCGGCAGGGTTCGCAGGGCCAGGAGGGTGCCCTCGTCGCACCATTGGAGATCGTCGATGGCGATCATCAGCGGTGCGGTCAGCGCAGCGTGTTCCAGATGCTCGTAGAGCGCCTGCAGCAACCAGTAGCGACTTGAGGAGGTCGCCGGAACGGCATCGAGCGCAGCGGCCGGGAGAATCGGGTCAAGGCTGGAGTGCAGAGTCCCGAGCAGCGCGCCGAAGGGGATGGTCTGCCCGTCCGGGTCTCCTCCGCCGTACATCATGCGAAGTCCTGTCTCCTCGGCCATGTGGCGCGCCTCGGTGAGCATGCGGGTCTTGCCGATGCCGGGACTGCCCTGGATGAGCAACGTCGCGCCCGTGCCGCGGGACAATGCGGCCAAGTGGGTCCTCAGAGTGGTGACCTCGGGCTCTCGACCGCGCAGCCGGTGACGCCCGGACTCGGCGGCCGCGCCGGCCTCCGTCTCACGCGCCTTCATGCCGTCCTCCGGTCACCAGCCGCGGCGGAAACCGTCGGACTGGTCTGCGCCGCGTCGTCTCTGGGCAACTCCAACACGTTCATGGTCACGGTCTCGACTCCACTCGCACCCAGCATCCGGTGATGCCGCTGCGATCACGGTCGCTTGCCGGACCCCTCCATCGCGCCCTTGGGAGACCGTGGTGGCCACCGTGGTCCACCGTTGTCGCCGCCCACGCGACGGTGATGAGGTCACAAATCACGCCGCCGCCCGGTCGTCCTCCTGGGATGGGCGGATCTCGCAGCGCTTCTTCGGCGCCCACACGTACCGGCGGACCGACTACGCCGGCGACTACACGGGACTCGAGATCCAACGCACCCTGGTCAACCGGGCGGCGCAGTTGGATGTCCCCATCCTCGACACCGTGTACATCACGCGCATTCCCGTCCGCGACAACGCGGTCTTCGGCGCGTACGGCTTCGACCTGACCGACGGCAGCCACTACGTCATCCACGCCGACGCGGTGATCCTCGCCGCCGGCGGCCACACGCGGATCTGGCGGCGCACCTCCTCCCGCCGCGGCGAGACCACCGGCGACTCATTCCGCCTGGCCGTACTCGCGGGCTGCCGCATCCGCGACGCCGAGCTGGTGCAGTTTCACCCGTCGGGTCTGATTTTGCCCGAGAACACGGCGGGCACCCTCGTCTCCGAAGCGGCACGGGAACTGCAGATGCTCGACATCACCAAGGACCCGATCGAGGTCGCACCGACGGCGCACTACTCGATGGGCGGGGTCTGGGTGCGACCTGAGGACCACGGCACGGGCGTCGACGGCTCGTACGCGATCGGAGAAGCAGGGAGCGGCCTGCACGGCGCCAACCGTCTCGGCGGCAACTCACCCATCGAACTCCTCTTCTTCGGCCGCGTCGTCGGGGAGGCAGCAGCAGAGTATTCCGCGGGTCTCGGCGCTCGGCGCCGCTCGGCTGAAGCACTCGACGCGGCACGGGCGGAGGTAGACGAGCTTCTCGCGGCCGACGGTTGGGCGGGTGCAGGGAAAGGCTTTCGTGCGGTCTCGTAACGAACCTGAGTGGCTGCGCGGTCTTGCTGAATGACACGACAGAAAGGCAGCACTATGAACAGGCACGTTCTGGAAGCAGCGGCGCAGGAATTCGCCGATGCCGCCGCCAGACCCCCCTTCCTGTACGAGCTCGGGCCTGATCGCGCCCGTAAGGTGCTCGACGACATCCAGGCCGCTCCGATCGACAAGCTCGACGTCCAGGAAAAGTGGATCACCGTTCCCGCCGAGGTCGGCAAGGTGCGGGTCCGCATCATCAAGCCGGTCGGCGCCGAAGACCGACTGCCGGTCATCCTGTACGTCCACGGCGGCGGCTGGATCCTCGGCGACGCCGGCACCCACGACCGGCTCGTCCGGGAACTGGCCGTCGGGGTGAACGCCGCGGTCGTGTTCGTCGAGTACGACCGCTCGCCCGAGGCCCGCTACCCGGTCGCGATCGAGCAGGCGTACGCCACCGCGCAATGGATCGCCAAGCACGGCGTCACCGAGGGCCTCGACAGCTCTCGCCTGGCCGTCGCCGGGGACTCCGTCGGCGGGAACATGACCGCCGTCTTGGCCATCTTGGCCAAGCAGCGCGGCGACGTCACATTCGTGCACCAGTCGCTGTACTACCCGGTCACCGACGCGGGCCAAGACACCGGCAGCTACCGCGAATTCGCCGACGGGCCGCATCTGACGGCCAAGGCCATGGCGTGGTTCTGGGACGCCTACCTGCCCGACAAGGACCAACGCGACCAGATCACCGCCTCACCGCTGCGGGCGACCGTCGAGGAGCTCGCCGGGCTACCCGAGACCTTCCTCATCGTCGACGAGAACGACGTCCTGCGCGACGAGGGCGAGGCCTACGGACGCAAGCTCATCGAGGCCGGCGTTCGCACCACGACCATCCGCTACAACGGCACCCTCCACGACTTCATGATGCTCAACCCCTTGCACGGCACCGCCGCCACAACCGGCGCGATCGAGCAGGCCATCCACGTCCTCCGCAAGGCCCTCGGCCGCTACTGATCAGATAGGCAGAATCATGGCCCAGCAGAAACCGACCGTCGTTCTCGTGCACGGCGCCTTCGCCGAATCCGCCAGCTGGAACGCCGTCGTCGAGCAACTGCAGGCGAACGCCGTACCCGCGATCGCCGTCGCCAATCCGCTACGCAGCCTGCCGGGCGACGCCGCCTATCTACGCGATGTGCTTGCCGGTATCGACACCCCCGTGGTCCTCGTCGGGCACTCCTACGGCGGCATGGTGATCACCGAAGCCGCCGGCAGCGACAAGGTGGCCGGCCTCGTCTACGTCTGTGCGTTCGCGCCCGAGCAGGGTGAGTCCGCGTTCGCGCTGTCGACCAAGTTCCCCGGGAGCACCCTCGGCGACGCCCTTACCGCCTACCCGGTCACGACGGGTGGCAACGAGTTCGCCATCCGGGCGGACGCCTTCCACCACCAGTTCGCCGCCGACGTGCCCTCCGGCCGGGCCGCCGTGATGAGCGCGACCCAGCGCCCGGTCACGGAGATCGCCCTCGCCGCAGGGCTGCCGACGGACGCCCCGGCGTGGAGATCCATCCCGTCGTGGTTCGTCTTCAGCGACGAGGACCTCAACATTCCCGTCGCTCTGCACCGCTTCATGGCGAACCGGGCCGGCGCCAAGGGGATACGCGAGGTCCCCGGCGCGTCCCACGCGCTCAGCGTTTCCCAGCCTGAAGTCGTGACAGCGTCGATCCTCGAAGCCGTGCACGCGGTCGGGGCGTAACCAGGTCTAGTGGTGAGGTCCCCGGCAGCGCCACCGGGGACCTCACCCAACAGCTGAAGCAGGGGAAGGCGGCCTTTGCGACGTGCTGGCGCACCATCGGCTCGAGAACCCCTACGCCCGCTGGTCGGGATGGGCCATCGTGGTCCAGCGCATGCCGACCGTGCACCGCTCTGTGCTGGTGATGAGCGGGCATCCCCTTGGGCGCGGTCGCCGCGCGAGCATCTGGACCAGCACGCCAGAGACCGGCGACCCGCGAGAAGGGCTGGGCCGGGTGCGGCGCCGACGGCTCCGCGCGCTGGTCCACGATGCGGCTGACCTGCTCGGCCACCCGGTCGACATCGAAGTCGCGTACGACTCCTGCGGCACCGGTCGAATCGTCGACTGCTGCCGCTACGGCTCGGCTACCTGGAAATGAGCGGCACGGGCAATCGATCCGGGTTCATGCGCTCCTGCCCGTGCACAACACGGTCGAGCATGCACTCCTCACCGCCCTGGCCAGCAGAACGCCGGCCACGCCGACACCGTCGTCAGGCGCCGACCGGCACACCCGCTGAACGCGACCGGAGTCGTGCCGTCTGCCTCCGCATGCGGTCCGGTCTCGCCCAGACCGACCCACACCATCGTTCACCAGGCGGTGATCATGACACTCCACCAGACTCACCAGCACCACGACCCACGACCACCTGTGCACTGGACGGCCCGCGCCGCCTGTCGGGACGCGGACCCCGACCTGTTCTTCCCGATCACCTGGGACGCCGCCCAACCCAGTCAACCCAGTGAACAGGCACGGCGCATCTGCCAGGCATGCCCCGTACAGCCGGCCTGCCTTGACTGGGCCGTGCGCACCGGCGAACCGGACGGCATGTGGGGCGGCACCACCCCCGCAGAGCGCCGCCGGCTACGCGCCCGCCAACGGCAGGCCACGGCATACCCATCCGCCTCCTGAGGCGTCCGCCCGCGAGACGTCTGACTTACGCCCCTTCTGGCAAACCAGGCTCACGCATGAGAGGCCGCTCTCTTCCTCTATCAGCCGAAGCCGGACTAGCCGGCGGTGAGACCCCAACCGTCCCTGCCACGCCGAGCGCCGTCCTTTACAACGTAGATCCGCCGCGCATGTGAACTTCACAACGGTCATCACGCCAGGAATCAGCGAACACGGTGACACCCAGGAGAGAGATCTGTCACCCGACGACAGCCCCTGAGACGGCGCGCTTGGGTGACACCTGGGTGACACAAGCGAAAAGCCGCAGTATCCGATCATGGATACTGCGGCTCCGACCTGCCGAAACAGAGTCGGGACGACAGGATTTGAACCTGCGACCCCTTGACCCCCAGTCAAGTGCGCTACCAAGCTGCGCCACGTCCCGGTGAGGTCCCCCGGAGTTGTGCCCCGGAAGATCACGTAAAGAGGAGGATACCCGAACCTCGCTGATCAGCCGAATCGCTCGATGCGGATCCGGTCGAGCGGCTGCCCGGCGTCCGCCAGCAGACGCGAGGCGTGCTCGGCGAAACCGTTGCCGCCGCACACGTACGCCTCCCAGCCGCCGGGCGGCGGATCCGCGAGGTGCGGGGCCAGGTGGGCGGCGGTGAGGCGGCCCTCGGCACGGGTGAGCAGCACGGTCGTCTCCGGGCCGTACTCGGCGGCGTAGATCAGGTCCTCGCGGGTGCGGGCCGAGACGATCAGCCGCAGCGGTACGTCCAGGCCCCGCAGCCGGCGGTGGCGCACCATCGCCATGAGCGGCACCACGCCCGACCCGGCGCCCAGCAGCAGCGCCGGATGGTCACCCGTCCAGGCGAAGAAGCCGCTGTGCGGGCCGCGGACCTCGACGGTGTCGCCCGGCCGGGCGACGGTGTGCAGGTACCCGGAGACCTCGCCGCCGGCCACGTGGTCCAGGGTCAGCTCGATGTGGCCGGAGGCGTCAGGGGCGGAGGCGACCGAGTAGTTGCGCTGCGCCGTGTAGCCGTCGGGGGCCGTGAGGCGCAGCGTCAGGTACTGGCCGGGCCGGTGGCCCGCCCAGCCGGGCACCGCCAGGCGGAACGTGGAGGTGCGCGGGGTCTCCCGGCGGATCTCCGTGATCACCGCGCGCCGCCAGACCGAGGACGCGGCCTCGGGGACCGCGATGCGGCCGGGCACGGCGAACCGGGTCGGCGGGACGAACGCCGGGACGGGGGCGGCGCCGGGGGCGGCGAGGTCAGTCATGGGCGTAGCGCTGCTCCTGCCAGGGGTTGCCCCGGTGGTGGTAGCCGTTCTGCTCCCAGAAGCCCGACTCGTCGTGGTCGAGCAGGCGCAGGCCCGCGATCCACTTGGTGCTCTTCCAGAAGTACAGGTGCGGGACGACCAGCCGGGCCGGGCCGCCGTGCTCGGCGGCGAGCGGGGCGCCGTCGTACTCCCAGACGATCCAGGCGCGGCCGCCGGTGACGTCGGTGAGCGGCAGGTTGGCGGCGTAGCCGGTGTGGGACCAGGCGACGACGTGGGTGGCCGCGGCGGAGGGGCGTGCCGCCTCCAGGAAGGAGTCGACCGACACCCCGCCGAAGCGCACGCCGAACTTGGACCAGCCGGTCACGCAGTGGATGTCGCCCCGGTACTCGGAGCCGGGCAGGGCGTGCGCCGCGTCCCAGTCCCAGGTGTGCGGGCGGTCCACCAGCCCGTCCACCCGCAGCGTCCAGTCCGCCGCCGCGATCACGGGCGTGACCTCGGCGGAGAGGACCGGCCAGGTGTCGCGGGCGTCGTACTGGCCGGGAGGCAGCCGTGGATCGCGGTCGGCGGCGCGGCTGCGCCCGGTGAAGCCACGCGTGGGTTCGACGGCGGAGGTCACGAGGGGTGCTCCAGCTCCAGCGCCTCCACCTCGCGCAGCGCGGCCGGCTCGTCGAGGGTGAGCAGCACCCGGTCGCGCATCAGGACCCGGCCGTCGACGACGGTGTCCCGTACGTCCGCCGCGGCGGCCGCGTACGCCAGCATCGACCAGGGGTCGTGGCGCGGCGTGAGGTGCGGCCCGCCGAGGTCGAGCACGGCCAGGTCGGCGCGCTTGCCCGGCTCCAGGGAGCCCAGCTGGTCGGCGAGGCCCAGCGCGCGGGCGGCCTCGATCGTCGCCATCCGCACCGCCTGCTGCGCGCCGACGGCGGTCGGGTCGCCGCCGGCCTTGTGCACCAGCGCGGCGGCCCGCACCGCGCCCAGGACGTCGAGGGTGTTGGAGCTCACCACCCCGTCGGTGCCGAGCCCGACGGTGACCCCGGCGGCCAGCAGCTCCGGGACGCGGGCGATGCCGCAGCCCAGCTTCAGGTTGGAGACCGGGCAGTGCGCGACGGCGGTGCCGGTCCTGGCCAGGGCGGCGATCTCGCCGTCGGTCAGGTCCACGGCGTGCGCCAGCAGCACGTCGGGCCCGAGGACGCCGAGGGAATCCAGCAGCTCGACCGGCCGCTTGCCGTGCGCCTCGACCACCGTCGCGACCTCGGCCGCGTTCTCCGCCGCGTGGACGTGCAGCAGCGCGCCGTGCTCACGGGCCAGCGCGCTGATCGCGACGAGCTGCTCGGGGGCGAGGGTGTAGGCGCTGTGCGCGAAGACCACCGGCCGCGTGCCGGGCGCCCGGGCGGTACGCGCGGCCAGGTCGGCGGCGGCCCAGGCCATCCGGTCGCCGTAGGGCCGGCCGTCCGGCGGCCCGGGCACGTCCATGAAGGTCGGTCCGGCCAGCAGCCGCCAGCCCGCCGCCCGCGCGGCCTCCTCGGCGGCCTCGTGGAACCAGTACATGTCCAGGCCCGTGGTCACCCCGGCCCGTACGCTCTCCGCCACGGCCACCCGCACGCCCGCGGCCACCGCCCGCGGCGAGAGCAGCTCGGCCTCGCGGGGGATCACCCGGGCCAGGAACTCCTGCAGGTCGACGTCGTCGGCGCAGCCCCGCAGCAGGGTCATCGCCAGGTGGGTGTGGGTGTTGACCAGCCCGGGGAGCACCAGGCACCCCGTGGCGTCGATCTCCTCGGCGGCGCGATGGGCCGCGCGCACCTGCGCGGTGGGGCCGACGGCGACGATCTCGCCGTCCCGCACGGCGACCGCGCCGTCGGTGACGACGGTGCCCGCCGCGTCGACGGTCAGCACATCGCCGCCGTGCACCAGCAGATCGGCGTCCTGAGCGCTCACTTCTCGTCGCTTCCGTACTCGGTGGCCAGCAGATGCAAGGCGTCCAACGTTACCCGGCTGCCGCGGGCGACCCCCTCGGCGACCACCGCCCGGTGCGGGTCGTAGCCGCCCGTGGCCTCCACGTCGACCAGGTCGTCGGCGTTGGCGCCGTCGACGACGAGCGCCCCGCCGGCCACCAGGCCGCGCGTCGAGGCCAGCACCAGCAGCGCCGACAGCTCCATCTCGATCGCGGCGATCCCGGCCGCCGCGTACGCCGCGCCGGGCAGCGGCAGGAAGCCCGGCTGGAAGGCCGCCCGCGTCCACACCACGCCCCGGTGGTGCGGCGCCCCCGCCGCCCGGGCCGCCCGCTGCAGCGCGAGCACCGCCTCCGGCGCCGCGTACGCCGGGTACTCCGGCGGCAGCAACTGCTGCGTCACCCCGTCGTCCCGTACCGCGGCCTCGGCGATCACCAGGTCGCCGTCCCCTATGCCGGCGCGGATGGCGCCCGCCGTGCCCAGGCGCAGGATCGTGCCGACGCCCGCCTCGGCCAGTTCCTGGAACAGGCACATGGCGCCCGGCCCGCCGACCCCGTGCGAGGACACCACGACGGGGGTGCCCTTCCAGGCGCCGGTGAAGGTGCGGTACTCGCGGTGGTGCGACACCTCGCGCGGCTCCGTGAGCAGGGCGGCGACCTCCGCGGCGCGCGCCGGGTCGCCCACGACGACCGCGTGCCGGGGCAGCCCCGTACGCGGGATGCGGGAGATGGGCAGCTGATCCGTGGTCATCGGGCCTCCGGGCCGGGCGGGACGATGCTGTGCGGATCAGCCTATGGCCCGGCCTCAGGCCGTCCGACGGCGGAGCAGCGCGAAGGCGGCCCAGCTGACGAGGGCGGCGAGGGCCAGCACGATGCCGGTCTCGACGAGCTGCAGCGGCCAGAAGTGCGAGGCCGGGTGCACCACGGCGTAGGCGTCGGCGGCACCGAAGTCCGCCAGGCACCGGTGGAAATCCGTGGGCAGATCCAGATTGCACTGCAGACCGGTCAGCGATCGTCCCTCGGGGGTGACGACGCCCACCTCGATCCGGTCGGCACTGCCGGGCAGGTGGGCCGCCTGGAGGCCGGTCCACCGGGTCGTCGGCCACAAATGGGACCGGACCGTGGAGAGGACGACGTGGATCAGGAGGGTGGCGAAGAATGCCAGGCCGAGGCCACTGAGCGCGCGCCGCATCAGCAGGCCGCCCAGGCCGCCCAGCGCCAGGCCGAGCAGGACGTGGGCGAGCCCGACGGGGCCGCCGGCGAAGAAGACGTCCGTCTCGTACCACCCGGGGGCCTGGGCGGCGTCGCCCGAGGTCCACACCCACCGGAAGAGGAGGGACAGGACCGCCGTGCCCGCGGTCAGCAGCAGAGCGGGCAGGGCGAGCTTGGCGGCGAGCCAGCGGGCCGGACTCACCGACTGGGTCCAGGCGAATGCGGCCGTGCCGTTCTCCACCTCACGGCCGATCAGCGCGCCGCCGGCGTAGACGGCCACGACGAACGGGAGGAGCAGGATCGCGCGGGCGGTGAGATGGAGGGCGGCGAAGTCGTCGAACGGACGGGAGCCCGGTACCGGGGGCGTTCCGCCCGGCTCGTACGACCACAGCAGCCAGCCGGATCCGGCCGCGACGAAGGCGATCCACAGCCACAGCGCCGTACGGTGCAGGCGCAGCACCGACCAGGGCACGCCGCGCAGGAGCGGCGGTCGGGGGGCGGGGGCGACGGCGGTCATACGGCGATCTCCTGGCGGGGTGCGGGCGGGGCGTCGGCGATGAGCAGGGCGGGCGTCCCGGGGTTGCGCAGATGGGCGAGGACCAGCTCCTCGAGGGTGGGCTCCTCCACGAGCCAGTCGCCCTCCGGCGCCCCTACGGGGCGGACCAGCGCGGTCCGCCCGCGTCCGTTGGCGTGCTCCTCGACGACGGTGTGGGGGCCGAAGTCCGCGCCGGTGCCGGTGAGTCTGCGGTGCGCGGCCAGCAGGTCGTCGGTGTCGCCGGCCAGCCGGACCCGGCCCCCGCCGAGCAGCAGCAGGTGGTCGCAGACGCCCTCGAGTTCGGCGACGACGTGCGAGGAGATCACGATGGTGGTACCGCGCTCGGCCGCCGATGCCATGAGGGCGCCGGTCAGCTCGTGGCGGGAGAGCGGGTCGAGGTCGGCCATCGGCTCGTCCAGGAGCAGCAGTTCGGCCCGCTTGCCCAGGGCCAGGGCGAGCGCCACGCGGGTGCGCTGCCCGCCGGAGAGGGCGCGGACGCGCGTACCGGGCGTCAGGCCGCCGCCGTAGGCGACCCGTTCGGCGGCCTCCCGGTCCCAGCGGCCCGGGTTGAGCTCGGCGCCGAGCCGCAGGGTCGCCGCCACGGTGAGCTGCGGGTGGAGCGGCTTGTCCTGGGCGACGTACGCCAGCCGCGCGCGGGCCGCGCCGGGCGTCGTGCCGTACACGCGGAGCTCCCCCTCGGTGGGGCGGAGCAGCCCCGCGGTGAGCGCGAGCAGCGTCGACTTGCCCGCGCCGTTGGGGCCGACGAGCGCGCAGATCCGGCCGGCCGGAAGCCGGAAGGAACAGTCCCGCAGGACGGGGTCCCGGCCCCACGCGTAGCGCATGCCGAGCCCGGCCGCCTCGACGGCGGCCGCTTCCTGGTTCATCTCTCTCCCTCGGAGAACTCCTGGTCCAGTACGGAGTGGAACAGTGCCGCCGCGTCCTCGCGGTCGAGGCCGGCGACGCGTGCCCGGCGCATCCAGTCGGCCAGTTCGCCGGCGAGCGGCGAGTCGGCCGGGCCGCCGCCCAGCGACTTCTGGACGAAGGTGCCGAGGCCCCGGCGCGCCTCCACCAGGCCCTCGCGCTCCAGTTCGCGGTACGCCTTGAGCACGGTGTTGGGGTTGACGGCGGTCGCCGCGACGACCTCGCGGGCCGTCGGCAGCCGGTCGCCGGGCTCCAGCAGCCCCAGCCGCAGGGCCTGTTTGGTCTGCTGGACGATCTGGAGGTACGTGGCGACACCGCTGCGGCGGTCGATGCGGAACTCGACCATGCGCGAAACACCCTTTCACTAAGCAAGTGATGAAAGGGTGGGGTCTCGGCTGACGTCCTGTCAAGCCGCGGACGGTCGTGGACCGCTGCGGACGGCCGCGGGGCACGCCCGCGACGGTTCGGCGCGCGCCGAAACGTCCGGGGCGCATGCTGGGGACATGGTGCGGAACAACCACGCGGGAAGCGCCCTCGCCGCCCTCGCGGCGCTGCTCGCCGACGAGACGAGGGCGGCGATGTGCCTGGCACTGCTCGACGGCCGGGCCTGGACGGCGGGCGAGCTGGCCCGGCACACCGGCGTGGCGCCCTCGACCGCCAGCGAGCACCTCGGCCGGCTCGTCGCGGGCGGACTGCTCGCCGAGGAACGCCAGGGCCGGCACCGCTACGTACGCCTTGCCGACGCCCGTACCGCGCAGCTCGTCGAGGACCTCGCCGCCCACGCCGGGCCGCCGCCCGCGCCGCGCACCCTCGCGCAGGCGGGGGCCGGGAGCGCCATGGCCCGCGCCCGGACCTGCTACGACCACCTCGCCGGACGCCTGGGCATCCTCGTCACGGACGCCATGACCGAGCGCGGACTGCTCACCCAGCGCACCGGCTTCGCCCTCACCGACGAGGGCGTGGAGTGGTTCGCCGGACTCGGTGTCGACCTGGCCGCCGCCCGCACCGGCCGCCGCCCGCTCGCCCGGCCCTGCCTGGACTGGACGGAGCGCCGGCCGCACCTGGCGGGCGTCGCCGGGGCCGCGCTGTGCGCGCACGCCCTCGCGTCCGGCTGGTGCGTGCGCATCGGCAGTGGCCGGGCCCTGAAGACCACCGCGCGGGGCCGGGCCGCCCTGCGCACCCACCTGGGCATCGCGCCCGACGCCCTGGAGGCACCCACCGCATGAACCGCTTCGAGGCCTTCCGCGCCCTCCACCGGGCAGGCCGCCCGCTCTTCCTGCCGTGCGCGTGGGACCGCGCCTCCGCGGCCGCCCTCGCCGCCCGCGGCCACCCGGCGATCGGCACCACGAGCCTGGGCGTCGCCGCCGCGGCGGGCCTGCCGGACGCGGCCGGCGCCACCCGGGAGACGACCCTGTGGCTGGCCCGCGACCTCGTGCGGCTGCCCGTCCTGGTCAGCGTCGACATCGAGGCGGGCTTCGGCGGCACGCCCGAGGACGTCGCCGAACTCGCCGCCGGCCTGGAGCGGCTGGGCGTCGCGGGCGTCAACATCGAGGACGGCCGCCCCGGCGGAGCGGACCTGACCGACCCCGCCGCGCAGTGCGCCCTCATCGCCGCGGTCAAGGGCGCCGCCCCCGGGCTGTTCGTCAACGCCCGCACCGACACCTACTGGCTCGGCACCACCGAGGACCCACGGGACGAGACCCGCCGCCGCGCCGCCGCCTACCTCGCGGCCGGCGCCGACGGGATCTTCGTGCCCGGCATCGCCGACGACGGCGACATCGCCTCGCTCGCCGCGGACCTCGACGCCCCGCTCAACGTCCTGCTGCCGCCCGGCGGCCCCGGGCTGCCCCGCCTCGCCGCGCTCGGGGTGAGCCGGGTCAGCACCGGCTCGCTGCTCTTCCGTGCCGCGCTCCACGCCGCCGTCGACACCGCCGGGCACGCCCTGCACGGCGCACCGCTCCCTGCGGGCCTGCCCTCGTACGCCGACGCCCAGGGGCTCGCGGACGTCTACGTCCCGCAGGAAACGCGGCGGCCCGGGCGTCCGGGGTGAGCGGGGAGGTCCTTCCGCTCGCCCCGGGGCGCCCGGGCCCACGGGTCGGGGGTGTCAGTCGCGCCGGGCGGCCAGCAGCGACTCGACCCGCTCCCGGACGTCCGCGGTGTCCAGGCCGCGCACCGTCAGGGTGGTGCGGCGGCGCAGCACGTCGTCCGCCGACTCGGCCCACTCGTGGTCGCGGGCGTACACGACCTGGGCCCATATCTCCGGTGCGTCCGGGTGGATCCGCTCGCCGAGCGCCGGGTCCTCGTTCACCATGCGGGCGATGTCGAAGGACAGCGCGCCGTAGTGGGTGGCGAGGTGACGCGCGGTCAGCGGGTCGATGCGGTGCCCCGGGTCGCGGTCGACCAGCAGCCGGTGGGCGACCGCGTTGGGGTTGGCGACGCCGGGCAGCGGCACCCGGCGCGGCAGGTGGTCCAGGGGCTCCATGTCCTCGTTCAGCGGACCGCCGGGCAGCTTGGCGAGCTTGGCGATGACGGTGCGGCCGATGTGCCGGTACGTCGTCCACTTGCCGCCCGCCACCGACAGCATGCCGCCGCTGCCCTCGGTGACAACGGTCTCGCGCTTGGCCTTCTCCACGCCGCCGGGGCCGCCGGGCAGCACCCGCAGGCCCGCGAAGGCGTAGGTGATCAGGTCGGGGGACAGGTGCTCGTCCCGCACGGAGTGCGAGGCCTCGTCCAGGATCTGGCGGATGTCGGCATCGGTGGCCCGCACGTCCGCCGGGTCGCCGGTGTACTCCTCGTCCGTGGTGCCCAGCAGCAGCTGGTCCTCCCACGGCAGGGCGAAGGTGATGCGGTACTTGTCGATCGGCGTGGCCATGGCCGCCCGCCACGGCGCCTTGCGCTTCAGCACGATGTGGGCGCCCTTGGACAGCCGGATGCTGGGGGCGGCGCCCGTGTCCTCCATCCGGCGCAGGTGGTCGACCCAGGGGCCGGTCGCGTTGAGCACCAGCCGCGCGTCCACGCCGAACGCGGTGCCGTCCAGCCGGTCCTCGAGGTCGGCTCCGGTGACCCGGCCGCGGGTGAAGCGCAGTCCGGTGACCTCGGCGTGGTTGAGGACGACGGCACCCGCCTCGACGGCGGCGCGCACCGTCATGACGGCCATCCGGGAGTCGTTCATCTGGTGGTCGTAGTAGACCGCGACGGCCTTGAGGTTCTCCGTGCGCAGGGCGGGGTTGGCGGCCGCCGCCCTGGCCGGGGAGATGATCCTGCCGACCCCGTCGCCGAAGGCGGACAGCGCCGAGTAGGCGAAGACGCCCGCGCCGAGCTTGGCCGCGCCGACCGGGCCGCCCTTGTAGACCGGCAGGTGGAAGGTGAGCGGGTTGACCAGGTGCGGAGCCACGTCCCTGGCCAGGACCCGCCGTTCCATGTGGTTCTCCGCCACCAGCTTGACCGCGCCGGTCTGCAGGTAGCGCAGACCGCCGTGGACGAGCTTGGAGGAGGCCGAGCTGGTGGCGCCGGCGAAGTCGCCGGCGTCCACCATCGCCACCCGCAGCCCCGACTGCGCGGCGTGCCATGCCACGGAGGTGCCCAGGATGCCGCCGCCGATGACCAGCAGGTCGTAGGTGGCGCGGCTCAGCAGTTCCCGGGTCTCGGCGCGGCCCGGGTTACGGCCGGCGGTCGGACGCGTCCCGAGCGCCGGGACGTGCTGCGTGGTGGTCATGTTCGGTTCAGTGCTCCTCTTCGATCCAGCCCATGGTCCGCTCGACGGCCTTGAGCCAGTCCTTGTACTCGCGGTCGCGGACCTCGGCGTCCATACGGGGGGTCCATTCGGCGGCCCGGCGCCAGTTGGCGCGCAGCTCGTCGGTGTCCGACCAGAAGCCCACCGCGAGGCCGGCCGCGTACGCGGCGCCCAGACAGGTGGTCTCGGCGACCAGCGGGCGCACGACCGGTGCGTCCAGGAAGTCGGCGAGGGTCTGCATCAGCAGGTTGTTCGCGGTCATGCCGCCGTCGACCTTGAGCGCGGTGAGCTCCACGCCCGAGTCCTTGGTCATGGCGTCGACGATCTCCCGGGTCTGCCAGGCGGTCGCCTCCAGCACGGCGCGGGCGATGTGCGCCTTGGTGACGTACCGGGTGAGGCCGGCGATCACACCGCGGGCGTCGGAGCGCCAGTACGGGGCGAACAGACCGGAGAAGGCGGGCACGAAGTACGCGCCGCCGTTGTCCTCGACCGACAGGGCGAGGGTCTCGATCTCGGCCGCGGTCTTGATCAGGCCCATCTGGTCGCGCATCCACTGCACCAGCGAACCGGTGACGGCGATCGAGCCCTCCAGGGCGTACACCGGCTTCTGGTCGCCGATGCGGTAGCCGACGGTGGTGATCAGGCCGTTGTAGCTGTTGATCGGCTTCTCGCCGGTGTTCATCAGCAGGAAGGTGCCGGTGCCGTAGGTGGACTTGGCCTCGCCCTCGGAGTAGCAGGTCTGGCCGAACAGGGCCGCCTGCTGGTCGCCGAGCGCGGAGGCGACCGGTACGCCGGCCAGGGCGCCGGAGGCGGCCTCGCCGTACACCTCGGCGGAGGAGCGGATCTCCGGGAGCACCGCGGCGGGCACCTCGATCGACTGGAGGATCTTGTCGTCCCAGTCGAGGGTGTGCAGGTTCATCAGCAGGGTGCGGGAGGCGTTGGTCACGTCGGTGACGTGCCGTCCGCCGTCGACGCCGCCGGTGAGGTTCCAGATCACCCAGCTGTCCATCGTGCCGAAGAGGATGTCCCCGGCCTCGGCGCGCTCGCGCAGGCCCTCGACGTTGTCGAGCAGCCAGCGGATCTTGGGTCCGGCGAAGTAGGAGGCCAGCGGCAGTCCGGTCTCCCGGCGGAAACGGTCCTGCCCGACGTTGCGGCCGAGTTCCTTGCACAGGGCGTCGGTACGGGTGTCCTGCCAGACCAGGGCGTTGTGCACCGGCTCACCGGTGTTCTTGTCCCACAGGACGGTGGTCTCGCGCTGGTTGGTGATGCCGATGGCCTTGACGTCGGCGGAGGTGATGCCGGCCTTGTGGACCGCCTCCTCGACGACCTCCTGCACGTTGGTCCAGATCTCGGCGGCGTCGTGCTCGACCCACCCCGGCTTGGGGAAGATCTGCTCGTGCTCCTTCTGGCCGACCGAGACGATCCGGCCGTCCTTGTCGAAGATGATGCAGCGCGAGGACGTGGTGCCCTGGTCGATGGCCGCGATGAACGGGCCGGTGGTGTGGGCGTCGGTCACGGTGTGCTCCTCGGGTCCTTGGGAAGTCGGGGCTGCTTCTCAGAATGCGATCTTGTACAGGCCGGCCGCGAGGACCGAACCGACGATCGGGCCGACGACGGGTATCCAGGCGTACCGCCAGTCGGAGCCGCCCTTGTTGGGCAGCGGCAGCAGGGCGTGCACGATGCGCGGACCGAGGTCGCGGGCGGGGTTGATGGCGTACCCGGTCGGCCCGCCGAGCGAGAGGCCGATGCCGACCACGACCAGCGCCACCATCAGCGTGCCGGTACCCGAGACCGCGAGGCCCTTGGTCAGGCCGAGGGTCAGGATGAACAGCACCAGGACGAAGGTGCCGATGATCTCCGTGGCGAGGTTCTGCGCGACGTTGCGGATCTCGGGGCCGGTGGAGAAGATGCCCAGCACCGGGCCGGGGCCCGTGGTCTGCTTCTCGGCGGCCGCGGTGGCCTGCGCCCCCGGACCGCCGGTGATCTCGGCGTCCGTCAGGTGGGCCTGGAACTGGCCGTAGTAGGTGATCCACACCAGGGCCGCGCCGATCATCGCGCCGAGCATCTGGCCGGCCAGGTAGACCGGGACCTTGCCCCACTCGCCGCTGTCGACCGCGAGACCGATCGTGACGGCGGGGTTCAGGTGGGCGCCGGAGAGGGAACCGGAGATGTAGGCGCCGGCCAGGACCGCGAAGCCCCAACCGAAGGTGATGGCCACCCAGCCGGCGTTACGGGCCTTGGATCCCTTGAGGGTGACAGCCGCGCAGACGCCGCCGCCGAGGAGGATCAGAACAGCGGTACCGATGGTCTCGCCGATGAAGATGTGGTCGCTGGACACTCGCGACTCCTTTGTCCTTCGTCCAGGGGAAGGCGGACCCCGGTCCCGTTCCGGAGTCCGTGGGCCTGTCACCAGGCCCTCGGCGGTCCCACGGTTACGTACACCTTACCGACTCCGTCGGCTGGTGTTCGACAATGTCGACCGTCGAACGAGAGTGTTCTCCTGCGCGACCGGACCCGTCAAGGGTTCGTCAGGTTGCGGAAAGGTCTCCGAGTCGGCGCGTTCGGCCGGGCGCCGGCCGGGCACCGTCCGGGCGTCAGAAGCGGCCGGCGCCCAGGTCGCGGGAGACCGCCCTGGCGCAGTCCCGTACCGCCGCGACCAGTTGGGGCCTGATCTCGCCGTCCGCGCAGACCCGTTCGACCGCGCCGGTGACGGCCACCGCCCCCACGGTCATGCGGTGCCGGTCGTGGATGGGCGCGGCGATGGAGGCCACGCCGTCCCAGGTCTCCTCCAGGTCGGCGCTCCAGCCGCGGGCGCGGGTGAGATCCAGCACACCCTCGAACGCCACTCCCTCGGTGACGGTGCGCGCCGTCAGCGGCTCGCGCTCGCTCTCGACCACCTCGCTGTGCGCCACCGGGTCGTACGCCGACAGCACCTTGCCCAGCGCGCTGCTGTGCAGCGGGTGCATGGCCCCGACCTCCAGCACCTGACGGCTGTCGTCCGGACGGAAGACGTGGTGGACGATGAGCACCCCCTGCTGGTGCAGCACCCCCAGGTAGACGGCCTGGCCGCTGGAGCGCGCCAGGTCGTCGGTCCACACCAGGGCGCGGGCCCGCAGCTCGTGCACGTCCAGGTAGCTGTTGCCCAGCCGCAGCAGCTCCGCCCCCAGCTGGTAGCGCCCGGAGACCGGGTCCTGCTCGACGAAGCCCTCCTGCTGCAGCGTGCGCAGGATGCCGTGCGCGGTGCCCTTCGCCAGGCCCAGGGAGGAGGCCACGTCCGACAGGCCGAGCCTGCGCTCTCCGCCGGCCAGCAGGCGCAGGATCGCGGCCGCCCTGGCGAGCGACTGGATGGGACCTGGCATGAACAACCCCTCCGTTAGGAACGACCACGCGCCTCGATGACTGATTCGACAATGCTGAACGATGTCAGACGATGCCGACCATCATCATCCCAGAGAAGAGTGTGGCACCGCCGTCCGCCCCTCGGAATGCCCCGCGGCGGAATCCGGGGGCACGGCTACGCTGGCCTGGTGTGTACCAGCAGGACCGGCACACACCAAGCCGACAGCCGTCGCATCCCAGGGAGCACACCCATGGCCCAGCCGTCCCTTCCGTCCACGAGCGGTGCCCGAGGCGCAGCACTGCGAGAGGCCCTGGCGACCCGGGTGGTCGTCGCCGACGGGGCGATGGGCACGATGCTCCAGGCGCAGAACCCCACCCTCGACGACTTCCAGGGGCACGAGGGCTGCAACGAGGTCCTCAACGTCTCCCGCCCCGACATCGTCGCCTCCGTCCACCGCGAGTACTTCGCCGTCGGCGTGGACTGCGTGGAGACCAACACCTTCGGCGCCAACTTCTCCGCCCTCGGCGAGTACGACATCGCCGACCGCATCTTCGAGCTCTCCGAGGCCGGCGCCCGGATCGCCCGCGAGGTCGCCGACGAGTTCTCGGCGGCGGACGGCCGCCTGCGCTGGGTCATCGGCTCCATCGGGCCCGGCACCAAGCTGCCGACGCTCGGTCACGTCGACTACGCCGTCCTCAAGGAGGGCTTCCGGCAGAATGCCGCAGGCCTCGTCTCCGGCGGCGCCGACGCCCTCCTCGTCGAGACCTGCCAGGACCTGCTGCAGATCAAGGCCGCCGTGCTCGGCACCAAGGAAGCGCTCGCCGAGGCCGGACTCGACCTGCCGCTCTTCGTCCAGGTCGCCGTCGAGACCACCGGCACCATGCTGCTGGGCTCCGAGATCGGGGCCGCGCTGACCGCATTGGAACCTCTCGGCATCGACACCATCGGCCTGAACTGCTCCACCGGCCCCGCCGAGATGAGCGAGCACCTGCGCTACCTCGCCCGCCACGCCCGCGTCGGCATCTCCTGCATGCCCAACGCGGGACTGCCCATCCTCGGCAAGGACGGCGCCCACTTCCCCCTCGACCCCGAGGGTCTCGCCGACGCGCAGGAGGCCTTCGTCCGCGAGTACGGACTCGCCCTGGTCGGCGGCTGCTGCGGCACCACCCCCGAACACCTGCGCCAGGTCGTCGAGCGGGTCCGCGGCCGGCAGGTCACCCCCCGCACGCCGCGCCCCGAGGCGGGCGCCTCCTCGCTCTACCAGACCGTCCCCTTCCGCCAGGACACCTCGTACCTCGCCATCGGCGAACGCACCAACGCCAACGGCTCCAAGAAGTTCCGCGAGGCCATGCTGGACGGGCGCTGGGACGACTGCGTGGAGATGGCCCGCGAGCAGATCCGCGAGGGCGCCCACCTCCTCGACCTGTGCGTCGACTACGTCGGCCGCGACGGCGTCGCCGACATGAACGAGATCGCCGGACGCCTGGCCACCGCCTCCACCCTGCCGATCGTCCTGGACTCCACCGAGCCCGAGGTGCTCCGCGCCGGCCTGGAGAAGCTCGGCGGGCGCGCCGTGATCAACTCCGTCAACTACGAGGACGGCGACGGCCCCGACTCCCGCTTCGCCCGCACCACCCGCCTCGCGGCCGAGCACGGCGCCGCCCTGATCGCCCTCACCATCGACGAGGAGGGCCAGGCCCGCACCCCCGAGAGCAAGGTGGCCGTCGCCGAACGGCTCATCGCGGACCTGACCGGGAACTGGGGCATCGACGAGGGCGACATCATCGTCGACTGCCTGACCTTCACCATCGCCACCGGCCAGGAGGAGTCCCGCAAGGACGGCATCGCCACCATCGAGGCGATCCGCGAGCTCAAGCGCCGCCACCCCGACGTGCAGACCACCCTCGGCCTGTCCAACATCTCCTTCGGCCTCAACCCGGCCGCCCGCATGGTGCTGAACTCGGTCTTCCTCCACGAGTGCGTCGAGGCCGGCCTGGACTCGGCGATCGTGCACGCGTCCAAGATCCTGCCGATCGCCCGCATCCCCGAGGAGCAGCGCGAGGTCGCCCTGGACCTGGTGTACGACCGGCGCCGCGAGGGCTACGACCCGCTGCAGCGCTTCCTCGAGCTGTTCGAGGGCGTCGACACCAAGTCCGTCAGGGCGAGCCGCGCCGAGGAACTGGCCGCGCTGCCGCTGGAGGAGCGCCTGCAGCGGCGCATCATCGACGGCGAGAAGAACGGCCTGGAGGCGGACCTCGACGAGGCCCTGACGACGCGTCCCGCCCTCGCCATCGTCAACGACACCCTCCTGGAGGGCATGAAGGTCGTCGGCGAGCTGTTCGGCTCCGGCCAGATGCAGCTGCCGTTCGTCCTGCAGTCGGCCGAGGTGATGAAGACCGCCGTCGCCCACCTCGAACCGCACATGGAGAAGTCCGACGCCTCCGGCAAGGGCACCATCGTGCTGGCCACCGTCCGCGGCGACGTCCACGACATCGGCAAGAACCTCGTGGACATCATCCTGTCCAACAACGGCTACAACGTCGTCAACCTCGGCATCAAGCAGCCCGTCTCGGCGATCCTGGACGCCGCGGGCGAGCACTCCGCCGACGTCATCGGCATGTCCGGCCTGCTGGTGAAGTCCACGGTGATCATGAAGGAGAACCTGGAGGAGCTGAACCAGCGCGGCCTCGCCGCCACCTACCCGGTCATCCTCGGCGGCGCCGCCCTCACCCGCGCCTACGTCGAGCAGGACCTCCACGAGCTCTACGAGGGCGAGGTCCGCTACGCCCGCGACGCCTTCGAGGGCTTGCGCCTGATGGACGCCCTCATCGCCGTCAAGCGCGGCGTGCCCGGCGCCACCCTCCCCGAGCTGAAGCAGCGCCGCGTGGCGGCCCGCGCGGGCGTCGTCCCCGAGCCCGAGGAGAACCGCGGCCAGATCCGCTCCGACGTCGCCGTCGACAACCCGGTGCCCACCCCGCCGTTCTGGGGCTCCCGGGTCGTCAAGGGCATCCCGCTCAAGGACTACGCGTCCTGGCTGGACGAGGGCGCGCTCTTCAAGGGCCAGTGGGGACTGAAGCAGGCGCGCGCCGGCGGCCCCACGTACGAGGAACTGGTGGAGACCGAGGGCCGCCCGCGGCTGCGCGGGCTGCTGGACCGCCTGCAGAGCGAGGGGCTGCTCGAGGCCGCCGTCGTCCAGGGCTACTTCCCCTGCGTCTCCAAGGGCGACGACCTGATCATCCTCCACGAGGACGGCACCGAACGGACCCGCTTCACCTTCCCGCGCCAGCGCCGCGGCCGCCGCCTGTGCCTGGCGGACTTCTTCCGCCCCGAGGAGTCCGGCGAGACCGACGTCGTCTGCCTGCAGGTCGTCACCGTCGGCAACCGGATCTCCGAGGCGGCCAACGAACTGTTCGCCGCCGACGCCTACCGCGACTACCTCGAGCTGCACGGCCTGTCCGTCCAGCTCGCCGAGGCGCTGGCCGAGTACTGGCACGCCCGGGTCCGCTCCGAACTCGGCTTCGCCGGGGAGGACCCGGCCGCCATGGAGGACATGTTCGCCCTGAAGTACCGGGGCGCCCGCTTCTCCCTGGGCTACGGCGCCTGCCCCGACCTGGAGGACCGCGCCAAGATCGCGGAGCTGCTGGAGCCGGAGCGCATCGGGGTCCGCCTCTCGGAGGAGTTCCAGCTCCATCCGGAGCAGTCCACCGACGCGATCGTCATCCACCACCCGGAGGCCAAGTACTTCAACGCGCGGTAGCCGGACGTACGTCGTACACTGGACGGTCCGATACGGCACCTGGCCGGTCGCACGCCCCCACCACCCGGGCGCGAGGCGACCGGCCTTTGTGCCCCCTGGAAGCAGAGGAGTGGGGCGCATGACGAGCGGTATTCCCGCCATCGAGATCCGGCCCGCCCGGGAGGCGGGCCTGCAGGCCGTGCTCCTGGACATGGACGGCACGCTGGTCGACACCGAGGGTTTCTGGTGGAACGCCGAGGTCGAGGTGTTCGCCGAACTCGGCCACGTCCTGGACGACACCCACCGCGAGGTCGTCGTCGGCGGCCCCATGGCCCGCAGCCTGGGACACCTCATCTCGGTCACCGGAACGGACGCCACGCTCGCCGAACTGTCCACCCTGATCAACCTGCGCTTCGTCGAGCTCATCGGCCGCGGCGTGCCGCTGATGCCGGGCGCCCGGCGGCTGCTGACCGACCTGGCCGCACACGGCGTGCCCGCCGCGCTGGTCTCCGCCTCCCACCGGCGCATCATCGACGCCGTCATGCTCTCCCTCGGCTCCCACCACTTCGCCTTCTCCCTCGCCGGGGACGAGGTCGAGCGGACCAAGCCGTACCCGGACCCCTATCTGCTGGCCGCCGCGCGGCTGGGCGCGGACCCGTCACGGTGCGTGGTCGTCGAGGACACCCCCACCGGGGTGGCGGCCGCCGAGGCCGCCGGCTGCCGGGTCGTGGCCGTCCCGTCCGTCGCCGCCGTCGCGCCGGCCCCCGGGCGGACCGTGGTCCGCTCCCTGGAAGGGGTCGACGTGCCATTTCTGCGCTCTCTGATTACAAGCGTTCACTGAGAGTCGCCGTGAATTGAACGGAAACTCTGGGCGCCTGCCCGGCTATTTTCCGTGACGATTCGGGGCGCCGAATTGTTTACCGGCCAGTACCCCGGGGCGTGATACTTTTCACATCCGCCGGTCTCGACAGGGCGCCCCCAGCGTGCTCCACCCCGTCACATCGCCATGCGGTCGGAGTGGTTGTGTCCGGATTGGGGGAGCGGCGGGCTGTTCGTTCCGCTGTCCGGATATCGGTACGGCACACCCTGTTATCCAGCCGTGACGTGGACTCAACTTCTCCGTGTTCGGGGGCGGTCCGCCGGAATGCCGGGGCCCCGCAATTCCGGGTATCGTCGCCCCGCTCAACACTGCGCGGCCGGGGGCCGGAAGAGGGAGAACAACGAGGATGAATCGCAAGCTACTGGTGCTGCCGGCCCTGCTGGGTCTTGCCGCGCCCGTACTCGCCGGGTGCGGTGACTCGACCGGCGGTGGCGGTGGCGGTGACGCGGTCGTCATCGGCACCACGGACCCCATCGAGGTGTCCGCGGACCAGCCTTCCCCCCTCGACCCGGCCACGGCCTACGACGGCGGCACGTACAGCTTCTTCAACAACACCTTCCAGATGCTGCTCGGTTACTCGCGCAGCTCCACCACCCCCGAGCCGGACGCCGCCAAGTCCTGCGGGTTCTCCGACACCAAGTCGGAGACGTACCGCTGCACGCTGCGCGACGGCATGAAGTTCGCCAACGGTCACGACCTCACCTCCGAGGACGTCAAGTTCTCGGTCGACCGCGTGATGAAGATCAACAGCGACATCGGCCCGGCGAGCCTCCTGGTGGGCATCGACAGCGTCGAGGCCCCGGACCCGAAGACCGTCGTCTTCCACCTCAAGGCCTCCGACGCCACCTTCCCCTACAAGCTGGCGACCCCGGCCGCGGCCATCGTCGACAGCGAGGTCTACAGCGCCACCGAGCCGCTCAAGGGCCTGAAGATGGAGGGCTCCGGCCCGTACAAGCTGGACTCGTGGGAGAACGGCAAGGCGGTCCTCAGCGCCAACCCGAACTACAACGGCCTGTTCAACAAGCGCGCCAACGACAAGGTCGAGGTCCGCTTCTTCCCCTCGGCCCCCGAGATGCTGAAGGCGCTCAAGGCCGGCGAAGTCGACCTGGTGAACCGCACCCTCACGGCGGACCAGATCAACGAGCTCGAGCAGGGCACGGTCCAGGACGTCAAGCTGACCGAGACCCAGGGAGCCTCGGTCCGCTTCATGTTCTTCAACCTCGACGACCCCTCGGTGAAGCCCGACGCCGTCCGTGAGGCCCTCGCCCGCGTCCTCGACCGCGACGCCCTCACCCGCGACGTGACCGGCCGCACCGCCGCCCCGCTCTTCGGCGCCGTCCCGACCGGCATCACCGGCCACGCCAACTCGTACTTCAACACGTACGGCGAGCCCGACCGCGACAAGGCCGCCCAGGTCCTGTCCTCCGCCGGCATCAGCACCCCGGTCAAGTTCACCTGGACCTACCCGACCGAGCACCCCTCCACCCCGGACAAGGAAGAGGCGCAGCTGCTGAAGAAGCAGCTCGAGGCCACCGGGCTGTTCAAGGTGGACCTCCAGCCGATCACCTGGAAGAAGTTCCTCAAGGGAATCGCCACCGGCCAGTTCGCCGCCTACTCGCTCAGCTGGCTCCCCGACTTCCCGGACGCCGAGACCTACATCGCGCCGTTCTTCGCGGACGACGGATTCCTCGACCTCCACTACAAGGGGTCGACCATCAAGAACCAGCTCCTGCCGGCCACCCGCCAGTCCGCCAACCGCAGCAAGACGGACAAGGACTTCGCGCAGATGCAGGAGATCCTGTCGCGTGAACTCCCGATGATCCCGCTGTACCAGGACAAGCAGTTCGTCGCCAGCCGCGACGGCATCACGGGAGCCGAATGGTTCCTCAATTCCTCTTCCAGCGCCCAGTTCTGGGAGATTGGTCGCGGTGTGACAGGATGAGCCACCGGTCGGCCGGACCCGTGAGTTATTCCGGGTCCGGCCGACCGGGGCCCGCCCCTGCGACGAAGCTGTGAGGGAAGTCTCGTGAGGAATCGAGTCCAGCGACTGGCGCTCCCGCTCTCCGCGACCGTGACGGCGGTCGTCGTCGCCGGCTGCGGCACGGGAGGGGCGGACGGCGAGGCCGGCGGAGACCCCCTCACGATGGGCATCACGGACAAGGTGACCGCGGTCGATCCGGCGTCCGGCTACGACGTCGGCTCCTGGATCGTCTTCACCAACGTCTTCCAATCGCTGCTGAGTTTCCCCAAGGGCGCGACCACGCCCGAGCCGGAGGCGGCGCAGAGCTGCAAGTTCACCGACGAGGGCAGCAAGACCTTCGACTGCACGCTGCGCAAGGGCCTGAAGTTCAGCAACGGTGAGGCGCTGACGTCGCAGGACGTGAAGTTCTCCTTCGAGCGGACCGTCAAGATCAACGACGAGAACGGTCCCGCGGTGCTGCTGGACTCGATCAAGACGATCGACACCCCGTCGCCGGAGCGGGTGGTGTTCCACCTGAAGTACTCCGACGCGACGTTCCCGATGAAGATCGCCTCGGGCGCGGGGTCGATCGTGGACCACACGCAGTACCCGGCGGACAAGCTCCGCACCGACGGCGGGGCGACGGGCTCGGGCCCGTACAAGCTGGACTCCTACGAGGCCGGCGACAAGGCGGTGTTCACCGTCAACGGGGGCTACCAGGGGTCGGCGGAGATCCGTAACTCCGGTATGACGATGAAGTTCTTCGGTGACGAGCCGGCGTTGAAGACGGCGGTCGAGGACGGGTCGGTGGACCTGGCCTACCGTGGTCTGGACTCGGCCGACATCGCGTCGCTGCAGCGCAGTTCGATAGCCGGCGACACCGGGATCCAGGTGGTGGAGGGCACCGGTGCCGAGGTCCAGCACCTGGTGTTCAACGTCAAGGACCCGGTGGTGGGCAACAAGGCGGTGCGCCGGGCGGTGGCGTACGTGATCGACCGCAAGGCGTTCATCCGGGACGTGTACCAGCGCACGGCGACGCCGTTGTACTCGATCGTGCCGCAGGGCATCACCGGTCACAACACGGCGTTCTTCGACCGGTACGGCGAGGGCGGCGACGTGGCGGGCGCGCAGTCCGCGCTGTCGCAGGCGGGGATCACCGCGAAGGTGAAGTTCACGCTGTGGGCGACGCCGGTGCGTTTCGGGCCGGGCACGGTGGCGGAGCTGAAGGCGATCGCCAAGCAGCTCAACGACAGCGGGCTGTTCGACGTGGACGTCAAGACCACCGACGCCGACCAGTACGCCAAGGACATCGAGGCGGGCAAGTACGCGGCGTACGTGCGCGGCTGGGTGCCGGACTACCCGGACCCGGACAACTTCACCGCCCCGTTCTTCGGTGACGGCAACGTGCTGTCCAACAACTACGTCAACAAGAAGATCACCGAGCAGCTGATCCCGCACACCGCCGCCGAGGCCGGCCGCGGCGACACCACCGCCGACTTCGAGGAACTCCAGGACATCGTCGCCGACGACGTGCCCATGATCCCGCTCTGGCAGGGCAAGCAGTACGTGGTCTCCAAGGACAACATCAACGGCCTGGAATGGACCCTCGACCCCTCCACCGTCTTCCGCTTCTGGGAGATCCAGAAGGGCGCCTCGGCCTCCTGACCACCAGGGCCCGCACCGGGCCCCGGCCACCCCACACGCCCCGGGACGCTACTGCGCCCCGGGGCGCACCAGTCCGCTCTCGTACGCGTACACCGCCGCCTGCACCCGGTCGCGCAGCGCGAGCTTCGTCAGCACATGACCCACATGGGTCTTCACCGTCGTCTCGCTCACGAACAGCTCCGCGGCGATCTCCGCGTTCGACAGGCCCCGCGCCACCAGCTTCAGCACCTCGACCTCCCGGTCGGTCAAGGTGTGCAGCGCCTGCGGCACCGGCTCCTCGCCCGACGGCAGCCGGCCCGCGTACTTGTCCAGCAGACGCCGCGTGATGCTCGGCGCCAGCATCGCCTCACCCGCCGCGACCACCCGGATCGCCTGCACCAGCTCGTGCGCCGGGGCGTCCTTCAGCAGGAAACCGCTCGCACCCGCACGCAACGCCTCCACCACGTACTCGTCGAGGTCGAAGGTCGTCAGCACCAGCACCTTCGCCGGACCGTCCCGGCCCGGCCCGGTGATCTGCCGCGTCGCCTCCACCCCGTCCATCCGCGGCATGCGGATGTCCATCAGCACCACATCGGGCTGCAGCGCCCGCACCTGCTCCAGGGCCTGCTGACCGTCCCCCGCCTCGCCGACCACCGCGAGGTCGCCCTCCGCCTCCAGGATCATCCGGAAGCCCGTACGCAGCAGCGGCTGGTCGTCCACCAACAGGACGCGAATAGCCACAAGATCTCCTTCGCCCTCAGGACTCCCCATTCTTCCCCACGACGGGCAGCGGATACGGTGGGGGAGTCCCCCCGAAAGAGGGGCACACCTCCCGGTGGTCGCACCAGTCGCACAGCCGCCCCGGCCGCGGCCGCCAGTCACCCGACTCCGTGGCCCGCCGGATCGCCTCCCACAGCGCCTCCAGCTTCCGTCCCACCGCCCGCAGCTCACCCTCCGACGGGTCGTACGTCAGCACCTCGCCACTGCCCAGGTAGACCAACTGCAGCCGGCGCGGCACCACGCCCCGCAGCCGCCACAGCACCAGCGCGTAGAACTTCATCTGGAACAACGCCTCGTCCGCGTACTCCGGCCGCGGCGCCTTGCCCGTCTTGTAGTCCACCACCCGCAGGTCACCCGAGGCCGCCGCGACGTCCAGACGGTCGATGTAACCGCGCAGCGTCAGCCCCGACTCCAGCTCCGTCTCCACGTACAGCTCACGCTCGGCCGGCTCCAGCCGCGTCGGGTCCTCCAACGAGAACCACCGCTCGACCAGCCCGGCCGCCTCCTCCAGCCACTGCGCCAGCCCCTGCCCGTCCTCCGCGGCGAACAACTCCGACAGCTCCGGACGCTCCTCCAGCAGCCGCTGCCACTGCCCCGGCACCATCGCCCGCGCCCGGTCCGCCGTCCGCTCCGCCGCCGGCACGTCGAAGAGGCGCTCCAGCACCGCGTGCACCACCGTGCCCCGCGTCGCCGCCTGGCTCGGCTTCTCCGGCAGCCGGTCGATCACCCGCAGCCGGTACAGCAGCGGACACCGCATGAAGTCGGCGGCGCGCGACGGCGACAGGGAGGACGGCGGCCTCGGAGGAACGGCTTCGGTGCTGGTGCCCATGGCAGGACCCTACGGGGTGGCGCCGACAGCCGGTGTCGGGTCCCCGCAACCGGGCAATACCATCGACGTCGGAGCGTCAGCGACACGAGGGGAACCAGTGAGCGAGAGCCAGCAGCCGCCGCCGGGCGGCGAGGGGACTCCCGGAACCGGAGACGGGCCCGCCAAACGCCCCCCGGGACCCGGCGGCGGCATCCTCATGGGCCGCTTCTTCGGCGTGCCCGTCTACGTCGCGCCCAGCTGGTTCCTCGTCGCCGCCCTCATCACCTGGGTCTTCGGCGGCCAGCTCGACCGCGTCCTGCCCGAGCTCGGCGGCGTCCGCTACCTCGTCTCGCTCTTCTTCGCGGTCGCCTTCTACGCCTCCATGCTCGTCCACGAACTCGCCCACACCGTGGCCGCCCTCCGCTTCGAGCTGCCCGTGCGCCGCATCCAGCTGCAGTTCTTCGGCGGCGTCTCCGAGATCGAGAAGGAGTCCGAGACCCCCGGCCGCGAATTCGTCCTCGCCTTCGTCGGCCCCCTGCTCTCCCTCGTCCTCGCCGGGGTCTTCTACCTCGGCATGTACGGCGTCGAACCCGACACCGTGCCCGGCGTCCTGCTCGCCGGACTCATGATCAGCAACCTGCTCGTGGCCGTCTTCAACCTGCTGCCCGGCCTCCCGCTCGACGGCGGACGGATGCTCCGTGCCGTCATCTGGAAGATCAGCGGCAAGGCCATGACCGGCACCATCGCCGCCGCCTGGACCGGACGCGCCCTCGCCATCGCCGTCCTCGTCGGCCTCCCGCTGCTGTCGTACGCCGGCGGCATGAACGACGGCGGCGACGGCGCCACCGGCTTCGACTCCCTCACCGACGCCCTGCTCGCCGCCATCCTCGCCGCCATCATCTGGACCGGCGCCGGCAACAGCCTGCGCATGGCACGGCTGCGCGAGCACCTCCCCGAACTCCAGGCCCGCACCCTCACCCGGCGCGCCCTCCCCGTCGCCTCCGACACCCCGCTGTCCGAGGCCCTGCGCCGGGCCAACGAGGCCGGCGCCCGCGCCCTCGTCGTCGTCGACGGCCAGGGCACCCCCACCGCCGTCGTCCGCGAAGCCGCCATCGTCGGCGTCCCCGAGCACCGCCGCCCCTGGGTCGCCGTCTCCGGCCTCGCCCAGGACATCAAGCCCGGCATGAAGGTCTCCGCCGAACTCGCCGGCGAAGACCTCCTGGACACCCTGCGCGCCACCCCCGCCACGGAGTACCTCGTCATCGAGAACTCCGGCGAGGTCTACGGCGTCCTGTCCACCGCCGACGTGGAGAAGGCCTTCCTCGCAGCCATGGCCCGGCCCTCTTCTTGAGGCTCGGTTCGCCTCCGGGGCGCCCCTTTTTTTAGGCTCGGTTCGCCTCCGGGGCGCCCTCTGCACCTGTCGACGGTCGACCGTGCTCGGCTCCTCGTTCCTCGGAGCCTCCGCGCGCTCTCCCTTTCGACAGGCGCGCGCCCCTTCGGCTCACTCGCAGGGGTGCGTGGGCGCCGTCCGGGGCTGCCGGGTCATCGCGGACGCCCCAGCGGTCGGCGCCTGTGCACATCCGACTGCTGCCTCGGCGAGTGAGCCGAAGGGGCGCGGACGGTGTCGAAAGGGAGAGCGCGCGGAGGTCGCGAGGAACGAGCGACCGAGCACGGTCGACCGTCGACACCGGCTTGAGCGGCCCGGAGGCGAACCGAGCCCCCAAAAATGAAAGGTAGGCTTGTCGGCATGTCCGAACCGACCGGTGCCGCCCGCCGACGCGGGCCCTTCAAGGTCGGGGACCAGGTCCAGCTCACCGATCCCAAGGGACGCCACTACACGTTCACGCTCGAGGCCGGGAAGAACTTCCACACCCACAAGGGTTCCTTCCCCCACGACGAGCTGATCGGCGCCCCCGAGGGCAGTGTGGTCCGTACCACGGGAAACGTCGCCTACCTCGCGCTGCGCCCCCTGCTCCCCGACTACGTCCTGTCCATGCCCCGCGGTGCCGCCGTGGTCTACCCCAAGGACGCGGGGCAGATCCTGTCGATGGCCGACATCTTCCCCGGCGCACGCGTCGTGGAGGCGGGCGTCGGCTCCGGCTCGCTCAGCATGTTCCTGCTGCGCGCCGTCGGCGACCAGGGGATGCTGCACTCCTACGAGCGCCGCGCCGACTTCGCCGAGATCGCCACCCAGAACGTCGAACGGTACTTCGGCGGCCCGCACCCCGCGTGGCAGCTCACCGTCGGCGACCTCCAGGACAACCTCAGCGACACCGAGGTCGACCGGGTCATCCTCGACATGCTCGCCCCCTGGGAATGCCTCGAGGCCGTGTCCAAGGCACTCGTCCCCGGCGGCATCCTCTGCGCCTACGTGGCCACCACGACCCAGCTCGCCCGCACCGTCGAGGCGATCCGCGAGCACGGCACCTTCAACGAGCCGTCCGCCTGGGAGACGATGGTCCGCACCTGGCACATCGAGGGACTGGCCGTACGCCCCGACCACCGCATGATCGGGCACACCGGCTTCCTGCTGACCGCCCGGCGCCTCGCTGACGGCGTCGAGCCCCCCGTACGGCGCAGGCGCCCCGCGCCCGGCGCATACGGCGAGGACTACACCGGCCCGGGCGGCGGCAAGCCGGCCACCGGCGCGTAACCACCCGACCCCGAAGCGCCGTCGCCGGACACCCCGGCGGCGGCGCTTCGCCACACCCCGCGGACATCTCCCGCAACACGGGCCCCGGTCGTACCAACTGACTGTGACCTGTGGCACGATGCTGGCCACCCCGCTCGACCAACTCCACAGGAGACAGGCGCGTGCAGCCATCCGCAGGGCCGGCCCTCCCGCACACCCGAGCCCGCTCGGTGCACTGGATCACGACCGCCGCGGTGATCGCCGCCGTCATAGGCAGCGCCGCCCTCGTGCAGCCCGCCGGCGCCTCCACGGGCAGAACCGCCGCCGACGCCAAGGCCGGCAAGCCCGCCCCCGCCGACGTGGCACCCCCGGACCCCCGCGCCGCCCACTTCCCCCTGGAATGCGCCGGCGCCCCCGTGGACGTCGTGGACCGCGCCTCCGCGGACCTCGACGGGGACGGCCGCCCCGAGACCGTCGCCGTCGCCCGCTGCCACTCCGAGACCGGCACCCCGCCCAGTGGCCTGTACGTGCTGTCGACGGATCCGGCCGCCGGCGGCACCCCCCGCATCGCGGAGACCCTCGTCGGCCCCGAGGAGCAGCGCAGCTTCAAGGGACTGCGGATCGACGGCCGCACCGTACGGGCCACCGTCCTCGGCTACTCCACCGACGACGTGCCCCGGTGCTGCCCGGACCAGCAGCGCGACTACAGCTGGGAATGGCGGTCCGGCACCTACTACGAGATCCCCGGACCGCTCGCCGGCGGCGTGTGACAGATCACTCCGCGTCGGGTCCGTACAGCTCTACACTGTCCGAAACCCGACGCACATGAATGCAGTCGCCAGGGCAGTCCCTGGCCGAATCCACCACATCGGTCAACAACGGCAGGGGAACCGGGACCGTGGCCCCGGGTGCCTGACGGAGTTCGGCGTCGTCGCCCTTCACGTAGGCGAGCCCGTCGATGTCCAGCTCGAACACCTCGGGCGCGTACTGCACACAGATGCCGTCCCCGGTGCACAGGTCCTGATCGATCCAGACCTCAAGCGCCTCGACGACTTCCTCGCTCACCGGTACCTCGCCTGCCGTTCATCGTTCGGGAAGGGACAGCCCATGACGGGCGTTGACCGAACCGACGATACAACCGGCCGCTTTCGGATGGTGATGGCTGGGTATCTCCCTGGCGGGAGGACGTGCGCAAGGGTGAAGATCGGACACACCCAGGACGTCTTTGTGATCTAGGGGTTTCAACCCCTACTGGCCCAGGTAGGGTCTGGAAGCGTCCAGCTCCCCTTGGAGGAGGTGAGGACCGTGGCGGCCCACGACGACGACATCAACCGTGGCGGCCGACCCGCTCGTGGATCGGAAGACCCCATGAGCCAGGTCGCCTTTCTTGAGCAGGAGATCGCCGTCCTGCGACGTAAGCTCGCCGACTCTCCGCGGCACACGAGGATTCTCGAGGAGCGGATCGTCGAGCTGCAGACCAACCTGGCAGGCGTGTCCGCTCAGAACGAGCGGCTGGCGAACACCCTCCGCGAGGCCCGCGACCAGATCGTGGCCCTCAAGGAAGAGGTGGACCGCCTCGCACAGCCCCCTGCCGGATTCGGCGTGTTCCTGCAGGCGAACGACGACGGGACGGCCGACATCTTCACCGGCGGCCGCAAGCTGCGGGTGAACGTCAGCCCGTCCGTCGAGCTGGACGACCTCCGGCGCGGCCAGGAAGTCATGCTCAACGAGGCGCTCAACGTGGTCGAGGCCATGGAGTTCGAGCGCATCGGAGACATCGTCACCCTCAAGGAGATCCTCGAGGACGGCGAGCGGGCCCTGGTCATCGGGCACACCGACGAGGAGCGGGTGGTGCGGCTCGCCGAGCCGCTGCTGGACGGCACCCTCCGCGCCGGCGACGCGCTGCTGCTCGAACCGCGCTCCGGATACGTCTACGAGCGGGTCCCCAAGAGCGAGGTCGAAGAACTCGTCCTCGAAGAGGTCCCCGACATCGACTACCGCCAGATCGGCGGCCTGCGGAACCAGATCGAGCAGATCCGCGACGCGGTCGAACTGCCCTACCTGCACGCCGAGCTGTTCAAGGAGTACGAGCTCCGCCCGCCCAAGGGCGTGCTCCTCTACGGCCCCCCCGGCTGCGGCAAGACCCTGATCGCCAAGGCGGTCGCCAACTCCCTTGCCAAGAAGGTCGCCGAGGTCACCGGGCAGCCCCAGGGCAAGAGCTACTTCCTGAACATCAAGGGCCCCGAGCTGCTGAACAAGTACGTCGGCGAGACCGAGCGGCAGATCCGCCTGGTCTTCCAGCGTGCGAGGGAGAAGGCCGGCGAGGGTACCCCCGTCATCGTCTTCTTCGACGAGATGGAGTCGCTGTTCCGGACCCGTGGGTCCGGCGTCAGCTCGGACGTGGAGAACACCATCGTCCCGCAGCTGCTCGCCGAGATCGACGGCGTCGAGGGACTGGAGAACGTCATCGTCATCGGTGCCTCCAACCGCGAGGACATGATCGACCCCGCGATCCTGCGGCCCGGCCGCCTGGACGTGAAGATCAAGATCGAGCGGCCGGACGCCGAGGCGGCCAAGGACATCTTCTCCAAGTACCTCGTCGCGACCCTGCCGCTGCACTCGGAGGACCTGTCCGAGCACGGCGAGTCCGCCGAGGCCACCGTCGACGCCATGATCCAGTCGGTCGTCGAGCGGATGTACTCCGAGTCCGAGGAGAACCGCTTCCTGGAGGTCACCTACGCCAACGGTGACAAGGAAGTCCTCTACTTCAAGGACTTCAACTCCGGCGCCATGATCCAGAACATCGTGGACCGGGCCAAGAAGATGGCGATCAAGGCCTTCCTCGACCACAACCAGCGCGGTCTGCGCGTCTCCCACCTGCTCGCCGCCTGCGTGGACGAGTTCAAGGAGAACGAGGACCTGCCCAACACCACCAACCCGGACGACTGGGCCCGCATCTCCGGCAAGAAGGGCGAGCGGATCGTCTTCATCCGCACCCTCGTCACCGGCAAGCAGGGCGCCGACACCGGTCGCTCCATCGACACCGTCGCCAACACGGGCCAGTACCTGTAACACGCGACCACCCCCCGGCTGCGGGTGCCCACGCAGGGGCACCCGCAGCCGGAGCATTTCACCCCGGCACCACCAGGAAAGCGCGTAATGATCTCCCCACCACCGCCATCGCGTTCTAGGCTCAGCGGTACCGCACGAGGTCCCATCGCGAAGCGGTACTTGAGCGACCGGCCCACCACGGGCCGCAGCCGGGCAAGGAGGGCCGCATGACCGTACGGCGAGTAATGGGCATCGAGACGGAGTACGGGATCTCCGTCCCGGGCCACCCGAACGCCAATGCCATGCTCACCTCGTCCCAGGTCGTCAACGCCTACGCGGCGGCGATGCACCGGGCGCGCCGCGCCCGCTGGGACTTCGAGGAGGAGAACCCACTGCGGGACGCCCGCGGCTTCGACCTCGCCCGAGAGGCCGCGGACACCAGCCAGCTCACCGACGAGGACATCGGCCTCGCCAACGTCATCCTCACCAACGGAGCACGGCTCTACGTCGACCACGCCCACCCCGAGTACAGCGCCCCGGAGGTCACCAACCCCCGCGACGCCGTCCTGTGGGACAAGGCCGGTGAGCGCATCATGGCCGAGGCCGCCGAACGCGCCGCCCAGCTCCCCGGCGCCCAGCCGATCCACCTCTACAAGAACAACACCGACAACAAGGGCGCGTCCTACGGCACCCACGAGAACTACCTGATGAAGCGGGAGACCCCCTTCTCGGACATCGTGCGCCACCTCACGCCCTTCTTCGTCTGCCGCCAGGTCGTCACCGGCGCCGGCCGCGTCGGAATCGGCCAGGACGGCCACGAACACGGCTTCCAGATCAGCCAGCGCGCCGACTACTTCGAGGTCGAGGTCGGACTCGAGACCACCCTCAAACGGCCCATCATCAACACCCGTGACGAGCCGCACGCCGACGCCGAGAAGTACCGCCGGCTGCACGTGATCATCGGCGACGCCAACCTCTCCGAGATCTCCACCTACCTCAAGCTCGGCACCACCGCACTCGTGCTGTCGATGATCGAGGACGGCTTCATCAACGTCGACCTCGCCGTCGACCAGCCCGTACGCACCCTCCACCAGGTCAGCCACGACCCCACCCTGCGACGCCTCATCACGCTGCGCAGCGGGCGCACCCTGACCGCCGTCCAGCTCCAGATGGAGTACTGCGAACTGGCCCGCAAGTACGTCGAGGACCGCTTCGGCACCGACGCCGACGACCAGACCAAGGACGTCCTCGGACGCTGGGAGGACGTGCTCAACCGGCTCGAGGGCGATCCCATGAGCCTCGCCGGCGAACTCGACTGGATCGCCAAGCGCGAACTCCTCGAGGGCTACCGGCGCCGCGACTCCCTCGACTGGGATGCCGCCCGGCTGCACCTCGTCGACCTCCAGTACGCGGACGTACGCCCCGAGAAGGGCCTCTACAACCGCCTGGAGGCCCGCGGCCGCATCCAGCGGCTGGTGACCGAGGACGAGGTCGTACGGGCCATGAGCAAGCCCCCGGAGGACACCCGCGCCTACTTCCGCGGCCGCTGCCTGGAGCAGTACGCGGACGACGTCGCGGCGGCCTCCTGGGACTCCGTGATCTTCGACCTCCCCGGCCGGGACTCCCTGCAGCGCGTCCCGACGCTGGAGCCGTTGCGGGGCACCCGCAACCACGTCAAGGAGCTGCTGGACCGCTGCCGCACCGCGGAGGAGCTGGTGCGGATCCTGTCGGGCGGCTGAGCAGGGCTGAAATCCGTCCGAACCGGGAATCATCGGGGTGGCCCCCGGACGTTGGGCAATACCGGGGGCCGAAGTCAGACCCTCCTTGTAGGGTCTGATCTTGTAGGACATGGACACCGAGCGGGGTGAGGGACACATGGCTACCAAGGACACCGGCGGCGGGCAGCAGAAGGCCACGCGTTCGACCGAGGAGGTCGAGGAGACCGCGCAGGACGCGCAGGGCACCTCCGACCTCAAGGAGCGGCAGGAGAAGCTGTCGGACGACGTGGACTCCGTGCTGGACGAGATCGATGACGTCCTCGAAGAGAATGCCGAGGATTTCGTTCGGTCATTTGTCCAAAAGGGCGGCCAATGAGCGATGTGTCCGATTTGCCTGAGGGGAAAAAAGGCTCTCGGTGCAAGCGGATGCTCTCTCGTGAGGCGTTCAACAAAAATCGCAGGGCCTGGGATGGGCTGCAGGCCTACTGCCGGGAGTGCTCTGCCAGATACTCCCGGCAGTATCAGGCCTCTCTGGATGGTGAGCCCGCACTTCCGGTGAAGGTACCCGTCCCCCAAGGGCACAAGCGCTGCCCGCAGTGCGGTGAGGTGAAGCCGCATGGCGAGTGGGAGCGCAATGCCACGTCGTCGGACGGCCTCGCCGGCTACTGCGAGACATGTCGCGCGGAACGCAACCGTGCCGCCTACTTCAAACGCAAGTACGGCATCACCGCGGCCGAGCGGGACGCCATGGTCGGTGAGCAGTTCGGTATGTGCTGCATTTGTTTGGACGCCCCGGCCGAACATGTGGATCACGACCACGGGACGGGTAGGGTCCGTGGCGTACTGTGCTTCAGCTGCAATGCCGCGCTGGGGCAGTTCAAGGATCGGCCCGACGTCATACGGCGGGCGGCCGCCTACGTGGAAGGAAACGTGTGGAAGCCAACACTCGTAGCACCGGGCGTCTACCAGCTGCCTTCCTGACGCCTGGCTCGTCCTCGTTCGTGGACTTCCTGGGGGTGCACGCGCCGGGGATGCTCCCGGGCAACCGGACCCTGCCCGCCGTGAAGGGGGCCGTCGAGCTGCCGCACGGTACGACGATCGTGGCGGCGGCCTTCCCCGGCGGTGTGGTGCTCGCCGGTGACCGGCGGGCCACGATGGGCAACGTCATCGCGCAGCGGGACATCGAGAAGGTCTTCCCGGCCGACGAGTACTCGGCGGTCGGCATCGCGGGCACGGCGGGCCTGGCGGTGGAGATGGTGAAGCTGTTCCAGCTGGAGCTGGAGCACTACGAGAAGATCGAGGGCGCGACGCTCTCGCTGGAGGGCAAGGCGAACCGCCTGTCGACCATGATCCGGGGGAACCTGGGGATGGCGCTGCAGGGGCTGGCGGTGGTGCCGCTGTTCGCCGGTTACGACACGGACCGTGAGAAGGGGCGGATCTTCTCGTACGACGTGACGGGTGGCCGTTCCGAGGAGCACGGGTTCGCGGCGACGGGTTCGGGCTCGGTGTTCGCGCGGGGTTCGATGAAGAAGCTGTACAAGCCGGACCTCACGGAGTCGCAGGCGACGACGTTGGTGGTCCAGGCGCTGTACGACGCGGCGGACGACGATTCGGCGACAGGTGGCCCGGATCTGGGGCGGCGGATCTACCCGATCGTCACGGTGATCACCGACGAGGGTTTCCGCAAGCTGACCGAGGCGGAGGCGTCGGAGATCGTCCGGGCCGTCCACGAGCGGCGGCTGGAGCTGCCGGACGGCCCGCGGGCCGCGCTGCTCTGAGCTGGTCGTCCGAGATGCACTCGCTACTGACAGAAAGGGACGGATAGCCGGTGTCGACGCCGTTCTATGTCTCACCCCAGCAGGCCATGGCCGACCGTGCCGAGTTCGCCCGCAAGGGCATCGCGCGCGGGCGCAGCGTCGTCGTGCTGCAGTACACCGACGGCATCGTCTTCATCGCCGAGAACCCGTCCCGCGCCCTGCACAAGGTCAGTGAGATCTACGACCGGATCGCTTTCGCGGCGGTGGGCAAGTACAACGAGTTCGAGAACCTGCGGATCGGTGGGGTGCGCTACGCCGATCTGCGGGGTTACACCTACGACCGGGACGACGTGACGGCGCGTGGTCTGGCGAACGTGTACGCGCAGACGCTGGGCACGATCTTCTCGAGCGTGGGGGAGAAGCCGTACGAGGTGGAGCTGATCGTCGCGGAGGTGGGTGCGGACTCCTCGGAGGACCAGATCTACCGGTTGCCGCACGACGGTTCGATCGTGGACGAGCACGGTGCGGTGGCGGTGGGTGGCAACTCCGATCAGATCGGCAGTTACCTGGACCAGCGGCACCGTGACGGCATGACGCTGGCGGAGGCGCTGAAGCTGGCGGTGGAGTCGCTGAGCCGGGACAGCAACGGCAGTGACCGACAGCTCACGGCGGAGCAGCTCGAGGTGGCGGTGCTGGACCGTACGCGGCCGCAGCAGCGCAAGTTCAAGCGGATCCTGGGCCGGCAGTTGTCGCGTCTGCTGGAGGGGGAGGGGGCGGCGGCGCCTTCGGTGGAGAAGGCGGAGAAGCCGGCTCCGTCGGCTGCTCCCGTGGAGGGGGACGACGACCTTCCGGAGCTCGACGAGGACGTGTGAGAGGTGTGATGGGCTGAGGCCCGTTCCCGACGCCCCGGTCGCCTTTTCGGCGGCCGGGGCGTCGGTCGTCTCAGGGGTGGCGTGGTGGGGCGGTGGAGCCGCGTACGACGAGCCGGACGGGGAGTTCGGTGGTGGTGGCGGTGACGGGGTGGTCGGCGAGGGTGTGGAGGAGTGCGGTCATGCCTTCGGCGCCGACGGCGTCGGCGGGGAGGGTGACGGTGGTGAGTTCGGGTTCGACGGCTGTGGCGAGGGCGGAGTCGTCGTAGCCGGTGACGGAGACGTCGTGGGGGACGCGCAGTCCGTGGCGGCGCAGTGCCTTGCAGGCGCCGACGGCGAGGACGTCGTCGTCGCAGACGAGGGCGGTGGGGGGTGGGCCGGGGCGGGCCAGGAGGCGTTCGGTGGCCCGGCGGGCGTCCTCGTAGGTGAGGGGGGCGCGTTCGGTGGGCGGGGTGGTGCCGAGGGCGCCGGCGAGGGCCTGGGCGCGTTCGCGGAAGGTCCAGGTGTCGATGTCGGCGGCGAGGTGGGCGATGTCGCGGGGGTGGTGGCCGAGGCCGAGGACGTGGTGGGCGATCTGGCGCATGCCGTCGGCGATGGCGAGGTTGACGGTGGCGGCGGGGCCTGGTCCGGCGGGGTCGGCGTCGAGCATGACGAGGGGGAGTCCGCCGTCGCCGATGGCGGCGAGGGCGTCGGCGGCCATGGAGGAGGCGATGATGCCGTCGAGGGCGGCGCGGGCGGAGCCGAAGGGGTCGCGGGCGGGGCCGACGCCTTCGGGGGAGGGGTAGAGGACGACGCCGAAGCCGTGGTCGTCGGCGATGCGGGCGGCGCCGGTGTAGACGCGGCCGAAGTACTCGTTGGTGAGGGTGGGGACGACCAGGAGCGCGGTGCGGGTGCGGCCGAGGCGGAGGTTGCGGGCGGCGAGGTTGGGGCGGTAGCCGAGGTCGCGGGCGGCGGTGCGGACGGTGTCGGCGGTGCGTTCGGAGACGCGGCCGCGCCATTTGTCGCCGAGGACGAGGGAGACGGTGGCCTGGGAGACGCCGGCGGCGCGTGCAACGTCGCGTGAGGTCGGGCGCGCTGTGTCGGTCACCGTGGGGGCCTCTTTCGGGTGGTCGTCGGGGGTCTCGGGCCGGGGTGCGGGGGTTCTGCGGCTGGACCGGTGGGCTGGGCTCATGGTACGTATGACCCACGACGTTATACGTACAACTAGCGAAGGGGCGGCCATGGGGACCGGCTACGCGGACCTGCTGCGGGCCCGGTACGCGGTCCGGCTGCTGACCGGGACGCTGGTCGGCCGGCTGCCGAACGCGACGGCGGCCCTGGGCATCGTGCTGCTGACCCGCGCGCAGGGCGGGGACTTCGCCCTGGCCGGCGCGCTGTCGGCGGTCTACGGCCTCGCCAACGCCGTGGGGCAGCCGCTGCTGGGCCGGGCGGTGGACCGGCTGGGGCAGCCGCGGGTGATGTTCCCCGCGGCGGTGGCCTCGGCCGCCGGGATGGCGCTCTTCGCGTTCTCCGGGCCCCGGCCGCTGCCCGTGGCGTACGCCGCGATGCTGGTGGCGGGGTTCTTCACGCCGCCCCTGGAGGGCGGGCTGCGGGCGCTGTGGCCGAGCGTGCTGAAGCGGGAGGACCGCATCCACGCCGCCTACGCGCTGGACGCGGCGGCGCAGGAGGTCATGTTCGCGGTGGGGCCGCTGCTGGTGACGCTGCTCGTGGCTGCGTTCTCGGAGACGGCGGCGCTGCTGTGGATCGCGGTGCTCGGTGTGGCGGGGGCGCTGGGCGTGGTCACCGCGCCGCCGTCGCGGGCGTGGCGGACGCAGCCGCGCACCCCGGACTGGCTGGGGCCGTTGCGGGCGCCGGGGATGCGGGCGCTGGTCGGCTCGTTCTTCTTCGTGGGGCTGGCGCTGGGGTCGATCGCGGTGGCGGCGGTGGCGTACGCGGACGGCCACGGTGGCGGGATGGTCTCCAGCTACGTGCTGTCGGGGATCGGTGCCGGTGCCCTGGCGGGCGGGGTGGTGTACGGGGCGCGGCGGTGGGCCGGGGTCCCGGAGCGGCGGTTGCGGCTGCTGATGGCGGGGCTGGCCGTGGGCTACCTGCCGCTGGCGCTGGTGCCGGGTGTGCCGCTGATGGCGGGCCTGGCGGTGCTGGCGGGTCTGTTCCTCGCGCCGTCGCTGGCCTGCGCGTTCGTGGTGGTCGACCGGCACGCCCCGGTGGGCACGGTGACCGAGGCGTTCTCATGGATCGTCACCACGTTCGGCGTGGGCGCGGCGGTGGGGACGGCGGTGGCGGGTCCGGCCGCGCAGTACGGCGGTGCGGCGGCGGCCTTCGGTGTGGCGGGGGCCGGTGGGGTGGTGGCGCTGGCCGTCCTGCTGGCCAGTGGGCGTTACCTCATACCCGCCGGGCCGGCAACCGGGACGGAAAAAGATCGAATCGCCGTGGTCGAACCCGGTTTGAGGTCCACGCATCAGGCGTAAGGTCTCATCATGGACCGCCGCATTTTCGGGCTGGAGAACGAGTACGGCGTCACGTGCACGTTCAGGGGACAGCGGCGTCTGTCCCCGGACGAGGTGGCGCGGTACCTCTTCCGCCGTGTCGTGTCATGGGGTCGCAGCAGCAACGTCTTCCTCCGCAATGGCGCCCGTCTCTACCTCGACGTGGGTTCGCACCCGGAGTACGCCACTCCCGAGTGCGACAACGTGACGGAACTCGTCACCCACGACAAGGCAGGGGAGCGCATCCTCGAGGGTCTCCTGGTGGACGCCGAACGGCGCCTGCACGAGGAGGGCATCGCGGGTGACGTCTACCTCTTCAAGAACAACACCGACTCCGCCGGCAACTCCTACGGGTGCCACGAGAACTACCTGGTGGCCCGGCACGGGGAGTTCTCCCGCCTCGCGGACATCCTGATCCCGTTCCTGGTGACCCGGCAGCTGCTGTGCGGCGCGGGCAAGGTGCTGCAGACCCCGCGCGGCGCGGTCTACTGCGTCAGCCAGCGGGCGGAGCACATCTGGGAGGGCGTCAGTTCCGCCACGACGCGTTCCCGGCCCATCATCAACACGCGGGACGAGCCGCACGCGGACGCCGAGCGGTACCGGCGGCTGCACGTCATCGTGGGCGACTCCAACATGTCCGAGACGACCATGCTGCTGAAGGTCGGGGCGACCGACCTGGTGCTGCGCATGATCGAGGCGGGCACGGTCATGCGGGACCTGACGCTGGAGAACCCGATCCGGGCGATCCGTGAGGTGTCGCACGACATAACGGGCCAGCGCAAGGTCCGCCTCGCCTCGGGCCGGGAGGCCTCGGCCCTGGAGATCCAGGAGGAGTACTACTCCAAGGCGGTGGACTTCTGCGACCGGCGGGGCATCCGCAGCGGTGTCATCGAGCAGGTCCTCGAACTGTGGGGCCGGACCCTGGAGTCGATCTCCAGCGGTGACCTGGACAAGATCGGTACCGAGATCGACTGGGTGATGAAGTACCGCCTGATCGAGCGTTACCGGGCGCGCGACAACATCACGATGTCGCACCCGCGCATCGCGCAGATAGACCTCGCCTACCACGACATCCACCGCCGCCGCGGGTTGTACTACCTGCTGGAGAAGCGGGGGCAGGCCAAGCGGATCTGCAACGACCTGAAGATCTTCGAGGCCAAGTCCGTGCCGCCGCAGACGACGCGGGCACGGCTGCGCGGCGACTTCATCCGCCGCGCCCAGGAGCAGCGGCGCGACTTCACCGTCGACTGGGTGCACCTGAAGCTCAACGACCAGGCGCAGCGCACCGTGCTGTGCAAGGACCCCTTCCGGTCGGTGGACGACCGGGTGGAGAAGCTGATCGCCGGCATGTAGCGGCGTCGGCGTGGACGACGCGGGGCCCCGTACGTGTTCGTACGGGGCCCCGCCCACGTCGTAGAGTGGCGCGCGGCCCAGAAAACGCAAGATCGACCTGATGGGGATCCCCGTGCGCCGACGCTCTCTTCTCCTCGCCGTCCCTGCCGGCCTGCTCACCCTCGCCGGCTGCGGTGACGACAAGTCCGGCAAGTCCGCGACCAGCGCCACCCCCTCGGGTTCGGCGTCCGCGACCGCGCCGGTGAAGATCGTGGACGGCCCGCTGCCGGACATCACGGCCGGTACGAAGTTCGGTGAGAAGCCGACGGTCGCCAAGGGCCCGGGTCAGCCGAGCAAGGACCTGGCCGTCAAGACGCTGGTCCAGGGCACCGGCACGACCGTCGCCGAGGGCGACTACCTCCAGGCGAACTACCTGGGCCAGGTCTGGGACACGGCGAAGGTCTTCGACAACTCCTGGGACCGGGGTGCCCCGGCCATCTTCCCGATCGGCGTGGGCCGGGTCATCCCGGGCTGGGACAAGGCACTGGTGGGCAAGAAGGTCGGCGACCGGGTCGAGCTGGCGATCCCGCCGAACCTGGGCTACGGCGCGCAGGGCCAGCCGGACGCCGGCATCAAGGGCACGGACACGCTGGTGTTCGTCGTCGACGTGGTGGACACCTTCAACGCCAAGAGCTCCGCCAAGGGCAAGGCCGTCCCGCAGAACGACGCGAAGCTGCCCAAGGTCGGCACCAACACCGACGGCGCGGCGCCCTCCGTCGAGGTGCCCAAGACGGCCGCGCCGACCAAGCTGGTCGCGAACTACGTCCTGGAGGGCGACGGCCGGCCGGTCAAGCCCACCGACACCCTGCTGCTGCAGTACAAGGGCGTGGTGTGGAACGGCGGCAAGGAGTTCGACTCCAGCTACAAGAACGGCCAGTTGGCACAGTTCCCGCTGCAGCAGCTGATCAAGGGCTGGCAGGAGGGACTGGTGGGCAAGAAGGTCGGCAGCCGCGTCATGCTCGTGGTGCCGCCGGACCTCGGCTACGGCGACAAGGAGCAGCCGGGCATCCCGGCCAAGTCCACCCTGGTGTTCAGCCTCGACATCCTCGCGGTGATGTAAGACTAGGCAGGTTGTCCGCACCTCTTTAGGAGCACGTACGTGAGCATCGAGAAGCCCGAGATCGACTTCCCCGGTGGCGAGCCGCCGGCCGAACTGGTGATCAGGGACATCTGGGAGGGCGAGGGCGCCGAGGCCAAGGCGGGCCAGAACGTCACCGTCCACTACGTCGGTGTCGCCTTCAGCACCGGCGAGGAGTTCGACGCCAGCTGGAACCGCAACTCGCCCTTCACCTTCCCGCTCGGCGGCGGCCGCGTCATCAAGGGCTGGGACCAGGGCGTGCAGGGCATGAAGGTCGGCGGCCGTCGCGAGCTGACCATCCCCGCGCACCTCGCCTACGGCAACCAGAGCCCGAGCCCGCTGATCAAGCCGGGCGAGACGCTGATCTTCGTGGTGGACCTGCTGTCGGTCTGACCGACCCGCCCGGCCCGGCCACGATCCGGAGCCCCCGCCGACCGGCACCGCCGGCCGGGCGGGGGCTCCGTCGTGCCGGGCGCCGGGGCGGGCGCGGTGGGGGGCGGTCACCGGAACCGGCCTTCGCTTCAGCCGCCGGGCCCGGCCGCGATAGGGTCCAGGCGGAGAGCTGAAGAAGGAAGAAGGTTGCGTCGAGTGGCGATTGCCAAGGCCGAGCGGCTGATGAACCTGGCGCTGTGCCTGATGAACACCCGGCGCCCGGTCAGCAAGCGGGAGCTGCGGGCGTCCATCGAGGCGTACCACGAGATCGGCTCCGACGAGGCGTTCAACCGCATGTTCGAGCGGGACAAGGACGACCTGCGCGAGCTCGGCATGGTCATCGAGACGGTGGAGAGCCTCGACGGCGAGATCGGCTACCTCGCCCGCCGCGACCGCAACCGGCTTCCCGAGATCGCCCTGGACGCCGAGGAGGCGGCCGCGCTGAGCCTGGCCGCCAAGGTCTGGCAGCAGGCGCGCTTCGCCGAGGCCGCCAGCGGCGCCCTGCAGAAGCTGCGGGCCGCGGGCGTGCCCTTCCACGACGAGGACGACGGTGACGGCGACGAGGACACCGTGCGGGAGCCGGCCGGGCACAGCGCCCTGGAGCCCCGCATCCCCACCCCGGAGCCGGCGTTCGAGCCGCTGATGGTCGCCACCCGGGAGCGCCGCGCCGTCGCCTTCGACTACCGCAAGGCCAACGCGGTGCGCCCCGAGCCGCGCCAGGTGGAGCCGTGGGCGCTGGAGTGCTGGCGCGGCCACTGGTACCTGGCCGGCTGGGACCGCGACCGGGGCGCCGTGCGGGTCTTCCGGCTCTCCAGGATCACCGGCCGGGTCCGTACCCGCGGCGGCGCGTTCACCACCGAGGTGCCCGACCACGTCGACGTCCGCGCCACGGTGGCCAGCTGGGCCGGCGAGGGCGCCACCGCGACCGCCAGGATCCGGCTGCGCCGCGACTCGGGGTACCCGCTGCGGGCCCGTGCGGTGGAGATACTCCCGGTCGACGCCGACTGGGACGAGCTGGAGATCCCGTACGGGCACGGACTGGACGCCTGGCTGGTGGAGTTCGGCCCGGACGTGGTCGTGCTGGGGCCCGACGAACTGCGGGCCGACGTCGTGGACCGGCTGCGCGCCGTCGCCAAGGGCTGAGCGGGGGAGTACGGAGAGATGGCCAACGCGATCGACCAGACACGCCGGATGCTGTCGCTGGTCACGTACCTGCGGGAGCGCCCCGGCGCCCGCGTGAGCGACGTGGCCCGCGCGTTCGGTGTCACCGAGGCCGAGCTGATCGGCGACCTGAACGTGCTGCCGCTGTGCGGCACGAGCTTCCGGGGCGGCGACCTGCTCGACATCGACACCGACGGCGAGCGGATCTGGTGGCACAACGTGGACGACGTCGCCCAGCCCCTGCGGCTGGCCGCCGACGAGGCCGCCGCGCTGCTGGTCGCCGCCCGCGCCGTCGCCAACCTGCCGGGACTGCGCGAGAGCGACCGGCAGGCGCTGCTGCGCGCCACCGCCAAGATCGAGGGCGCGGCCGGCGAGGCCGCCGGAGCGTCCTCCCGGCTGTCGGTGACCTTCGAGTCCGAGGGCAGCGTCTTCGCCGACGTCGACCGCGCCATCGCGGAGCGGCGCCGGCTGTGGATCCGCTACTACTCGCCGTCCCGCGACGAGCTCACCGAGCGCGAGGTCGACCCGATCCGCCTGTTCGCGGTCGGCCACACCTATTTCGAGGGCTGGTGCTACCTGTCGGAGGACCGGCGCACCTTCCGGCTCGACCGGGTCGCCGAGATCCGGCTGCTGGACCAGCCCAGCGACCCGCCGCGGGTCGAGCCGCGGGACCTGTCCCAGGGCCTGGTGCAACCGGCCGGCGACGACCCGGAGGTCGTCGTCGAGGTCGGCCCCGGCGGCCGGTGGGTGGCCGAGTACTACCCGCACGACCTCGCCGAGGAACTCCCCGACGGCGGGCTGCGGATCACCCTGCGCACCCCCGACCCGGGCTCGCTGCGCCGTCTCGCGCTGCGGCTCGGCCGCGACGGCCGCATCGTGTCCCCGGCCGACCTCGCCGGCAGCGCCCGGGACGCCGCCGCCCGGGCCCTCGCGGCCTACGGCGAGTGAGGGGCGCCCGCGTGGACGACCTCGACATCCTGGACACCCTCGGTGCGGTCGGCCGGGCCGGCGACCCCGCCGCGGAACCGCCCGAGGTGATCTTCCGGGCCTCCTGCCCTGAGTGCCGGACCAGCTTCGAGCTGTCCGCCGACGCCCTGCGGCTGGCCATCGGCGGCAGCCACCGCACGACCTTCTACTCCTTCACCTGCCCCGACTGCGGCGCCTCCGTGCGCAAGCCGGCCGGCGACCGCATCGTGGAGCTGCTCACCGACGGCGGCGTCCGCACGATGCGGCTGCACACCGGCTGAACCGCTACGCTCGGCTGCCATGTGGTGGCTCTACCTGTATGTCGGCCTCGCGACCGCCGGACTGCTCGTGCTCGGCGTCCTCGCCCTCCGCGTGTACGCCGAGGTGCGCGGCCTCGCCCGGCAGGTGGGGCGCAGCAGCGACCGCCTGCTGCGTGCCTCCGAGGACCTGCGGCGCGCCGCGGAGCCGCTGGCGCGCGGCGCCGGCGACCTGTCCCGCTGAGCACGGCCCCGCCGGGGGCGGCGTCCGGCCGGGCAGCGTCCGTCCCCGGCCGTACCGCCCCGGCGCCGGCGCCGGGAAACGCCGGGTAAGCGCTGTCCGGCGCACCCTCGTCGTTCCCCGTCCAGGAAGGTACGCTGCTGAGGTTGCCCCGGGAGAGCGCGGCGGGGGCGGCAACGGCAACGACGCCGGGGGATTGCCAGGCGTTTACCCCTGCACGTTACGATCGCTGCCAGAGCGGACACCGTGTCCACGGACCCGGGGTTCGCTGCTCAAGAACCCATGCCGCCTCGGTGAGAAGGTAAAGCTTATGTTCGGCAGGCTCGGCGCCCCTGAGATCATCCTCATCCTTGTCGTCGTTCTGCTGCTGTTCGGGGCCAAGCGTCTCCCCGACATGGCCCGCGGCCTGGGCAAGTCGATGCGCATCCTGAAGAGCGAGGCGAAGGCGATGAAGTCGGACGACGCCGCCGCCCCGCAGGCGCCGGCGCAGGCCGACGCTCCCACCGACGCGCAGGCCGCGCCGAGGACCATCCAGGCCGCGCCCGGTGACGTCAACAGCGCGCGTCCGGTCTCCGAGCCCCAGCAGCCGCGCCAGACGCAGAGCTGACACGACGGCACAGGTACGGGCCGCCGGCGGGGACGCCGGCCACCGCGTGAGATGAGGACCTGGGTTGCTCAAGTCTGCCCGCAGTAAGCCGTCGAAGGACCCCGAGGGGCGCATGCCGCTCGTGGAGCACCTGCGCGAGCTGCGCAACCGGCTCACCAAGAGCGTGCTCGCGATCGTCGTGGTGGCGATCGTGGCCGCGTTCTACAGCCAGCAACTCCTGGAGTTCCTGGCCTCCCCGGTGCCCAAGTGCGGTCCCGGGATCGTCAGCAGCGGCGGCAACTGCGCCATCGTCACGTTCGACTCGCTGACGGCGCCGTTCGCGCTCACGATGCAGGTCTGCTTCATGGCCGGCGTCATCGGCGCCAGCCCGGTCTGGCTGTACCAGCTGTGGGCGTTCATCGCCCCCGGCCTGCACCGTCACGAGCGCAAGTACACCTACGCGTTCGTGGGTGCGGCGCTCCCGCTCTTCCTGGGCGGCGCCTTCCTTGCCTACAAGATCATGCCGGTCAGCATCAAGGTGCTGATCAGCTTCACGCCCGAGGGCTCGTCCAACCTGCTGAAGCTGGACGGCGTACTGGACTTCACCATCCGCATGGTGCTGGTCTTCGGCCTCGCCTTCGAACTCCCCCTGCTGCTGGTCATGCTGAACATGGTCGGCATGGTCACCGGCCGCCGCATGGCGGGCTGGTGGCGCGCCGTGGTCATGGGCGTCTTCGTCTTCGGCGCCGTCGCGACGCCGACCACTGACCCGGTCAGCATGATCGCCCTGTCCGGCCCCATCGTCGTCCTCTACTTCGGCGCGGTCGCGTTCTCCCTGCTGAACGACCGCCGCCGGCGCTGGCGCAACCCCGACGCCGGGCTCTCCGACGACGAGGCCTCCGAGCTGGACCTCACACCGGAGCCGATCGGCCCCGGCGAGCGCGTCTCGGCCTCCGTGCCCGAGCAGGCAGGGCCCGTCGAGGACGGACGCCGCTCCGGCGACTTCGACGACGCGACCTGACACCGCGCGGCCCCCGGCGGGGCCCTGCCCGGACCTCCGGGCGGGGCCCCGTCGTCGTACGGCGCGGGCGTCCGGCGGCGCCGGCGGCCCCTCCGGAAGAAGGGGCGCCGGTGATCTCGACGCTCCGGCTACCGCACGGTAGGGTCCGCGCGTGACCAGCGAGATCACCATCGTCGCCAACCCCACCGCCGGCCGCGGACGGGGCGCCCTTGCCGCGGGACCGGCCGCCGACGCACTGCGCCGGGCGGGCTTCGGCGTGGGCACCGTCGTCGGCACCGACGCGGCGGACGCCCTCGCGCGAGCCCGCGAGGCCGTCGCCGAGGGCACCGGGGCACTGGTCGCGGTGGGCGGTGACGGCATGGTGTCGCTCGCCCTGCAGGCCGTGGCCGGCACCGGAACGCCGCTGGGCGTCGTCGCCGTCGGCACCGGCAACGACTTCGCCCGGGCGACCGGGCTGCCGGTACGCGAGCCCGCCGTCGCCGGGGAGGCCGTCGCCCGGGCGCTGACGCAGGGGTCCGTCCGCGAGATCGACCTCGGCCGCGTCGGCGACCGGTGGTTCGGCACGGTCCTCGCCTCCGGCTTCGACTCCCGCGTCAACGACCGCGGCAACCGGATGCGCTGGCCCAGCGGGCGGCTCCGCTACGACGTGGCGATGCTCGCGGAACTGGCCGCGCTGCGCCCCGTCCCGTACCGGATCACCCTCGACGACGGCACCGAGACGGAGGTCGAGGCCACCCTCGTCGCCGTCGGCAACGGCACCTCGTACGGCGGCGGCATGCGGATCTGCGCCGGCGCCGAACTCGACGACGGGTGCTTCGACGTCTGCGTGGTCGGGCCGTGCAGCCGCAGCACGCTGCTGCGGGTCTTCCCCCGGGTCTACCGGGGCACCCACCTCTCCCACCCCGTGGTGACCGTGCACCGGGCGGCCGCGGTCACCCTGGCCGCCGAGGGCGTCACCGGCTACGCCGACGGTGAGCCCCTCGGCCCCCTGCCGCTGACCGCGCGGACCGTCCCGCGGGCCCTGCGGCTGCTGACGCCCCGGTAGCGGGGGCGGCACCGTCGGCCCGGCCGCTCAGGCCGCGGGAGCGGAGCGGAACGCGTCGACGGCGAGGGCGAGGTCGACCAGTTCGCGGGGGCGGGTGAGGCGGCGGCCGGTGAGCAGTTCGAGACGGCGCAGGCGGTTGAGGACCGTGTTGCGGTGGCAGTCCATGCGTGCGGCGGCAGCGCGGGGCGAGCCGTCGCACTCCATCCAGGTGGCGAAGGTGCCCAGCAGGGACTCGCGTTCCTCGTCGGTGAGCTCCCGCAGCGGGCCGAGGACGCGCTCGGCCAGTTCGCCGGCGAGCCGCCGGTCCGCGGCGGCCACCACCGTCGGCATCCGCTCCTCCCACAGCGCCACCTCGCCGTCGGAGGCACACGTGGGCAGGGCCAGTTCGGCGAGCGTCAGTGCCCGGCGCAGCTCGGCCAGGCCGCGTACGACCGGGCTGACGCCCGCCCGCAGTCCGGGGACCGCGCCCAGGAGCGCGGCGAGCGCCCCGGGGGAGCGGTCGCCGAGCAGGACGACCAGGACCTCGCCCCTGCCGCGGGGCACCCGCAGCACCCGGCTGCCGGCGCCCACCGGGAAGGCGTCGTCGCCCGGTGTGCCGGAGGCCGAGGCCCGCACGCTGGTGACCGCGACGACGAAGCGGCCGTCGCCCGGCACGCCCAGGGCCTGGGCCGCCGCGCGCACGCCGAGGCTGTCGGTGCGTCCGTCCAGCAGCGCGCCGAGCACGTGGACGGCCTGCCCGCCGCCGGCGGCCCCGCCCTCGCCCAGGGTCTCCCGGTAGGCGTCCGCCAGGAGCGCCGTCGTGCGCTCCCGGAACCCCCACATGCGCGGGGCGACGTGCACCATGAGCGGGATGCCGGCGGGGTGGTGCGCGGCGACGGTGTCGACCAGCCCCTGCCACACGACCGCGCCGCCCACGGCGAAGACGTGCGTCAGCAGTTCCGGCGGCATGCCCCGCGCGGCCTGGCGCCGGCCGGCCTCGCGCACGGAGCGGGCCGCGTCGGCGTCCCGCTCCGGGTCGGCGAGCCGGTCCAGGTGCATGGTGATCATCCTCGCGAAGCCGTCCAGGGAGCAGTCGGGATCGTCGGCGTGGTCCACAAAGCCGGGGACCTCGGCGTGCAGCCGGGCCATGACCCGCTCCGACACCTCGCCGACCTGCTCCTTCATGCGCAGCGCCGCCGTCCGCAGCAGTTCCCGCACCGCCTCGTCCTGCCCCTGCGGGCGCGCCGTCACCGGGCCGCTCCCGGGTCGTGCGTCGTGCGGATCCGCTCGGCGTCCAGGGCGAGGGCCAGATGGACCACGTCCCGCGGGCGCGCCACGGAACGGCCGGTCAGCTCCTCCACCCGCCGCAGCCGCCGGCGCACGGTGTTGGCGTGGCAGAACAGGGCGGCCGAGGCCCGCTCGACGGAGCCGCCCGCCTCCACCCACGCCTCCAGGGTCTCCAGCAGCACGGTGGCCTCCGCGGCGTCGGCCTCGCGCAGGCCGCCCAGCACTCCGGCGGCGACCTCGCTCGCCACGTCCGGGCGGCGGGCGAGGAGCCCGGCCGGGTAGCGGCGGTCGAGGACGGCCACCTCGCCGTCCCGGGTGCAGGTGCGCAACGCCAGTTCGGCCAGTTCCCTGGCGTGCCCGACCTCGCCCAGCCGGTCCACCTCCGGGCTCAGTCCGGCCCGCGTCCCGGGGGGCACCTCCAGCGCCGCCGCGAAGTCGCCGACGGCCAGGTCGTCCAGCTCGGCGAGCAGCACCTCGCCGCCGGCCGGGAGCGACGCGCGGTGCACCCGTACCCGGGAGGGCACCGCGCTGCGGGGACGTGCGGGCAGCCGGACACCGGCGGCGGCGCGGACGACGGCGACCGCGAAGCGCCCGTGCCCGGGCAGGCCGAGGGCGTCCGCGGCCTCCGCGAGGCCCGGGGCGTCCAGCCGCCCGGCGAGCAGGGCCTCCAGCGCCCTGCGGCCGCGCTGCCGGTGGAACGTCACCTCGCCGCGGGCCCGCACATAGGCGTCGGCCATCAGCCGGCTGTCGCGCTCGAACAGGTCCCAGACCTCCGCCGCCGCGCGGGCGATCAGCTGCGTCCCCTCGGGACCCTGGCCCGACCCCGCCCGGACCAGCGCGAGCCACAGCGCGTCCCCGGCCGTACGGCAGGCGCCCATCATCGGCTCGAGCGGGAAGCCCTGCCAGGCCCGGCGCTCCCCCACCCAGGACAGGTACTCGGCGGACACCGCCGAGCGCCCGGGATCGGCGAGCGAGTCGAGGACGGCGGCCACCGACCCCTCGGTCTCCGCCAGGAACCCGGCCGGGGCCAGCGCGGGCTCCCGGTAGGCCGGGTGCCGGTCCCGGATCCGCTCGACGATGTGCTCCGCCACCGGCCCCACCTGCCCGCGCACCTGCGACGCGGCGGCCCTCAGCACCTCGTGGTGGCCCTGCCCGGGGGCGCCCGTGGCAGCCGCCGTGCTCACCGGACGCGTCGGCGCGGGCCTGGCCATCGGGTCTTCCTCTCGGCTCTCCGGGCGCGGGACGCGGAGCCCCGAGGTCGGCGGGCACCGCACCGGCATTCCTACCGGCTGGTAGGCGGGCCCGGAAGACAGGTGACGCAAACGTGACCGACATCCGGACGGAACCCTCACATCAGCGAACACGTGGCCGAACGGGACGGCGCGGGCGGTGCCGCTGCACAGCCCGGCGCCCGGGCCGTTGGGAACCGCGACCAGAAACGCCCCCACCCCTCGCCGAACCGGCCGTCATCTCTTCCCATGGAGCTCCCGCATCACCGGCCCCGGGCGATGGCCCCAGGCCGCGCCCGCGGCGGCCCCCCGCGGTCCCACCCTCCAGGAGCCAGCACACCGTGACCCGGAAACAGCGCCTCAGGCCCACCGTCGTCCTCACCACCGCCCTCGCCTGCGCCCTCACGGCCTGCGGCGGGGACACCGGCAACGTCGCCGACGACGGCCCGGTCGACGCGCACGGCGTGAAGATCGGGCCGGGCGTGACCGACTCCACCATCACCCTGGGCGTCCTCACGGACCTGTCCGGCCCGTACGGCTCCCTGGGCCGCTCCGTGCTGCAGGCCGAGAAGCTCTACGTCGACCAGGTCAACGCCAAGGGCGGGGTGTGCGGCCGCAAGCTCAAGCTGCTCGTCCGCAACCACGGCTACGACGTCGAGACGGCCGTCGTCCAGTACAACGGCATGGAGCCGAAGATCGCCGCGATGCCGGGGCTGCTCGGCTCGACGATCATCAACGCCCTGCTCGACCGCATCGAGGTCGACGACCTGATGACGACGTCGCTGGGCTACTCCTCGGTCCTGCTCGGCCAGGCCGCCCTGACGACGATCAACTCCACCTACGACGTCGACATGGTCAACGGCTTCGAATACCTGGCGGACACCCGGGGCTTCGGACCGGACGACAGGATCGGCATCCTCTACCTGGACGGCGACTACGGCGGCAACGCGCGGCGCGGGGCCAGGTTCGTCGCCGAGCGGCGCGGCATGGTGCTCGTGGAGAAGAAGGTCGGACCCACCCAGGAGGACCTGTCCGAGCAGGTGAAGGAACTCGCCGAGTCCGGCGTGAAGGCGGTCCTGATCAGCACCAGCCCCCCGCAGACCGCCTCGGCGGTCGGCACCGCCGCAGCGATCGGCCTCGACGTGCCGTTCCTCGGCAGCGCGGTCGGCTACGACCCGCAGCTGCTGAAGACCCCCACGGCCCCGGCGCTGCTGAAGATGCTGGAGCTCGTCGCCCCCACACCGGCGATGACCGGCGACTCCCCCGAGGCCGTCGAGCTCGTCGCGGAGTACCGGCGCCGCTACCCGGGGGCCCCGCTGGACCAGGGGCTGGAGACCGGGCACAACACGATGGCCGTCGCCGTCCAGGACCTGAAGTCGGCCTGCGAGGCCAAGGACCTCAGCAGGCTGGGCATCATCGCCGCCCACCGCGGGCTGAAGGGGTTCGACCCCGGGCTCGGCCCGGCCCTCGACTTCTCCGACCCGTGGCGGCCGAGCGCCACCCAGAGCTACATCGTCAAGCCGGCGCAGGGGGTGCCCGGCGGTCTGGCCGGGGTGAAGGACGCCTTCAAGGTCCCGTTGGTGGAGGAGTACATCGCCCGCATGATCTGAGCCGTCCGGGACGCGGGCGCGGGCGCGGCGCGGTGCCCGCGGCGTGGTGCGGGGCGGCGCCCGGGGCGCGACACGCCCGGGCCCCCGCGCGTGGGTTTTGCTTCGGCAAAAAGATCATGTCGACTGTCAGTGCGGCCCGGTAGTCTCGTTTTCAAGATGAACGACGAGATGTCTCCCGCCGAGCGTTACGCGGCGTCCCGGGTCCGCGCCGCCGAGCAGGCCACCGCTCTCGCGGGCTTCCGCGAGCTGTACGACTTCGGGCTGGACCCCTTCCAGATCGAGGCCTGCCGGGCCCTCGAGGACGGCAAGGGCGTGCTGGTGGCGGCACCCACCGGCTCCGGCAAGACCATCGTGGGCGAGTTCGCCGTCCACCTGGCCCTCGGCGAGGGCCGCAAGTGCTTCTACACCACCCCCATCAAGGCGCTGTCGAACCAGAAGTTCACCGACCTCGTCAAGCGCTACGGCGCCGAGCGGGTCGGCCTGCTGACCGGCGACAACAGCGTCAACGGCGACGCGCCGATCGTGGTCATGACCACCGAGGTGCTCCGCAACATGCTGTACGCGGGCTCCCAGGCGCTCGACGGCCTCGGCTACGTGGTCATGGACGAGGTGCACTACCTCTCCGACCGCTTCCGCGGCGCGGTCTGGGAGGAGGTCATCATCCACCTCCCGCAGTCCGTGACCCTGGTCTCGCTCTCCGCGACCGTCTCCAACGCCGAGGAGTTCGGCGACTGGCTCGACACCGTCCGCGGCGACACCCAGGTGATCGTGTCCGAGCACCGCCCGGTGCCGCTGTGGCAGCACGTCCTGGCGGGCCGCCGGATGTACGACCTGTTCGAGGAGAAGCAGGGCGCAGGCCCGGGGGCGCAGCGCGCCGTCAACCCCGACCTGGTGCGGCTGGCCCGGACGGAGAACCAGCGCGCCTTCAACGGCCGCGACCGGCGCGGCGGCAGGATGCGCGAGGCCGACCGCGAGCGGGAGCGCCGCCAGCAGCGCCGGATCTGGACGCCCAGCCGCGTCGAGGTCATCGAGCGGCTGGACGCGGAAGGGCTGCTGCCCGCCATCACGTTCATCTTCAGCCGGGCCGGCTGCGAGTCGGCGGTGCAGCAGTGCCTCTACGCGGGCCTGCGGCTCAACAACGACGAGAACCGGGCCAAGGTCCGCGCCATCGTCGAGGAGCGCACCAAGTCCATCCCCGACGAGGACCTCAACGTCCTCGGCTACTTCGAGTGGCTGGAGGGCCTGGAGCGGGGCATCGCCGCGCACCACGCCGGCATGCTGCCGACCTTCAAGGAAGTCGTCGAGGAACTCTTCGTGAAGGGCCTGGTCAAGGCCGTCTTCGCCACCGAGACGCTGGCACTGGGCATCAACATGCCGGCCCGCTCCGTGGTCCTGGAGAAGCTCGTCAAGTGGAACGGCGAGGCCCACGCCGACGTCACCCCCGGCGAGTACACCCAGCTCACCGGCCGTGCCGGACGCCGCGGCATCGACGTCGAGGGCCACGCGGTCGTGCTGTGGCAGCGCGCCTTCGACCCGGTCCACCTGGCGGGCCTGGCCGGCACGCGCACCTATCCGCTGCGCTCCTCCTTCAAGCCCTCGTACAACATGGCCGTCAACCTCGTCGGCCAGTTCGGGCGGCACCGCTCCCGGGAACTGCTGGAGACCTCCTTCGCACAGTTCCAGGCCGACCGCTCGGTGGTCGGCATCTCCCGCCAGGTGCAGCGCAACGAGGAGGGCCTGGACGGCTACCGCGCCTCCATGACCTGCCACCTCGGTGACTTCGACGAGTACATGTCGCTGCGCAGACAGCTGAAGGACCGCGAAGCCGACCTGTCGCGGCAGGGCGCCAACCAGCGACGGGCGGCCGCCTCCGAGGCGCTGGAGAAGCTCCGTCCCGGCGACATCATCCACGTCCCGGCCGGCAAGTTCGCGGGCCTGGCGCTCGTCCTCGACCCGGGCGTGCCCGCCGGCCGCAGCCCCGGGCACCACAACCGGCACGACCCGTTCCACCACGACGGCCCCCGGCCGCTGGTGCTCACCGCGGAGCGGCAGGTCAAGCGGCTCGGGCAGATCGACTTCCCGGTGCCGGTCGAGGCGCTGGACCGGATGCGCATCCCCAAGTCGTTCAACCCGCGCAGCCCCCAGTCCCGGCGCGACCTGGCCTCCGCCATGCGCTCCAAGGCCGGCACGGCCGGCATCGCGCCGCAGCGGCAGCGCCGCCAGCGCTCGGCCGCCGCCGACGACACCGAGATCGCCCGGCTGCGCACCGAGATCCGCTCGCACCCCTGCCACGGCTGCGACGAGCGCGAGGACCACGCCCGCTGGGCCGAGCGCTACCAGCGGCTGCAGCGCGACACCAAGCAGCTCGAGCGCCGCATCGAGGGCCGCACCAACACGATCGCCCGCACCTTCGACCGGATCTGCGCCCTGCTCACCGACCTCGGCTACCTCGAGGCCGACCAGGTCACCGCCGACGGCCGCCGGCTGGCCCGGCTCTACGGCGAGCTCGACCTCCTGGCCAGCGAGTGCCTCCGCGACGGCGTCTGGGACGGCCTCGGTCCCGCGGACCTGGCCGCCTGCGCCTCCGCGCTGGTCTACGAGTCCCGCTCCGCGGACGACGCCCTGCCGCCGCGGCTGCCGTCGGGCAGCGCCAAGCAGGCGCTCGGTGAGATGGTCCGCATCTGGGGCCGCCTCGACGCCCTGGAGGAGGACCACCGCATCAACCAGGCCGAAGGCGTCGGCCAGCGCGAGCCCGACCTCGGCTTCGCCTGGGCGGCCCACCGCTGGGCCTCCGGCCACGGCCTGGACGCGGTGCTCCGCGACGCCGACATGCCCGCGGGCGACTTCGTGCGCTGGACGAAGCAACTCATCGACGTCCTCGGCCAGATCGCCGACGCCGCGCCCGAGGGCAGCCCGGTGCGGCGCAACGCCCGCAAGGCTGTCGACGGGCTGCTGCGGGGCGTCGTGGCGTACTCCTCGGTGGGCTGACGCCCGCGGGGCGCGCCCGGCGCCGGTGCGGGGTCCCGGCGGGTGCGGGTGTCGGGGTCGGTTGTTCGGCTGTCCCGGCGTCTCGCGCCCTGCGGGCGCACAGCGCCGGCTGCGGACGGGGAGGGCGGAGGCGGGTTGTCGGCGGGGTGCGGCCCGGTGGGCGGCTGAAGTTCAGGCGCCGGAGCGGGGCCGGTTGTTCGTCCGGTTGCGGTCTCGTTGCCGTCCGCGGGTGCAGATGGCCGGTGACCGCGCCTACTCGCGGTCGGCGGCGCGTCCGCCGTAACAGCTTCCCCGGCACCGATCTCCGCCGGCGTGATGTCCGGTCGTCCGCGGACCCGAGCGGGGCCCTGTGCGAGGATCGGGGCGTGAGCACCACGGGACGGCGCGTCGGGCGCCCGCGTGCGCAGGCGAGGCCGGACAGCGGCATGACCGCCCGCGAGGAACTGCTGACCGCCGCGGCCGAACTCTTCACCACGCAGGGCTACGCGGCCACCACGACCCGCGCCGTCGCCGAGCGCGCCGGGATGCGGCAGGCCTCGATGTACCACTACTTCGGCGGCAAGGAGGACCTCCTCGCCGCGCTCCTGGAGGGCACCGTCCGCCCGTCCCTGGAGCTCGCCCACGCACTCGTCGCCCGCACCGACGCCCCCGCGGAGGCCCGGCTGTGGGCGCTGTGCCGGGCGGACGTCGCGCTGCTCTGCGACGGCCCGCACAACCTCGGCGCCCTCTACCTGCTTCCCGAGGTCCGTGCGGGGCGGTTCGCCGGCTTCCGTGCCGTCCGGGACGAACTGAAGGCCGCGTACACCGCCCTGCTGGCTGCGACGACCCCGGGCGCCGCGCTGCCCGCCGCCGAACTGGCCGTCCGCGCCGGCCTCGTCTTCGGCCTCATCGAGGGCGTGATCCTCATCCGGCGTGACGGCCCGGTCCCCGACCCCGCCGCCTTCGCCTCCGCGACCGCCGACGCGGCACTGCGCGCCGCCGGCTGCCCGGACGGCACCCTGCCCGCCCTGCACCGCGCCGCCGAGGCACTTCCGGCGCACTGACGCGGCCCGGCGGCCGTCCGTTCAGTCCCCGGCGAGCCGGACCGCCAGGGCGACCAGGTCCGCCCGGCGCAGCACACGACCCGGAGAGCCGGGCATCGGCACGTGCAGGGGAGCCGTCCAGCGTTCGGGTACGGCCGTGAGGCCGTACACCGCGCCGGCGAGGGTGCCCGTGACGGCGGCGACGGTATCCGTGTCGCCGCCCACGTCGACGGCCGCGCGCAGTGCGGCCTCGAAGTCACCGGTGGTCCGCACGGCCCAGACCGCGGAACCGAGGCAGGGCCACACGGCGCCGTTGAACTCGGTGGCCAGGTCCGGGTGCCAGCCGGGCGCGAGGACGGCCGCCCACCGCTCGTGGAAGGGTTCGGGCACCTGCGCCAGGGCGTCGGCCACGACGGCGGGCGCGACGGGGTCGGCGCCGTCGAGGGCGACGCGTACGAGGTCGTGGAGGATCGCGCTGCCCTCCCAGGCGGCGCGGTCGCCGTGGGTGAGGGCGGCCAGCCTGCGGGCCGCGTGGAGGGAGACCGCGCGTCCCCGTCCGGCGAAGTGGACGGCGGCGGGGGCGGCCCGCATCAGGGCGCCGTTGCCGGCTGCCCGGTGGTTCGTCTGGAAGTGCACCGCCGCCGCCAGGTCCCAGGGGTCCCCGGAGAGCAGGACCGCCTCGGTCTGCAGCCCGATGTCCTTGGGGTCCGCGGCCGCCCAGCGCACGAAGCGTGCGAAGACGTCGGGCAGGTCGAGGGTGCGCCGTTCCAGCAGGGAGTCGGCGACGAGCACCGCCATCTGCGTGTCGTCGGTGGCCTCCCCGGGGTCCCAGCCGCCGCCTCCGCACATCTCGTGACCCGTGCCGGGCTCCGGGAAGCGGGCGCTGAACGCGCCCGGCGGGCCGAACTCGAAGGGCGCCCCGAGCGCGTCGCCGACGGCCGATCCGACGACCGCGCCGGCCGCGCGTTCCCCACGGGGCGTCACTTCCCGCCTCCTGCGGTAGCGGTGAGCGGCGGCGAGGGCATGACGGCCGGGGCGACGCGGTTCCATGGCGTGGGGTGCACGGCTGAACCGTAGGCGGTCGCCGTGCCGTCCGGTGGGGCGGGGGCCTTCACGTGCCCGGCAGGCGGTCCTGTTCGACGTCGAAGCGTCCGACGCGGGGGGCCGTGCCGAGGCCGTGCTTGCGGCGGCAGCCGCGGCCGCGGCCCCACAGCCGGGCGTCGTGCGCGGTCAGCGGCCGGTGGCAGTCGGCGCAGAGGACACGCGGACGCTCCCCGGGCGGCTGCCCGTCGGTCATCAGGCCGGGGAGCGGGGAGGGTTCGGGTACGGGTGCGGCCATGGGGCCAGTGTGGCAGCGCAGGCGGCCGTGCGCGCGGGTGCCGCCCGCTTCGGGGCACTCACGTGCTCACGGCAGGACCGGGGTCGTAAAACGGTGACGGTGCGTCAGGAAGCCAGGGCCCGGGGCGGGTTCTCCTGCTCCTCCTCGATGCGGCGGTTCCACTCCGGCTTGGAGGCCTGCCAGCCGTCCTCGTCGTGCCCGGTGCGCCAGTAGCCCGAGATCGACAGCCGCTCGCGCGGCACGCCGAGTTCGACCCGCAGCAGACGGCGGAGCTGCTTGACGAAGCCCGCCTCGCCGTGGACGAAGGCCTGCACGTCGCCCGGCGGGAACTCCAGCCCCGCCACGAGCCGGACCAGGGCCTCGCCCACCCGGCCGGAGCCGCGGTGGACCCAGACGATCTCGGCGTCACCGGGCGTGGAGAGCTTCTGCTCCTCCTCCGGGCCGGAGACCTCGAGGAACACCCGGGCGGGCGCCCCTTCGGGCAGCCGCTCCAAGGAGGCGGCGATCGCCGGCAGCGCGCTCTCGTCACCCACGAGCAGATGCCAGTCGGCGGCCGCGTCGGGCGCGTAGGCGCCGCCGGGGCCGAGGAAGAGGACCTCCTCACCGGGCCGGACGCGTGCGGCCCACGGGCCGGCCAGGCCCTCGTCGCCGTGGTGGACGAAGTCGACCGTCAGCTCGCGGGTCTCGGCGTCCCACCGGCGCACCGTGTACGTCCGGATGCGCGGCCACTGTTCGCGGGGGAAGTCGGCGCGGATCCGCTGGATGTCGAAGGGCTCGGGGTAGTGCACGCCCTCGGCCGGGAAGAGCAGTTTGATGTAGTGGTCGCTGTACTCGCCGACGGGGAAGCCCGTCAGGCCCTCGCCGCCGAGCACCACGCGGATCATGTGCGGGGACAGCCGTTCCACGTGCTGCACCCGCGCGCGGTTGAGCTGCGGCTTCCTGCGCACCGGACGGTCTGCCATGAGCACACTCCTCGCATCAAGTTAGGCAAGCCTAACCCATTCGCCCCGTCCCGTGCAGCCCGGTCTCGGAAAGATCACGAGATCTTGGAACAGCGGTTCCGATCCGTCGTCCTGAGATTTTGATGGGACGGACGCGATCAGACGCTACCCGGGAGGCCCGCGCGCATGCGTTCCGACACCGCCACCGCGATCACCGCAGGACCGCGCGGACTGCCACTGCTGGGCAACCTCCCGCAGTTCGCCAAGGACCCGCTCACCTTCTTCACCGCGCTCCGCGAGTGCGGGGCCGGGCAGGTCACCTGGGCCATGGGCCGCACCCCCGCGCGCTTCCTCAATGATCCCGCACTCATCGGGGAACTGCTGTCGGCCCGCGAGTCCACCGTCTCCCTGCCCGACCTCGGCTGGTCCTTCCGCTACCTGATGGGCGAGGGCGTCGTCGTCGCCAAGGGCGCCGACTGGCGCCGCAAGCGCTCCCTCGTCCAGCCCTCGGTACGCCCCCGGCAGGTGCGGGCGTACGCGCGGACCATGGCCGACTGCGCGCGGGAGCTCGCCGACCGCTGGGACGGGGGCGAACGGATCGACGTCCGCCGCGAGATGACCGGCCTGACCCAGCGCATCGCCGTACGGACCGTGTTCGGCACCGACGCCGCCGCCCGCGAGGAGGTCATCGGCCGCTGCATGGACGTCGCGCAGCGGCAGATGGGCGCCGAGTTCCGCGGACTGGGCGCGATGCTGCCCGACTGGTTCCGCACCCCGGGCCGGATCCGCTTCAAGGCCGCCGTCGACACCCTCGACGCCGAGGTGGGCCGGATCGTCGCCGCACGCCGCGAGACCGGCGGTGAACGCGACGACCTGCTCGGCCGGTTGCTCGCCGCCGTCGACGAGGAGGGCGTCCCGCTCACCGACAGGGAGATCCGGGACGAGACCGTCACCCTCTACAACGCCGGCCACGAGACCACCGCCACCACCCTCACCTGGGCCTGGCACCTGCTGTCCCGCAACCCCGACGCGCGCGAGGCACTCACCGGGGAACTGCACCGGGTGCTCGGCGGCCGCACCCCCGGCTTCGACGACTACGCGGAACTGCGCTGGACCGAGGCCGTGGTGAAGGAGACCCTGCGCGTACGTCCCACGGTCTGGCTCAACCTGGCCGTCGCCGAGGAGGGCGCCACCCTGGGCGGCGAGCCCGTACCGGCCGGCACCCAGGTCTGGATCAGCCCCTGGGCCACCCACCGCGACCCGCGCTGGTGGCCGCGGCCCGAGGAGTTCCGCCCCGAGCGCTGGCTGGAGGGCGCACCCGACACGATCACCGACCACACCTGGTTCCCCTTCGGCGGGGGCACCCGGGCGTGCCTCGGGGCGCGCTTCGCGATGGTCGAGGCCGTGATCGTGCTGGCCACCCTCGGCAGCCGCTTCCACCTGGACACCGGCGACGAGGAGATCGGGCCGGCCGTCGGACTCACCCTCCAGCCCGACCGCGACGTGCTCGCCGTCACCCGGCCCGTTCCGGCCCCAGCACGCTGAGCAGCCGCTGCAGCGAGCCGCCCAGCCCCCAGCGTTCGGCCAGCGCGGCCAGCTCCTCGGGACGGCGCGGCTCGCGCGGCAGCTCCGGGGTGAACTCCGGCAGCGGCACGTCCGAGGCGACCCGCACCACCTCGGGCGCGACCGCCACGTACTCCCGGGCCTCCAGGAGGCGCTTGCGCTGCGCCGGGGTGACCTTCGAGGCGGGGTCGTGGGCCGCGGCCATGATCCCGGCCAGGTCGCCGTACGCCTCCAGCAGCTTGGCCGCCGTCTTCTCGCCGATGCCCGGCACGCCCGGCAGGCCGTCGCTCGGGTCGCCGCGCAGCAGCGCCAGGGTCGCGTAACCGGGGCCGTCCGTACCGTACTTGGCGCGCAGCCAGGCCTCGTCCACCGCGTCGAGCGCGCCCACGCCCTTGACCGGGTACAGCACCCGCACCCCGCGGGCGTCGTCCACCAGCTGGAACAGGTCGCGGTCGCCCGTGACGATGTCCACCGGGCCCGGCGCCAGTCCCGTCAGGGTGCCGATGACGTCGTCCGCCTCGTACCCCGCGACGCCCACCCGGGCGATGCCCAGCGCGTCCAGCACCGCCTCGATCACCGGGACCTGGGGCGAGAGGGTGTCCGGGACCTCCTCGACGTCCGAGCCGCCGGGCACCTCCTCGGCCACGCGGTGCGCCTTGTACGAGGGGATCAGGTCCACCCGCCACTGCGGCCGCCAGTCCGCGTCCATGCAGGCCACCAGGTCGTCGGGGGAGTGGTCGGAGACCAGGCGGGCGATGAAGTCCAGCAGCCCGCGCACGGCGTTGACCGGCGTGCCGTCCGGGGCGCGCACCGAGTCGGGCACGCCGAAGTAGGCGCGGAAGTAGAGGCTGGCGGTGTCCAGGAGCATCAGGCGTCGAGTCACATGCCGATGATGCCGCACGCCGCCGACACCCCGGCCGCCGTGACCTCCGTCACGGAACGGTTTGCTCCGCTTGCCTCGGGGCAGCCGCCGTCCCGGAGCGGGACAGGAGCGCTCCACGACCAGCGCGCGGGGGCAGCCGGTCGTCCTCCCTACGACACGTGAGGTGTATGTGTACAGGCTGCAGGCAGAGCATCTGTACAAGGTGTTCGGTGCCGACCCCGAGGACGGCGTGCGCCGTCTGGAGGCCGGTGCCGGACGCGACGAACTGCGCGGGAGCGGTACGACGGCCGCGGTGATCGACGCGAGCTTCGACGTCCGCGAGGGCGAGATCTTCGTCGTCATGGGCCTGTCCGGATCGGGCAAGTCCACCCTGCTGCGCACGCTCAACGGACTCAATCCGCCCACCGCGGGACGGGTGCTCTTCGACGGCCGGGACCTCACCGCACTCAGCCCCCGCGAACTGCGCCGGGTGCGCTCGCACGGCATCAGCATGGTCTTCCAGCACTTCGCGCTCTTCCCGCACCGCAGCGTGCTCCAGAACGCCGCGTACGGCCTGGAGGTGCAGGGCGTCGGCCGCAGGGAACGCGAGGAGCGCGCCGCGCGCGCCCTGGAACTCACCGGGCTGTCCGGCTGGGGCGACTCCTGGCCCGACGAGCTGTCCGGCGGCATGCAGCAGCGCGTGGGCCTGGCCCGCGCGCTCGCCACCGACGCCGACGTGCTCCTCATGGACGAGTCCTTCAGCGCCCTGGACCCGCTGATCCGCCGCGACATGCAGGACCAGCTGCTCGAGCTCCAGCGCGGCCTGAAGAAGACCATCGTCTTCATCACCCACGACCTCAACGAGGCCATGCGCCTGGGCGACCGCGTCGCCGTCATGCGCGACGGGCGCATCGTCCAGATCGGCACCCCCGAGGACATCCTGCTGCGCCCCGCCGACGACTACGTCAGCTCCTTCGTGCACGACGTCGACCGCTCCCGCGTGCTGACCGCCGGCACCGTCATGCGGCCGCCGCACCGCCCCGACGCGGGCGAGTGCCGCTGCGAGACGGTCACCCCGCGCACCCCGCTCGCCGACGTCCTGCCGGTCAGCGCGCGCGTCCCGCACCCCGTGGCCGTCCGCGACGAGGCCGGCGACGTGGTCGGCGTGATCGCCAAGGACCGGCTGCTGGCCGCCCTCGGCGACCACGACGGCCCGGTGACGCCCTGCACCGACGAACCGGTCCGGGCCGCCGGCCCCTCGCCCGCGAAGGGAGCCGCGCCCAGGGTGCCGGGCGGGCCGCGGAAGGAGGCGGCGCGTGCCTAGGCTGCCGCTCGGCGACTGGACCGACAGCGCCGTCACCTACCTGCGCGACCACTTCGGTCCGCTCTTCGACGTCATCAGCGCCGTCGTCTCCGGCATGTACGACGGCCTGGACGCCGTGCTCCAGGCCCCCGCCCCGCTGCTGCTCGCCGGCATGCTCGCGATCGTCGCGCTGTGGCTGCGCGGACTGACCGCGGGCGTGCTCGCCTTCGCGGGCCTGGCCCTCGTCGTCTCCGTGCAGCAGTGGGACGAGGCCATGGACACCCTGTCCCTGGTGCTGGTCGCCACCGTGATCACCATCGTGCTCGCCGTGCCGCTCGGCATCTGGTCGGCGCGCAACCGCACCGTCTCCGCGGCCCTGCGCCCGGTGCTGGACTTCATGCAGACGATGCCCGCCTTCGTCTACCTGATCCCCGGCATCTTCTTCTTCGGCGTCGGTCAGGTGCCCGGCATCATCGCCACCATCGTCTTCTCCCTGCCGCCGGGCGTGCGCATGACCGAGCTCGGCATCCGGCAGGTCGACGAGGAGCTCGTCGAGGCCGCGGAAGCCTTCGGCACCGCCCCGCGCAGCACCCTGCTGCGGGTGCAGCTGCCCCTCGCGCTGCCCACGATCATGGCGGGCGTCAACCAGGTGATCATGCTGGCGCTGTCCATGGTGGTCATCTCCGGCATGGTCGGCGGCGGCGGTCTCGGCGCCTCCGTCTTCACCGCCATCAGCCAGGTCGACATCGGCCTCGGCTTCGAGGCGGGCCTGTCCGTGGTCATCCTCGCCATGTACCTCGACCGCGTCACGGGCGCCCTCGGCACCCGCGTCTCCCCGCTCGGCCGGCGCGCCGTGGCCGCGGCCGCCGCGGCCTCCCCGCGCGGTCTGCAGCTGTGGAAGTACCGCCCGCAGACCTCCGTCGCCGTCGTCGGCATCGTCGCCCTCGCCCTGGTCGCGGGCGGGACGGGCGTCCTCGCCGGCGGCGACGAGGGCACCGCCGTCCCCGAGGCCGACGACGTCGGCAAGGGCCGCCAGGTCGACATCGGCTACATCCCCTGGGACGAGGGCGTCGCCTCCACCTACCTGTGGAAGGAACTGCTGGAACGGCGCGGCTACCGGCCGAAGGTCACCCAGTACGACGTCGGCGCCCTCTACACCGGCATGTCCGCGGGGCGGGTCGACTTCGAGACCGACTCCTGGCTGCCCGTCACGCACCGGTCGTACTGGGAGAAGTACAAGAACGAGCTGGACGACTACGGCTCCTGGTACGGCCCCACCTCGCTCGAACTGACGGTGCCCTCCTACGTCAAGGGCATCGACTCGCTGGCCGACCTCAAGGGCAAGGGCGAGCGGTTCGGCGGCCGGATCATCGGCATCGAGCCCGGCGCCGGGATGATGAAGATGCTCAACGACACCGTCCTGGAGAAGTACGGCCTGGAGGGCGAGTACCAGGTCACCACCGGTTCGACGGCGAGCATGCTCGCCCAGCTCGACCGCTCCATCAAGGCGAAGGAGCCCGTCGTCGTCACCCTGTGGTCCCCGCACTGGGCCTACGACGAGCACGGCCTGAAGAAGCTGAAGGACCCGCTCGGCGCCTGGGGCAAGGGCGACGGCATCCACACCCTCGCCCGCGACGGCTTCGCCGGCGACGAGCCGAAGGTCGCGAAGTGGCTGCGGGACTTCCAGCTGAGCGAGGAGGAACTGACCGGGCTGGAAGGCGCCGTGCACAAGGCCGGCCAGGGCCGTGAGCAGGACGGCGTCCGCGACTGGCTCGACGCCCACCCGGGCCTTGCGGACCGGCTCGCCCCGGTCGGCTGACCGGCCCCCCGCCCCGGACGGCGCGGCGCACGGCACTTCCCCTCCCTGGTGCCGGAGCCACGCCGTCCGGCCCTCCCCGCCCGGCGGGGATGGATACGGTGGAGACATGACCCGTCGCGACTCCGGACCCGCACGGCGTGTGGTCTCCCTCGTCCCCTCGCTCACCGAGGCGGTGGCGACCACGGCGCCCGCCCTCCTCGTGGGCGCCACCGACTGGTGCAACCAGCCGGCCGACCTGCGCGTCACACGGGTCCGGGGCACGAAGAACCCCGACATCGCGGAGATCGTCCGGCTCGCTCCCGACCTGGTCATCGCCAACGAGGAGGAGAACCGCGCGCCCGACCTCGCGGCGCTGCGCACGGCCGGGCTGACGGTGCTGGTCACGGAGGTGCGCAGCCTGCCGCAGGCCTTCCGGGAGCTGCACCGCGTGGTCGTCGAGGCCTGCGGGCTGCCGCGCCCGGCCTGGCTCGACGCGGCGGAGAAGACCTGGGCGTCGCTGCCGCCCGTCGCCCACCCGCGCACGGCGTTCGTCCCCGTCTGGCGCCGCCCCTGGATGGTGCTCGGCCGGGACACCTTCGCCGGCGACCTGCTGGCCAGGCTGGGCGTCGAGAACGTCTACGGCGGCCACCAGGAGCGGTACCCGCGGGTGCCCGTCGACGACCTCACCGGGAGCGGCGCGGACCTCGTCGTGCTCCCGGACGAGCCGTACCGCTTCACCGCGGACGACGGCCCCGAGGCCTTTCCGGACATACCCGCGGCCCTGGTCAGCGGCCGTCACCTCACCTGGTACGGCCCTTCCCTCGCCGAGGCGCCGGCCGTGCTCGCCGCCGCCCTCGCCCCACCGGCCCCCGCAGGCCCCGCCCCCGCCCGGCGCGGCGGCTGAGCCGGACGGCCCCCACCGCGGACGCACCCCGGCGTACGCGGGGCCGGAGCCACCGCGTACGCCGGGGAGCGGGCCGGGTCAGCCGTGCGACGCGGCCTTGAAGACGGTCCGGCCGGAACCGACCCGGTAGACGGCCCGCCCGTCCTCGACGCCCAGGTACGTGGCGTCGCTGCCGGCAACCGAGTAGTGGCCGCCGGCCACCACCGGCAGCGCGACCGTCGCCGTCACGTTGACCGGCACCTCGACCGTCGTGTCCACCCCGTGCCGGTTCCGCCGCCAGTCGACGCCGACGGTGCCGCGCTCCGTCCACTGGCTGCCCGAGGCGTGGCTCACGCCCGCGTCCGCCGGGGCGATCCGCACCGACGCGCCGCCCGGGCTGGTCACGGTGAGCCCGAGGACCCCCTCCAGCACCCCGACGACACCGGCGCCGCCCCAGCCGTGCGACATGCTCTCGCTGCTGCTCTGCGACACCTGGCCGGGCGCGCAGTCACTGCTCGCGCAGCCCGGTGTCCACTGCTCCCACAGGAAGGTGCCGCCCTCGGCGAGGACCTGCGCCGGCCCGTCCGCGGAGGGATCGGTGAGGATCCGCACCAGCGTGTCCGGCCGGTCGGTCACCCGCAGCGCCTCCAGCAGGGTCCGCAGCGTCATCGGCCCCTGCCGCATCCCCTGCCGGGACAGTTCCGCGCCCAGCGCGGCGTACTCGGCGGGCTCCGCGACGCCGTAGGCGACCGGGAAGCTCTGCGCGTGCTCGCCGCGGTGCGCGATCAGGGCGCCGTCCGCGGACAGCCCGTCCGACCAGAGCCCGGTGCCGTCCCGCAGGCGCTCGCGCATCGCCGCCGTCAGCTCGTCCGCGCGGCCGGCGTAGACGTCCCGGGTGGCGTGGTCGCCGAGCGCGTCGGCGGCCTCGGCGACCGAGCGCATCGCGCCGACGCCGAGCGCGTTGACGACGGTGCGGTTCACGTTGCCGTCGGTGACATAGCCGTACCGCATCGGCGAGGGCCAGTCGATGATGCCGTGCAGGTAGGCGCCGCTGCCGCCGGGCAGGTCGGCGACCAGGCCGCGGTCGTCCACCGCTGCGGAGACGTAGTCGGCGACGTTGCGCATCACGGGCAGGGCCCGGGCGAGCAGCTCACGGTCGCCCGTCGTGCGGTAGTAGCGCATCACCCACTCGGGGAACATCTCGGTGTAGTCGGGGATGTCCCGCTTGGCGTCGCCGTTGGGGTAGACGGAGTTCAGGGCGCCGTTCGGCCAGTAGCGCGCCTGGGAGTTCATGAAGGACACGATGGCTTGGCGGGTCAGGCTGCGCTCGCCCGACGCGGCCATCGTCGCGAAGGACTCGTCGACGGTGTCGCCGAGGAACTGGCCCTTCTCCCGGGTCGGCGTGTCCAGGAAGACGTTCTGCGCGGACTGCAGCGCCGAACGCTGCATCAGGGAGAAGACCTGGTCCAGGGTGTTGTCACTGCTGCGGAACGTGGCGGGGTGCGCCGCGTCGGTGTTCTGGACGACGGCGCTGACGTCGCGCGCGGTCAGCTTCTCGCCCGGATCGCTGATCTGCAGGTAGCGCCAGCCCCAGTAGGTGAAGGCCCGGGCGGTCTGCGGGCCGTCCTTCTCGGTGTAGAAGAAGCGCATGTTGCTGCCCTGGGTGTCCAGGCCCGACGTCCCCGCGCGGGAGTTCTCCACCCAGCTCGCGGCGGCGTGGTCCTCGCGCAGGGGACGGTCCAGGGTCACCGCCGTGCCGTCCACGGCCTCGACGGTGCGCGTCTCGGGACGCCCGGCGCCGTACCCGGTGGCGGGGGCGTCGACCACGATCTCGTCGCCCGCGTGGACGTTCGCCGTGTTCGCCAGCGTCACGGAGGTCTCCCCGGCGCGCACGGCTGCGGTCAGCGTGGAGTTGCTGCGGCGGTAGCTCGTGGTGAACGTCAACTGCCGGCCGGCGGTGCCGGAACGCAGCCGTACCGAGGGCACCGCGGCGTACACCTTCCCGAAGTCGGCCAGGACGGTGCCGTCGGGCAGGTGCAGCAGCGAGACCGGGTGGACGGTCTCCTGCGTGAGGTGCGCCTGCAGCGCCGACAGGTGGGTGAAGGCGCACGGGGACGAAGCGCCTTCGTAGGGCGCGCAGTTGTCCGGGTTCGGCCGCGGGTGGGCGCCGACGACGGTCGCGGGGGCCCAGGCGGAGTCGTCGTAGCCGGACGTGTTCCAGCCGGTCGGCTCGGCGGTGGCGTCGTAGTACTCCACGCGGTCGCCGGCGTCGCCGTTGCGGTAGGTCAGGGTGTCGACCCGCTGCGGCTCGTAGCGGTGGACCTTCCAACTGCCGTCGGAGACCGCGACGTCACGGGTGCCGTCCGCGTGCTCCACCACGACCTTGACCAGCAGGCCGGAGGGGCCCTCGGGGGCGTTCGGGCCGTTGGCCCGGCCCTGGCACTTGCAGGACCAGTAGTGCGTCAGCACGCCCACGGCCAGGTCCCGGCCCGCCTTGACGCCCTTGAGGGCGGCGACGTCGTAGAAGCCCTCGCCGGCGTACTCGTAGGACGAACTGCGCTGCATGGTCCTGCCGTCGACGTCGACCTGCCAGTCGCCGGAGGCCGCGACGTACACCCGGGCGCCGACCACGGGGCTGCCCGCGGACACCCGTACGACCTTGCGGGCCGCCGTCCACTCGTTGCTCGCGTCGTTGCCCGTCGCGGGACGGCGGATCCACTGGGCGCCGGACCAGTCCTGGTCCGTCAGGCCCGTGCCGAAGGAGGCGCCGGCCGAGTAGGGGGAGGCCTCGCCGGCCCGGTCCCAGGTCCGCACCTTCCACTGGTACACGGTCCCGGGCGCGAGCGCGTGCCCGCCGTACGGCACCCAGGACTGCTCGGAACCGCGGACCTTGCCGCTGTCCCAGACGGTGCGGCCGGCGGGGGTGCGCACGACGACCTGGTAGGCGGTCTGGACCTCGTCCGAGTCGGCGTCACGGGGCAGCCAGCCGAAGCGTGGTGCGCCGTCGAGGGCGAGCGGGTCGGTCCGGTCGTCCACCGTCAGGCCGGTGGGGGCGCCGGGGGCGTGGTTGCGGGGGGCCCGCGCGTGGTCGGCGAAGGCTTGGGGGGTGGCCGCGGCGAGGGTCAGGCCCAGGGAGAGGGCGAGCAGGGCGAGGCGGCGGGGGAGGGGACGGGGGAGGGGCGGACGCCGTTTCATGGGCACCTTTCGGCGAGGTTTAAACGTTTCAATCCGCGTGCGTAAGTTATTGATACGTTTCAATACTGTGAACGGCGAGCCTAGGGAGCCCTCCGGGCCACTGTCAATGTGCCGGCGTGTGGTTGCGCCCGGTGGTTGTGTGCGGGTCCGTTGCGGTTGCGCTGCGCTGTGCTGCCCGGTTGTTGTGTGCCGGTCCGTTGCGCCTGCGGCGGGCGTCCGCCCGCCCCCCCGCCCTCCCCCAGCCTTCGGCCGGGGGGACCCCCATCCGGCATGGTTGGTGCGGGCCTGCGCGGCTGTGCATGGGTGGGCCGGGGGCGGGGCCTCCGGGGTGGGCATTCTGTACCGCATATTTATGTGCATGGCGGGGAGCACTCGTCGGTGCCGTCTGTGCCGCACATCAAATACACGTCAGCGTCCAGAACGCCCACCCCTACGACCCCACCCCCTCCGTATCGACGGCGGCCAACGGCCGGTGGGTGGTCACGAGGCAGCCCGGGGCACCGCACCTGTCCGACGCATCCCCAACTGGACACCCTGCGCCCGCACAACAGGGAGGGGCGTGGCGGGGCGCTCCCCCTGTCAGAAGGCCGGGGAAGCGAGCTGCGGACCCGGTGCCGAATGATGCGGGCTGGACCCGTGGGGCCCCGTGGGGTCAGTGAGCGGTTCGGGGTCACCCAGGTTGCCTCACTGACCCCCAACCGGCCATTGTGCGCCCATACAGCGGGAGGGGGTGTGTCGGGGTGCTCCCCCTTGCCGAAGGCTGGGGGAGTGCGCCGGCGCGGCGCCGACCCCACAACGACGTGCGAGGCCCGCACCGATCGCGCCGGATGGGGGTCCCCCCGGCCGAAGGCTGGGGGAGGGCGGGAGGGTGGGAGACAGCCCGCCGCAGGCGCAAACAACCCGCACACAACCACCGGCGCCGCACACACCCCGGGCACACATACGCTGCACGCATGAGCGACCTCCACATCCGCCCCCTCACCCGCCCCGACATCCCCGCCGTCGTCGCGATGTTCGCCGACGACGGCCTCGGCCGGAACCGCGAGACCCCGGACGACCTGGAGCCGTACTACGCGGCGTACGAACGCGTCATCGCCGACCCCGGCCAGCACCTGGTCGTCGCGGAGCGGAACGGCACCCTCGCCGGCGTGCTGCAGCTCTCGGTGATACCGGGGCTGTCACGGCGCGGCACGACGCGCTCCGTCATCGAGGCCGTACGGGTGCACCGCGACGCCCGCGGGGACGGCCTGGGGACCCTGATGATCGAGTGGGCGGTCGAGGAGTCCCGCCGGCTGGGGTGCACGCTGGTGCAGCTCACCTCGGACCGGGCCCGCACCGACGCGCACCGCTTCTACGAGCGCCTCGGCTTCACCGCCTCGCACGTCGGCTTCAAACGTCAGCTCTGACCGCTGCCCCGCCCGCAGCCCTGACCGCCGCGGCAGCGACCAGCGCCCGCATCACCCGCTCGTCCGCGTCCATCTCGGGGTGCCACTGCACCCCCAGCACGAAGTGGTCGCCCGGCAGCTCCACGGCCTCCGGCGTGCCGTCCTCCGCGTGGGCGGCGACCACCAGCCCGCGGCCGGGGGCGTCCACCGCCTGGTGGTGGTACGTGGGCACCGTCATCGCCTCCGGCACCGCGTCCGCGTAGCGCGTGCCGGGGACCGGTTTGACGGTGTGGCCGCCGAAGACGCCCACCCGGGGGCCGCGGTGCCCGTCGACGTGCTGCACGAGCGTCCCGCCGAGGGCGACGTTGAGCAGCTGCATGCCCCGGCAGATGCCCAGCAGGGGCACCCCGGCGGTGAGGGCGGCGTCGATGAGTGCCAGTTCCCAGGCGTCGCGCTCCCGCGCGGGCGGGTCCGTGCGCGGGTCGCGCTCGGCACCGTACCGGGAGGGCTCGACGTCCGGGCCGCCGGAGACCACCAGCCCGTCCAGCCGGGCCACGGCTTCCGCGGCGTGGCCGGGGTCGTCCGGCGGGAGCAGCGCGGCGAGGCCGCCGGAACGCCGGACGAGCAGCGGGTACCCGGCGGGGAGCAGGGCGGCGGGCAGGTCCCAGCCGCCGAAGCGGGCCGAGTCGACCCAGTAGGTGCTGACACCGATCAGCGGACGGGCCACGGGAGCCTCCTGCGACGCGCGGATTTCTTCTTGCACCGTACCCAACTGGGCCCCGGGCCCGTACTTTTGGATCACCTGTCGGACGGTAGGAGAGGTGATCACCCGTGGTGCACCGAACAGCCCCGCTCAGCACCGACGACCTGCGACGACACGTCGACTCCGGCGAGATCGACACGGTGGTCGTCGCCTTCACCGACATGCAGGGGCGCCTCCAGGGCAAGCGCTTCGCCGCCCGGCACTTCCTCGACGACGTCCTGGAGCACGGCACCGAGGGCTGCAACTACCTGCTCGCCGTCGACGCCGACATGAACACCGTGGACGGCTACGCCCTGTCCTCCTGGGAGCGGGGCTACGGCGACTTCGCGATGCACCCCGACCTCCGCACCCTGCGGGTCACCCCCTGGGACGCCGCCACCGCGCTCGTCATCGCCGACCTGCGGCTGCTGGACCACGGGTCCACGCCGGTCGCCCCCTCGCCCCGGCAGATCCTGCGCCGCCAGACCGAGCGGCTCGCGGAGCGCGGCTGGTCGGCGTACGCGGGTACCGAGCTGGAGTTCATCGTCTTCAAGGACACCTACGAGCAGGCCTGGACGAACGGCTACCGCGACCTGACCCCCGCCAACCAGTACAACGTCGACTACTCCCTGCTCGGCACCGGCCGCGTGGAGCCGCTGCTGCGCCGCATCCGCAACGAGATGGGCGCCGCGGGGATGCGCGTGGAGTCCGCCAAGGGCGAGTGCAACCTCGGCCAGCACGAGATCGCCTTCCGCTACGACGAGGCCCTGGTCACCTGCGACCAGCACAGCGTGTACAAGACCGGCGCCAAGTCGATCGCCGCGCAGGAGGGATACGCCCTGACGTTCATGGCGAAGTACGACCACCGCGAGGGCAACTCCTGCCACATCCACCTCTCGCTCCGCGACGAGGACGGGCAGCCGGTCTTCGCGGACGACGGGGCGGGCGGCGGACCCGGCGGCGGAGCCCACGGCGGCCCCGGCGGCGAGCCGGGCGGCATGTCGGAGACGATGCGGCACTTCCTGGCGGGGCAGCTCGCCGCGCTGCGCGACTTCTCGCTGCTGTACGCGCCCAACATCAATTCCTACAAGCGCTTCCGGCCCGGCTCCTTCGCGCCGACCGCCGTCGCCTGGGGCCCGGACAACCGCACCTGCGCGCTGCGCGTCGTCGGCCACAGCCCCTCCGCGCTGCGCCTGGAGAACCGTGTCCCGGGCGGCGACGTGAACCCCTACCTCGCCGTCGCCGGGATGATCGCCGCCGGCCTGCACGGCGTCGAGCAGAAGCTCCCCCTCCCCGAGCCCGTCACGGGCAACGCCTACGTCAGCGACGGCGTGGCACACGTGCCGGCCACGCTGCGCGAGGCCGCCGAGCTGTGGGAGGCCAGCCCGATCGCCCGCGCGGCCTTCGGCGACGAGGTCGTCGAGCACTACCTGAACATGGCCCGCGTCGAGCAGGACGCGTACGACACCGCCGTGACCGACTGGGAGCGCTACCGCTCCTTCGAACGCATGTGAGGCAGCGAGTGCCCGAAGCACCCCCCGAACCGCTCGAAGCACCCGAACCGCTCGAAACGCTGGACGTGCTCAACCCGGCCACCGAGGAGGTGATCGCCACCGTCCCCGCCGCGGGCCGGGAGGACGTGGACGCGGCCGTCACCCGCGCGGCCCGCGCCCAGACGGCCTGGGCGGCCCTGGCCCCGGCCGACCGGGCGCGGCTGCTGCGCCGTTTCGCGTCCGCCGTGGACGCCCACGCCGAGGAACTGGCCGCCCTGGAGGTCCGCGAGGCGGGGCACACCGTCGGGAACGCCCGCTGGGAGGCCGGCAACGTCCGCGACCTGCTCGACTACGCGGCGGGCGGGGTCGAACGGCTCAGCGGCCGGCAGATCCCGGTGCCCGGCGGGATCGACGTCACCTTCCTGGAACCGCTCGGGGTCGTCGGCGTCATCGCGCCCTGGAACTTCCCCATGCCCATCGCCGCCTGGGGGACCGCCCCGGCGCTCGCGGCGGGCAACGCGGTGATCCTCAAGCCCGCCGAGACCACGCCGCTGACCGCGCTGCGCCTGGCGGACCTGGCGCTGGAGGCGGGCCTGCCCGAGCACCTCTTCCAGGTGCTGCCGGGCGAGGGCCCCGTCGCGGGGGCGGCCCTGGTCGAGCACCCGGGCGTCGCGAAGATCGTCTTCACCGGGTCGACCCGCGTCGGCAAGCAGATCATGGCCACGTGCGCGGGCACGCTCAAGCGGGTCACCCTGGAGCTCGGCGGCAAGTCGCCCAACATCGTCTTCGCCGACGCGGACCTGGAGAAGGCTGCCGCGACGGCCCCCATGGCCTTCCTCGACAACGCCGGGCAGGACTGCTGCGCCCGCACCCGCGTGCTGGTCCAGCGCCAGGTCTACGAGCGCTTCATGGAACTGCTGGAGCCCGCCGTCCTGGCCGTCGGGGTCGGCGACCCCGCCGACCCCGCGACCGACATGGGCCCGCTCGTCTCCGCCGTGCAGCGGGAGCGGGTCCGCGCCTACGTGGCGCCGGACGCGCCCGTCGCGATCCGCGGCACGGCCCCCGAGGGCAAGGGCTTCTGGTACCCGCCGACCGTGCTGACCCCCGCCGACCCGGCCGAGCGCGTCGCGGTGGAGGAGGTCTTCGGCCCGGTCGCCGTCGTCCTGCCCTTCGAGGACGAGGCGGACGCACTGCGCCTTGCCAACGCCACCCCCTACGGACTGTCGGGCTCGATCTGGACCCGGGACGTCGGCCGCGCCCTGCGGCTGGCCCGGGGCACCGCCGCCGGCAACCTGTCGGTCAACTCCCACAGCTCGGTGCGCTACTGGACACCGTTCGGCGGCTTCAAGCAGTCCGGGCTCGGGCGCGAGCTCGGCCCGGACGCGCTGGCCGCCTTCACCGAGACCAAGAACGTCTTCATCAGCACGGAGGAGTGATCCCGGCAATGACGCAAGCAGAAGCAGTGGTGTGCCGCCGCCTGGTGGGCCGGACGGCGGTGGTCACCGGCGCCGGCAGCGGCATCGGGCTCGCCTCGGCCCGCCGGCTCGCCTCCGAGGGCGCGAACGTGGTGTGCGCCGACATCGACGAGGCCGCGGGCAAGGCGGCCGCCGAGGAGACCGGCGGGCTGTTCGTCGAGGCAGACGTCACCGACGCCGGGCAGGTCGAGGCGCTGTTCAAGGCGGCGTACGACACCTACGGCTCGGTCGACGTCGCCTTCAACAACGCGGGCATCTCGCCCCCGGACGACGACTCGATCCTCACCACCGGCATCGACGCCTGGCGGCGCGTCCAGGAGGTCAACCTCACGTCGGTCTACCTGTGCTGCAAGGCCGCGCTGCCCTACATGCAGCGCCAGGGCAAGGGCTCGATCATCAACACCGCGAGCTTCGTCGCCGTCATGGGCGCGGCGACCTCGCAGATCTCGTACACCGCGTCCAAGGGCGGCGTGCTGGCGATGTCCCGCGAGCTGGGCGTGCAGTTCGCCCGGGAGGGCATCCGCGTCAACGCGCTGTGCCCCGGGCCGGTGAACACCCCGCTGCTGCGGGAGCTGTTCGCCAAGGATCCCGAGCGCGCCGCGCGCCGCCTGGTGCACATCCCGGTGGGCCGCTTCGCGGAGGCGGAGGAGATCGCCGCCGCAGTGGCCTTCCTCGCCAGCGACGACGCGTCCTTCATCACGGGCGCGGAGTTCCTGGTCGACGGAGGGATCGCGGGGGCGTACGTGACCCCTCTGTGACCGGTGGTCTGACGGGAATCTTAAGGTCGGGGCCTTAGGGTGACGCCGTGACGATGACGACCCCGCCCGGCTGGTACCCAGAACCCGGGCAGACTGGCAACGGGCCCGCCCTGGAGCGCTGGTGGGACGGGACCGAGTGGACCGAGTACACCCGCACCGCCCAGCCCCCGGCGTTCGGCGCCGGGGCGCCGGGCCTCCCGCAGTACCCCGGCGCGTTCCCCCCGGCCCCCCGCAAGCGGCGCGGCGGCCTGATAGCCATCGCGGTGGTGGCCGCGGTGGTGGTGGCCGGCGCGGTGGTCGGAGGCGTCGTCGCCCTGGGCAGGAGCAGCGGCGGCAGCACGGACTCGGCCCGCCCCGCCCCCTCCGTCACGGCCCCCGGGCCGGACCGGGAGGGCGAGGACGCGGGCCCGGACGGCGGGGGCCCCGGCGACGGCGGCCTGCCGGACGTGCCCAAGAGCGAACCCGGCTTCGCCCTCGACCTCGTCGACGGCATCAGCCTGCCCGTGCCCGACGGCTGGAAGGGCGCCACCAGCCGGTACGGGCTCGCGGAGCTCACCGTTGGCGCGTACGCCTGCCCCGGCGACCCCTCGAGCAACTGCCTGCGCGGCGGTGTCTTCTCGATGCCTGCCGCGTCGGTGAAGCTGAAGTCCACCACCGCCGAGGCCGCGGCCAAGGAGGACATCGCCGGCAACGCCGAGGGCGCCTACGGCGGCAAGATCTACGGCGACATCACCTCGCACACGCAGCTGCTGTCGAAGAAGGTCAGCGTCGCGGGCGAGCAGGGCTACCTGGTGCGCTGGAAGGTCGTCACCCAGCGGGGCGACGACGGCTACGTCCAGTCGCTGGTGTTCCCCTCGCCGGCGGACCCGGACAGGCTCGTCCTGGTCCGCTACGGCTTCGACATCAACCCCAAGGCGCCCGGTCCCGACGTGATGGACGACATCACCGAGGGCATCAAGGCCGCGGGCTCCGGCGGCGGCACCGGCGTGTGACCGCGCTCCCCGCCCACGGGCGCCCCGGTCCGGTCCGTCCGGCCGGGGCGTCCGCGCGTCACAGGAACGTTTTGCCTTCGCCGCGGTAGGTCGGCACGCTCCGCACCACCCGGTCGCCCTCGACCAGTTGCAGTGTGTCGAAGCGCTCGCACAGTTCGCCCGCCTTGGCGTGCCGGAACCACACCTTGTCGCCGATCAGCAGGTCGTCAGCGGCCGACCCGATCAGCGGCGTCTGCACCTCGCCCGGGCCCTCCTGGGCGTCGTAGCGCAGCCCCTCCGGCAGGTAGGGGACGGGCAGCCGGTCCCGGCCCGCCGCGCCGGAGGCCGGGTAGCCGCCGCCGAGGACGGTGACGACGCCCACCCCGGGGCGCCGCACCACGGGCTGCGCGAACAGCGCCGCCGGACGTCCCCGGAAGGAGGTGTAGTTGTCGAAGAGCCGCGGCACGTACAGGCCCGACCCGGCGGCGATCTCCGTCACCGCGTCCTCGGCGGCCGTGCTCTGCACGCTGCCCGTGCCGCCGCCGTTGACGAACTCCAGCCCGGGCGCCACCTCCCGCACCGCCCGCACGACCTCCGCGCGCCGCGCCGCCAGCTCCCGGCGCGCCGTCGCCTGCATCAGCCGCACCGCGCGCGAGCGCAGCGGCCGGCCGTCGATCGCGTCGCCGACGCCGGCCACGTGCCCCTCGTACGCCATGATCCCCACCAGCCGGAAGCCGGGTCGCCGGGACACCTCGCGGGCCAGCGCCGCCATCTGCTCCGGCTGGTGGAGCGGGGAGCGCAGCGCCCCGATGCGCAGCCGGCCCCCCAGCATCCTCAGCGAGGTGTCCAGCTCCAGGCAGACCCGGACGATCTCGGAGCCGCCCGCGCGCGAGGAGTCGACGAGGTCGAGCTGCGCCACGTCGTCGACCATGACGGTCACCGCGGCCGCCAGTTTCGGGTCCGCGGCCAGCTCCGCGTAGCCGGAACGATCCGCCGACGGGTACGCCAGCAGGACGTCGTCGAAGCCCGAGCGCGCCAGCCACAGCGACTCGGCGAGGGTGAACGACATGATCCCCTCGAAGCCGTCCCGCTCCAGCACGCGCTCCAGGAGCGCACGGCAGCGGACCGACTTGGACGCCACCCGGACCGGCTTGCCGCCCGCCCTGCGGACCAGGTCGTCCGCGTTGGCGTCGAACGCCTCCAGGTCCACGATCGCCACCGGCGCGTCGAGGTGGGCGGTGGCCCGGTCGTACCGGGCGCGGGCTGCTCCGCGATCAGACATGCGCGAAGCTTGCCAGAATGCCCCTACCGAGCGGTAGGGGCAAGTGATCCGTACTGACGCGTCGTGAGGTCGCCGCGCCCAGTAGAGTGACGCCGCAGTCCATCGCGTGAACGGGCCGTCCGCCGTGCGGCCGTGAGGGGGCACCGGGTGAGCGCCGGTTTCGACAGCGGGGGAGCGACCCCCCGGCCGAGCTGGTCCCCACCGCGCCCGATACCGCCGCCCCACGCCCCCGTCCCGCACACCTCCGCGCCCGCCCACCGGTCCGCCGGCGCCGCCCCCGGCCGCGCGGCCGCGCCCTGGGCCGCCGCGGGCCCCGCCGCCGGCGGCGAGCCGGAGGGCGGGCTGCCCCCGGAGCTGTACGGCACCGTCCCCGCGCCGGCGGCGCCGTACCCGCGTCCCGCGGGCGAACGGGGCCCCGTCGGCGTCGCCTACCCGGCCGGGCCCGTGCCGCCCCCGCCGGCCGCCGCCGTTCCCGGTGTCCCGCCCGCGCCCGCGCACCCCCCGGCCGCGGCCTGGACCTCGCCCGTACCGCACTCCGCGCCGCCGCCGTACCCGCCCCGGCCGCCGCACACCCCCTCGCACGCCGCCCAGGCGCGGCCCCGCACGGCCGCCGCCGCCCTGTGCCTGGTGCTGGGCCTCGGCCTCCTCGGCGGCGCTGGGGCCGGCGTGTGGATCAACCACGAACCGGCCGCCCCCACGCCCACGGCGGCGGAGGCCGGCAGGCGCGACTTCGCCCTCGCCCGCGGCCTGTGGCACAGCACGCCCGTCGACACGCTCTTCCCGCCCACCCTGCACGGCAAGGGGCTCGGCCCGGGAGGCGCCGAACGCACCTGGACGCGGGTCGGCGTGGCACCGGCCGGCGACTGCCGGGAGGCCTTCGACCCGCTGCTGGCGAAGGTGCTGGCCCCGGCCGGCTGTGTGAAGCTCCTGCGCGCCACCTACGCCGACGCCACGTCCAGCGCCGTGACCACCGTCGGCCTGCTCGTCACCAAGGCCGACGCCCCCGCGATGCGTAAGCTGCACGACCGCTGGACCACCGAACGCCTCGGCTCGCGCGGGGATCTGATGCCCCGTCCGGTGGCGTTCCCGGGCACCGTCTCGGACGGCTTCGGCGACCGCCAGCGCGCCAGCTGGACGGTCGGCGTCGCCGCCGACCTGCCCGTCGTCGTGTACGCGGTGAGCGGCTTCGCCGACGGCCGCGAGGTCGCCGTCCCGCAGCCCGCCGCCTCGGCCGTCACCGCGGGCGCCACGGCCGCGCCCGCCCAGGCCGGGCTCGGTCACGATGCGGACGCGCTGGCCGACGCCGTCGAAAGCCGGGCCCGCGCCGCCGCGCGCTCGCTGACCGCCACCCCGACGGGAGGTTCCGGATGAGGCGCGTGGCCACCGCCGCGGCCGCCGCGGCCCTCGCCCTGCTGCCCGTCGTCCCGGCCCACGCCGACGCCGTGCGCGACGCGGACTGGGCGCTGGACGCCCTCCACGCACAGGAGGCCTGGCAGCGGACGAAGGGCGAGGGCGTCACCGTCGCCGTCCTCGACACGGGCGTGGACGCCACCCACCCGGACCTGTCGGGGCAGGTCCTGGAGGGCAAGGACATGGTCGGCTTCGGGGCCCGCCGCGGGGACGCCGCATGGGCCCGGCACGGCACCGGCATGGCCGGGATCATCGCCGGCCACGGCCACGGCCCCGGCGGTTCCGACGGCGTGCTGGGCATCGCCCCCGAGGCCCGGATCCTGCCGGTGCGGGTGATCCTGGAGGACAAGGACCCGCAGCGGAAGAAGGCCCGCACCACCCGCGGCAGCGCCCTGGCCGACGGCATCCGCTGGGCCGCCGACCACGGCGCCGACGTCATCAACCTCTCCCTCGGCGACGACAGCCGCACCGCCCACCCCGAGGCGCAGGAGGACGACGCCATCCAGTACGCCCTGCGCAAGGGCGTGGTCGTCGTCGCCTCCGCCGGCAACGGCGGCGAGCAGGGCAACCGGGCCTCCTACCCCGCGGCCTACCCGGGCGTCATCGCGGTGGCCGCCGTGGACCGCTACGGCTCCCGCGCCGCCTTCTCCACGCGCCGCTGGTACGCGACGGTCGCCGCGCCCGGCGTCGACGTCGTGATCGCCGACCCCAACCGCCGCTACTACGAGGGCTGGGGCACGAGCACCGCCTCCGCGTACGTCTCGGGGACGGCCGCCCTCGTCCGCGCCGCCTACCCCCGGCTCAGCCCCGCGCAGGTGAAGCGGCTGCTGGCGGACACCGCCCGGAGCACCCCGGCCGGCGGCCGCGACGACGCCGTGGGCCACGGCCTGGTGGACCCCGCGGCCGCGCTGAAGGCGGCGGCGAAGCTGAAGCCCGAGGGGACCGTGCCGAGCGCCGTCCCGTCCACGCGCAAGTACTTCGGCGCCGGTCCCGACGCGGCGAAGACCACCGCGGCCGCCGACGGGGACACCCTGGGCGACGGCATCGCCGTGGCCTTCGCGGTCGCCGGCACCGGACTGGTCGGGGCGGCGGCGCTGTTGTGGCTGCGGCCCCGGCTCACGAACGCCCGGAACGGCCGGCGGCGCGGCTGAACGCGGCCACCGCCGCCCGCGCGGCCCTCTCCACCAGCGTGATGCCCGCGGCCTGCGTCGTACTGCCGCGGGAGACCACGGCGACCAGGTACGTCCGGCCGTCCGCCCGGACCCGCCCGATGCTGTTGACGACCCACAGCCCGGTCGTACTCCGCTGCAGCCAGCCGTTCTTGACCTCGTAGGAGCCGTCGTCGGCCGCGGTGGGCACGCCCCAGGCCTGCGCCGCCGTCACCCGGCCCATCAACCGCCGCACGTAGGCACGGGACGCCTCGTCGAGGGCGCCGCCGGTGCCGAACACCCGCTGCAGCAGCGTGAGCTGATCGGCGGCCGTGGTCCGGGTCAGCCCCCACAGGAGCCCGCTGCCGGCGGTGGTCGCGGTGAGCCCGAGGCGGCGGTTGGCGGCGTCCAGCCCGGGGCCCAGGCCGATCGCCTGCCACAGCACACTGGCCGCCGCGTTGTCACTCTCCTCGATCATCACCGCGGCCAGGGACTCCTCCCGGGCCGTCAGCTCCCGGCCCGCGTCCCGGGCCCTGAGCAGCAGCGCCGCCAGGATGTCGACCTTGACGATGCTCGCCGTGTCGTACGGCCCGTCGCCGTGCACCGCCCTGGCGCCCGTCGCGGTGTCCAGGACCGCCACCGAGTAGCGCGCCCGGGGGTCCCCGGACACGTCCCGCAGCGCCGTCGCCAGCACCTCGCTCCACACCACCCGGGGCTCCTCGCTCACCCTTCCCACCGCCGCCTGCGCCGCCTGGCCGGCCACGAACGGGGTCACCGCCGCCGTGCGCGGCGGCGCCCCGGCCCCGTACGTCACCGTGCCGAGCACGGCGCACGCCGGCAGCGCGGTCGCGGCCGCACCGCGCACGACGCCGCGCGGCGCACGGTGGACACGGCCGGGGACGCCCGCACGGCCGGGAGGCCGTGCGGCGGGGTTCTCGGATGCCATGCCCAGGGAAGCCAGGGACGGAAACTGCGCGGCCGGTGAGAAGCGGATGAAGGGGGCGTGAGAAGTCGCCGCCCGGCACCCCCGATACCCTCGGGAGGTGGCTCCCAAGAACATCCCCGACCCCGGCTTCTCCGACGACGACGGCAGCGCCGACCCCCGGCTCGCCGCGGCGCTCGCCGCCTACGACGCCGACCCGTCGGCCGAACCCGAGGTGCTGGCGGCGCTGCCGGGCGCGCGCTTCCTGGTGCCGGTGGTGGCGCTGCTCGGTGAGGTCGAGGAGGGCCCGGACGGACTGCGCCGCGAGAAGACCAGCGACATGGCCGTGCCCACCATCCAGGCCGCCGACGGCCGCAAGGCGCTCCCCGCGTTCACCTCCACCGAGGCCCTCGCCCGCTGGCGGCCGGACGCGCGGCCGGTGGCCGTGCCCCTGGGGCAGGCGCTGCAGGCGCTGGCGCACGAGAAGGCCGGCACGCTGCTGATCGACATGGCCGGGCCCGTGCCGTACGCGCTGACCGGCGCCGCGCTGCGCGCCGTCGCGTCGGGGCGGGCGGGTACCGACCCGCTGGCCGACCCCGCGGTCCGCGAGGCCCTGCGGTCCGCGGCCGGGGCGGCACCGGAAGTCGTCCGCGCGCACCTCGTGCCCTCCGCGGACGCGGACGGCACGCTGGGGCTGGTCCTGGACGCGGACGCCGACGTGCGCCAGGTGGCACAGCGCGTCTCGGCGACGCTCGCGGCGGACGAGGTGCTGCGCGGCGCACTGGTGCGCGGCATCGAACTGGCGCTGCTCCCCGCCGACACCCGGCTCCCCGGCGAACCGCTCTTCACGCGCTGACGGCGCCGCCCCACCGGGGCGACGCCGTCAGCACGCGAACGGGCGCGGGGGTCCTATCCGTGGACGGGACCGGTGAACTTCTCGCCCGGTCCCTCGCCCGGGGCGTCGGGGACGACGGACTCCTCCCGGAAGGCGAGCTGCAGCGACTTCAGGCCGTCCCGCAGCGGGGCGGCGTGGTAGGAGCCGATCTCGGTCGCACCGGCGGTGACCAGGCCGGCCAGCGCGGTGATCAGCTTGCGTGCCTCGTCGAGGTCCTTGTGCCGCTCGCCGTCCTCCGCGAGGCCGAGGTTCACCGCCGCCGCGCTCATCAGGTGCACCGCGACCGTGGTGATCACCTCGACCGCCGGGACGTCCGCGATGTCGCGGGTCAGCGTGTCGAAGTCGGGGCGGTCCGCGGAAGGGGACTCGTGCTGGGGGCTGGCGTCACTCATGCATCACACGATAGGCCCACGTCGTCCGATTACGGTCTGCGGTCGGACACTGGTATGCTTGACGATCGACCGGCTGGACACCCCGTGGACGTCATGGAAACGGAGCGCTCCAGCCCACAAGTGGAGGCTCCGATCTCCCACCTTGCCGGCCCCTCCGAGGGCGGCGGGTCACCGGTCAGGTGCCGTGTCCCCGGACGAGGACGCGGCTCCCGACGCGCCCCGCGGGAATTCCGCGGCGGTGCTCCCGGTTGTGAGGAGCATCCGCCTGTGACCCGTATGGGGCGTTTTTTCACGCCTCCTCACGGGCCGGACCAAGTTTCAGACGTTGCGCGGCTGTCGATCCAGTCAGTCGCGTGGTGCTACCGAGGAGGCCCCATCAGCGCCGAGCCCCGCATCAACGACCGGATTCGCGTCCCCGAGGTGCGACTCGTCGGTCCCAGTGGCGAGCAGGTCGGCATCGTGCCGCTTGCCAAGGCACTGGAGCTTGCGCAGGAGTACGACCTCGACCTGGTCGAGGTGGCGGCGACCGCACGCCCGCCGGTCTGCAAGCTCATGGACTACGGCAAGTTCAAGTACGAGTCGGCCATGAAGGCCCGTGAGGCGCGCAAGAACCAGGCGCACACGGTCATCAAGGAGATGAAGCTCCGGCCGAAGATCGATCCGCACGACTATGACACCAAGAAGGGTCATGTCGTCCGGTTCCTCAAGCAGGGCGACAAGGTCAAGATCACGATCATGTTCCGCGGTCGTGAGCAGTCGCGCCCGGAGCTGGGCTTCCGACTGCTGCAGCGGCTCGCCGACGACGTCCAGGACCTGGGCTTCGTGGAGTCCTCGCCGAAGCAGGACGGCCGCAACATGATCATGGTTCTCGGTCCGCACAAGAAGAAGACCGAGGCGATGGCCGAGGCCCGCGAGGCGCAGGCCGCCCGCAAGGCCGGTCGCCTGCCGAAGGACCCCGACGAGCAGGAGCAGGAGCACGAGCTCGGGGACGACCTCGAGCACGACGAGCAGGACGCTCCCGCCGATGCCAGCTGACGCCGTCTGACGGCGTTGCCAGGACCCGGAGTTCCCCTCCGGGTGACGCAATGAAGGACTGACGCTCTCCGTCCGCCCCCGGGCGGACGGGAGGGCCAGCGACGAGGAGACTACGGCGCATGCCGAAGAACAAGACCCACAGCGGTGCGAGCAAGCGATTCAAGATCACCGGCTCCGGCAAGGTGGTCCGCGAGCGCGCCGGCAAGCGCCACCTGCTTGAGCACAAGCCGTCGACGAAGACCCGTGCCCTCACCGGCACTGTCGTCCTGGCCAAGCCCGACGCCAAGAAGATCAAGAAGCTTCTCGGCAAGTGACGTCACGCCCCCTCCCCAGGGGGCGCGATGCTGGACCGGGACCCATTCGTTTTCGGGCCGTGTGAGCACCCCCACGGTCCCTTAGAAGGAGTTATCTAGTGGCACGCGTCAAGCGGGCAGTCAACGCCCAGAAGAAGCGCCGGGCGATCCTCGAGCAGGCCAGCGGTTACCGCGGCCAGCGGTCCCGCCTGTACCGCAAGGCGAAGGAGCAGGTCACCCACTCCCTCGTCTACAACTACAACGACCGCAAGAAGCGCAAGGGCGACTTCCGTCAGCTGTGGATCCAGCGCATCAACGCCGCTGCCCGCGCCAACGGCATCACCTACAACCGCTTCATCCAGGGTCTGAAGGCCGCCAACGTCGAGGTGGACCGCAAGATCCTCGCCGAGCTGGCCGTGAACGACGCCAACGCGTTCGCCGCGCTGGTCGAGGTGGCCCAGAAGGCCCTGCCGAGCGACGTCAACGCCCCCAAGGCGGCCTGACCCACGCTCCTCCGGACCCGCAGGCCCCGTGCCTGCGGGTCCGTGCTGTGTTCCGGAGCGCCGCCGCCGCGCTTCCGGCCGGACCACGACCGAAGTGAGTGCACCCCGCCATGCCCGGCCCCGAGCTGACCTCCCTGCGATCCCCCCGCGTCGTCGCCGCGCGGCGCCTGGCCAGGCGCAGCTTCCGCGGCAAGGAGCGGCGCTTCCTCGCCGAGGGACCGCAGGCCGTGCGCGAGGCGATGGCCCACCTGGTCGAGGTCTACGTCACCCCCGAGGCCGCCGCCCGGCACGAGGGGATCGTCGCCGCGGCCCGCGCCGCCCGGGTGCCCGTGCTCACCGCGACCGACGAGGTCGTCGCCGAGATGTCGGACACCGTTACCCCGCAGGGGATCATCGGCCTGTGCCGCTTCCTGGACACCCCGTTCGACGAGGTGCTGCGCGCCCGGCCGAAGCTCGTCGCCGTCCTCGCCCACGTACGCGACCCCGGCAACGCCGGCACCGTGCTGCGCTGCGCGGACGCCGCCGGGGCGGAGGCGGTGGTCCTCACCGACGCCTCCGTCGACCTGTACAACCCCAAGGCCGTGCGCGCCTCCGTCGGCAGCCTCTTCCACCTCCCGGTCGCCGTCGGCGTCCCCATGGAGACCGTCGTGGACGGCCTGCGCGCGGCCGGTGTGCGGCTGCTCGCCGCCGACGGCGCGGGGGAGCGCGACCTCGACGCCGAACTCGACGAGGGCACCATGGGCGGGCCCACCGCCTGGATCTTCGGCAACGAGGCCTGGGGCCTGCCGGAGGAGACCCGCGCACTCGCGGACGAGGTGGTGCGCGTCCCCATCCACGGCCGCGCCGAGAGCCTCAACCTCGCCACGGCCGCCGCCGTGTGCCTCTACGCCTCCGCCCGCGCGCAGCGTGCTCCCGGAGGGTGCCGCTCCGTGACACTGAGCTAGTAATGTGACGCCCTCGGGGACCGCCCTGGAGAGGGGGTTACGGGGATGGACGTCAGGACGACCGGCGGTACGCCGCCGAGCGCGCCGGAGGGCTGGCCGACTGTCCTGACCGAACTCGGCGTCACGGCCGACGAGCTGCCGGACGGCCTCGTCGTCGCCGACGAGCGGGGCCTCGTGCGCTGCTTCAACGCCGCCGCCGCCCGGATCACCGCGCTCGACCCCGCCGACGTCCTCGGCCACCCCATCGAGCAGGCGCTGCCCCTGGAGGACCTGGACGGACGCCGCTGGTGGCAGCTGACCGACCCGTACCGGGGACTGGCCACCCGCACCGGGCAGCCCGAGCGCAACCTGCTGCTCCCCGGCGGCCGCGAGGTGCTGGTCTCCGCCCGGTACGTCCGCGAGCACCCCACCGGGCCGGTGCGCCGGCTGGTCGTCGCGCTGCGCGGCACCGAGGCGCGGCGGCGCACCGAGCGCAGCCACGCCGAGCTCATCGCCACCGTCGCGCACGAGCTGCGCTCCCCGCTCACCTCCGTCAAGGGCTTCACCGCCACCCTGCTGGCGAAGTGGGAACGCTTCACCGAGGACCAGAAGAAGCTCATGCTGGAGACCGTGCACGCCGACGCCAACCGCGTCACCCGGCTGATCGCCGAACTGCTCGACATCTCCCGCATCGACTCCGGCCGCCTGGAGGTGCGCCGCCAGCCCGTCGACATCGCCGCGGCGGTGCGGCGCCACGTGGACGCCCTCGTCGCCGCCGGACAGCCCGCGGACCGCTTCGCCGTACGGGTCACGGGGGCACTGCCGTCGCTGTGGGCCGACCCCGACAAGGTCGACCAGATCCTGGGGAACCTGCTGGAAAACGCCGTGCGCCACGGCGAGGGAACTGTCACCATTGACGTAGCACCCTCGTCGTCGCCGCGCGAGCGCGGATGGTCCGGAACGGCGGTGACCGTGAGCGACGAGGGACCCGGCATCCCGGAGGAGTCCATGAACCGCGTCTTCACCCGCTTCTGGCGGGGCAGCAAACGCGGTGGCACGGGCCTGGGGCTCTACATCGTCAAGGGCATCGTCGAGGCCCACGGCGGCACGATCACGGTGGGCCGCGCGCCCGGCAAGGGCGCCCAGTTCCGATTTACCCTGCCCGTCGGGGCGCCGGCCTTCACGGCCTGAGCATCGCGTGGTGATCCACCGGCCCCGACGGGCGTGACCAGCCTTTCCCCGTGGCCCCGATAGACTCGACCCTTGGCATTCAGCGGTCGGGCAGGCAGGTCGGCCACGCCACCACCCACATCGGAACGGGAAGAAATGTCGGCACCGAACAAGTCGTACGACCCTGTCGAGGTCGAGGCACTGAAACCGGAAGAGATCGAGCGCCGGCGCGACGAGGCGCTCGCCGCGATCGCCGAGGCCGCCGACCTCGACGCGCTGCGCGAGGTCAAGGTGGCCCACACCGGGGACCGCTCGCCGCTCGCCCTCGCCAACCGTGAGATCGGCGCACTGCCGCCGCACGCCAAGGCGGACGCCGGCAAGCGCGTCGGCCAGGCCCGCGGCGCGGTCAACCAGGCGCTCAAGGCCCGGCAGGAGGTGCTGGAGGGCGAGCGCGACGAGCGCGTGCTGGTCGAGGAGGCGGTGGACGTCACGCTGCCGTACGACCGTGTCCCGCGCGGCGCCCGGCACCCGCTGACCACGCTCTCCGAGCGCATCGAGGACGTCTTCGTGGCCATGGGCTACGAGGTGGCCGAGGGCCCCGAGGTCGAGGCGGAGTGGTTCAACTTCGACGCCCTCAACATCTGGGCGGACCACCCGGCCCGCACCATGCAGGACACCTTCTTCGTCGAGGGCGACAAGCCCGCCGGCTCCGGCCCGGAGGAGAGCGGCGTCGTGCTGCGCACGCACACCTCCCCGGTGCAGATCCGCTCCCTGCTCGACCGCGAGCCGCCGGTCTACGTGATCTGCCCCGGCCGGGTCTACCGCTCGGACGAACTGGACGCCACGCACACCCCGGTGTTCAACCAGGTCGAGCTGCTCGCCGTCGACGAGGGCCTGACCATGGCGGACCTCAAGGGCACCCTGGACCACATGGTCCAGTCGCTCTTCGGCGAGGACATCACCACCCGGCTCCGCCCGAACTACTTCCCCTTCACCGAGCCGTCCGCCGAGATGGACATGGTCTGTTACGTCTGCCGCGGCGAGTCCGTCGGCGACCCGGACCGCCCCTGCCGCACCTGCGGCAGCGAGGGCTGGATCGAGCTCGGCGGCTGCGGCATGGTCAACCCCCGGGTGCTCACCGCCTGCGGCGTCGACCCGGAGAAGTACAGCGGCTTCGCCTTCGGCTTCGGCATCGAGCGCATGCTGATGTTCCGTCACAACGTCGAGGACATGCGAGACATCGTCGAGGGTGACGTGCGCTTCACCCTTCCGTTCGGGATGGAGATCTGATGCGGGTCCCGCTTTCTTGGCTGCGGGAGTACGTCGACCTGCCCGCCGGCGTGTCCGGCCGCGACGTCCAGGCCAAGCTCATTTCCGCCGGTCTCGAGGTCGAGACCGTTGAGCAGCTCGGCGCCGGCCTCAAGGGCCCGCTGGTGGTCGGCAAGGTGCTCACCATCGAGGAGCTGAGCGGTTTCAAGAAGCCGATCCGCTTCTGCACCGTCGACGTCGGCACCGCCAACGGCACCGGTGAGCCGCAGGAGATCGTCTGCGGCGCGACCAACTTCGCCGTCGGCGACAAGGTCGTCGTCATCCTCCCCGGCGGCGTCCTGCCCGGGAACTTCGAGATCTCCGCGCGCAAGACCTACGGCCGCAACTCGCACGGCATGATCTGCTCCGCCCGCGAGCTCGGCATGGGCGACGACCACGACGGCATCATCGTCCTGCCGCCGGAGCACGAGGCCGGCACCGACGCCGTCGAGCTGCTCGAACTGGTCGACGAGGTGCTCGACATCGCGGTCACCCCCGACCGCGGCTACTGCCTGTCGATGCGCGGCGTCGCCCGCGAGGCCGCCATCGCCTACGGTCTGCCGCTGCGCGACCCGGCGCTGCTCGACGTGCCCGGCCCGAACTCCTACGGCTACGAGGTGAAGGTCTCCGACCCCGTCGGCTGCGACCGCTTCACCGCGCGCACCGTCACCGGGCTGGACCCGGAGGCCGGCTCCCCGATCTGGCTGCAGCGCAGGCTGCAGAAGGCCGGCATGCGCCCGATCTCGCTCGCCGTGGACGTCACCAACTACGTGATGCTGGAGCTCGGCCAGCCCCTGCACGCCTACGACCGGCACCGCATCGAGGGCGCCATCGGCGTCCGCCGGGCGCAGCCGGGCGAGAAGCTGACCACGCTCGACGGCCAGGTCCGCGTCCTCGACGCCGAGGACCTGGTGATCACCGACAACCGCGGGCCGATCGGCCTGGCCGGCGTCATGGGCGGCGCCAACACCGAGATCGACGACACCGGCGCCTCGACGACCGACGTCGTCATCGAGGCCGCGCACTTCGACACGGTCGCCATCGCCCGCACCGCGCGCCGCCACAAGCTCTCCTCCGAGGCGTCCAAGCGCTTCGAGCGCGGTGTGGACCCGCAGGCCGCGGCCGCCGCCGCGCAGCGCACCGTCGACCTGCTGGTGCTGCTCGCGGGCGGCACCGCCGACGCGGGCGTCACCGAGGTCATCGCGCCCTCCGCGCCGCACACCATCACCATCCCCGCCGACCACCCGGACAAGGTGGCCGGCATGGCGTACGGCCGCGAGACCGTGGTGCGCCGGCTGCAGCAGGTGGGCTGCGACGTCTACGGCGCCGACGAGCTGATCGTCACCGTGCCGTCCTGGCGGCCCGACCTGCGCGACCCCAACGACCTCGCCGAGGAGGTCATCCGGCTGGAGGGCTACGAGAACCTGCCCTCCACCCTGCCGAACCTGCCCTCGGGCCGCGGTCTGACCGAGTCGCAGAAGCTGCGCCGCCGGGCCGGCCGGGCGCTCGCCGGGGCCGGCTACGTCGAGGTGCAGAACTACCCGTTCCTCGGCGAGGCCGTCTTCGACCAGCTCGGCCTCGACGCGGACGACCCGCGCCGCATCACGGTCAAGCTGGCCAACCCGCTGTCGGACGAGGAGCCCGCGCTCCGCACGACCATGCTCCCCGGCCTGCTCGGCGCCCTGCGCCGCAACGTCGGACGCGGCGCGCACGACCTCGCGCTCTTCGAGACCGGCCTGGTCTTCCGCCCCAGCGGCGAGGAGCCCGCACCCCCGCGGCTGCCCGTCGACCGGCGCCCGACCGACGCCGAGATCGCCGCGCTCGACGCCGCCCTGCCGCGGCAGCCGCGGCGCGTCGCGGTCGTCCTGGCCGGTGCCCGTGAGCAGGCCGGCTGGTGGGGGCAGGGCCGCCCCACGCAGTGGGCCGACGCCGTCGAGGCCGGACGGCTCGTCGCCGGCGAGGCCGGGGTCGAGCTGATCGTCCGCCAGGACCAGCAGGCCCCCTTCCACCCGGGCCGCTGCGCCGCGCTCCTCGCGGTCGTCGACGGCGAGGAGGTGCTGGTCGGCAACGCCGGCGAGCTGCACCCCCGGGTGATCAAGGCACTTCACCTGCCGGAGCGCACCTCCGCCATGGAGATCGACCTCGACCGCCTGGAGCGCGCCTCCGGCGGCCCGGTCGTCGCGCCCCGCGTGTCCGCCTTCCCGGTGGCCACCCAGGACGTCGCCCTGGTCGTGGACGCCGCCGTCCCGGCCGCCGAGGTGGCGGGCGCCCTGCGCTCCGGCGCCGGCGAACTGCTCGAATCGCTGCGGCTGTTCGACATCTTCACGGGTGAGCAGATCGGCGCGGGCAGGAAGTCGCTGGCGTACAGCCTGCGGTTCCGCGCCCCGGACCGCACGCTCACCGCGGAGGAGGCCTCCGCGGCCCGGGACGCGGCCGTCGCCGCCGCCGCGGAGCGCACGGGAGCGGCCCTGCGCGGCGCCTGAGCCCTCGCCTCGCTCGTGGGGCGTCCCCGGTCCGCCGGGGGCGCCCCTTTGGCGTTCCGGCGGTCACGTAGTCCGATCGGGTGAAATGATTCCGCTGGGTATCGGGTTCGTCGCGCCGAGTCGCCACAATCGATCGGAACCAGGGCCCACTCGACGCGGGGGCTGTGTCGTCGCCCACCGCGTCAACGGCTTCAGGGGGAGCCCCGAGGCATGATCCGACCCAGGGCGGTGATCCGCCGGAGCGGCAACAGGGCACGGGGGCTGGCGATCCTGTCGCTTCCCGGTCTGTGGGTGGCCGCGGTGCTGGGTCTGGTGTACGCGATGCCCGGGGGAGTCCAGTGGGCGCCCGCCGCGGTCGCGGCCCCCGTGATCGCCTGCGCCGGCACGGGACGCCGCCGCTGCGTCCTCGCCGGCGGCGGTCTCGCCGTAGCGGCCGTCGCGGTGCCGGACACCGGGCAGCGGCTCGGCACCGAGGTCGCCGTCCTCGCCGTCCTGGCGGTCTCCTTCCGGCTCGCCGACCGCAGGGGCCGCCTCGCCGCCGAACTCGACCGCACCCGGGAGGTCGCCGTCGCCGCCCAGCACGTCCTCCTGCCCCCGCTGCCGTCACGCGTCGGCGGCCTCGCGGTGGCCGGCGACCACCTCTCCGCCAGCCGCGGCGCCCGCGTCGGCGGCGACCTGTACGAGGTGCTCGCCACGCCCTACGGGACGCGGGCGGTCATCGGCGACGTACGCGGCCACGGCCTGGAGGCCATGGGCACCGTCGCCGCGCTGCTCGGCAGCTTCCGCGAGGCCGCGCACGACGAACCGGAACTCGGTGGCGTGCTCCGCCGTCTGGACCGCGCGCTGCACCGGCACCTGCTGGGGCGGCCGCACGCCGCCGAGGAGTTCGTGACCCTGATGCTGCTCGAACTGGACGAGGACTGCGGCGTCCAGGTCATCAACTGCGGCCATCCGCAGCCGTACCGGCTCTGCCCCGACCGCCCCGGGCAGCCGAGCGCCCTTCCGCTGGAGGCCGGCGAACCGTTCCCGCCGCTCGGCCTGTTCGACCCCGGTCCCGACGCGAAGGCCGCCCCCTGCGGGGAACTCCTGCCCGGCCAGGCGCTGTTCCTGCACACCGACGGCGTGATGGACGGCCGGGACGGCGCCGGCGAGTTCTTCCCCTTGCTGCCGGCCCTCGAAGGGGCCGCCCGGACGACCTCCCGCGGCGGCGCGTTGTCGGCGCGTGCCCTGGTCGACGCCGTGCGCGCCTCGTTCCTGCGGCACACGCGGGGGCGGCTCACCGACGACATGGCGCTGCTCGTGCTCCACCGGGACGCCCCGAGGGCGCCCGCCCAGGCCTGCGTTCAGGCCGACCCCGTCCGTACCCCAACCGGGGTTCCCGGAGTGCCGCGCCCTTGATGCCGCCCAATCCTTGGTAAACCTGGATCGACTCCGAGCAAAACACCCATTGCTCGTATACCGGCCAGAACGAGGAGAGGGGCAGGCATGGCAACCCCCACCGTCACCGGAGCCGAACTGTCCACGCCCACCGGAGAACTCATCGCCGTGGTCGGGCCGCCGGGGCCGCAGCGGTCCGCGCTGCAGCTCGCCCTCAACAACGCGCCGTGGAGCCGGGGCCCTTCCGTCACGACGACCGTCATCAGCCGCGGCGCGTGGAGCGAGCTGCGGCGTGTGGCGGCGGCGGGGATCACGGTCGTCGCGGCGTGCGACAGGGGGGTGGGTGCGGGGGTGGAGGCGCACCGTGTGGTGCTCCTGCCCGACCCCGGCGGGGTTGCCTGACCCGGGGTCCCTTGGTTGCGGCCTGTTGTCGTGTGCGGGTGCGTTGCGCCTGCGGCGGGCGTCCGCCCGCCCTCCCCCAGCCTTCGGCCGGGGGGACCCCCATCCGGTACGGTTGGTGCGGGTCTCGCACCTCGTTGTGGGGTCGGGGCCGCGCCGGCGCACTCCCCCAACCTTCGGCCGGGGGGACCCCCAGAACGCTCGCGGTTTACGTCTACATTCTTGGGCGCCGCGTTCGCCGCTCGTCTCCCCCAGCCTTCGGCCGGGGGGACCCCCAGGGCGCACCCCGCCACACCCCCTCCGGCCGGTTTGCGCGCACAACGGCCGGTGGGGGGGTGCTCCCCCTGGCCGAAGGTTGGGGGAGACGAGCGGTTAAGTGCGGCGGCCGAGGATGTTGGGGTGAACCGCGAGCGTTCTGGGGGCCCCGGCCGAAGGCTGGGGGAGGGTGGGAGGGTGGGGGAACCCCCAACAGAAACCACGACGCACCCGCACACAACCACCGGGCGGCGCGGCGCAGCCGAACACGCGGCCATTGACAAGGCAGTTGGGCAAACGTTGTCATGAGCATATGCCGTCCCTCATCGGGCGTCGGGAGATCCTCGACCATGCCCGGACACAGCTGACCGCGGGTCCGGGCGTACTGCTCCACGGAGCGGCCGGGATCGGCAAGTCCGCCCTGCTCGCGGTGCTGGCCGACGAGGTCCCGCCGGAAGGCTTCGCGCTGCGGGCCGTCCCCGTCGAGGAGGACGCCAAGCTGCCCTTCGTCGCGTTGATGGACCTCTTCGCCCGCGTGCCGGAGGCGTACGTCGACGCCCTGAGCGCGGGCCCCCGTGCCGCGCTGCGGGCGGCGCTGCTGCGGGGGCACGAGCCGGTCGCGACGCAGAGCCGGCTCGCCGTGCGCGACGCGGCCGTGGAGCTGCTGCGGGCGCTCGCGGCGGCCGGACCCGTGCTGATCGTCGTCGACGACCTCCAGTGGCTCGACACGCCGAGCGCCGAGGTGCTGTCGCTCGCGCTGCGCCGCCTCCCGCCGGGCGAGGACGTACGGTTCCTGGCCGCCGAGCGCGTCGTGGAGGGCGAGGAGCCGCTCGGGTTGCGGTGCTGCCCGCCGGGCACCGCGGCGCTGCCGGTGCCGCCGCTGTCCGACGGGGACGTGGCCGAGCTGCTGCTCGCGCTGGACGGCGCCGGGGCGGAGCTGCCGGAGCGCGCCGTGCGTGCCGTCCAGGACACGGCCGCGGGCAACCCGCTGTACGCGCTGGAGCTCGGCCGCGCCCTGCTGCGGGACGGCACGCCGTTCGAGGCCGGGGACGTGCTCTCCGTGCCGCCGCGGCTGCGCGACCTGCTGCTGGACCGGGTACGGCTGCTGCCCGCCTCCGCGCGGCAGACGCTGCTGGTCGCCAGCGCCGCCGCCCGCCCCACGCTGCCGCTGCTCGCGGCCGCGGGGGTCCCGGACCCGGAGGGCGACCTGGGCACCGCGGAGACCCTGGGGGTCGCCGTGGCGGACGCCGAGGGAACGATTCGCTTCCAGCACCCGCTGATCCGCGCCGCCGTGTACACCGACGCCCCCGAGCACGGCCGGCGCACCGCGCACAAGCTGCTGTCCAAGGTCGTGCCCGAGCCCGTGGAGCAGGCCCGGCACCTGGCCCTGGCCCACCCGCACGCCGACGAGACCACCGCGGCCACGCTGACGGCCGCCGCAGGCTCCGCGCGCCGCCGCGGCGCCCCCGCCACCGCCGCGGAGCTGGCCGCCCTGGCGGCCCGCCGTACCCCCGAGGACCGGCCGGAGGAGCGCGCCGACCGGCTGCTGGCCGCCGCCGCGTACGCCAGCGACGCCGGCCTGCGGGGCGACGCCGACCGCGCCGCGGAGACCGTGCTCGCCGAGGCCGCCTCGCCACGGCAGCGCGTGCTCGCCCGGCTGACCATGCTGGGCAACGCCGGTCAGGCGCTGGCCGCCGCGGGCCGTCTCATCGCGGACGGCCTGGTGGAGGCCGAGGGCCATCCCGAACTGGAGGCCCGGCTGCACCAGTGGGCCGCCCTGCGCCACCTCATCGGCGGCCGGCCCGCGCAGGCCTCCGCCCACGCCCGTCGCGCCGCCGACATGGCGGTCCGGGCGGACGCCGTCGACACCCGGGTGGCCGCCCTGGCGCTGCTCGCGCGGCTGCACGCGCTGCACGGCGAGGCGGAGTCCGCCGAGGCCGCGCTCGGCGAGGCGTTCGCGCTCCCCGTGCCGCCCGACGGGCCCGGCGCCCGCGAACTGGTGCGCACCCGGGCGATCCTGGCGGCCGACGCCGACCGCATCACCGACGCCGAAAACGAGATGGCCGGTCTCCTCGGCAGGACCGGCGAGTACGCCTCCGTCGAGGAGACCGCCGCGACGCTGGTGGCGCTGGTCCGCATCCAGGTGCGGTCCGGACGGTGCCGCGAGGCCCTGGACAACGTCGCCCGCTGCGCCGTGCTGCCCGTCCGGGCCGGGAACGACTCCCCGCCCGTGCTGTACGCCGCCGCGCTCGCCGAGACCGCCGGGGGGCGCCTGGAGCGCGCGCTGGAGCTCACCGACCGTACGATCCGGGCCTGCATGACCGACGGGGACCAGCTCTTCCTGCTGCGGGCCCTGGGCGTCCGTGGGCGGGCCCAACTCCTGGCCGGGGGGCGGGAGAACACCGCGTCCGCGGTCGAGACGCTGCGTCAGGTGCGCAGGCTGGGGGAGACGATGGGCATCGCCGACCCGGTGATGCTGCGCTGGTACGGGGACCTCGCCGAGGCGACCGTCATCCTCGGCGACACGGACTCGGCCGCCGAGGTCCTGCGGGCGGCCCGCCGCCGTGCCGGGGTGCGGCCCTCCGCGAGCGTGCTGTCGGCGCTGGACCGTGCCGAGGGGCTGCGGGACTGCGTACTGGGCCGTTCCAAGCGGGGCGTCACCCGCATCCAGGCCGCCGCGGAGCGGCTGCGCGGCCGTTCGCTGCCCATCGACCTCGCCCGCACGCTGATCGTGCTGGGCGCCGCCGAGCGCCGTCCGCGGCGGGCGGCGGCGGCCCGGGGCGCCCTGGTCGAGGCGCTGGAGATCAGCTCCGCCGTCGGCGCCGCCCCGGTCGAGGCCCGGGCCAGGGCGGAACTGGCCCGGCTCGACGCGCGGCGGGAGACGACGGCGCGGACGCCGAACTACACGTAGTCGTAGAAGCCGTGGCCGCTCTTGCGGCCCAGCCGGCCCGCGTCGACCATGCGCTGGAGCAGCGGGGGAGCGGCGTACAGCGGCTCCTTGAACTCCTCGTACATCGACTCGGCGACCGAGGCCACGGTGTCCAGCCCGATCAGGTCGGAGAGCTTGAGCGGCCCCATCGGGTGGGCGCAGCCCATCTCCATGCCGTTGTCGATGTCCTCACGGCTGGCGATGCCGGTCTCGAACATCCGGATCGACGACAGCAGGTACGGGATGAGCAGCGCGTTGACCACGAAGCCCGCGCGGTCCTGGGCCCGGATCGGGTGCTTGCCCAGCACGTCGGTGACGAGCTTCTCGGCGCGCACCAGCGTCTGGCCGTCCGTGGTGAGGGCGGGGATCAGCTCGACGAGCTTCTGCACCGGCGCCGGGTTGAAGAAGTGGATGCCGATGACCTGCTCCGGGCGGGAGGTCGCCACGGCGAGCTTCACCAGCGGGATGGAGGAGGTGTTCGAGGCCAGGATCGCGTCGCGCCGGGTCACCACCTGGTCGAGTACCTGGAAGATCTCGGTCTTGACCTGCTCGTTCTCGACGACGGCCTCGATGACGAGGTCGCGGTCGGCGAAGTCGCCCAGGTCGGTGGTGAAGGTGAGGCGCTCCAGCGTCGCGTCGCGCTCCTCCTCGGTGATCTTGCCGCGCTCCGCCGCCTTGTGCAGCGAGTTCGTCAGCCGGGTGCGGCCCAGCTCCAGCGCCTCGCCGGTGGTCTCGGCCACCCGGACGTCCAGTCCGGCCCGGGCGCACACCTCGGCGATACCCGCGCCCATCTGGCCACAGCCCACCACACCGACACAACGGATGTCGTCGTTCAACGCCCAGCCTCTCCCTGATCGCGAGATGGAGACCCGGACCGTCGTGAGGTCCGGACCAGCCCGCTCGACATTACACCCGGCCGGCCTACCGGTCCGGGTCCCCGCGAGGGCCGCCCGGCCGGCCCCGGACGCCCGCTGACCGGGTCCCGCGCCGCCCGGTGACACCCGTGTGCCGGAGGCGACGCGGGAGCCGTACGGGACGGACGCGTCCGCCGCGCGCCCGGCCCCTTCCGGCTCCGGGTAGGTTGCCGGACGGGCCGGTTCGACCCAGTATCGGCCCAACATGGATATGACGGGGAATCAGGGGACAGCCGTGCGCCGACTCTCACGCAGGACCTTCGCCGCGGGCGCCGCCGGGGCGATCGGCACCGTGGCCGCCGGCGGGGCCGCGCGGGCGGCGGAGGGAACGGCCGGGAGGGCAGGGACGGCCCGTGCCGTGCCCGCGGTTGCCGGGGCGCGGGCCGCGGCGGCGGGCGGTCCCGGCGCGCCGGCGCAGTTCCGCGGCATGTGGCTGGCGACGGTCGCCAACCGCGACTGGCCCACCGCCCGCGGGCTGTCGGCCCGTCAGCAGCACGCCGAACTCCTCGGTTACCTCGACCTCGCCGTCGAGCGACGGCTGAACGCCGTCGTCATGCAGGTCCGGCCGACCGCCGACGCGTTCTGGCCGAGTCCGTACGAGCCGTGGTCGGAGTACCTGACCGGGGTCCAGGGGCGCGACCCCGGCTGGGACCCGCTCGGCACGGCCGTCGCGGAGGCGCACGCGCGGGGGCTGAAACTGCACGCCTGGTTCAACCCGTTCCGCGTCGCCACCCACGACGACCCGGGACGCCTCGCCCCGGACCATCCGGCCCGCCTCAACCCCCACTGGACCGTCGCGTACGGCGGCAAGCTCCACTACAACCCCGGGCTCCCCGAGGTCCGTCGCTTCGTGCAGGACGCCATGCTCGACGCCGTCCGCCGCTACCCCGTCGACGGCGTGCACTGGGACGACTACTTCTACCCCTATCCCGTCGCCGGGCAGTACTTCGACGACGACGACGCCTTCGCCCGGTACGGGGCGGACTTCGCCGACCTCGCGTCCTGGCGGCGCGGCAACATCGACCTGCTCGTCAGCGAGACCGCCGCACGCGTCCGCGAGCTCCGCCCCGCCACCCGTTTCGGCATCAGCCCCTTCGCCGTCTGGCGCAACCGCGGCACGGACCCCCGCGGCTCCGCCACCCGCGGCGGGGTCCAGACCTACGACGACCTCTACGCCGACACACGCGGCTGGGTCCGCGAGGGCTGGATCGACTACGTCGTGCCGCAGGTGTACTGGCACATCGGCTTCGACGTGGCCGACTACGCCACGCTCGTGCCCTGGTGGGCCGACGTCGTCGACGGCACGGGCGTCCAGCTCTACATCGGCGAGGCCCTGTACCGGGCGGGTGGCGCCGGCGAGGCGGCGGCCTGGCGGGACCCGGGGGAGCTCTCCCGCCACCTCGACCTGGACCGCGACCATCCCCAGGTGCTCGGCAACGTCTTCTTCTCCGCCAAGGAGGTCGCCGCCGACCCCATCGGGGCGATGTCCCGGGTCGTCGCCGACCACTACCCGACGCGCGTCCGCACCCCCGGCCGGGGGCCGGGGGCGTAGGCGCGCACACCTGTGGCCGCGGCCGCGCGGAGCGACGGCCGCGGTCCGGCACGATCGCGTACGGGACGACTCAGCGGGTGGGGGCCGCGCCCCGCCCGTGCTCCACCGTCGAGTCCGGTCCGGGGGACAGGATGCACTCGTGCCCGTCGTCGTAACGGACCCGGTACGGCGGCTCGCCGCCCTGCCCCATGACCTCGACGATCTCGGCCACCTTGTCGTGCTGGCCGACGACCCGCCCGTGCTGCCTGACCCGGTCACCCTTGTTCGCGTGCATCGGTCGACCTCCTGAGAACTCGGCGGTCCGCAGCCCTTGCCCCTCCAGTCTAGGTTCGGGCGTCCGCTCCGCACCCCCGGGAACGGGCCGGGGCTCAGGCCGGCCGCAGGCCGAGTTCCGCCAGTACGCGCGGGTCCGGGGTGCGCCGGTAGCCCGCCCACAGCGGGCCGCCGCAGGCGTCCAGCACCACGTCGACCACCGCGGCGAACTCCTCGGGCGGGCCGCCGCGGACGAGGTGGCGGTAGCCGCCGAGCAGCACGCCCGCGAGTTCGGGGTCGGCCTCGCGCAGCCGGCGGGGCAGCCACTTGCCGCCACCGCGCCAGTGACCGCGGGTGACGAGCAGGAGCTCGGCGGCACCGTCGAGGAGGGCGGCGGCCACGGCGAGGAGCTCGTCCTCGTCCCGCGCGCCGAGCAGGTCGTCGCGCAGGTCGGTGACGGAGTAGCGCCGGTGGTCGCGCGCCGCGTCCGGGACCGCCGGCGGCCCGGCGGCGAGGATCCGTTCCGCGGCGTCGCGCAGCCGGGCGGCGGTCCCGTCGCGGTCGAGCAGGACGGCGCCCCGCGCGCACATGAACGCCATCGTGCCGCTGCCGCGGTCGCGGTCCCAGCCCATGAAGGCCCGGGCCGACTCGGGGGTGTGCACGAAGAGCTCGACCGGCCAGGAGCCCCACACGAACGACTCCGCGTGGCACCCGGCGGGCGGGCCGAGGACGACGACCACGTCCAGGTCGGACGTCGCCGTCCCCTCGCCGCGGGCGGTCGACCCGCCCAGGAAGCCGGCGAGGGCGTCGGGGAAGCGGTCGGCGAGAAGGGCGCGGGCCGCGCCGAGCGGATCTTCCATGCGCGGACCCTACGCCCTTCGCCGCGGGTTCAGAACGGGTAGTGCGCCTGCTGGGTGGCCAGGGTGACCCAGCGGGTGTTGGAGAAGGCCTCCAGGCCCCAGCGGCCGCCGAAGCGGCCGTAGCCCGAGGCCTTGAAGCCGCCGAAGGGCGCCTGCGGTTCGTCGGCCACCGACTGGTCGTTGACGTGCACGATGCCGGTGCGCAGCCGCCGGGCGACGGCCAGCCCGTGGGTACCGTTCTCGGTGATGACACCCGCGGTCAGACCGTGGTCGGTGTCGTTGGCCAGGGCCACGGCCTCGTCGTCGTCGGCGAAGGAGGTCACGGTGACGACCGGGCCGAAGGCCTCGCCGTAGTAGATCTCCGCGTCCTTGGGCACGTCCCGCAGCACGGTGGCCGGGTGCACCGCGCCGTCCGGCTCGCCGCCCCCGGTCAGCACGGTGGCGCCCTTGGCGACGGCGTCCCGTACCAGCGCGGCGACGCGCCGCGCGGAGGCCTCGCTCACCAGCGGCCCGATGACGGTGTGCGGGTGCGAGGGGTCGCCCGAGGACAGCGTGCCGACCTTGGCGGCGAACTTGGCCGTGAACTCCTCGGCGAGGCTCTCGTGGACCAGGACGCGGTCACCGGACATGCAGATCTGCCCGGAGTTGAGGAAGACGCCGAAGACGGCGGCGTCGACGGCGTAGTCCACGTCGGCGTCGTCGAGCACGACGATCGCGTTCTTGCCGCCGAGCTCCAGCACGGCGGGCTTGAGGTGGCGCGCCGCGTGCGTGCCGATGATCCGGCCGACCTCCGTCGACCCGGTGAAGTTGACGACGCGGACCCTCGGGTCGGCGATCAGCGCCTCCGCGACCTCGGCGGCGTCCTCGCGGGCGTTGGTCACCACGTTCAGCACGCCGTCCGGCAGCCCGGCCTCGCGCAGCACGTCCGCGACGAACAGCCCGCAGGCCACCGGGGCGTCCTCGCTCGGCTTCACCACGACCGTGTTCCCCGCCGCCAGCGGAGCGGCGACCGCGCGCACCCCGAGGATCAGCGGGGCGTTCCACGGTGCGAAGGCGCCGACGACGCCGACCGGCTCGCGCACCGCCATGCCGAGGACGCCCTCCTCCTGCGCGCTCAGCACCTCGCCGCGCGGCGCGGTGATGGCGGCGGCCACCTCGCGCAGGATGTTGGCGGCCAGCCCGACGTTGAAGTACGCCCAGGGACGCGTCCCCCCGGCCTCGTGCGCCATGATCCCGGCGGCCTGCTCCGTGCGGGCCTCCAGGAGGTCGGCGGCAGTGAGGAAGATCTTGCGCCGCGCGAACGGGCTGAGCGCGGCCCATTCCGGGAACGCGGCCTCGGCGGCGTCCACCGCCCGCGTGACGTCCTCGGCGCCCCCGGCGGCGACGGTCGCGTACACCTCCCCGGTGAAGGGGCTGACGTCCTCGGCCGTGCGTCCGGAGACGGCCGGGACGTCCTTGCCGCCGATCAGCAGTTCGCGGGAGATGGTCATGGCTGCCCCTGTTCTGGCGCGCGAACCTCTGCGTTCGCACAGTGAACTATCGTTCATCGACCGTTCGGGCACTGAGTCTGCGACGCGCCCTCCGCCCTGTCAACGGACCGGGACACGCTTTGTGCACGGGGTGCGGGGGTGCGGGGGAGCCGGGGGAGGGAGTGCGGGGCGGCGGTCGCGGGCTCTGGTGCCGGGCCCGGCCGCTGTGCCCCGAGTCCGGGGGCGGCGTGCCCTCTGCTCGTCGGTCACGCCGACGCCTGCGGCGACGCCAAAGCCTCGCCCCACAGCGTGCGGGAGGCGGCGCGAGGGACCGCCGGCGTCTGCGGCGCCGTGCGCGACGGACGGCTGCGTGCCGGTGCCGGCGCTGCAGGGCGTCGGCGTGTCCGCGAAGCCGCACTGATCACCGCGCGGCACCGCACGCCCGGCGGCACACGGCGGCCCGCCACCCTGCGTGCGCTGCCGCTTCCGGCTCCGAACGGCCGCCGCGCCCGGCACGTCACCAAGGAGCGGACGAAGCGTCGCCGCGCCCAGGTGACGGCCTGCGGTGTCGCGGGGGCGTCAGGCGTCGTTGCGGAGGGCGCGCTCGGCGTCGCGCTCCCTTGAGGCGGGCGGTCTCCTTGCGGACCTCGGCCTGGGTGGCGCGCTCCTTCTGCAGCCACTCCGGCGCCTCCTGCTTCAGCGCCTCGATCTGCTCCGTGGTGAGCGCCTCGGTGACCCCGCCGCGGGCGAGGCCGGAGATGGAGACGCCCAGCTTCGCGGCGACCACCGGGCGCGGGTGCGGGCCGTCGCGGCGGAGCTCCCGGAGCCACTCGGGCGGGTCGGCCTGGAGCGCGTTCAGCTCGTCGCGCGAGACGACGCCTTCCCGGAACTCGGTGGGGGTGGCCTCGAGGTACACACCCAGCTTCTTCGCCGCGGTGGCGGGCTTCATGGTCTGGGTGGAGTGGTGCGACGTCATGCCCCAAGGATATCGAGCGCCGGCGCGGCCCCCGACCGGCGCCGGGGTAGCCTGGCCGGATGACCGGCTCGGTAGCTCCCTCCTCGTTCCGCCTCGCCTACGTCCCGGGTGTGACCCCCGCCAAGTGGGTGCGGATCTGGCAGGAGCGGCTGCCGGACGTCCCGCTGGAGCTCGTGATGGTCACGGCCGCCGAAGCCCCGGGGAAGCTCCGCGGCCTCGACGCGGACGCGGGCCTGGTACGGCTGCCGATCGACCGGACGGACCTCAGCGCCATCCCCCTGTACACCGAGACGACGGTGGTCGTCGTGCCCAAGGACCACCTTGTGGCGGCGGCCGAAGAGGTGTCCCTGGCGGACCTGGCCGAGGACGTCGTCTTCCACCCCCTCGACGACACCCTGGACTGGGCGGAGTCGGCGTTCCCCGGGCGGCCCGCCGTCGAGCGGCCCGCCACGACCGGGGACGCGGTCGAACTCGTCGCGGCGGGCGTGGGGCTGCTGGTCGTGCCGCAGTCGCTGGCGCGCCTGCACCACCGCCGGGACCTCACCTACCGCCCGGTGAGCGACGCCCCGCAGTCGCGGGTGGCCCTGTCCTGGCGCGAGGACACGACGACCGACCACGTCGAGGACTTCATCGGCATCGTGCGCGGCCGCACCGTCAACAGCACGCGCGGCCGCACGCAGGCGGCGGCGGAGCCGAAGAAGAAGGCCGACGAGGGCGCCGCCCGCCGCAAGCCCGCCGCGGGGAAGCCCACGTCCGGCAGGTCCGCCGGCCGTACGTCCGCGAAGACCCCCCGCCCCGCGAAGCGCGGCAAGCCCCGCCGCCGGTCGTAGCCGGCCCGTACCGCGTCGCACCTCCCGCCGGCGGTCGCGGGAACACCGGTTGTCCCGGCGCCGGCACGCAGGAACGCCCTGCCACCGGAAGACCGGCGGCAGGGCGCTCTGTGTGGTGCGGTGTCGCTCAGTACAGGTTGCGGTAGGTGTTCCAGCCGGGGCCGATACGGACCTTCGCCGCGAACTTGCCGGTTCCGGTGGAGGAGTAGCGGTAGAGGTCGCCGGCGGAGTTCACGCCGACGATGTCGCCCTTGCCGTCACCGTTGATGTCGCCGGGAGCGGCGAGCTTGCTGTAGGTGTTCCAGCCGCCGCCGATGGAGACCCGGGACTTGAACGGGGCGGAGGCGTCGCCCGTGCCCGCGTACAGGTAGAGGGTGCCGCCGGTGGTGCGGGCCAGGAGGTCCGTGCGGCCGTCGCCGGTGTAGTCACCCGCGCCGAGGAGCTTGTTGTAGACGCCCCAGCCGGAGCCGACCTTGGTCCGCTTGGCGAACGCGCTGCCCGTGCCGTTGCCCCGGTACAGGTAGAGGACGCCGGACTTGTCCCGCGCCAGCAGGTCGCCCTTGCCGTCACCGCTCAGGTCGCCGGGACCGACGAGGCTGTTGTAGATGCCCCAGCCGCTGCCGATCGTGTAGTCGCCGTTGTACAGCGTGCCGTCGTAGATGAGCGGCAGGTCGGCCTGGCCGTCCTTGTCGAGGGACGAGACCAGCGTGAGGTTGACGCCCGACCAGAGCTCTTCGATGAACTCGCGCGGGCTGAGCAGCCCGTTGTTCTTCGAGTAGTACCAGTACAGGTTGTTCTTGGTGTCCAGCCCCATCAGCTCGTTCTTGCCGAAGTCGGGGTTCCCGCCCGCTCCGAGGAACAGCGATACGGCGTTCCAGCCCGTGCCGACGTCCGTGCGGTCGAGGAAGGTGCCCTGCCCGGTCGACGCGAAGAAGTAGGTCGTGCCGTCCTCGGTGCGCACCATGAGGTCGCCCAGGCCGTCGCCGTTCTGGTCGTCGACAGCGACGAGCTGGTTGTACGCGTTCCAGCCGCTGCTGACCTTGACCCGGCCCGCGAACGGGGCCGCGGCGTTGCCGGTGCCGGCGTAGAAGTACAGGTCGCCGGCGGTCGTACGGGCGACCAGGTCGCCGATGCCGTCGCCGTTCATGTCGTTCGCGCCGACGAGCTGGTCGTACACGCCCCAGCCGGTGCCGACCTTGGTCCGCGCGGAGAGCGGGTTGCTGTCGACCGCGCCGTTGGACGTGTAGAGGTACAGCTCTCCCGCGGGCGTACGGGCCAGGACGTCGCCCCGGCCGTCGCCGTTCAGGTCTCCGGGAGAGAAGACCTTGTTGTAGATCTGCCAGCCGTTGCCGGACCAGGTGGCGTAGCCGGTGCTGTCCGCGCCCCAGCTCTGGAAGAGCGAGAGCTTGCCGGTCGCCGACAGGGTGAAGAACTCGGGACCGCCGCCGCCGTCGAGGTCGCCCGGCGCGATGATGTCCTTGTACTGCTCTTCGTAGTCGCCGTTGATCGTGTAGACGTGGGCTTCCCCACTGCTCGCCGGCTGGACGTAGACCTGTCCGTCGATGGCGCGGTACATCAGGTCGGTGTACCCGTCGCCGTCCACGTCCTGACGCGGCTTCGCGGGGACGACCGCGGCGGCCGCGCCCGCGACGCGCGAGGACTTCGCGGCGGTGCGCTTCGGCAGCGTGAGCGTCGGCAGCCGGTCGAGCCGGGGCTGCGCGGGCCGCTCCAGGGCCGGGGCGTGCGGTATGGATGCGTCGGCCGAAGCCGGGGCGGCCAGCAGCATGCCGGCCGAGAGAGCGAGAGCGGTGCAGGCCGCGATGCGGCGCGCGCGCTTCGGGCGCGCCGGGACGGACCAGGCGCGTTCCAGAGGTGACAAAGCCCCCCCAGGGGTCAGTGGTAGAACCGGTTCGAACGAGTTCACAGAGGTTTTACATGCATGGTGAACCGTTCCCGGGATGGGCACAGACTCTACATCCGCGACGGGCGTGACTGAAGTGGTTTAACGATGATCATGCGGGGTTCCTGCTGCTCGGAGCGGCGGTGCGCGGCACGAAGGCCGCAGAAGCCGCGGACGCGGCAGCGGTGCGGGGCCGGGTGGGCGCCCGCTCCGCTCCGGCACCCCGTACCGTCCCCCTTGTCGTCGGTGGTGCGCACACGCACTCCCGGGGTCCGCCGCCGACGGCGGCGTCCACGGCGGGGCCGAAGCTTTGCATAAAAGTTCCGAGAGCCGTATAGTCATGCCATCGAAGAGGAGGGTCCATGGCATTCCGGGCAGCGGTGGCGGGAGCGAGCGGGTACGCGGGCGGGGAGATCCTGCGCCTGTTGCTGAACCACCCCGAGATCGAGATCGGCGCGCTCACCGGGAACTCCAACGCCGGGCAGCGCCTCGGCGGCCTGCAGCCGCACCTGCTGCCGCTGGCAGACCGCGTCCTGGAGGCCACCAGCGCGCAGGCGCTGGCCGGCCACGACGTCGTCTTCCTCGCGCTGCCGCACGGGCAGTCCGCCGCCGTCGCCGAGCAGCTCGGCGACACGGCGCTCGTCGTGGACTGCGGCGCCGACTTCCGGCTGAAGGACGCCGCGGACTGGGAGCGGTTCTACGGTTCCCCGCACGCCGGCACGTGGCCGTACGGCCTCCCGGAACTGCCGGGTGCCCGTGCCGCGCTGGAGGGGTCCAAGCGCATCGCGGTGCCCGGTTGCTACCCCACCGCGGTCTCGCTCGCGCTGTTCCCGGCGTACGCCGCGGGCCTGGTGGAACCCGAGGTCGTGGTCGTCGCCGCGTCCGGTACCTCCGGCGCCGGCAAGGCGGCCAAGCCGCACCTGATGGGCAGCGAGGTCATGGGCAGCATGAGCCCGTACGGGGTCGGCGGCACGCACCGGCACACCCCCGAGATGGTCCAGAACCTCTCCGCCGTGGCCGGCGAGCGGGTCTCCGTCTCCTTCACCCCGACGCTGGCGCCGATGCCCCGCGGCATCCTTGCCACCTGCAACGCCAAGGCCACGCCCGGGACCACCGCCGAGGCCGTCCGCGCCGCCTACGAGAAGGCGCTGGCCGACGAGCCGTTCGCGCACCTGCTGCCGGAGGGCCAGTGGCCCGCCACCGCCGCCGTGTACGGCTCCAACGCCGCGCTGATCCAGGTGGCCTACGACGAGGCCGCCGGCCGGGTCGTCGTCGTCAGCGCCATCGACAACCTCACCAAGGGGACCGCCGGCGGCGCCGTGCAGAGCATGAACATCGCGCTCGGCCTCCCCGAGGGGCTGGGCCTGAGCACCGCGGGGGTCGCACCATGACGCCCCGCTCCGCCGCCCGCGCCCGCCGTGCCGTCGCCGAACTGCTCACGCGGGCCGCGCCCTGCGACGCGGGCGCCGACGGGCACGGCACGGCCCCGGTGACCGGCCCGCACACCGACATCACGGCGAAGGCCGCGCCCCTGCGGTGCGCCGGCCCAGAAGCGCACAAGGAGACGACACAGTGAGCGTCACGGCAGCACAGGGGTTCACGGCGGGGGGCATCGCCGCCGGGATCAAGGAGAACGGCAACCCGGACCTCGCCCTCGTGGTGAACAACGGTCCGCGGCTCGCCGCGGCCGGCGTCTTCACCTCCAACCGCGTCAAGGCCGCCCCCGTCCTGTGGTCGGAGCAGGTGGTCAGTGGCGGCCGGGTCTCCGCCGTGGTCCTCAACTCCGGTGGCGCCAACGCCTGTACGGGCCCGCTGGGCTTCCAGGACACCCACGCCACCGCCGAGGCCGTCGCCGACGCCCTCGGGCACAGCGCGGGGGAGGTCGCCGTCTGCTCCACCGGGCTCATCGGCGTGCGCCTGCCGATGGACAGGCTGCTGCCGGGCGTCGCCAAGGCGGCGGCCGAACTCTCCGCCCACGGCGGCGAGAAGGCGGCCATCGCCATCAAGACCACCGACACCGTCCACAAGACCGCCGTGCACGAGGGCGAGGGCTGGACCGTCGGCGGCATGGCCAAGGGCGCGGGCATGCTCGCCCCGGGCCTGGCCACCATGCTGGTCGTCCTGACCACCGACGCCGACCTGGACTCCGCCGCCCTGGACGGGGCGCTGCGCGCCGCCACCCGCACCACCTTCGACCGGGCCGACTCCGACGGCTGCATGTCGACCAACGACACGGTGCTGCTGATGGCCTCCGGCGCCTCGGGCGTCACCCCCGCCGCCGGGCCCTTCGCCGCCGCCGTGGAGCAGGTGTGCGCCGACCTCGCCCGGCAGCTGATCCGCGACGCCGAGGGCGCGTCCAAGGACATCAAGATCGAGGTCGTCAACGCCGCGACCGAGGACGACGCCGTGGAGGTGGGCCGCTCCATCGCCCGCAACAACCTCCTCAAGTGCGCGATCCACGGTGAGGACCCCAACTGGGGCCGGGTGCTCTCGGCGATCGGCACCACCTCCGCCGCCTTCGAGCCGGACCGCCTCAACGTCGCCATCAACGGCGTGTGGGTCTGCAAGTCCGGCTCCGTCGGCGAGGACCGCGCGCTGGTCGACATGCGCTACCGCGAGGTCCACATCACCGCCGACCTCGCCGCCGGCACCGAGACGGCGACCATCTGGACCAACGACCTCACCGCCGAGTACGTCCACGAGAACAGCGCCTACAGCTCATGAGCGCCCGCAAGCACACCGCCCTGCCGAAGGCGCAGATCCTGATCGAGGCGCTGCCCTGGCTCACCCGGCACCACGGCAAGACCGTCGTCATCAAGTTCGGCGGCAACGCGATGGTCGACGAGGAGCTCAAGGCGGCCTTCGCGCAGGACGTCGTCTTCCTGCGGCACGCCGGCCTCAAGCCGGTGGTCGTGCACGGCGGCGGCCCGCAGATCAGCGCGCAGCTCGACAAACAGGGCCTGGTCAGCGAGTTCAAGGCGGGCCTGCGGGTCACCACCCCGGAGGCCATGGACGTCGTCCGCATGGTGCTCGCCGGACAGGTGCAGCGCGAGCTGGTCAACCTGCTCAACCAGCACGGTCCGCTGGCCGTCGGCCTGACCGGCGAGGACGCCCACACCATCAGCGCCACCCGGCACCGCCCGATGATCGACGGGGAGGCCGTCGACATCGGCCGGGTCGGGCAGATCACCGAGATCGACACCGGCGCCATCCGGGCCCTGCTGGACGACGGCCGCATCCCGGTCGTCTCCTCCATCGCCCGCAGCGCCGACGACGGCCACATCTACAACGTCAACGCCGACACCGCCGCCGCGGCGCTCGCGGCCGCGCTCGGGGCCGAGACCCTGATGGTCCTCACCGACGTGGAGGGCCTGTACGAGGACTGGCCGCACAGCGACGAGGTCATCAGCCGGCTCACCGCGAGCGAGCTGGAGAAGCTGCTGCCCGAGCTGTCCAGCGGCATGGTGCCCAAGATGGAGGGGTGCCTGTTCGCGGTGCGCAACGGCGTCCACACCGCCCGGGTCATCGACGGGCGGGTCCAGCACTCCATCCTGCTGGAGATCTTCACCGACGAGGGAATCGGCACCATGGTGCTGCCCGACAGCGCCGACGCGGCGCGCGGCACCACATCGCGCAACGGAGGGGGACGGGCATGACCGGCACCGGCAACCAGGGGAACGAGGCGCTCACACGGCGCTGGCAGGACTCCCTGATGGACAACTACGGCACCCCGCGGCTGCCCCTGGTCCGCGGCGAGGGCGCCCGGTACTGGGACGCCGACGGCAACGAGTACCTGGACTTCCTCGGCGGCATCGCCGTCAACGCCCTCGGCACCGCGCACCCGGCGGTCGTCCGTGCCGTCTCCGAGCAGATCGCGACGCTCGGCCACGTCTCGAACTTCTTCATCGCCGAACCCACGGTCGCCCTCGCCGAGCGGCTGCTCCAGCTGTCCGGCCGCCCCGGCCGCGTGCTGTTCTGCAACTCCGGCGCCGAGGCCAACGAAGCCGCCTTCAAGATCGGCCGTCTGACGGGCCGCACCCACATGGTGGCCACCGACGGCGCCTTCCACGGCCGCACCATGGGTGCGCTCGCGCTCACCGGCCAGCCCAAGAAGCAGGAGTCCTTCCGCCCGCTGCCCGGTGACGTCACCCATGTGCCGTACGGCGACGCCGACGCCTTGCGCGCCGCCGTCACCGAGGAGACGGCGCTCGTCGTGCTCGAGCCCATCCAGGGCGAGAACGGCGTCGTCGTGCCGCCGGCCGGCTACCTGGCCGCCGCGCGGGAGATCACCCGCGCCACCGGCACCCTGCTCGTCATGGACGAGGTGCAGACGGGCATCGGCCGCACCGGCCACTGGTTCGAGCACCAGGCGCAGGGTGTCGAGCCGGACGTCGTCACCCTCGCCAAGGCGCTCGGCGGCGGACTGCCCATCGGCGCCACCCTCGCCTTCGGCCCCGCCGCCGACCTCCTGACGCCCGGTCAGCACGGCACCACCTTCGGCGGCAACCCGGTCGCCTGCGCCGCGGCGCTCGCCGTCCTGGACACCATCGCCCAGGAGGGCGTGCTGGAGAACGTCAAGCGCCAGGGCGAGCGACTGCGCCAGGGCGTCGAGGCGCTGGGCCACCCTCTGGTCGATCACGTGCGCGGTGCGGGCCTCCTGCTGGGTATCGTGCTCACCGGGCCGTTCTCCGCGCAGGTGCAGAAGGCGGCCCAGGACGCCGGACTCCTGGTGAACGCCGCCGTACCCGACACGGTACGGCTCGCCCCGCCGCTGATCCTCGGTGACGCCGAGGTGGACGCGTTCCTGAGGGCGCTGCCGGGTGTCCTCGACGCCGTACACGCCGCAGAGGAACCGCGATCCGGAGAATGACACGACGATGAGCGAGGCGCAGCAGCAGGCCGGCGGGGGAGCCGCCGCCGTACCGCAGACCCGGATGGCACGCCACCGGCGGATCGTGGACATCCTGAACCGGCAGCCGGTGCGGTCCCAGAGCCAGCTCGCCAAGCTGCTCTCCGACGACGGGCTGAGCGTCACCCAGGCGACGCTCTCCCGCGACCTCGACGAACTGGGCGCGGTGAAGATCCGCACCAACAACGGCGAGCTGATCTACGCCGTGCCCAGCGAGGGCGGCTTCCGCACCCCCATGGCGCCGCTCGGGGAGTCGGTGAAGGAGGAGCGGATGCGCCGCCTCGCCGGCGAGCTGCTGATCTCCGCGGAGGCCTCGGCCAACCTCGTGGTCGTCCGCACGCCGCCCGGCGCCGCGCAGTTCTTCGCGTCCGCGATCGACCAGGCCGAGGTGTACGACATCCTCGGCACCATCGCGGGCGACGACACGGTCATGCTGATCAGCCGCGACCCGTCCGGCGGGCAGGCGGTCGCCGACCACCTGCTGCGCCTGGCAGCGGGCAGCTAGGCCGGCCCCGGGGCGTACGGCGGTTCCCCCGGCCGGAAGCCGGGGGAACCGCCGTGTCCGGGGGCTCCCCGGGGTGCGGTCAGACGACGGGGCTCAGGCCGCCGTCGAAGTTGATGCCGGTGCCGGTCACGTAGCCGGCCCGGTCGGACAGCAGGAACGCCACCAGGTCGGCGAACTCCTCGGCGCGGCCCACCCGGCCCAGCGGGATGCCGGAGTCGCGGCCCATCGTGGCGTACAGCTCCTCGAGGGGGATGCCGCGCTCCTCGGCCTGCCGGGTCCACTGGCCGCTCTCCACCAGGCCGACGAGGACGGCGTTGACGCGGATGTTGTCCGGCCCCAGTTCCTTGGACAGCGCCTTGGTCAGGGCGAGTCCGGCCGCGCGGGAGACGGAGGTCGGCGTGCTGCCGGCGCCGGGCGCCTTGGCCGACACGGCGAGGGTGTTGACGACGCCGCCGCCGCCCGCGGCGCGCAGGTGGGGGAGGGCCAGCCGGGTCAGCCGTACCGCGGCGTGCAGCTTCAGTTGCAGGTCCTCCTCCCACACCGAGTCGTCCTGGCGCTCGAAGAATCCGGCCGCGCTGCGGCCCGCGTTGTTGACCACGGCGTCGATGCGTCCCCAGCGCCCGTCGGCGGCGGCGACGAAGCGCTCGAGGTCCTCGGGACGGGTGACGTCCGCGGGCACGCCCAGCACGTCGGCGCCGCCGGCGCCGAGTTCCTTCACCACGTGCTCGATGCGTTCGGGGTCACGTCCGCACAGCGCCACCTTGGCGCCCTCGGCGGCCAGCCGCCGGACAAGGGCCGCGCCGAGTCCGTCGGACCCTCCGGTGACCAGCACGACCTTGCCGTTCAGTTGCAGATCCATGTGACGCATTCTTGCCACTGGGAACAGCTGATCGTCAAGCGCTCAACTTCGCCACGAAACGCCCGAATCCCGTGGTGTGCCAGGTCGTGCCGTCGGGGACGACGGCGAAGGCCTCCACATCGGGGAGTGCTTCCAGCCACTCGCGGGCCCGGCCGCCCATGGCGTACCCGGCCGTGGCCCAGGTGTCGGCCTCGGTGAGGGAGGCGCTCACCACGGTGAGCGAGGCGAGTCCTCCGGCGGGCGGGGCGCCGGTGTGCGGGTCGAGGATGTGGCAGCCGCGCTCGGCGGGCCCGGAGGTGGCGACGGCCAGTCCGCCCTCCGCCTCGACGACGGTGGCCAGTCCGCCGGGCCGCAGCGGGTCGGCGATGCCGACCCGCCAGGGGCCGCCGGTCAGCTGGACGTCGCCGCCGCCGTTGAGGCAGACCTTCCCGGCGCCCGCCTCCGCGAGCGTCCGGACGGCCCGCTCCACCGCCCAGCCCTTGACCAGGCCCGTGGGGTCGGGCGCGGCGCCGGGGCCGGCGTAGCGCGGGGTGAACCAGCCACCGGTGCGGCGCTCGGCGTCCTCGCACAGGCCCAGGACCTCCCGCACCTCGGGGGAGCAGTCGGCGAGGGCGAGTTCATCGCGGCCGAGCCGGCTGACCTCGCTGTCGGCGCGGAAGGTGGAGAACACCGCGTCGACCGCGTGCAGGCCCGCCACCGCCGCGTCCAGGGCGGTCCGGACGCGCGGGTCGCGGGCGCCGCGCACGTCGAAGGAGAACACCGTCCCCATGCAGTGCTCCACGTGCCGCAGGCGCGGCGGGTTCTCGGGCATCGTCAGGCACCGGCCCTGTCCAGCGCGCTCTGCAGCGACTTCCGGTAGCCCTCGCTGGTGAAGGAGGCACCGGAGACGGTGTCGATCTGCGCGCTCTGGGCGGTGACCGCGGCCTGGTTGAGTTCCGGGACGGCGGTGGCGGTCAGCTGGTCGCTGGTGGGGGTGCCGGCGGGCGCCCGGACGGCGGCCGCCGAGACGATCCGCCCGCCCTCGACGGTGATCTTCACCTGGACGGGCCCGTAGCTGGTCTGCGCGACGTCGCCGGTGACGGTCCTCCGCGCGGGCGCGCCGCCCTGCCCGTCCTGCCCGCCCGGCTTCCGCGCCCCGCCGTTGCCGCCGGAGCCGCCGCCGTCCGCGGGGGCCGAGGCCACCGGGACCGACGGGTCGGGGCCGGCGGGCGAGGGGGCCGCGGACACCGGCGGCAACGGCTGCGCCGGGCCGCCGGCCTGCGAGGTGAAGGGCGCCGTCGTCGGCTTCAGGGCGAGCAGCAGCACGACCCCGGAGACGGTCGTCACGCTGCTCAGGAGGATCCGGCGCAGCGGGTGCTTCTTCTTCACTCGGACCTCACATCTCGAAGGACTCGTGGTGGATGCGGCGTTCCGGCACGCCCGCATCGCGCAGCGCGGAGTACGACTCCTCGGCCAGCCCCGGCGGGCCGCACAGGTACACGTCGTGCCGGTCGATGTCCGGCAGCATCCGCCGCAGTCCCTGGGCGGTGATCTCCGGGCGGGCGCCGTCGGGTCCGTTCACCGCGTACACCAGGCGCGCGCCGCGTTCGGCCGCGATCTCCTCCAGCTCGGCCCACAGCGCGAGGTCCTGCCGGCTGCGGGCCCGGTAGAGCAGGGTGAGGTCGCCGGGCGCGGCCGGCAGCGTCTCGAACAGCGCCCGCAGCGGGGTGATCCCGGCGCCTCCCGCCAGCAGCAGCACCTTGCCACCGCGGCGGCGGGAGGCCGTCATGGCGCCGTAGGGGCCCTCCGCCCACACCCGGGTGCCGGGTTCGAGCGAGGCGAGCGCGGAGCTGTGGCCCCCGACCGCCTTGACGGTGATCCGCAGCAGGTCGGGCCGCGGCGGCGCCGACAGGGAGTACGGGTTGGCGCTCCAGCGCAGCCCCGGGGCGAGGAAGCGCCAGCGGAAGAACTGGCCGGGCTCGGCGCCGAGGCGGTGCAGCCGGCGTCCCGTGATCAGCACCGAGACCACGCCCGGCGCCTCCTCCACGGTCTCCGCGACCCGCATCCGGTGCCGCATGTTGAGCCGGACCGGCACCAGCACCCGGTACCAGAGCACCAGCGCCGTCACCGACCCGTACAGCGCGTACCAGATGCCGCGCGCGGTGGCGCTGCCCGCGAACTCGGCGCCGGTGGCGAGCTGGTGCCAGAAGGTCAGGTAGACGGCGGCGTAGGTCAGCAGGTGCACGTAGTACCAGGTCTCGTAGCGCATCCGGCGACGCAGCGCCCCCGCCGAGACGAAGCCGACGACCAGCAGCAGCGCGGTGCCGGCGGTCGCCTCGATCATCCGCGGGTAGTCCATGACCACCGCGACCGACTGCTGTGCGATCGGCTGCCCCGACTGCTCGGAGTAGCCCCACAGGATCAGCGCGACGTGGACGACGACCAGCGAGACGGCGTAGCGGCCGCTCATCGCGTGCCAGCGGGCCACCCGGTCGCTGCCCACGCGCCGTTCCAGCGCGGGGACCCGGGCCATCTGCAGGACGACCAGGGCGATCGCGTAGCCGCCGAGCAGCCCGGTGATCCGGCCCGCGGCGGTGAGCCGGCCGGCCGCGGTCGGCTGGACGTAGGGGGTGTTGCCCCACCACAGCCACACGACCCCGGCGGCGCCCGCCCAGGCCAGGAGGAGCAGCGGGATCGCGGGGGAACGGCGGGGCCGGATCCGGCGCATGGCCTGCCGCCTGCCCGCCCTGCTGTTGTGGATCATCGTGGTCGTGGCCGCCATGCGCATGGGTACGCGCGGCCCCGCGCCGCTGCTCAAAGCCCGGGTTCTCCCCATGTGGCGTGCGCTGTTGTGGTATTGCCGCGCGCAGCGGGGAGCGGCCGTGCCGGGGCGGTCGGCGGCGTCCTTGGCGCGGCTGCCGCGACCGGCCGCCGACACGCCGGTGACCTGCGAGGACACCGCCGATTGACGAAGCATGCAGAGGAGTGCATACTTATACCCAACAGCGTATGCATCATCACCGCCGCCATACGCACTCGACCTCGCGCACCAAAGGAGAGACCCGTGACCGAGCGCGTCGTACTCGCCTACTCGGGCGGACTGGACACCTCCGTCGCCATCGGATGGATCGCCGAGGAGACCGGCGCCGAGGTCATCGCCGTGGCCGTGGACGTCGGCCAGGGCGGCGAGGACCTTGACGTCATCCGCAAGCGGGCGCTCGCCTGCGGCGCGGTCGAGGCCGAGGTCGCGGACGCCAGGGACGAGTTCGCCGACGAGTACTGCCTCCCGGCGATCAAGGCCAACGCCCTCTACATGGACCGCTACCCGCTGGTCTCCGCGCTCTCCCGGCCGACCATCGTCAAGCACCTGGTGGCGGCCGCCAAGAAGCACGGCGCCTCGATCGTCGCCCACGGCTGCACCGGCAAGGGCAACGACCAGGTCCGCTTCGAGGCCGGCATCTCCTCCCTCGCCCCCGAGCTGACCTGCATCGCGCCGGTCCGCGACTACGCGATGACCCGGGACAAGGCGATCGCGTTCTGCGAGGAGAAGAACCTCCCCATCGCCACCACCAAGAAGTCCCCCTACTCGATCGACCAGAACGTCTTCGGCCGCGCCGTCGAGACCGGCTTCCTCGAGGACATCTGGAACGCCCCGATCGAGGACGTCTACGAGTACACCCAGAACCCGGCCACGCCCCGCGAGGCCGACGAGCTGGTCATCAGCTTCGAGCGGGGCGTCCCGGTCGCGATCGACGGCAAGCCCGTCACCGTGCTGCAGGCGATCCAGCAGCTCAACGAGCGCGCGGGCGCCCAGGGCGTCGGCCGGATCGACATGGTCGAGGACCGCCTGGTCGGCATCAAGTCCCGCGAGGTGTACGAGGCCCCGGGCGCGATCGCCCTGATCACCGCCCACCAGGAGCTGGAGAACGTCACCGTCGAGCGCGAACTCGCCCGTTACAAGCGGCAGGTGGAGCAGCGCTGGGGCGAGCTGGTCTACGACGGCCTGTGGTTCTCCCCGCTCAAGCGGGCCCTGGACGGCTTCATCGAGGAGGCCAACCAGCACGTCACCGGCGACATCCGGATGACCCTGCACGGCGGCCGCGCCGTCGTCACCGGCCGCAAGTCCGCCGAGTCCCTGTACGACTTCAACCTGGCGACCTACGACACCGGCGACACGTTCGACCAGTCGCTCTCCAAGGGCTTCATCGAGATCTTCGGCATGTCGTCGAAGATCGCGGCCAAGCGCGACCTGGCCTAGCCCGTAGCCTCGATCACGGCAGCCCGCCTCCCCGCCCACGTGGCGGGGAGGCGGCCGCACATCCACCCCCGACGGAAGCGAGCAGAGCAGTGACCACCAACAGCGGCGACGTCCGGCTCTGGGGCGGGCGTTTCGCCGACGGCCCCGCGGAGGCGCTGGCCAAGCTCTCCGCGTCCGTCCACTTCGACTGGCGGCTCGCGCCGTACGACATCGCGGGCTCCCGCGCCCACGCGCGCGTGCTGCACAAGGCGGGCCTGCTGAGCCAGGTCGAGCTGACCCGCATGCTCGCCGGCCTCGACCAGCTGGAGTCCGACGTCGCCGACGGCTCCTTCACCGGGACCATCGCCGACGAGGACGTCCACACCGCCCTGGAACGCGGACTGCTGGAGCGCCTCGGCCCCGACCTCGGCGGCAAGCTGCGCGCCGGCCGGTCCCGCAACGACCAGGTCGCCACGCTCTTCCGGATGTACCTGCGCGACCACGCCCGGATCGTCGGGGGCCTGATCGCCGAGCTGCAGCAGGCCCTGGTCCGGCTGGCCGAGACGCACAGGGACGTCGCCATGCCCGGCCGCACCCATCTGCAGCACGCCCAGCCGGTGCTCTTCGCCCACCACGTGCTCGCCCACGTCCAGGCGCTGTCCCGGGACGCCGAGCGCCTGCGGCAGTGGGACGCGCGCACCGCCGTCTCGCCGTACGGCTCCGGCGCGCTCGCCGGCTCCTCGCTCGGGCTGGACCCGGAGGCGGTCGCCAGGGACCTCGGCTTCGAGCACGGCTCGGTGGCCAACTCCATCGACGGCACGGCCTCGCGCGACTTCGTCGCCGAGTTCGCCTTCATCACCGCCATGATCGGCGTCGACCTCTCGCGGATCGCGGAGGAGGTCATCATCTGGAACACGAAGGAGTTCTCCTTCGTGACCCTCCACGACGCCTTCTCCACCGGTTCGTCGATCATGCCGCAGAAGAAGAACCCGGACATCGCCGAACTCGCCCGCGGCAAGTCCGGGCGGCTCATCGGCAACCTCACCGGGCTGCTCGCCACGCTGAAGGCGCTGCCGCTGGCGTACAACCGCGACCTGCAGGAGGACAAGGAGCCGGTCTTCGACTCCTGCGACACCCTCGAGGTCCTGCTGCCCGCCTTCACGGGGATGATGGCCACGCTCACCGTCAACCGGGAGCGCATGGAGGAACTCGCCCCGGCAGGCTTCTCGCTCGCCACGGACATCGCCGAGTGGCTGGTGAAGCAGGGCGTGCCCTTCCGCGTCGCGCACGAGGTCGCGGGGGAGTGCGTGAAGGTCTGCGAGGCCGAGGGGATCGAGCTGGACCAGCTCACCGACGAGCAGTTCGCGAAGATCTCGCCCCACCTCACCGCCGAGGTGCGCACCGTGCTCGACGTCCCCGGCGCGCTGGCCGCCCGCGACGGCCGCGGCGGGACCGCGCCGTCGGCGGTTGTCGTCCAGCTCGCCGAGGTCAAGCGGGACCTGGCCGTCCAGTTCGCCTGGGCACAGGCCAAGGGCTGATCCCGCAGGCGGGGAGCCCGGCCGGGTCCGTCCACCCGGCCGGGCTTCTTCGTCCTCTCGAATGAGACATTAATGTCTCATTCGGGTTACCCTTGTCTCATGAGCTTCGATCGTGAGCAGGTCCTGCGGGACGCGGCCGACCTGCTGTCGCGGCGCGCCACCGCCTCCATGGACGAGATCGCCAAGGCCGCCGGCGTCAGCCGCGCCACGCTCCACCGGCACTTCCCCGGCCGGGACGCGCTCGTGCGGGCCCTCGGTCTGCTCGGCATCGAGCAGACCGAGGAGCGCCTGGACGCGGCGCGGATCGAGGAGGGCGACCCCGTCGAGGCCGTCCGCCGGCTCATCGCCGAGGCCGGGCCCGTCTCCGGCTTCCTCGCCTTCCTCTACGGCGAGAACCAGATCTACGACTTCGCCGAGATCAACGAGGGCTGGGCACGTATCGACGCCCGGGTCGCCGCCCTCTTCCGGCGCGGCCAGGAGACCGGCGCCTTCCGCTACGACCTGACCCCCGCCTGGCTCGTCGAGGCGCTGTACGCGCTCATCGCCGCCTCCGCCTGGTCCGTCCAGGACGGCCGCACGGCCCGCCTCGACTCCGCCCGCATGGTCACCGAACTGCTGCTCGGCGGCATGCTGCGCCACCCCCGGAGCGAATCATGACCACCGCCGCACCCGTCACGGGCGCGCGCCACGACGACCGCGGCCACCCCGCCCGCTGGCTCGCCCTCGGCGTCCTCACCCTCGCGCTGCTGCTCATCGCCGTCGACGCCACCGTGCTCGGTCTCGCCGTGCCCTTCCTCAGCGCGGACCTGCGGCCGACCTCCACCCAACTGCTGTGGATAGGCGACGTCTACTCCTTCGTCATCGCCGGACTGCTCGTCTCCATGGGCGGCCTCGGCGACCGCATCGGCCGCAAGCGGCTGCTGCTCACCGGCACCGCCGCCTTCGGCGCGCTCTCGGTGTTCGCCGCGTACGCTACGAGCCCCGGCATGCTCATCACCGCCCGCGCCCTCATGGGCGTCGCGGGCGCCACCCTCATGCCGTCCACGCTCGCACTGATCCGCACCCTCTTCCCCGACCCGCGCGAACGGAGCTTCGCCATCGGCGTCTGGGGCGCCGTCTCGACCGCGGGCGCCGCCCTCGGACCGGTCGTCGGCGGGATCCTCCTCGAGCACTTCTGGTGGGGCTCGGTCTTCCTCATCAACCTGCCCGTCATGGCACTGCTGCTCGTCGTCGGCGCCCGGCTGCTGCCCGAGTCCCGTGACCCCGCGCCCGGCCCCTGGGACCCGCCCAGCGTCCTGCTCTCGCTGGTCGGCATGTTCGGCGTCGTCTACGCCGTCAAGCAGCTCGCCGTGCACGGCCCCGGCCCCGGCGCGGCCGGCGCCGGCCTGCTCGGCGCGGCCTGCCTGCTCGCCTTCGTCCGCAGGCAACTCGCCCTGCCCAAGCCGCTGCTGGACGTACGGCTGTTCCGGCACCGCGGCTTCTCCGGCGCGGTGCTGGCCGACCTGCTCACCGTGCTCGGCCTCGCCGGAAGCGTCTTCTTCCTCTCCCAGTTCCTCCAGCTCGTCCAGGGCCGCTCCCCGCTCCAGGCGGGCCTGTGCGAACTGCCCGCGACCCTCGGCGCCGCCGCCACCGGTCTCGCCGCCGGCGCCGTGGCGCGCCGCTGGTCGGTCCGCGTGGCCGTCGCCGGCGGACTCGTCGCCACCGGACTCGCCCTGCTCGCGCTCCTGGCCCTGCGCCCCGGCACGGGGTACCTCCTCCTCGGCGCCGCGCTGCTGGTCGTCGGCGCCGGAGCCGGGCTGTCGTTCACCGTCACGGCCGACGTCATCCTCTCCAGCGTCCCGCCGCAGCAGGCCGGTGCCGCCTCGGGCGTCTCGGAGACCGCGTACGAACTCGGCGCGGCCCTCGGCATCGCCCTCCTGGGCTCCGTCGTCACCGGCATCTCCGGCGGCCCCGCCGCGGCCGACCCCGCCGCCTTCACCGACGGCCTGCGCGCCGCGTCCGGGGCCGGCGGCGCCGTCCTGCTGCTGGCCGCCGGCGCCGCCTGGCGCCTGCTGCGCGGCCAGCGGCTTGCCGAGCGGCGGGTCCCGGTGGGCCCCTGAGGGCCGGGCGGCCCCCGGACGGCGCCGCCGCTCCTTGCCCGGGTCCGGCTCAGCCGCCGCCGGGGTCGTCGAGGGTGAAGACCGTCAGCCACTGCCCGCCCGCGGGCGTGTAGCCCAGGTCCATCAGCGCCGTGGTCACCGCGCGCATGTGCGCCGCGCCGTACAGGATCCCGGCCGTGAACGGCTCGGTACGGCCGGCGCGGGAGCGGTGCAGGTGGGTCACGGCGTCGATCAGCAGGCGGTCGCGCTGGTGCAGCACCAGGTCGTCCGTCCGGAGCTCCGTCTCCTCCTCCTCGTCGTCGTCGACCGGCAGGTCCTCCAGCCGCATGTGCCGGGCGAGGAAACGGCGGGTGCCCAGCAGCCGCATGCCCGCGACGTAGGCGGGCACGAGCGCGGCAATCGCCGCCCGCTCCCGCAGCGGCAGCCGCCGCCACCGCTCGTCGAACTCCTCGCCCCTCATGTCCGGGCAGATCACCGGCACACCGAGCGTCGTGAAGTCGATGTCCTGGACGACCAGCCCGAGACGCTCGCTGCCCGAGAGGCTGCGGTAGGACCGGGTCAGGGCACGCGTCACCGTGCTCCCCCGGACGCCCTCGGCGATCACCAGGTCGCACGTGGCGCGCAGACGGGCCGTCACCGCCTCGTAGAAGGCCGGCTCCGCCAGGTGGATCATCGGGTACAGCTCGAAGACCAGCGCCGTCCCGCGGCTGCGGAAGCGGATGACCGCCGACCGTACCCCCGCCAGCTCCGTGACCTCTATGTACTGCACAGGTCCCCCCCGCCCCGGTGGATCCGTCACCCGGGAGGACGCTCCGCGCCGGTCGGCGGGTTGCGGCGGCCGCCGGCCCCGACTCCGGCCGCACGGCGCCCGGTCGACTCCGTATGCTGCCGGTACCCGCCGCGGGGGAGGGAGCGCCATGAGCACGGACGCACAGCCCGGTCAGGACACCGACGCCCTGGCCGTCCTGAGGGAGTTCACCCTCGACTGCCGCTACGAGGACGCCGAGGCGCTCATCGGCGCCGAACTCGCCCGCGCGGAGGGCGACCCGGCGCGGACGGGCCGACTGCACGTCGCCCGGGGCCGGTTGCGGCTGCGGCGCCACGAACACCGGGCAGCGCTGGCCGAGTTCGCCGAGGCCCTGCGCCACGACCCGGAATGCGGCCCCGCCGCGGGGTGGCGCGTCGCGGCGCTCGACCGCATGGGCCGCCGGGACGAGGCCCTGGCCGAGGGCACGGCGGCCGCGGCGCGGCTCCCGGAAGCCGCGGACGTCCACACGGCGCTCGGCTGGCTGCACCACCGGGCATGCCGCTGGGACGAGGCACTGGCGGCCTTCGAACGGGCCACGGCCGCCGGACCGCGCCAGGCGGAGGGCTGGATCGGCGCCGCGTGGACCCGCGTCGAACTCGGCGACACCGCGGCCGCCCTGCGCGGCCTGGAGGACGCCGAACGCGCCCTCGCCGACCCCGTCGAGGTCCGCTGCGCCGCCGTACGGATCGCGGCGGGCCGGGGCGGGAACGAACTCGCCGACGCCAAAATGGCCTCCGCCCGCTCCCTCGACACCGACGACATCGCCGTGCTGACGGCGCAGGTCCGGTACGAGAGCGGCCGCGGAGACGCCCGGGCCGCGCTGGAGGCCGCCGAGCGCCTCGTCGCCCGCTACCCGCGGCGGCCCGAGGCGCACGTCGAACACGCCCGCCGCCTGATCGGCCTCGGACGCACGGACGAGGCGGTCGCGGCCTGCGACCGGGCGCTGGCGCTCGCGCCCCGCGCCGACCTCGCGTGGGAGTGCCGCGCCGAGGCCCAGCGACGGGGCGGCGACCCGCAGGCCGCACGCGAGACCGGACGGCGGGCGGTGCGGGAGTGCCCGTACGCGGCCGACGTCCGGCTGGAACTCGCCCTCGCCGAACTGGCCGTCGGGGCGCTCGACCGCGCCCTCGCCCTCACCGACGAGGCCCTGGCACTCGACCCGTGCTCCCGCTGGGGGCTGAGCGTCCGGGCCGAACTGCTCCTGCGCGGCGGCGACGTGGACGGGGCGGTCGCGGTCGCCCGGCACAGTGCCGCGCTGCGGCCCGCCGACCCGGAGGAACTGGCCGCCCTCGCCGGGGTCCTGGGCGCGGCCGGCCGGTACGACGAGGCGCTGGCCGCCGTCACGCGCGCCAGGGAACTCGACCCGTCCGACACCTCCCTGATGGAGCGTGCGCTGGCCCTGCTGCGCGGCGCCCACCGCTGGGACGACGCGGCGGAGTCGATCGCCGCTCTGCGCGCCGCCGACCGTACGGGACGCCTGGAGGGGCTGCTCCTGGAGGAGCAGGCCTGCCTGTCCTTCGCGCGGCAGCATCACGCCCGGGCCGTGGAGGAGTGCGAGGCCGCACTGCGGGCGGAACCGGGACGCGCTTTCACGGCCCGCCTGCGCGTCCGTTCCCTGCACGCCCTCGGCCGGCTCGCCGACGCGGAGGCCGCCGCCCGGGAGGGCGTCGACGCCGCCGCCGACGACCCCCGGGCGCACGCGCTCCTGGCGACGGTCCTGTTCGCCGCCGAGCGCACCGAGGAGGCATTGGCGGCCGTGGACCGCGCCCTGCGTCTCGACGCCCACGCGATGGAGCCCCACGTCGCCAGGCTCGACGGCCTCCGGGCGGCGGCACGCTGGAGCGAGGCCGAGGACGCCCTGGAGGAGGCCGCACGCCGGGGCGTGCCCGCCGACGTGGTGGCCGTCCAGCGCGCCAGGACGGCCCTGGGCCGGGACGACCACGACGCGGCCCTCGCCGCGGCCGAGGAGTGCCTGCGCCTGCGCCCGGACGACGACGAGGCGCTGGAGCTGATCGCCACGGCGCACGTCGGCCGTGCCGACTGGCCCGCGGCCGAGGCGGCCGCCCGCCGGGCCGCCGCCGCGGCGCCCCGCTCGGGGGCGGGGCCCACGCTGCTCGCGCAGTGCTTCGGCGAGCAGGACCGCAGGGCCGAGGAATGCGAGGCGTACGAGGAGGCACTGCGGCGCGAGCCGGACCACCGCGACGCGCTGCTCGGCAGGCTCGCCGCCCTGCGGGCGCTCGGGCGCTGGGAGGAGGCCGAGCGGGCCGCCGGGGACGCCGCCGGGCTCCGGCCCGACGACCCCGAGGTGCTGATCGCTGTCGGCCGGCTCCACGCCGCGATGGAACGCCCCGGCGAGGGCCTGCCGTTCGCCCGGCGCGCCGCGGAACTCACCGACGACGGCCCCGACGCCGTCGACCTGCTGGGGTGGCTGCTGCGCCGGTCACGGCGCTGGGACGAGGCGGAGCGGACGCTGCGGCGCGTCGCCGACCGGCGTCCCACGGCGCCGGACGCCCACATGGACCTGGCCTACTGCCTCTGGGACCAGGACAAGGACACGGAGTGCCTGAAGAGCGTGGACCGCGCCCTCGCCCTGCAGCCCGACCGCGTCCGTACGCTGACCTTCAAGGTGGAGGTGCTGTGCTCGCTGCGGCGCTGGAGCGAGGCGGAGGCCGTCGCCCGCCAGGCGCGCGGCAGCCGTCCGGAGATCGCCGCCGCGCACGTCGCGACCGCCCAGGTGCTCGCCGACACCTTCCGCCGCGAGGAGGCCTTGCCGCACCTGAGACGGGCCCTGCAGCTCGAACCCCGGCACGAGTGGGCGACCCGGCTGCTGGTCGACACCCTCGCCGCGCTGGGCCGCTTCGAGGAGGCGGAACAGGCCGCGGAGGCGCTGCTCGGCAGGGTCCCGGACGCGACGTCCGTGCGGTGCCGGCTCGCCGCCGTGCTCCGCGCCCGGCACCGGTACGACGAGGCACTGGCCCAGTGCGAACGCGCCGTGGCCGACGCCCCGTACAGCGTGGCCGCCCACGAGCAGCACGTCACCACCCTGCGCGAATGCGGCAGCCTGGACGAGGCCGAGAGCCGCGCCGAGGAGTTCACCCGCGGCCGCCCGCACCTGGTGTCGCTGCGGTTCCAGCTGGCCGCGGTGCACGCGGAGCGCGGCGACCACGACGCGGCCCGGCAGGTGCTGGACGAACTCCTCGAATCCGCCTCCGGCCCCCTCGGGCGGGCGGAGGCCCGGGCCGCGACCGGCTGGGTCGCGCTGATGGACCAGCAGCCGCTGGAGGCGGCGGACGCCTTCGCGGAGGTCCTGCGGGAGTGGCCGCACGACCACGACTTCCGGATCGGCCGCGCCTGGTCGCTGGTACGACTGGCGGACCTCGGCCCCGGCACCCCCGAGGCGCAGGCGCGCCTGGCCGACGCCACCGCCCACTGCCGCGCGGTCGCCCGGGAGGACCCGCGCAGCGCCGCCGCCCACACCTGCCTCGGGCTGATCGCGCACCGGCGCGGCGAACCGGCCGCGGCCGAGCGGCACTTCACCCGCGCCGTCGAGCTGGACCCGTACGGGCGCCCGCACACCGAACTGGGCGCCCTCCTCGTGCAGCTCGGCCGGTACGCGGAGGCGGAGACCGTGCTGCGCCGGGCCGTCGGGCTGGACTGGTACGACGTCCAGGCCCACGTCGAACTGGGCAGCCTCGCGCTGCACCGGGCCCGGGAGGGCGGGGGCGCGGCGGCGACGGCCGAGGCGGCCGGCGAGTTCCGCCGGGCCGTCGCGGTCGACCCGGACAGCGGCAGCGCGGCCCTCGGGCTCGCCGTCGCACTGGCGGAGGGCACCGGTGACCTCGGCGCCGCCGAGGAGGAACTGCGGCGGGTGCTCGCCCGGCCCGGGGTGCGGGACCAGCCGGCCTGGCAGTTGCGGCTCGCCCTCGCGCGCCTGCTGGTGCAGGCCGGCGACGCCGAGCAGGACGCCGACCGCTACCGCGACGCCGGCCAGGAGGCCCGCGCCGCCATCCGGCTGGCCGAGCGCGAGGCCGAACCGCACTTCGTGGCGGGCGTCGTGGAGCAGCGCCTGGGCACGCAGACCGTCGACGTCCGGCTGAAACTGCTGCACCGGCGCCGGGCCCAGCGCTTCCTGACCCGCTGCCGCCGTCTCGACCCGGCGCACCAGGACGCGCAGCGGGCGCTGCGGCTGCTGGAGGAGGACGCCAGGGCCGCCCGGGGGAGCCGGCTGAGCAGCGCGGTCCTGGTGCTGGTGGCGACCGCCGTGCTCGGCGCGGCCTGGGTGGACTTCCTGTGGAAGCACCACGTCACCGCCGTGATGCTCACGACGCTCACCCCGGTGCTGGCCGGCCTCATCGCGGTGGGCTTCCTGCTGCCGGTGCTGATCCGGCTCAAGCTGCCCGGCGGGATGGAGGCCGACCTGTCCGCGAGCATCGGGCAGATCTCCCGGGGCCCGCGCGGAGAGGTCGCGCTCACCCCGGCGCGGACACCCGCCGGCAACGGGCCGGCCGGCCGGATGCCGCGTCTGTGAGTGGGGGAGGGGGCGGTGCGGTCGCGCGCGAGGGTGAGGCGGAGGGGAAGCCGGAAGGGCAGACGGCTACGCCGCCGTCGCGTGGTCCCCGGCCTTGGTCGCCTTTGCCTTCGTCGCGTAGATGTCGACGTACTCCTGGCCGGACAGCCGCATCACATGGCTCATCACCTCGTCGGTGACGGCGCGCAGCACGTAGCGGTCGCGGTCCATGCCCTCGTAACGGGAGAACTCCAGCGCCTTGCCGAACCGGACGGTGAAGCGGTGCAGCCGCGGGACGCCGGCGCCGCCGGGCTGGATGCGGTCGGTGCCGACCATCGCGAACGGGACGACCGGCGCCCCGGTCATCAGCGCCAGCCGTGACACGCCCGTACGGCCGCGGTAGAGGCGGCCGTCGGGGGAGCGGGTGCCCTCGGGGTAGATGCCGAAGACCCGGCCCTCGTCGAGGATGCGACGGCCGGTCATGAGCGCGGCGACCCCGCCGTGCCCGCCGTCGCGGTCCACGGGGATCATGCCGACCGAGGTGAAGAAGGCCGCCATCAGCCGGCCCTTGACCCCGGGGGTGGTGACGTACTCGTCCTTGCCGATGAAGAAGACCTGACGCTTCACGACCAGCGACAGGAACATCGAGTCGATGAAGGTGACGTGGTTGCCGGCGAGGATCACGGGTCCGTCGCCCGGGATGTGCTCCGCGCCCTCGACCCTGGGGCGGAACAGTACGCGCATCAGTACTCCGAGCAGTGCCTTGAGGATGATGCGGAACAACGGGTCCTCCGGTCGTGGTCGGCGGGAGTCGGCCGGACGCCCGCGGGGTTTCGCTCACCAGTGTGCGCCTCCCCCGGTGAGGACGATACTTCCGCCACGGCGCGACACGCACACCGGGTTCACACGACCGGTACGCATTGTTGACGTGCGTTCCCGTCACGTTCCGTCGCTCGCCGCCCGGGGGCAACACGGGCCCGCCTACGATGCGCCCGTCGCTTGGCAGGTTCCGGACGGACGTTCGGCCCGACACGAGGGAGCGCACATGACGCACGAGCAGCAGGCCGGCCGGGAGCAGGGCAGGGGGCCCGGGCGCCGGGCGCTGATCGGGGCCGCGGCGCTCGGCGCCGGCGTCACCGTGCTCGGAGGCGCGGGCACCGCCGCGGCCGGCGAGCGGAACTCCTCGCACGGCTCCTCCCACGGATCCGTCCCCGTCCTCCCGCTGCCGGTCCCGACCGTCGTCGGCCACCGCGGCGCGAGCGGCTACCGCCCCGAGCACACCCTCGGCTCCTACCAGCTCGCCCTGGACCTCGGCGCCGACGTCATCGAGCAGGACGTCGTCCCCACCAAGGACGGCCACCTCGTCTGCCGCCACGAGCCGGAGATCGGCGGCACCACGGACGTCGCCGACCACCCCGAGTTCGCCTCCCGCCGGACCACCAAGACCATCGACGGGGTCGCCACCACCGGCTGGTTCACCGAGGACTTCACCCTCGCCGAGCTGAAGACCCTGCGCGCGGTCGAGCGCCTGCCCGCACAGCGGCAGCACAACACCCTCTACAACGGCCACTTCGAGGTGCCCACCTTCGAGGAGGTGCTGCGCTGGGCCGACGAGCAGGGCCGCCGCCGCGGCAAGGCGGTGTGGCTGCACGTCGAGACCAAGCACCCCACCTACTTCCGCGGCATCGGCCTCGGCCTGGAGGAGCGCCTCGCCAAGCTGCTGCGCCGCTACGGCCGCGACAAGCGCAACTCGCCGCTGTTCCTGCAGTCCTTCGAGCCCGGCAGCATCCAGCGGCTCGGCGCGCTCGGCCTGCGCAACCCCAAGGTCGTCCTGCTGGACGCGGCGACCACCCGCCCGTACGACTTCGTCGCCGCCGGTGACCCGCGCACCGTCGCCGACCTGGTCACCCCGGCCGGCCTGAAGTGGATCGCCGGTTTCGCGCAGGGCATCGGTCCCACCCTGAACCTGATCATCCCGCGCGACGCGGCCGGCAAGCTCGGCACGCCCACCACCCTGGTGCGCGACGCCCACAAGGCCGGGCTGATCCTGCACCCGTACACGATGCGCAACGAGAACAGCTTCCTGCCCGCCGACTTCCGGGTCGGCACGGACCCCAACGCCTACGGCGACGCCTTCGGCGCCTTCAAGGTCTACTTCGAGCAGGGCATCGACGGCATCTTCTCGGACAACTGCGACACCGCGCTCCTGGCCCGCGCGGAGTTCCTGGCCCGGAGGTGATCGTCAACACCGGGTGATCCTCCTCCCGCGCACGGGTGGTTCCCCCGTCAGGGGGCAACCACCCGGCGCGGCACGGGTGTCCCGGCGGGCATGACCCCGCGCGTACGCCACGAAGAACTGACCGCCATCCGCCCGCTGCTCGCCGCCGAGGCCGCGGCCGAGGCGGTCCCCGCCTGCGTCGAGGCGGCCGATCTCGAACAGTCGGTGTGGCTGCGGCTGCTGGAGCTCCCCGAGCCGCCCGCCGACCCCGCCCGCTGGCTGCGCCGGGCGGTGCGGGCCGAGGCCCGCCTGGCCGTGCGCCGCGCCCGCCGGGAGACGCCGTACGGCCCCGGCCGCCACCTGGCCGCCGAGGCCCTGCCGAGCACCGAACAGCAGGTGCTCGCCGCCGAGCAGCGCCGCACGCTGCTGGCCGCCGCGCGCCGGCTGCCCGGCCGCTGCCCGGAACTGGTGTCCGCGCTGATCTCCCGTTCCGACCCCACGTACCGGGAAATCTCCCGGGAGTTGGGTATCTCACAGGGCAGCCTCGGCCCGATGCGTTCCCGGTGCCTGAGTTGCCTGCGTACGATCCTCGGAACCGGGGTTGCATCACCCGTACGACGGGGTAATGCACCGTAAACAGTCGGCGTATGGACGCTTGTGCACGGCCGCGCCGCCTTCCGGAAACGATTCAGGGCAACGTCCCGCGCCGCACCCTCACCCCCCGCGGCTCGGGCGGACTCGAAGGAGAGGCCAGCGCACATGGGCATGAGCGTGACCATCTCTGCGGCTACCGGCGACGACGCCGAGAAGATCCTCAAACTGCAGTACCTCTGCTACCAGGACGAAGCCGCACTGTACGGGGACTACGGCATAGAACCGCTGACCCAGACCCTCGAGGCGCTGCGCGCCGAACTCGAGGGCGGGATCGTGGTGGTGGCCCGGCTGGGCGAGGAGGTGGTGGGTTCGGTCCGCGGTTCCGTGGACGAGGACGGCACCGCGCGGATCGCCAAGCTGATCGTCCACCCCCGCATGCAGCGGCACGGACTCGGCGGCCGTCTGCTGCGGGCCATCGAGGAGCGCCTGGCCGAGGAGAGCGAGGCCAAGCGGTACCGGCTGTTCACCGGGCACCGCAGCGAGTTCAACCTGCGGCTGTACCGCAAGCTGGGGTACGCGCAGGTCGGCAGCGTCGAACCGGTCACCCGGCAGCTGAGCCTGGTGCACATGGAGAAGCCGGCCGCCCGGCCCGAGACCTACGCCGCGAGCGCCTGACCTCGCGTCAGGACGCGGGGTCCTGCTCGGAGGCCTGCTGTGGCCGCGCCTGCCGGCGCAGCCACAGCAGGCCGGTCACCGGCACGACGACGGGCAGGAACAGGTAGCCCATGCCGTAGTCGGACCACACGGTCTGGTCGGGGAACGCCCCGGAGTCGACCAGCGTCAGAGTGCCCACCGTCAGCACACCGGCCAGTTCGAGCGCGCAGCTGACCAGCGCCACCTTCCGCGCACCCTCGCCACCCCGCCACAGGGCCACCGTGATCACCGCGTAGAGGACGCCCGCCAGCAGGGAGAGCAGGTAGGCCAGCGGCGCCTCGTCGAACTGCATGCTGATCTGCACGATCGCGCGGGAGAGCGCGGCGACGGTGAAGACGCCGTACAGGGAGAGCAGCAGCCTGCCCGGTCCGCGGCCGATGCCGGGCCCGGCGGTCGCGGGCGCGGTGGTGTCCTTCGTGCTCTCAGGCACTGACGCCTCCCCAGATGTCGTGGAGCCGCACCTCCAGCACGGCCAGGATCACCCCGCCCGCGGCCACGATCGCCGAACCCCAGCGGGTGCGCTCGGTCAGCGACATGAAGCCCGCCGCCGGGACGGTGCAGGCGGCGCCGATCAGGTACGCCACGAAGATCGTCGTGCCGTCCACCGGCTTCTCGCCGCCGGTGAGCTTGACCACACCTATCACCAGCTGGACGAGCGCGAGCACCGCCACCAGGACCATGCCGATGAAGTGCCAGTCCTTGGTCGGCTGGTCGCGGAAGGCCGCGAAGCCGCACCAGGCGGCCAGGAGCAGCGCCGTGGCCGAGACCACGATCGTGAGCGCGTCGAGCATGGCGCGACTCTATTACGGGCCGGAACCGGCGGTCCGCGGCCCCCTGGCTGTCCACATTCCGGACTGCCGGACCGGATATTGGTACACCGCTCGGCCGTCTGCTTTACTGGGCCCATGACCACGACGAACCGCCGCTGCCGCGCGACCGAGGCGATGACGCCCGGTGTTCGTCGTATGTGTCGAATGTGTGCACGCTGAGGGCCCACGCCACCTGAGTCTCGTGCCCCGAAGCGAGACCCGCCCCTCCTGCAACGGACCGCACACCCCCATGCTCACGGAATCGCAGCAGACCTTCCGCCGCTGCCGGCTGGCGCACGACCCCCAGCCGCCCGGCACCCACTGCTGACCTCCTCCCGCCCCCCCCGAGGGGCGGAGCCATGCCATGTCCGCGGTCCATACGCCCCGTGTGCGGCTTTCGTCCGCCGCGCACTCGACAGTGACGGAAATCCAGTGATCACCACAACGGGCCTGACCAAGGTCTACCGTTCCCGTGACCGGGAGACGGTGGCCCTCGACGGCGTCGACCTGCACGTCCGCGAGGGCGAGGTCTACGGCGTCGTCGGACGCAGCGGCGCGGGCAAGAGCACGCTCATCCGCTGCGTGAACCTGCTGGAGCGGCCCACCTCGGGCACCGTCGAGGTGGCCGGCCGTGACCTGACCGCGCTGGCCGGCCGCTCCGACCGCGCCGGCTCCGCCCTGCGCACCGCCCGCACCGGCATCGGCATGGTCTTCCAGCACTTCAACCTGCTGTCCTCGCGCACCGTCCGCGACAACGTCGAACTGCCCCTGGAGATCCTCGGGGTCAGCGGCCGCGAACGCCGCCGCAAGGCCCTCGAACTGCTCGACCTGGTCGGCCTGGCCGACAAGGCCCGCGCCTACCCGGCGCAGCTGTCCGGCGGCCAGAAGCAGCGCGTCGGCATCGCCCGCTCCCTGGCCGGCGACCCCAAGGTGCTGCTCTCCGACGAGGCCACCTCCGCGCTCGACCCCGAGACCACCCGCTCGATCCTGCAACTGCTGCGCGACCTCAACCAGCAGCTCGGCCTGACCGTCCTGCTCATCACGCACGAGATGGACGTCGTCAAGGCCGTCTGCGACTCCGCCGCGCTGATGAAGGGAGGCCGCATCGTGGAATCCGGCAAGGTCACCGACCTGCTCGCCACGCCCGGCTCCGAACTGGCCCACGAACTCTTCCCGGTCGGCGGCGAGCCGTCCGGCGAGGGCCGCACCGTGGTCGACCTCACCTTCCACGGGGAGGCCGCCACCGAACCCGTCATCTCCCAGCTCTCCCGCACCTACAACATCGACATCTCCGTGCTGGGCGCCGCCCTGGAGACCATCGGCGGCCGCCAGGTCGGCCGGATGCGGATCGAGCTGCCCGGCGCCTTCGAGGACAACGTGGTGCCGATCGGCTTCCTCCGCGAGAAGGGCCTCCAGGTCGACGTCGCCCCGGCCGCCGGGCACGAGCTGGTCGAGGAGGCCGCGAAGTGACCTGGTCGCAGATGCAGCCGCTGCTGTCGCAGGCCTGTTGGGAAACCCTGATCATGGTCGGCTGGTCCACGCTGATCGCGCTGGCCGGGGGACTGCCGCTGGGCGTCCTGCTGGTACTGACCGACCGCGGCGGACTGCTGCGCAACGCCCCGGTCAACAAGGCCGTCGGCGCGGTCGTGAACCTCGGCCGCTCACTGCCCTTCCTCATCCTGATGATCTCCGTGCTGCCCTTCACCCGCTGGGTGATCGGCACCACCATCGGCGCCGAGGCCATGGTCGTCCCGCTCTCCATCGGCGCCATACCGTTCCTCGCGCGGCTGGTGGAGACCTCCGTACGCGAGGTCGACGGCGGACTCGTCGAGGCCGTCCAGGCCATGGGCGGCAGCACCTGGACCGTCGTCCGCAAGGCCCTGCTGCCCGAATCGCTGCCCTCCCTGATCGCCGGGCTCACCACGACCGTGATCGCGCTCATCGGCTACTCCGCCATGGCCGGCACCATCGGCGGCGGCGGCCTCGGCGACCTCGCCATCCGCTACGGCTACCAGCGGTTCGAGACCTCGCTGATGCTCGTCACGATCGGCGTGCTGATCGTCATCGTGACCGTCGTCCAGCTCGCCGGCGACCTCGCCGCCCGCGCCGCCTCGCACCGCGGCCGCACCTCCACCGCGCCCCGGCTGCGCCTCCTGCGCCCGGCCGCGACCCCCGAAGCCTCCTGACACCGCAAGGCAACACCGTTCCAGAAAGGCACTTTTCGTGCGTACCAGCATCAAGATCACGACCGCCGTCCTCGCCGCCGCCGGCCTCACCCTCGGCCTGACCGCCTGCGGCGGGGACTCCGGCACCAAGAAGGACAGCGCGAGCGATCCGCTCGTCGTCGCCGCGAGCCCCGTCCCGCACGCGGAGATCCTCAACTTCGTCAAGGACAACCTGGCGGCCAAGGCCGGGCTCAAGCTCGAGGTGAAGGAGTTCAGCGACTACGTGACGCCGAACACCGCCACCGAGGACGGCTCGGTCGACGCCAACTACTTCCAGAACCAGCCCTACCTGGACGACTTCAACAAGAAGAAGGGCACCCACATCGTGCCCGTCGTCACGGTGCACCTGGAGCCGCTGGGCCTGTACTCCGACAAGCTGAAGTCCGCGGACGCGATCAAGAACGGCGCCACGATAGCCGTCGCCAACGACGCGGTGAACGAGGCCCGCGGCCTCAAGCTGCTCGCCGCCAACGGCCTGATCACCCTCAAGGAGGGCGTCGGCAACGAGGCCACCCCCGCCGACATCACCGGCAACCCCAAGAACCTGAAGTTCAAGGAGCTCGAGGCCGCCCAGCTGCCGCGCTCCCTCCAGGACGTCGACGCCGCTGTGATCAACGGCAACTACGCCATCTCCGCGGGGCTCAAGCCTGCCCAGGACGCCCTGGTGCTGGAGTCCGCCGACAACAACCCCTACGGCAACTTCCTCGCCGTCAAGGAGGGCAACGAGAAGGACCCGCGTGTGCTGAAGCTGAAGAAGCTGCTCACCACGCCCGAGGTGAAGAAGTTCATCGAGGACACGTACGCCGGCTCCGTCATCCCCTCCTTCTGAGCCACCGGGCCCCGGCGGGGGCCGGACAGCGCGCTCACCGCGCCCCGTCCCCCGCCTCCCCGGGCCAGTCCAGCCGCAGCCGCTCCGCGCGCGGCAGCCGCGCCACCACCAGGTCGTAGGAGTCCTCGACCAGCTCCCGCACCATCGCGTCGGGCAGCGAACCGTCCAGCGTCACCGTGTTCCAGTGGCGCTTATTCAGGTGCCATCCCGGCACGATCGCCGCGTGCTCCGCCCGCAGCCGCACCGCGAGGTCGGGGTCGCACTTCAGGCTCACCTTCAGCGGCTCGCCCCCCAGCGCGCTGATGGCGAAGATCCTCCCGCCGGCCTTGAAGACGGTCACCTCCGGGTCACGGGGGAAGGGGTTCTCCGCCACGGCGCCGTTGAAGGCGAGGCAGAGATCCCTGAGCCGGTCCGCGTCCATGCGCCCATTCAACCGGGCGCCACCGACAGCGGGGGCGACCACTCAGCGGCGCCGCACCCAGTACACGTCCGTGGTGTACGGCATCTCCACGGCGTCCTTGCCGCGCGTGGCGTCGTGCCCGGCCAGCACCGCCTCGACCTCGGCCCGCACCCGCTCCTGCTCGGCCGGGTCCATCACCGCGATGTGGCTGGAGGACGTCATGCGCTCCACCACGTCCGTCACCGTCGTCGAGTGCAGGTTCGGCCAGTGCCGCTCGTGCATCCGCGACCAGCCCGCGCGGCCGGTGAAGGCCTTGCGCCAGCCGCCGTCCAGCGGGCTCGGCAGGTCACGCGGCGCCAGCCGGAAGACGATGTCCTGGTAGTCGCGCACCCACGGGACCGAGGTGTCGTAGGTGTTCCACACCAGCGCCAGCGAACCGCCCGGCCGCAGCAGCCGCTCGACCTCCGCCAGGGCCTCCTCCTCCTGGAACCAGTGCCAGGACTGCGCCGCCACCACCGCGTCCGCGCACCCGTCCGGCAGGCCCGTGGCCTCGGCCGTCCCGCCCGTCACGCGCACCCCCGGCAGCAGTTCCGCGAGTCGCTCCCGCATCTCCGCCACCGGCTCGACCGCGATCACCTCCGCGCCCGTCAGGGCCAGCAGACGGGTGAACTTGCCGGTGCCGGCGCCCAGGTCGACCACCGTACGGCCCGCCTCGAGGGGCAGCGCGTCCGCCAACTCGGCCAGGGCCGCCATGGGGTACGAGGGCCGCGACCGCTCGTACACACCCGCGGCCCGCTGATATCCGACTCCTGCTGCGTGGTGCACCGTCACGCGGGCAGACGGTAGCAGGACCCCATGACCACGGGCGTGGCGGACCTGCGGAAAAGCCGGGGAACAGCACACCAACTGCTCCCGTCGTGCGGATGGTTGGACGTACCCTGGGGCGACGGCCGCGCAGGCCCCCGCAGCGACCCGGTCCTGCGGGTGAACCGGTGGATGCTGCATGCTGTGCACTTCACACATGCCCTGGCTACGGAGCGTCGAATGACCAGCTTCCCGGAGATCTCCATCAGTACGGAGCGGCTGGTGCTGCGCACGTACGAGGAGTCCGACATCCCCGCCCTGGCGGAGATGATGAACGACGAGTCCGTGATCGCCTGGACCTCCGTGCCGCACCCGTACACCGAGGCGGACGCCCGCTCCTTCATCGCCGAGTTCGCCCCCGCCGAGCGCGCGGAGGGCCGGGGCATCGTGCTCGCCGTCACCGAGTTCCTCACCCAGCGGCTGGTCGGCACCGTCCACCTGCAGCGTACCGACTGGCGCATCCGCAGCAGCGAGGCCGGCTACATGATCGCCCCCTGGGCACGCGGCGAGGGCTACGCCGCCGAGGCCGTGCAGGCCACCGCCCAGTGGCTCTTCGACGACCAGAAGTTCGAGCGCCTGGAACTGCGCACCGCCGCCGACAACGCCGCCTCGCAGCAGGTCGCGCAGAAGATCGGCTGCATCAGCGAGGGAGTGCTGCGAGGCGCCGGCCTGGTCCGCATCCGGCCGGAGGGCGAGACCGACGGCCGCTGGGAGGAAGTCCGCACCGATCTCATCGTGTGGAGCCTGCTCCCGGAGGACCTCGACGGCCTCGCGGAGGAGTCCGCCGACGGCTCCGACTACGCGGCGTACGCCGACTGGCAGTGAGCACCCGCTAGCGCAAGATCCTGGCCGGGGTACTGTGCACACCCCGGGATCACTCCACCCGGGCACCACACCGCGACGCGCCCAGGAGGCAGGACGACGATGGCCGACCGTGTCACGGTGATCGGGTGGGACGGCTCACCACCCGGCGAGGCGGCGCGCTCCGCGCTGTCGGCCGCCACGCTGGTGGCCGGGACCCGGCACCACCTGGCACTGCCCTTCGTGCCGGAGGACGCCGAGCGGATCGTGCTGGGGAGCATCGACCTGGCCGCTCGCCGCATCGCGCGGCACCGCGGCACCGCGGTGGTCCTCGCCGACGGCGACCCCGGATTCTTCGGAGTCGTTCGCGCCCTGCGCACCCCCGAGTACGGGCTGGAGGTCGAGGTCGTCCCCGGCGTCTCCTCGGTCGCCCAGGCCTTCGCCCGGGCCGGGATGCCCTGGGACGACGCCCGGGTGGTCGTCGCGCACACCCGCACCCTGCGCCGGGCCGTCAACGTCTGCCGTGCCCACCCGAAGGTCGCCGTGCTGACCGCGCCCGGCGCGGGACCCGCCGAACTCGCCCTGCTCCTCGGCGACGAGCACCGCACCTTCGTGATCTGCGAGGCCCTCGGCACCGAGCACGAGCAGGTCACCGTGCTCACCTCCGACAAGGTGGCCGACCACACCTGGCGGGACCCCAACGTCGTCCTCGTCGTCGGCGCCGCCCCGGCCGCCGGCCCCGTGCCCGTCCCGGCCACCGCGCGGTCCGCCTGGCTGGCGGGCGGGGACCCCGACTCGTCCGACCGCGTACGGGGCTGGGCGCTGCCCGCCGAGCGCTACGCGCCCGAGGACGGCCCCGCGCAGCTGCGCGCCCTGCAACTGGCCCGGCTCGGGCCGCGGGCGGGCGACCTGCTCTGGGACATCGGCGCCGGCGGCGGGGCCGTCGCCGTCGAGGCGGCGCGCTTCGGTGCGGCCGTCATCGCGGTCGAGGCCGACGCCGCGGCGTGCGAGCGGATCGAGGACACCGCACGGGACTTCGGGGTGCAGGTGCGCGTCGTCCACGGCCGTGCGCCGCACGTGCTGGAGGACCTTCCGGAACCGGACATCGTGCGCATCGGGGGCGGCGGAGCGGAGGTCGTCGCGGCCTGCGCCGCACGCCGGCCGGAGCGAATCGCCGCGAGCGCCGCGAACCGGGACGAGGCCGAAGCCGTCAGCCGCGCCCTGGACGAGGGCGGATACACCGTGGAACGCGCGTTGTTGCAGGCAGTGGAGCTGGACGACCAGTGGTCCGAGCGGGAGCGCACGGTGGTCTTCGCGCTCCTCGGACACCGCAGGTGAGCCGGTGGGTTGCGCCCGTATTGGCACCGGTTTGAGGTGAACCCCCCTGGGCGCGCGCGGGCACACGCACGGTAGGCTGACTGACCGCTGTGCCGTCGTCGCGCATTGACGTCGCGTGAGGGCTGATCAGTAATGATCAGTACCGGTCAATCGCCGTCGTCGTGCCGGTTGCCGCCCACGCTCGTTCTCTCTGTGGGCAGTGTGCTCGGCGCAGCGATGGAAGGAGCGAAACCGATGGGCGAGGGGCACGCATGACTGACACCGGCCAGGTCCCGGGTGAGGGACTGCCGGAGAACGCAGGCGAAGAAGCGGTTCTGCAGCCGCACGCCGACCTTCCCGGCAGTGGCGCGCAGCAGCATTCCGTCCCCTCGTGGGACGTCGATCCGCTCACCGCGCCGGTTCCTCCCGAGTACCAGTACCTCGACCAGCCGTCCGGCGTCCTGCCGGTCGACGAGGACGAGGAGATGCTGCTGATGCCGGGTCTGCAGGGGTCCTGGGCCGACCCGCAGCCCGTCCCGCCGCCGGTCCAGGTCGCCGCACCCGTTCCGGCTCCCGCTCCGCCGGCCCCGCCCGTGCCGGTCCCGGCGCAGGTCCCCGCCCCCATCGCCGTTCCGGTCGAGCACACCCCGCACGGGATGCCCGCGGCGCCCGTGGGTGTCGAGCACGACGCCCACGAGAGCGGCGGCCGCGACTCCGTCTCCCTCGACTACTCCGCGGTCCGTACCGAGGTGCCGCTCGTACCGGGGGCCCCGGTACCGGAGCAGGCGCCGGCCGAGCAGCCCGCGCCTCCGCAGCCCGCGCCCTTCGCGGCGGAGCAGACGGTGCCGGAGCAGACGGTGCCCGTGGCGGCGGAGCCCTTCGCCCAGCCCGCGCCCGCCGAGGACCCGGTCCTGGAGGCCGAGCCGGCCCCGCAGCCCCATGTGCCCGCGCAGGCACAGGTGCAGGAGGCCGCCCCCGTACCGCCGCGCCGCCCCCTCCACATGGGCCCCCCGATCCCGGACCCGTCCAACGGCGGCGGCATCGTCCGCTCCCTGGCCGACCGCGGTCCGGCCACCCCGGCCACCCCCACGCCCGTGCCGCAGCCGGTCGCCGCGCCCCTGCGCCAGTCCGGGCCGCCCACCGTGGGCCCCGAGTACCTGGACATCCCCCGCGGCGAGGCGCCGGCCGCGCCCGAGACGCCGGCCGCGCCCGAGGCGCCGGCGCCCGAGGTCGTCGCGCCCGCAGCCGCGGCGCCCGAGGCCGTCGCCCCGGAGCCCGAGCCGGTCGCCGTCGAGCCCGGACCCGAGCCGGTGGCCGTCGAGCCGGTGGCCGTCGTGGCCGCGCCGGAGCCGGTGGCCGTGCCGGAATTCGAGCCGGTGGCCGTGGCCGTGTCCGTGCCGCCGCTGGAAACCCCGGACGAGCCCCTGCCGTTCGGCATGGAGCCGGCCGCCGAGGTGCCCGCGGCAGCGGTCGTCCCGGAGGTGCCCGCGCCCGTCGTGGCGCCGGAGCCGGTCGTGGTGCCCGAGCCCGTCGTCGAGGCCCCGGTGGAGCCCGTCGCGGTGCCCGAGGAGCCGGTCGCCGTCGAACCGGTCGCCGAACCCGAACCCGAACCCGCCCCCGCCCCCGTCGCGGTCGTGGTGGAGGAGCCCCCGGCTGTCGCCGCCGAGCCGCAGCCCGAGCCCGAGCCCGAGGCGCAGGCGGCGCCCGAGGAGCCCGCGGAACCGCAGGCCGCCGAGGAGCCCGAGGCGCCGCAGGCCGAAGAAGAGCAGGACCCGGAGCCGCTGCTGCCCGCCGCCGAGGGCTACGACCCCGCGGTCCGGGACGCCGTGCACCGCGTCATCCGCGAGCGCCGCGACATCCGCAACGGCTTCCGCAAGGACCCGATCCCGCACGAGGTGCTGATCCGCGTCCTGGAGGCGGCCCACACGGCGCCGAGCGTCGGCCACTCCCAGCCGTGGGACTTCGTCGTCATCCGCTCCGCCAAGACCCGGGAGCGCATGCACGAACTCGCCATGCAGCAGCGCGACGCGTACGCCAAGTCCCTCCCCAAGGGCCGCGCCAAGCAGTTCCGCGAGCTGAAGATCGAGGCGATCGTCGACACCCCGGTCAACATCGTCGTCACCGCCGACCCGACCCGCGGCGGCCGCCACACGCTGGGCCGCTACACCCAGCCGCAGATGGCCCCGTACTCGTCGGCGCTCGCCGTGGAGAACCTCTGGCTGGCCGCCCGCGCCGAGGGCCTCGGCGTCGGCTGGGTCAGCTTCTTCGACGAGCGCGAGATGGTCCGCGAACTCGGCCTGCCCGAGCACCTCGAGGTCGTCGCGTACCTCTGCGTCGGCTACGTCGACGAGTTCCCCGAGGACCCCGAACTGGTGCAGTCCGGCTGGTCCAAGCGCCGCCCGCTGTCCTGGGTCGTCCACGAGGAGGAGTACGGCAACCGGGCCCTGCCCGGCGAGGAGCCGCACAACCTCCTGGAGGAGACCCTGCGCGGCATCCGCCCGCTGGACGCCAAGGCGCTCGGCGAGGCCTGGGAACGGCAGAAGCGGATGACCAAGCCGGCCGGCGCGCTCGGCATGCTGGAGATCATCTCCGCGCAGCTCAGCGGTCTGTCCCGGCAGTGCCCGCCGCCGATCCCGGAGCCCGCGGCCGTCGCGATCTTCGCGGGTGACCACGGGGTGCACGCCCAGGGCGTCACCGCCTGGCCGCAGGAGGTCACCGGCCAGATGGTCGCCAACTTCCTCGGCGGCGGGGCCGTGTGCAACGCCTTCGCCAACCAGGTGGGCGCCGAGGTGTGCGTGGTGGACGTCGGCGTCGCCTCCGACCTCCCCAGCACCCCCGGTCTGCTGCCCCGCAAGATCCGTCCCGGGACCGCCGACATGACCGCCGGGCCCGCCATGTCGCGCGAGGAGGCGCTGCGTGCGATCGAGGTCGGCATCGAGACCGCCCGCGACCTCGTCGCCGCGGGCAACAAGGCACTGCTCACCGGGGAGATGGGGGTCGCCAACACCACCGTCTCCGCGGCCCTGATCTCCGTCTACACCGGGGTCGACCCGGCGGAGGTCACCGGGCGCGGCACCGGCATCAACGACGAGATGCACGCCCGCAAGATCGACGTCGTGCGGCGCGCCCTCGAACTCCACCGGCCCGACCCGTCCGACCCGATCGAGGTCCTCGCGGCGATCGGCGGCCTCGAGCACGCGGCCATGGTCGGCCTGCTGCTCGGCGCGGCCTCCCTGCGGACCCCGGTCATCCTCGACGGCGTCAGCGCCGGCGCGGCCGCCCTGGTGGCCCGGGCCATCGCCCCGGAGGTCCTCGCGGCCTGCATCGCCGGCCACCGCAGCGCCGAGCCCGGCCACCGGGCGGCGCTCACCAAGCTGGGCCTGCGGCCGCTGGTCGAGCTCGACCTGCGGCTCGGCGAGGGCACCGGGGCGTTGCTGGCGCTGCCGCTGGTGCAGAGTGCTGCGCGGGCGATGCACGAGGTGGCGACGTTCGACTCTGCCGGGGTCACCGAGAAGTCCTGACGCGGGGGGTCGTGGTGGGCGTAGGTTTTTTCGCCCACCCTCCCGCCCTCCCCCAGCCTTCGGCCGGGGGGACCCCCATCCGGCATGGTTGGTGCGGGCGTGCGCTCTGTGCATGGGTGGGCCGGGGGCGGGGCCTCCGGGGTGGGCATTCTGTACCGCATATTTATGTGCGTGGCGGGCAGCACTCGTCGGTGCCGTCGCTGCTGCACATCACATACACGTCAGCGTCCAGAACGCCCACCCTCCCCCAGCCTTCGGCCGGGGGTGCCCCCACCTCCCCGACCCCCTCCCTATCGACGGCGACCAACGGCCGGTGGGGGGTTCGAAGGCGGTCCGGCGTACCCCAGTTCCCCAACTGCCCCCGACCGGGGAGACGGGCAGCGGGGCTGTGCGTTCGCAGGGCGGTCCGGGGTCACCCCGGTCGCCCTACTGACCCCCCACCGGCCGTCCTGCGCCCATACGACGGGAGGGGGTGTGTCGGGGTGCTCCCCCCGGCCGAAGGCTGGGGGAGACGAGCGGCGGACGCGGTGCCGAATGACGTTGGCGTAAACCGCGAGCGTTCTGGGGGTCCCCCCGGCCGAAGGCTGGGGGAGTGCGCCGGCGCGGCGCCGACCCCACCACAACGTGCGCAGGCCCGCACCAATCGCGCCGGATGGGGGTCCCCCCGGCCGAAGGCTGGGGGAGGGAGGGCGGGAGACAGCCCGCCGCAGGCGCAAACAACCCGCACACGAGAACCGGCCGCAAGCAAACGACCCGCACACAACAAGCGGGCATCCCGGCGCAGCCGCCCGCAGGCTAAAACAACTCGTACACAACAACAGGCCGCAACCACGAACCCCGGGTAGCGCCGCAGGTGTGATCTTGGGCGCTGCGCCCCAGCCCCACCGCACCGTAGGGTTGGTGCGGGGCAGGGTCGCCCCGCAACCCCACCCCGTCACGCCGCGAGGCAAACGCCGCAAGGCACACGCCGCAAGGCGAACGCCGCGAGGCACACCCTAGGAGCCGCACCGCCATGACAGCCGCCGAGGACCGCAACGACCCACCCGCACCCGCCTACCCCGTCGGACTGCGCCTCACGGGCCGGCGCGTGGTCGTCCTCGGCGGCGGCCAGGTGGCCCAGCGCCGGCTGCCCCCGCTGGTCGCGGCCGGGGCCGACGTCGTCCTGGTCTCCCCGTCCGCGACGCCGTCCGTGGACGCGATGGCCGCCGCCGGCGAGATCCGCTGGGAGCGCCGCCGTTACCGGCCCGGCGACCTCGCGGACGCCTGGTACGCGCTGATCGCCACCACCGACCCCGAGGCGAACGCCGCGGCCTCCGCGGAGGCGGAGGAGCGCCGGGTGTGGTGCGTCCGCAGCGACGACGCCGACGCGGCGACCGCGTGGACCCCGGCGACCGGGCGGACCGAGGGCGTGACGGTGGCCGTCCTGACCGGCCGGGACCCGCGGCGTTCCGCGGCCGTGCGGGACGCGATCGTGGAGGGCCTGCGCGACGGCTCGCTCGCGGCGCCGCAGCACCGGGGGAGGACCCCGGGGGTGGCGCTGGTGGGCGGCGGCCCGGGAGACCCGGACCTGATCACCGTGCGCGGCCGCCGGCTGCTCGCGGAGGCGGACGTCGTCATCGCCGACCGCCTCGGCCCGCGCGACCTGCTCGACGAACTGCCCCCGCACGTCGAGGTGATCGACGCCGCCAAGATCCCGTACGGCCGGGCGATGGCCCAGGAGGCGATCAACGCGGCGCTGATCGAGCACGCGAAGGCCGGCAAGGCGGTCGTGCGGCTCAAGGGCGGGGACCCGTACGTGTTCGGGCGCGGCATGGAGGAGGCGGAGGCGCTGGCCGAAGCCGGCATCCCCTGCACCGTGGTGCCCGGGATCTCCAGCTCCATCAGCGTTCCGGCCGCCGCCGGCATCCCGGTCACGCACCGGGGCGTGGCCCACGAGTTCACGGTGGTCAGCGGTCATGTGGCGCCGGAGGACCCGCGTTCGCTGGTGGACTGGGCGGCCCTCGCCCGGCTGCGCGGCACGCTGGTGCTGCTGATGGCCGTGGAGCGGATCGGCCCGATCGCGGCCGCGCTCGTGGAGCACGGCCGGGGCGCGGACACCCCCGTCGCGGTGGTCCAGGAGGGCACGACGGCGGCCCAGCGCCGGATCGACGCGACGCTCGCGACGGTGGGGGAGCGGGTGGCCGCGGAGGGCGTCCGGCCGCCCGCGGTGATCGTCATCGGCGAGGTCGTCGCCGTGGGCGATCGCGTAACCGGCGGTAACCAGTGACGTCGGTGCCGTTGGCACCGCACTTCGGACAAGGCAGTATCACCCTGTGGCTGAGCTCATCACCATCGACGATCCCGACGACCCGCGCCTGCGCGACTACACGTCCCTGACGGACGTGGAGCTGCGCCGGCGCCGCGAGCCCGCCGAGGGACTGTTCATCGCGGAGGGCGAGAAGGTCATCCGGCGTGCCCGGCAGGCCGGTTACCGCATGCGCTCCATGCTGCTGTCGGCCAAGTGGGTCGACGTCATGCGGGACGTCATCGACGAGGTCCCGGCGCCGGTGTACGCGGTCAGCCCGGAGCTCGCCGAGCAGGTGACCGGCTACCACGTGCACCGCGGCGCCCTCGCCTCGATGCAGCGCAGGCAACTGCCCGTCGCCGCCGACCTGCTGGGTGACGCGCGGCGGATCGTCGTCATGGAGTCGGTCAACGACCACACCAACATCGGCGCCATCTTCCGCAGCGCGGCGGCCCTCGGCATGGACGCCGTCCTGCTCTCCCCGGACTGCGCCGATCCGCTCTACCGCAGGTCGGTGAAGGTCTCGATGGGCGCCGTCTTCTCCGTGCCGTACGCCAGGCTGGAGAACTGGCCCCGGGACCTGGAGACGGTCCGGGAGGCGGGCTTCAAGCTGCTCGCGCTGACCCCCGACGAGAAGGCCGCCGACATCGACGAGGCAGCCCCGCACCGGCTGGAGCGCGCGGCGCTGATGCTCGGCGCCGAGGGCGACGGCCTGTCGACCCGTGCCCTGGTCGCCGCCGACGAGTGGGTGCGCATCCCGATGGCGCACGGGGTGGACTCGCTGAACGTGGGGGCGGCCGCCGCCGTCGCGTTCTACGCGGTGGCGACCGGCCGCCCCCGGGACTGACTCAGCCCGCCGCGGCCGGCAGGTCCACCAGCGCGGCGAGGGCGGCCCGGTGGCGGCCGGGCGTGCCCAGGGCGATCTCGTCGGCCTTGGCGCGCTTGAGCCGCAGGTGGGCCGGGTGCTCCCAGGTCATGCCGATGCCGCCGTGCAGCTGGACGCACTCCTCCGCGGCCCGCACCGCGACCGGGGCGCAGAACGCCTGCGCCACGGCGACCGCGACCGGGGCGTCCGCGCCGTCGCCCGCGAGCGCGTCAGCGGCGTTGCGCGCGGCGGCGCGGGACTGGACGATCTCCAGCCACAGGTCCGCCAGCCGGTGCTTGAGGGCCTGGAAGGAACCCACGACCCGGCCGAACTGGTGACGCTCCTTCAGGTACGCCACCGTCTCGTCCAGGCACCGCTGGGCCAGGCCCAGTTGCTCCGAGGCCAGCAGTCCGGCACCCGTCAGCAGCGCCCGTTCCACGGCCGCCGCGGCCGTCGCGGGCCCGGCGACCCGGCGGGCCGCCGCCCCGTCGAAGGCGACGTCGGCGATCGGCCGGGTCAGGTCGAGCGGCACCGGCACGGACAGGGCGACGCCGGGTGCGTCGGTGGGTACCTCGTACAGCCCGGGCCCGTCGGGACCGGTCGCCGGCACGATCAGCACGTCCGCCGCGGTCGCGTCGGCGACGCTGGTCACACGCCCGCGGAGGACGCCGTCCGCGTCGGCACGCACCGCCCGGCCGAGGTCCGCACCCGGCGCCGAGGGCAGCGGCACGGCCAGCGCCGCCGTCCGCTCCCCCTCCGCCAGCCGGGCCACGAGGGCGTCGGCCTCCGAGGTGCCGCTCGCCAGCAGCGCCGTGGTGGCCAGCACGGCACTGCCCAGGAAGGGCACGGGCGCCACGAAGGCCCCCAGTTCCTCCAGCACGACCGCGGCCTCCCGCGCGGAGGCCCCCTGGCCGCCCAGCTTCTCCGGCACCAGCAGCCCGGCGACCCCCACCTCGCGGGCCAGGGTCCGCCACAGCGCGGCGTCGTACGGCTCCGAGCCCTCGCAGCGCGCCAGGACGTCCGCCGGCGCGCACCGGTCGGTGAGCAGAGCGCGCACCGCGGCGCGCAGGTCGTTCTCGACGTCGGAGTAGAGCAGGTCGGAACTCATCGCGGCAGGTCCTTCCAGGGGACGTCCTTGTCCGTACGGGGCTCGGAGGGCAGGCCGAGGACACGCTCGGAGATGATGTTGCGGAGGATCTCGGACGTCCCGCCCTCGATCGAGTTGCCCTTGGCCCGCAGGTAGCGGTAACCGGCGTCGCGGCCGTAGAAGTCGACGATCTCCGGGCGGGTCATCGTCCAGTCGCCGTAGCGCAGTCCGTCCTCGCCGAGCAGCTCGACCTCCAGGCCGCTGATGCGCTGGTTGAGCGAGGCGAACGCGAGCTTCATGCCCGAGCCCTCGGGGCCCGGGGCGCCCAGCGCGAGCTGCTGCCGCAGCCGTTCGCCGGTGAGACGGGTGACCTCGGCGTCCACCCACAGCCGCAGCAGCCGGTCGTGCAGGTCCGGCGTGCGCAGCCCGGGTTGCTCCCGCCACGTGGCGGCGACGGTGCCGATCATCCCGCCCTCGCGGGGGAGCGCCGTGCCGCCGATGGCGACCCGCTCGTTCATCAGCGTCGTCTGCGCCACCCGCCAGCCGTCGCCGACCTCGCCCAGGCGGTGTGCGTCGGGGATCCGCACGTCCGTCAGGAAGACCTCGTTGAACTCGGCCTCTCCCGTGATCTGCCGCAGCGGCCGCACCTCGACGCCGGGGGCGGTCATGTCGCACACGAAGTACGTGATGCCCTGGTGCTTGGGGACGTCCGGGTCGGTGCGGGCGATGAGGATCGCCCAGCGCGCGTTGTGGGCGTTGGACGTCCACACCTTCTGGCCGGTCACGATCCAGTCGTCGCCGTCGCGTACGGCCCTGGTGCGCAGGCCCGCCAGGTCCGAGCCGGCGCCGGGCTCGCTGAACAGCTGGCACCAGACCTCCTCCCCGGTCCACAGCGGGCGCAGGAAGCGGGCCTTCTGCTCCTGCGTGCCGTACCGGAGCACGGTGGGGGCGGCCATCCCGAGGCCGATGCCGATCCGCCGCGGCTCGTTGTCCGGCGCCCCGGCGGCGCTCAGCTCGGCGTCCACGACCCCCTGCATCGCGCGGGGCGCGCCCAGGCCGCCGAGGCCCTCCGGGTAGTGCACCCACGCCAGCCCGGCGTCGAACCGGGCCCGCAGGAAGTCCGGGCGGGCCGTCGCCGCCGGATCGTGAGAGGCCAGCAGCGCGCGCACGCGCTCGCGCAGCACCTCCGGTGTGACCGTCATGCGAATGCGTCCCTCCGCGTATGGGTAGCCTAAGCAAGCGCTTAGAAATTAACCCACGGGGCGCACTTTCGTCACCCCCCCCGGGACGTTGTGTGCGGGTGCGTCGTGGTTTCTGTTGGGGGTTCCCCCGCCCTCCCGCCCGATTGCCCGGCACGGTTGGTGCGGGCCTGCGCACTGTGCATGGGTGGGCCGGGGGCGGGGCCTCCGGGGTGGGCATTCTGTACCGCATATTTATGTGCATGGCGGGCACCTGCGCTTGGTCACCCGGGATGCCGCACATCAAATACACGTCAGCGTCCAGAACGCCCACCCCTACGACCCCACCCCCTCCGTATCCGTGGCGGCCAACGGCCGGTGGGTGGTCAGAAGGCAGTCCGGGGGTACCCCGGTTGCCCATCTGACCCGCACCGAGGAGACGAGCAGCGGAGGTGTGGGGTCAGAGAGCGGTCCGGGGTTTGCGCACGTGCCTATCTGCCCCCCACCGGCCGTTGTGCGCCCATATGGCGGGAGGGGGTGTGTCGGGGTGTGCCCATGGGGGTCCCCCCGGCCGAAGGCTGGGGGAGACGAGCGGCGGACGCGGTGCCCAAGGATGTGGACGTGAACCGCGAGCGTGTGGGGGTCCCCCCGGCCGAAGGTTGGGGGAGTGCGCCGGCGCGGCCCCGACCCCAGACGAACTTGCGCAGGCCCGCACCAATCGCGCCGGATGGGGGTCCCCCCGGCCGAAGGCTGGGGGAGGGCGGGAGGGTGGGAGACAGCCCGCCGCAGGCGCAGACAACCCGCACACAACAACGGGACAGCCCGGCGCAGCCGCCCGCAGGCGCAAACAACCCGCACCCAACAACCGGCCGCAACCACAACCCCCCGCCCCCACGCGGAGCCCCGCTACGGCACGTGCGGCACGCTCGCCCCGCCCCCCGGCCCCGGCAACAACCCGATCCCCCGGCTGGGCCCCTGGCACCCCTGCGCCGCGGCGATGCCGAGCGCGACGAGGAGCGTCACGGTGACGAAGACGATGAGCCGCTGCCGCAACAGCCTCCGGTCGGCGCCCGGTCGGCGGCCCGCGGGAGTGCGGGGGGCCGGGGTGCGCCCCGAGGGCGTCCGGGCCGGGGTACGGGGCGCGGCGGGCGTCCGCGGGGAGGCCGGGGCGCGCGGCGGGGGCGCCGCCGGCGTGCCCGTCGCCGTCCGCCGCTCGGTCTGCTGCTCCGCGTACGCCTGCGCCCGCGGCCCCGTCGGCCGCTCAGGACGCGGACCGGACGCCTTGGGCACGATGTCGCGCCGGCCGGTCACCGCGCCCAGGCCGCGCGCCTCCCGGGCGGCGATCTCGGCCAGCCGCTCGGAGAGTTGGACGGTGCTGGGCCGCTGCTCCGGGTCCTTGGCGAGGCACGCGTACACCAGCGGGGCCAGTGAGTCCGGCACCCCGGTGAGGTCCGGCTCCTCGTGGACGACCCGGTAGAGCATGACCTCGGAACTGCCCTGCCCGAAGGGCGAGTCGCCCATCGCCGCGTACGCCAGCGTCGCACCGAAGGCGAAGACGTCGGTGGCCGGGGTGACCGCCGCCCCGCGCACCTGCTCCGGCGCGAGGAAGCCGGGGGAGCCGACGGCGGTGCCCACGTGGGTGAGGGTGCTCGCGCCGGTGGACCAGGCGATGCCGAAGTCGATGATCCGCGGGCCCTTGGGCGACAGCAGGATGTTGGAGGGCTTCAGGTCGCGGTGGACGACCCCGGCCTCGTGGACGGCGACCAGTCCCTCCGCCAGGGCGGCGCCGATGGTGGCGGTCTCCGCCGCCGGGAGCATGCCGTCCCGTGCGACCTTGTCGTGCAGCGAGGGCCCGGGCACGTACTGCGTGGCGAACCACGGGCGGTCCGCCTCCAGGTCGGCGGCGACCAGCCGGGCCGTGCAGCCGCCGCGGATGCGTCTCGCGGCGGACACCTCGCGGGCGAAGCGGGAGCGGAACTCCTGGTCCTCGGCCAGTTCGGGGCGGATGACCTTCAGCGCGACCCGCTGGCCGCGCTTGTCGGCGCCCAGGTAGACGACGCCCATGCCGCCCGCGCCCAGCCGGCGGTGCAGCCGGAACGAGCCGACGACACGCGGGTCCTCGCGCCGGAGCCGCATCATCGCCATGTCGTCCATCCCCGCTGCCTGCCTGGCCAGTCTGACCCCGACAGCTTACGGACTGACCGACCGTCGCGCCGCGAGGCCGCGCCCGCGCGGGGCGGCGGATTGTCAGTGCCGGATGGGATCCTTGAAGAGTGGGGAAGCTTCCGGGCGCTGACGGCCCGGAATTTCGTCATGCCGTCAACAGTCCGTCGGGCAAGGGGGATTGACGCCATGAAGGGTGATCGAGTGGAGATAGTCGTCGACGCCGGCGACACGACAAGGACGTACGAAGTGGTCGCCACCAGGGCGGGCCGCAGGGTCGAGACCGCGGTCCGCCGAGGGGTGGTGGAAGTGAGCGAAGTCACCCGGTCCGGCTCCGTGGTGCGCACCGCGCGCTTCATGGCCACCCGGGTCCTCGCCCTGGTCGAACAGCCCATGCCGACCGGCGACGCGGAGGACGAGGAGCGGGCCTGACGGGTCCCGGCCGCAGCCGCCCGGGGGATCCCCTCGGGGATGTCCCGGGGGTGCGGCCGGATCCCTCCACCCAGGGGAGTACGCGGCCGGTCCCCGAGTCATCCTCGGGGAGGCCAGGGAAGCGGTACGAGGGCATGACGACCGTTGCCCTCCCCGCGCCTAGTGTTGAGGTCAAGCGGCGGGCGGAGCACTCGTCCCCCGAGGTCAAACGCCCGCCGCCCCGACAACTGTGCATGATCACGGACCACGACCCGGGAGAGGGCCATGGCGAACACGGTGAGCCGTACGGTGCGGCCGACGCGCGGCCGCAGGATCGCCGCCTTCGGCATACGCCCGTCGGGCACCCGGCATCCGCTGGTGGCGGTGGCGATGGTGCTGCCGCTCGCGGTGCTGCTCGCGGTGGCCTTCGGCGGCTGGGACGCGGTGGTCACACAGGCGTCGTCCGTAGCCGGTCTGATGGGGCGCTGACAGACGCCCCGCGGCCCCGGATGAGCGGTCCGGGTCCGTGAGGACCGGTGAACAACCCCGTGGGGACGGGGGTACGGCGGACGGCACGAATGCCCGGGTACCTGTGGCGGTACCCGGGCATCGCACCCGGCATTGCCAGTGGGCGGCGCGCTGCCGCACAGTGGGCCGGTGACACGGGCGGTGGGGGAGGAAGTGAGCAGCAGCGGAGCACCGCTGACGCACGCCCTGGGGGCGGTCGCGGCAGCGGCCTCGCGTGTGCCCGGCCAGGTGGGTTCCGACGTCCTCGCCGAACGGCCCGACGTCACCGTCGTCCGCGGTGGCCGGCTCGTCGCCAAGGCGCACGCCCCGGGCACCGATCCCGGGGAACTCGCCCTGCGGCTGCGGGTGGCCGCCGATCCGCTGCTGCACGATGTCCTGCTGGCCCCGGCGCCGCTGCCCGACCACGGGGGCGCGCTGAGCACCGTGCTCCTGGGCCGCACCGTGAGCCTGTGGCCCCTCGGCGAGCCCGTCGCCCACGACGACCCGGACTCCGCGCCCTGGGCCGAGGCCGGCGCGCTCCTGGCCCGGCTGCACACGGTGCCGCCGGCCCGGTTGCCCGGCCCGCTGCCGTGGATGCGCGGCCCGGTCAGGGCGGCCCGTGCGGTCGCCAGGATGCTCGCGGCGGGCCCCGGCGACCCGGCGGTGCTGGCCGCCTGGCAGGGCCTGCCGCCCTGGGCCCGCGGCGAGGCCCCGCAGCCCCGGCAGGTGCTGTGCCACGGCGACCTGCACATGGGCCAACTGGTGCGCCACCCGGCCCCCGACGGCCCCTGGTGCCTGATAGACGTGGACGACCTCGGGCTCGGCGAGCCCGCCTGGGACCTGGCCCGGCCCGCGATGTGGTTCGCCGCCGGGCTGCTCGACCCCGCCGACTGGGGCCGCTTCCTCGGCGCGTACCGCGCCGGCGGCGGCCCCGCCGTCCCCGCGGACGGCGACCCGTGGCCGCATCTCGACGTGGCGGCACGGGCGTTGGCCGTACAGACCGCGGCGACAGCCGTCGCCAAGGCCGCGCAGGAGGGCCGCGTGCTCGACGGGACGGAACAGTCCGTCCTCGACACGTGCCGCCGAATCGCGGAAGTAAAGTGCAGTTCTACGCCGGGGGACGACCCCCGGCCGGCGCGAACGAGGAGATGAGCCGACGATGCTCTGTCCCAAGTGTCATGGCCCGATGCAGACGTTCACCCGCAGCGGCGTCCAGATCGAGCAGTGCGGCAACTGCCGGGGGATCTTCCTGGACTACGGGGAGCTCGAGGCGCTGACCCGCATGGAGGGGCAGTACGCCCAGCCCGCCCCGCCGCCCGCGGGCTACCCGCAGGCGTACCCGCAGCAGCACGCCGCACCGGCCTGGGGTGCCCCGCACGGCGGCCACCACGGCGGTCACCACGGCCACCACAAGCAACAGAGCTGGGCCCACATGCTCTTCTCGTCGTGAAACGACCGAGGGCCGGAGCGAACGCTCCGGCCCTCGGGTGCTGGTGGACGATACTGGGATTGAACCAGTGACCTCTTCCGTGTCAGGGAAGCGCTCTCCCGCTGAGCTAATCGTCCTCGGTACTGCGGGTGGTGCTGGTGCAACGTGCGCGATACTGGGATTGAACCAGTGACCTCTTCCGTGTCAGGGAAGCGCTCTCCCGCTGAGCTAATCGCGCTCGGGCCCCCGTGCCGAAGCGCTGGGGAAGGCCCTTCCGGGCCCAGTGGACGATACTGGGATTGAACCAGTGACCTCTTCCGTGTCAGGGAAGCGCTCTCCCGCTGAGCTAATCGTCCTCAGAGGTGGAGACGGGATTTGAACCCGTGTAGACGGCTTTGCAGGCCGTTGCCTCGCCTCTCGGCCACTCCACCAGCGCGGGGGCGGTGACCCCCACTTCGAGCGGACGACGAGATTCGAACTCGCGACCCTCACCTTGGCAAGGTGATGCTCTACCAACTGAGCCACGTCCGCAGCGTCTCCCCCGGAGCTCGCACCCGGGCGGGACCTCCGCCGGTGCGCTTCCGCGTCCCGGCGACGAGTTGAACTCTAGCGGATTACGGCTCCGCCACCAAAACGCGTTTGCGCAGCGTGCCGGGTCGGTGACCAGCGCATCTGGTCCGTCGCCGCCGACTTAGACTCGCACTCGCCCCTCCGGACCGACCTGGGAAGCCCCGTGCCCGACCTCGAGCCCCTCGCCAGATTCGGCGGCCTCGTCGCCTCCGACCTGCGGGATGTCACCACCGACCCGGCCGCGCTGGACTCCTCCGGCTTCTGGGCCGTCGTCGCCGGATTCGAGGGCGGTACGGTCTGCGCGCGCTTCGGGAACGTGCGGCGGGAACCCGCCGCGGCGCCGCCCCGCCGGCTCTGGAAGGGCCCCGCGCGTGGCGACTGGACGTCCTCGCTGGACCGCGCCGGGTACACCGCCGGAGTGCGCCGGGTCCGCGAGTACATCGCGGCGGGCGAGGTCTACCAGGCCAACCTCTGCCGGGTGCTCACCGCGCCCCTGCCCGACCCGGACGCCGACATCGACGCCCTCTCCGCCGTCCTCGCCCGCGGCAACCCCGCCCCGCACGCCGGGACGGTCCGGCTGCCCGCGCACGGCATAGAGGTGGCCAGCGCGTCCCCCGAACTCTTCCTGCGCCGCCGGGGCGAGGTGGTCGAGTCCGGTCCGATCAAGGGCACCGGCCGCACCGAGGCCGACCTGCTGCCCAAGGACCACGCCGAGAACGTCATGATCGTCGACCTGGTCCGCAACGACCTCGGGCAGGTCTGCGCCACCGGCACCGTGACCGTCCCCGAGCTCTGCGTCGTGGAGAAGCACCCCGGTCTCGTCCACCTCGTCTCCACGGTGCGCGGCGAACTGCGCGAGGGCGTCGGGTGGGCCGCGCTGCTGGACGCGGCGTTCCCGCCGGGCTCCGTCACCGGCGCGCCCAAGTCCAGCGCCCTGCGCGTCATCGCCGAACTGGAGACCGCCCCCCGCGGTCCCTACTGCGGCGGCATCGGCTGGGTCGACGCCGACCGCGGTACCGGCGAGCTCGCCGTGGGCATCCGCACCTTCTGGATCGACCGCGCCGCCCCCGGCGGCCCCGTGCTGCGCTTCGGCACGGGCGCCGGGATCACCTGGGGCTCCGACCCGGAGCGGGAGTGGGGCGAGACGGAACTGAAGGCATCCCGGCTGCTGGCGGTAGCGTCGGGTACGTACGACTCGAACGAAGGCGAACGGAACCATGGGGCAGAGTGACACCGTGAGCACGACCACCGCCGGCGCGATCTGGGTCAACGGCGCGCTGCGCGAGACCGACGAGGCGTCCGTGTCCGTCATGGACCACGGCCTGACCGTCGGGGACGGCGTCTTCGAGACGCTCAAGGCCACCGGGGGCAGTGCCTTCGCGGTGGACCGGCACCTGCGCCGGCTGGCCCGCTCCGCGCGCGGACTCGGCCTGCCCGAGCCCGACCTGGACGAGGTGCGGCACGCCTGCGAGGCGGTCCTCGCCGCGAACCCGGTGGCCCACGGCCGGCTCCGCGTCACCTATACCGGGGGCACCTCGCCGCTCGGCTCCGAACGCGGCACCACCGGCCCCACCCTGGTCGTCGCCCTCGGCGCCGCGACCGTCCGCCCGGACACGACGGCCGTCGTCACCGTCCCCTGGACCCGCAACGAGAAGGGTGCGCTCGCCGGGCTGAAGACCACCTCGTACGGGGAGAACGTCGTCGCGCTGGCCCGCGCCCACCAGCACGGCGCCTCCGAGGCGCTGTTCGCCAACACGCAGGGACGCCTCTGCGAGGGCACCGGCTCCAACGTCTTCGTCGTGCTCGGCGGCACGCTCCTCACCCCGCCGCTCGCCTCCGGGTGCCTCGCCGGGATCACCCGCGAACTGGTCGTGGAGTGGGCCGGCGCCGAGGAGGCCGACCTGCCGTTCGAGGTGCTCGCCGAGGCGGAGGAGATCTTCGTGACCTCCTCGCTGCGCGACGTCCAGGGCGTCCACCGGGTCGACGACCGCGAACTGGCCACCGGGGCCCGTCCCGGCCCGGTCACGGCCAAGGCCATGCGCGTCTTCGCGGAGCGCTCGGCGGAGCACCCCAACCCCTGAGCGTGGGCCCGCGTGGCCGAACCCGTGACGTGACCGCGGCGACCCGGTAGAACTCCACACCATGACCACCACCCTGCGCCCGGCCGAGCCCGAGCAGCGCTGGCGCGGCGGAGCACGCGCCCGCCGTTTCCACGTCTGCGTCAACGGGCGGCCGGTGGGGGAGACCACCCTGTCCACCGACGCCCGGTTCGGGCCCGCCGCCGGGCGCATCGTCGCGTTGCGCGTCGACCACGAACAGCAACGCCGCGGCCGCGGCACGGTCGCGGCGCTCGCCGCGGAGGAGGTCCTGCGCGGCTGGGGCTGCCGCCGCATCGAGGTCTCGGTGCGGACGCAGGACACGGCCGCGCTCCGGCTCGCGGGCGTGCTCGGCTACGTCGTCCGCAACCGCACCATGCTCAAGGCGCTGCCCGACGCGCCGCCGGCGCTGCCGGAGGGCAGTGTCGTGCGGCCCATGACCGAGGCGGAGTACCCGGGGTGGGCGGCCCGCAAGCGGGACGAGTACGTACGGTCCTGGACGCGGCACGGTGTGCCGCAGACGGAGGCCCTCGCCAAGGCCGACGCGGACGACCGGGCCGCCCTCCCCGAGGGAGTCGCGACGCCGGGCGCGGTGCTGAGGGTGCTGGAGGCCGGCGGGACCGGGGAGGCGGTCGGCGACCTGTGGGTGGGGCGCAGGGACGAGGACACGGGGTTCGTCCTCCACGTGCACGTCGCCGAGGCGCACCGCCGCCGGGGCCACGGGCGCACCCTCATGCTCGCCGCCGAGCGGGAGTGCGTGGCCGCGGGCCTGGAGTGGCTGGGGCTGAACGTCTTCGCCGGGAACGAGGCGGCGCAGGCGCTCTACGGGGCGCTGGGGTACGCGGTGACGGAGGTGCACCTGGCGAAGCCGCTGCTCTGAGCGGCGGTGGGTGTGGCTGCGGCGCGTTGTCGCGTGCGGGTGCGCCGCGCCTTCGGGCGGGCATCCTCCACCCCCCTCCGGTGCGGTCGGCGCTGCCCCACGTCATGCGGCACAGGCCCGCACCCCCTCCGGCCCTCCGGCGGCCGGACGAGGCGCGCGGGACGGTCAGCGCCCCAGGGCGGCGTCCGCGAGGGATTCGATGCGGGCGCGGAGGCCCTCCTGCGACGTGCCGCCGTCGAGGCGTTCGCCGGAGATGACGTAGGTGGGGGTGCCGGTGACGCCGATGGCCTTGCCCTCGGCGTGGTCGGCGTCGACGACGAGGAGGTGCCGTCCGTCGACGAGCGCCGTGTCGACCTCCTCCGCGTCGAGCCCCAACCCGGCCGCGATCTCGACCAGCAGCGCCTCGCCCCGCTCGCCCAGGTCCTCGGTGCGGGCGAGGACCGCCTCGGCGTACTCCCAGCCGCGGCCCTGGGCGAAGGCCTCCTCCGCGGCCTGGGCGGCGGCGTAGGCGTGCTTGTGCTTCTCCAGGGGGAAGTGCCGCAGCTGGATCTCCAGGGCGTCGCCGTAGCGCTCGCGCAGGGCGTGCAGATCGGTGAGCGCGGTGGCGCAGTCGGGGCACTGGAGTTCGCACCAGTACTCGAGGACGACGGTGCGGGGAGTCGCTTCGTTCATGGGGTCAGTCTCCCACCGGGGGAGGAGCCGTCCCGGAGATCACCCTGAGGTTGCCGCCGGGCCGTGGCCCGCCGGCGGGGAACGGGTGCACGATGGAGCGAGCAGACCCTTTCGGAGGAGCTCCGCATGCTGACCTCGACCGTGTGTGTCGCGCTGTCCGCGGCGGGCCTGGCGATCGCCCTGCTCACCGCGTACCGGCGCAGGTTCCGCAGGGCGACGATGATCGCGGCGGTGGCGCTGCTGCCCGTCGGCCTGTACATGACGGGCCTGGTCTCGCTGGCCGGGACCGTCGTCCGGGCCGTCGCCGACTGGGCCGTGGACCTGGTGTTCAAGCCCTCGGTGTGGGCGGGCTTCGGCGTGCTCGCCCTGTCGGTGGTGCTGTACGTCCTCGCGCGGGTCGCCGGGCGCCGCAAGGGCGTCGCGGAGCCGAAGGCGGGCCGGTCGGTCACGCCGGGTGCGGGGGCCGGTGCGGGGGCGGGGGCGCCCGCTCTGGCGCACGGGAAGAAACCGGTCCCGAAGACGGCGAAGACCGATCCCGACCTGGCCGAATTCGGTGAGATCGAGGAGATCCTCAAGCGCAGGGGCATCTGAGCGGCGTGTTGGTGGCAGGGGGTGGCGACGTTGCGTCATCATCGCCGTGGCGGACCTCAACTACCGCCCCCTGAGCGGGATTTGGCATGTCCGGGGGCGTACGGTTGTGCGAGTTCGCGTCCCTCCCAGCACACCGTAAGGCCATGGAAGCCGAAGCAGACGACGACGAGCCCCGCGGTTGCCTGTTCGCGCTCTCCCAGCCGCCGCTGATGCTGTTCCTGACCGTGATCGGCGGTCTGCTCGCCCTGGGCGGGATCTACGACCTCTGGCCGTTCTGAGCCGGCACGGCGACGGCCTCCCGGCGGCGCGCCCGGTACGCGGCGACGTGGAGCCGGTTGCCGCAGGTGCGGCTGTCGCAGTAGCGGCGCGAGCGGTTCCGTGACAGGTCGACGAAGGCGCGCCGGCAGTCCGGGGCGTCGCAGCGGCGCAGCCGCTCCCGCTCCCCGGCCACGAGGAGGAAGGCCAGGGCCATCCCGCAGTCGGCGGCCAGGTGCTCGGCGAGGGAGGCGCCCGGGGCGAAGTAGTGCACGTGCCAGTCGTAGCCGTCGTGGTCGGTCAGCCGGGGCGTGGTGCCGGCCTCGGCGACGAGCGAGTTGATCAGTGCCGCGGCCTCGGGCGTGCCGGGCGCGGAGAAGACCTGGGCGAAGAGCTGCCGGACGGCGCGTACCGCGACGAGGTCGTCCTCGTCGAGCGTTCCCACCTCGCTGACCTCGTTGCGCTCCACGAAGGCGCGCAGCGCCGCGAGGTCGGCCAGACCCTCGCGCCCGTCACTCTCCGGAGTGGTGTTGATGAGATCCACCACGCAGTCGAGTGCGCACCTGGTGTCATGGTTGATCAGCACGGGATCGCTCTCTCCCTGGCCTGGTGGGTCGGGCGTTCCGGTGACTGTAGCGCGAGAGCCGTCGTCGTGGAGCGTGCTGCTCCCCGACGACGGCTCCGGCAGGTCGGGTCCGCGCCGTACCCCCGAGATGCGTACGGCGACGGACGGTCGGTGGACTCAGCTCTCGGCGAGGATGTGCGAGAGCTCGGTGTCCAGGTCGAAATGGCGGTGTTCGGTGCCGGGGGGCACCGCGGCGTCGGTCCGCTTGAGGAACGACTCCAGGGCCCGCGCCGGGGCCTCGAGCAGCGCCTCCCCCTCCGGAGAGCTGAGGGCGATGCACACGACGCCCTGGCCGTGACTGCGGGACGGCCAGACCCGGACGTCGCCGGTGCCGGTGGGCCGGTGCAGACCTTCGGCGAGCAGGTCGCGGGCGAACACCCATTCGACTGTCTCCTCGGCACCGGTGTGGAAGGTGGCGTGCACGGCGTAGGGATCGGCCGTGTCGTACCGCAAGCCCGCGGGTACGGGCAGTGACGATTCGCTCGACACAACGAGGCGCAGGTGCAGCTCGCAGCTGACCGTGGTGTTCATAAGCGCCAGGGCCTTTCGCTCAGTGTGCGCTCGGGGATTCGCACGTCGGCGAAATCGACATGCCACCTGCGGGGACGTTGTAAACCCCTCTGACGGGTTTGTGAGGGTTCCGGTACCTCGTCCGGCCGAGTTCTTTTCCTCCCCGGCGAGCCATTCCGGTGACGAGGTGGCTTCGGGTAAGTTTGGGAACATGACTGCGGAGAGTGACGAGCGGGAGGTGGCTGTGGCCATGGATCCCGCGGCCGTCGACAACGGGGACGGCGGGGACACGGAGCCCGAGGGCTCCGAGCGCCCGCTGGGGTCGAGGGCGCCGCGTTTCATCCGGCGCTCCCGCGCACTGCACGTGAGCTGGCAGGTCGGGGTCTTCCTGGTGGGTCTGGCGATCGTCGGGGCGGGCGTCGTCCTGCTCCCGCTGCCGGGGCCCGGCTGGGTGGTGATCTTCGCCGGCATGGCGGTCTGGGCGACCGAGTTCGTCTGGGCCCAGCTGGTCCTGCGCTGGACGAAGCGGAAGGTGACGGAGGCGGCACAGAAGGCGCTCGACCCGAAGGTGCGGCGGCGGAACGTGACGCTGACCGTCATCGGGCTGGTGATCATCGGTGTGCTGCTGGGGTACTACGTGTGGCGCTTCGGCTTCGTGATGCCCTGGAAGGCCGACCTGCACTGAAGGTGGTCGGGGGCACCCGCTGACATGCGGTAATGTTGTCCCCGCACCGGGGCGATTAGCTCAGCGGGAGAGCACTTCGTTCACACCGAAGGGGTCACTGGTTCGATCCCAGTATCGCCCACCCCGACCGAGGGCCCGGAAGCCGGCAACGGCTTCCGGGCCCTCGTCGTGTGTGCGCCGGCGAGCACTCGGCGACGCCCCGGGCCGCCGCGGACCGTCCCGCCGGGGAAGCGGCGGCGTCGTGTGCGCGGACCGGCCTTCCGCGGCCTCCGCTCGGGCCGCGCCGGAGCCGCGGGCCCGAGGCCGGCGCCGGGGAGCGGCCCGCGACCTGACCGGCCGTTACGTTCCGTCGCCGCAGCGGGAATTCGTCACCGCCGACGCGTTCTTCCTCTTTCCCGTGGCGCAATTCATGCGCAATCTCCCCCGGAATTGGGACGAGGCCGCGCGCCTCCGCATCTTCTGGAGCTTTGCGCTCCCTTTGTGCCGGACCGCGAACGATTTCAGCGGACCCCTGCGGTTTCCGAACGGGTCCGGCGCAGGCCGCAGGACGCGAGCACGAGGTGCAGGCGCTCCTCGGTGGCCTCGGCGAGGGGCGGGAGCAGCAGCGTCGCGATGCCCGCCTCGACCGCCGCACCGTCGTAGGCGGAACGGTCCCCGACCATCAGCGCCTCTCCCGGGTCCGCCCCGATCCCGTCCAACGCCAACCGGAAGAGGGCGGGATCGGGCTTGCAGACACCGTGCTCGAAGGACAGCACGAACCGGTCGACACAGCCGTCGAGGCCGGCCTCCACGAACCAGGGCCGGATGTCGAAGTGGACGTCGCTGACCACGGCCACCCGCACCCCGGCGGCCCTCAGGGTCGCGAGCGTCCGCTCCACGTCCGCCGCGAACAGACCGACGTCCGGCCGCGCGAGCTCGTCGTACAGGGCGTCCCTCAGGGGCTCGTCGACACCCGCGGCCGAGGCCCATCGCGCGAACCCGGCGCGGTACGCCGCCACGGACGCGTCCGCGCCGGTCATCGCCCGCGCCACCTCCGGCCGCCCGATCGCCGCGGCGAGTGCCGCGCTGATCCGGCCGACCTCGGCCGGCGAGGTGTCCCGGGCGAGGCGCCGCAACGCCCCTTCGATCCACGACCCGCCCTTGGGAGCGGCGTGTTCGGGGCCCCACTTGGGGACGATGAGCGTTCCCACCCAGTCCAGGAGGACGGCCTTGAAGGCGGGCGTGTCTTCCCTGGGGCGCGCGTGTCCGGTCACGGCGGCCGTTGTACCAGTGCGTCACGCACGCGACCACGCCCCCTCGCGCGATGACTACCGCAGGCGTCCCAGCGCGTCGCGGACGCGGCGTACGTCGCGCAGACGCCGTTCGTACGTCGCGCCGACCGCCAGCAGGAGGACGCCGGCCAGGGCGAGCGGCACCCAGCGGGGGACCGTGCCGAGGGCCTGGGCGACGTAGGGCGCCAGTTCGTGCAGCGCGTCGAGCGCGAGCACGCCCGCCCCCAGCAGGAGCGGCGCCGCCAGCCGGTGCCGTGCGCCGAGGAACAGGACGGCGAGGGAGGCCGCGCCCAGGGCGAGGGGGCGGACCCAGCCGGGGTCGCCCCAGGCGGCGGCGAGACTCGGGAGGAGGGTCGCCGCGAGGCCCGGGGCGTAGGCGGTCCAGGACGAGGACGCGGGGTCGCGGCGCCGCCGCAGGAAGCCGACGGCCAGGGCGGCGGCGGTGACGGGCAGCGTGTACGCCTCCGGGGCCCCGACGTCGGACGCGGCGAGCCGCACCCAACTGGCCGCGATCATCAGGCAGGTCGCGACGTACCCGAGCCGGCGCCGGTCGGCCCGCAGCGCGGCGACGGCCGCGGTGAGGACGCCCGCGAGGGCGAGGGACAGGGCGAGGGTCCCGGGGTCGTCGGCGGTGAGGGCGATCCCCAGGAGGGCGGCGGCGTGGCCGGGGTGCTCGAAGGGGCGGCCGGGGGCGCGAAGGGCGGCGGCCTGGGCGGCCGCGGCGACCGCGAGGAGGGTGAACGCGGCTGCGTGGACGGGCAGTCCGGTCCAGGCGAGGCCCGCCGCGCAGGCGACCACGGCCGGCGCGGTCACCACCCGGGTGCTCGACGCCACGGCGTACAGCGCGCCGAAGCAGAGCAGCAGTACGGCGAGGACCGTGAGGGTCGTCGTGCGCTCCGGGTGGGCCCAGGCGACGGCTGTCGCGGCGAGCCCGCAGGCGCCGGCCAGGGCGGTCCAGGTGAGCGCCCGCGCCGACAGGGCGAGCAGCGCGGCCACGACGACGAGGCGTACGGGCAACGGCGCGGGCGCGCACACGGCGACCGCGGCCGAAACCAGGGCGCCGGAGGCGGCGAGCGGGGCGTACGGGGTGCCGCGGTGCAGCCGTGCCGCCGCGGCCAGTTCGGCGGCGAGCAGGCCGGTCACCGCGACGGCGCTGTACGGCCCCTCCCACGCGTCCGGGGTCAGCACGCCCACGGTCAGCGGGGGCAGCGCCCACAGCAGCGCCAGGGCGTGCACCGCGGCGGCACCGGCGGCGAGACCCGCGGCCACCGGGCGGAGCCGGGCCGGGACGGCGAAGGCGGCGACGCCCAGGACGACCGCCGCGCACAGCAGGTACCCCGGCACGATCCAGTCGGCGGTCACGGCGGTCCGCACGACCCCGCCGGCCGCGCCGACGACCGAGAGCGCCGCGACCCCGGACAGTATCCCGCAGACGGCGGTGGGCACGGCCGGGCGCAGGGCGACGGCGAGCGCCACCGCCGCGGCGCCCAGCAGCAGCGCGCCGGCCCGCAGTGCCGCGCCGCCGTCGCCTGCGGAGACGGAGAGCCCGCCCGCGGTGAGCAGTCCGGCCGTACCGGCGGCCGTGCCGGCGACGGCGGCGGTGATCCGCGTGCCGCGCCCGCCGGCCAGGAGGGCGCCGGCCGCGTCCAGCGCGGCCGTGACGAGCAGGGCCGCGGCGATCCCGTACGCCGACCCCGTCGCCGACGCCCATAGCACCAGGGGGAGTTGACCTGTCGTCACGGCGAGGGGCACCGGCAGCACGAGCCGCCCGAGCGCCTTCCCGTACCCGGCCCAGAGCGCGCCGACGACGGCCAGCGACACCGCCGTGTAGCGCAGTGCGTCGGCGCCGTCGAAGGCCACGCGGTGCAGCGCGTACGCGTCGAGCAGCAGCAGGACGAGGCCGAGGCAGGCGACCACCTCGGCCGTCGCCGTCATGGCGCGGCGCAGCAGCAGCGCGGGGACGCCCGTCGCCGCGAGCGTCAGGGCGCCCAGGACGGCGGCGCGGCCGCCGATGCCGAGCCGGCCCCAGCTGATGACGGTGAACGCGACCGCGGCGACCGCCAGCAGCACGCCCCCGAGGGCGAGCAGCAGGTTCTGCACCGCGCGCGGCGAGGTCTCGCGCCGCGCCGGCGCACCCCACGGCGTCCCCGCCCCCGCCCCCGCGCCCCACGGCGCCGGGAGGTACGGCGGCCGCAGCCGCGCCAGCAACTGCCCGCGCCGCAAAAGGAGACGGCCGCGTTCGGCGTCCAGCCGCAGGAGCGCGCGGTCGGTCTCGCGCAGTTCCTCCGCGACCGGCCCGGTCAGGGGCAGCGCGCAGCGCGGGCAGGCGGGCGGTGCGGTCGCGGGCAGGTAGGCGCCGCACGCGGGGCAGCGGTCGTGCGGCGGGGGCATCGTCTCCATGGCTCGGAGTGTGGCGCGGCGCACATGACCGGGCATGCGCGCTGGTACTCAGATCCCCGCTGAGTACGCACACTGGCCTCATGGACTGGAGCCGTTACCGCTTCCGCAGTCTGTGGCGGATCGCCGCCCCGCCCGAGGCCGTGTACGGCCTCCTGGAGCGCCCGCACGAGTACCCGGCCTGGTGGCCGCAGGTCCGCGAGGTGCGGCAGACCGGCGAGACCGCCGGCACCCTGCGCTTCCGCTCGGTCCTGCCGTACGACCTGTTCGTCACCGCGCACCAGACCCGCCGCGACCCGCGGGCCCGGGTCCTGGAGGTGGCGATGTACGGGGACCTGGAGGGGTGGGTGCGCTGGACGGTCGGCACGGACGGCGCGGGCGGCGGCACCCGGCTCCTCTTCGAGGAGGACGTGGTCGTCAACAAGCCGCTGATGCGGCGGCTGGCCGTGCCGTGCCGGCCGTTGTTCCGGGCCAACCACGCCCTGATGATGCGGCAGGGCCGGCGCGGCCTGGCCGCTCGGCTGCGCGCGGAGGGCGCACCCGGCGGGCAAGCCGTTTGAACGCAGCCGCCCGCGCCCTGTATTGTTCAGTCGTCCCGGGCGATTAGCTCAGCGGGAGAGCACTTCGTTCACACCGAAGGGGTCACTGGTTCGATCCCAGTATCGCCCACCCTCACGAAGGGGCCGGTCCGTCAGGACCGGCCCCTTCGTCGTGCGCGGCTGGGCCAGGCCTAGGCCGCCGGTTCCTGCGGGGCCCGTACCGGCGACGGCCGCAGCGGCCAGGCCGGGTCGACCCGGTCGTCGGTGCCGCTGCGGGCGAACCACGCCTGCAGCCCCCGGGCCTGGCCCGCGTGCCAGAGGGCCTGCCGGGCGTGCAGTTCGGCGGGTGGCACCTCGCCTATCCGCGCGGAGAAGCGGTGCCCCAGCACCCGTACGAGGGCGAGCGCCGCGAGGGCGTCCGCGGCGGCGTCGTGGGCGTCGGTGAGCGTCACGCCGTAGTGGGCGCACAGGTCGGTCAGGGTGCGGCGGCCCTTGCGGTAGCGGTCGAGGTGCTTGTCCAGGACCCGGGGGTCGAGGACGCGCAGCGGGCCGCGGACCAGGTAGGCGTCGAGCGCCATGCCGCGGTGGCGCCTCAACTCCCGGTCGAGCAGCGTCAGGTCGAAGGGCGCGTTCATCACCACCAGCGGCACGCCGGCCGCGGCCTGGTCGGCCAGCGCGCGTGCCAGTTCCTCCACCACCGGGCCGGGACGGCGTCCGTTGGCCCGCAGGTAGTCGTCGTCCAGCCCGTGCACCGCGCGGGCCCCTTCGGGCACCGGGACCCCCGGGTCCACCAGCCAGCGGGTCGTCCTGGCCGGTGTGCCGGGGGCGTCCTCGACCACCAACGCGGCCGAGACGACCCGGTCGTGCTCCACGTCGACCCCCGTGGTCTCCGTGTCGAAGGCGGCCAGCGGGCCGTCGTACCAGTGCGGCATGGCGCACCTCCCGTGCGGATCGCAGGATGTGGGCGGCCGGCGGCCCCCCTCACGGTACGTACCCGTGACCGCACGTCACCGAACCGCAACGGTTTGCGACTTGTCGCTGGTGGGGATGAAGAAGTCAACGGGGATCACCAGGATTCCCGGGCCCGGAAAGGCACGGAGAGCGATGGCGCTCGAGCAGCCCGGCCCGGGTGGGCTGCTGTCCGAGCGGAACGCACCGCTGCGCGGCGGACTCGCCACCACCAGCTGCATGGAAACCCTCCAGGTGGGATACCTGCACGCGGTGGCGGCAGCCGCCGGCTGCTCGCTCGCCCAGCCCTTCCCGGACAACGGCATCGACTGGCACATAAGCCACAGTTCGCACGGTCACGACGTCGACGACGAGGTAACGATCAAGGTGCAGCTCAAGTGCACCTACCAGGTGGCCCCGCGGCCCCCCGGACCGACCTTCGCCTTCACGCTCGAGAACGAGCACCTGGTGAAGCTGGCCCGGAACCCGGTCTCGGTGCACAAGATCCTCGTGGTGATGCTCGTGCCGCGCACCCAGGAGGAGTGGCTGCGCGCCGGCCACGACCGGCTGGAACTGCGGCACTGCTGTTACTGGACGAACCTGGCCGGCCAGGCGGTGACCGGCCGGCGCAAGACCACCGTGCGGATACCCACCGCGCGGATCTTCGACGACCGGGCCCTGTGCGAGATCATGACGCGGGTCGGGGCGGGAGGGAGGCCCTGATGAGCCGGACGGCCGACGACGCACTCGTCCCGCCCGACCCCGAGCGCGTCGACCCCGGCGTCCTCGTCGCGCTGCTCGTCCGCCACGGCTGGCGACGGCGCGGCGGCGCCCCGGGCCGCTACACACGCTGGACGCCGCCCCCCGGCGAGCGGGGATCCGCCGCCCGTACGAGCCTGCTGGTGCCCGAACGGCGCACCTCGGGCGCCCGCTACGCCGACCACGCCGAGCTGCTGGGCGAGGCCCTGGACGCCCTCGCCCGCTGCGGCGAGCCGTCGGCGCGCGAGGTGCTGACCGCGCTCGCCGTCCCGGGCGACGAGGTCCGCTGGCACCGCGAGCCGCCGCCGGCCGCGGGCGCGGCCGTGCCGTGGACGGCGGCGGAGCAACTGCGGGCCGCCGCCCGCGCCATGCTGATGTCCGCCGCCCGCGCCGAACGCGACCGCTTCGGCTACTTCGGCGCGCGCCACACCGGGCACGCCGACGCCTTCCTGGAGCGGGTGCTGGTCGGTGACGCGCCGGGGCACCAGCTCACCGCGTACGCGCCGGTCCCCGACGGCCGGGCCACCGTGACCACGCTGCTGCGCGCCCTGCAGGCCACCCGGGACGCCGTGGACTACCAGCGGACGACCGGCGGCATGGAGGCGTTCGACGCCGCCGTCGGCCTCGGCGTCTGCCACGAACTGGCCGACTCCCTGATCCGGATGGTGCGCGGCACGGAGGGCGTGGCGGTCACCCTCGCCTGGTCACCGTCGGCCGGGCCGCCCGCGGGGTTCGCGACCGTGCCGGAGCCGGTCGAGTTCTCCCCTGGCGACCTCCCCGCGCTGGAGGCCGCCAGTGACCGTTACGTGCGCGAGGAACCCTCGGTCGACGTACGCGTCACCGGCACCGTCAGCCGGCTCCGGCGGCCGCGGCCCTCCGGGGGCGGCACCATCCGGCTGCGCGTCCTGGCCGGCGCCGACGTCCGCCACATCCGCGTCCGGCTGCCCGAGGAGGGCTACCGCATCGCCGCCCAGGCACACCTGGTGGGGCTGCCCGTCCGGCTCTCCGGGCGGCTGGAGCGGCGGACGGGGTTCCGCCACCTCACCCACCCGTCCGCGCCGGCCCCCGTCCACGTCGACGAGGCCGACCGCGACCGGCTGCTGAAGGCACTGCACGGCGGCGTCGACACCTTCGAGGACTCCTTCGGCGGCTGACCGGGGCGCCCACGGACGGCGGCCGCGCCGCCGGGTGCCATCGCTTCGCGGGGCACCCGCGCGGCTCGGTAGGATTCAGCGGTGCAGCTTTCCGCTGCCGGGCCCAGTGGGACATACGTCAGGAGAGACCGGTGTCAGACGTCCGTGTGATCATCAAACGCGATTCCGAGGAGCAGGAAGAGCGGCTGGTCACGACGGGCACGACCGCGGCCGAGCTCTTCGACGGCGACCGCACCGTCGTCGCCGCGCGCGTCGGGGGCCAGCTCAAGGACCTCGCGTACCAGGTCGCCGACGGCGACGAGGTCGAGCCCGTCGGGATCGCCAGCGAGGACGGCCTCAACATCCTGCGCCACTCCACCGCGCACGTGATGGCCCAGGCCGTGCAGGAGCTCTTCCCGGAGGCCAAGCTCGGCATCGGCCCGCCGATCAAGGACGGCTTCTACTACGACTTCGACGTCGAGAAGCCGTTCCACCCCGACGACCTCAAGCGCATCGAGAAGAAGATGCAGGAGATCGTCAAGCGCGGCCAGCGCTTCTCCCGCCGTGCCGTCAGCGACGACGCGGCCCGTGAGGAACTCGCCGACGAGCCCTACAAGCTGGAGCTGATCGGCCTCAAGGGTTCCGCCGCCGAGGCCGCCGAGGGCGCCTCCGCGGAGGTCGGCGCCGGCGAGCTGACCATCTACGACAACCTGGACGCCAAGACCGGCGAGCTGTGCTGGAAGGACCTCTGCCGCGGTCCCCACCTGCCCACCACCCGGATCATCCCGGCGTTCAAGCTGATGCGCTCGGCCGCCGCCTACTGGCGCGGCAGCGAGAAGAACAAGCAGCTGCAGCGCATCTACGGCACCGCCTGGCCGTCCCGGGACGAGCTGAAGGAGTACCTGGACTTCCTCGTCGAGGCCGAGAAGCGCGACCACCGCAAGCTCGGCGCGGAGCTCGACCTGTTCTCCATCCCGGAGCAGATCGGCTCGGGCCTGGCCGTCTTCCACCCCAAGGGCGGCATCGTCCGCCGGGTGATGGAGGACTACTCGCGCCGCCGGCACGAGGAGGAGGGCTACGAGTTCGTCTACACCCCGCACGCCACCAAGGGGAAGCTCTTCGAGACCTCGGGCCACCTGGACTGGTACGCCGACGGCATGTACCCGCCCATGCAGCTCGACGAGGGCGTGGACTACTACCTCAAGCCCATGAACTGCCCGATGCACAACCTGATCTTCGACGCGCGCGGCCGTTCGTACCGTGAACTGCCGCTGCGCCTGTTCGAGTTCGGCACCGTGTACCGGTACGAGAAGTCGGGCGTCGTGCACGGCCTCACCCGTGCCCGCGGCTTCACCCAGGACGACGCGCACATCTACTGCACCAAGGAGCAGATGGCGGACGAGCTCGACAAGACGCTCACCTTCGTCCTCAACCTGCTGCGCGACTACGGCCTGACCGACTTCTACCTGGAGCTGTCCACCAAGGACCCGGAGAAGTTCGTCGGCTCCGACGAGATCTGGGAGGAGGCCACCGAGACGCTGCGGCAGGTGGCCGAGAAGCAGGGCCTCCCGCTCGTCCCCGACCCGGGCGGCGCCGCGTTCTACGGCCCGAAGATCTCCGTCCAGGCCAAGGACGCCATCGGCCGCACCTGGCAGATGTCGACCGTGCAGCTCGACTTCAACCTGCCCGAGCGCTTCGACCTGGAGTACACGGCGGCCGACGGCACCAAGCAGCGCCCGGTCATGATCCACCGTGCGCTCTTCGGTTCCATCGAGCGCTTCTTCGCGGTGCTGCTGGAGCACTACGCGGGCGCCTTCCCGGCGTGGCTGGCCCCCGTCCAGGCGGTCGGCATCCCGATCGGCGACGCGCACGTGTCCTACCTGCAGGACTTCGCCGCCGAGGCGAGGAAGAAGGGCCTTCGGGTCGAGGTGGACGCCTCCGCCGACCGGATGCAGAAGAAGATCCGCAACGCGCAGCGGAGCAAGGTGCCGTTCATGGTCATCGTCGGCGACGAGGACATGGCGGCCGGCTCGGTCTCCTTCCGCTACCGGGACGGCTCGCAGAAGAACGGCATCCCGCGCGAGGAGGCGATCGCCGAGATCGCCAAGGCCGTCGCGGACCGCGTCCAGGTCTGAGCCGCCGCCACGACGCACGGCGACGGGCCCCCGGAGGTCAGCCCTCCGGGGGCCCGTCCGCGTCCGGCCGCTCGTCGGCGCGGCGGAAGCTCTTGGTGAGCCAGGCCGAGAACGAGCCGACGACCGCGCCGATCAGGACGACGCCCAGGAACATCACGCCCACCGCGATGACCCGCCCGCGCACCGTCACCGGCACCACGTCGCCGTAGCCGGTGGTGGTGATCGTGGAGCACAGCCACCACACCGCCGCGCCGTAGGTGCGGATCTGCCCGCCGGGGGCGTCGTGCTCGTCCGCGTAGACCTGCAGGCTCGCCGCGAAGCCGAGGAGCAGCGCGCTCAGCCCCGCGTAGGACATCACCCGGGCCTCCAGGGAGATCCGCGGCTGCATGTGACGGTCCTGGACCCTCCCGTAGATCTGCAGCAGGCGCAGCGGGCGCAGCAGCGGCAGGACGACCACGACCAGGTCGAGCCAGTGCCGGCGGACCCAACTCCACCGGTGCGGTGCGACGGCCACCCGCACCATGTAGTCCAGGACGAAGAACCCCCAGGTCACGACGGTGATCAGCAGCAGCAGGTCCGACCAGCCGGGGGGCAGGTCCGGGGCGAGCACGCGCACCGCGTACGTGACGAGGAACACCAGGGACGCGACGGACAGGGGCACGCTGCCCCGGCGTTCCCACTCCCGCAGCCGCCGCTCCTCATCCATGGGCATGGGGCCAGCATCGTGCCCCGCGGCCGGGTGTGCCCCCGGCGACACGCAGGGCCGCGACGACGCCATATGCTGCAAGGCATGACGAGTGAGCCGGAACTGCAGAACGGAGTGGGGACGCAGGACGCGTTCCAGCGCCTGTGGACGCCGCACCGCATGGCGTACATCCAGGGCGAGAACAAGCCGACCGGCCCCGGGGCCGGGGACGGCTGCCCCTTCTGCGTGATTCCGGAGATGAGCGACGAGGACGGGCTGGTCATCGCGCGCGGCGACGCCGTGTACGCGGTCCTCAACCTCTACCCGTACAACGGCGGCCACCTGATGGTGGTGCCCTACCGCCACGTCGCGGACTACACCGACCTCGACGGGCCGGAGACCACCGAGCTCGCCGAGTTCACCAAGCGCGCCATGGTCGCGCTGCGCTCGGCCTCGGGCGCGCACGGCTTCAACATCGGCATGAACCAGGGCACCGTGGCCGGTGCCGGGATCGCCGCGCACCTGCACCAGCACGTGGTGCCGCGCTGGGGCGGGGACACCAACTTCATGCCGGTGGTCGGCCACACCAAGGTGCTGCCGCAGCTCCTCGCCGACACCCGCAAGATGCTCGCCGACGCCTGGCCGGCCGGCTGACCGGGCCGGCCCGCGGCGGAGCGCGTCAGTAGACGTCGGCCTCGCTGGGCGAGGCGTCCTGCACCATGTTGCTCAGGATGGACGAGCGGTTGTCGAACCTCTCGACGTCCACCCCGTTCTCCCGCATGACGGTGATGGCCGCGGAGTGCACCGCGCGCAGCACCGGGGTGGCGGCACGCAGCGCGTCGTCGGCCATGAAGCGGTTCGTCCAGGGCGCCGACGCCCAGCTGTGCCGCAGCCCGAAGGGCTCGGGCAGGGCGATCTTGCCGCCGAGGTGGTCGAGGATCGTGGGGAAGCGGGTCAGGGGGGCGCGGGCGGCCAGCCGGACGACCTCGTCGCTCGCCACGAGGGGCAGCTGCACCTTCCTGGTCTCCCAGAACTTGTAGGGGTGCGCCACCTCCTTCTCCTTGGCCTCCGGAGCCGTGGTGAACAGGCCGTGCACGGGCCCGAGGACGTGCCCGGTCACCTCGACGCGCAGGGTGCTCGCCAGCACGGTCACGGTGACCATCATGGTGATCACCAGCTGGCCGTCCCAGACCACGAACTGCACGCCCAGGTAGTGCCGGTCGCCCTTGTCGAACTGCTGCTCGTTGCAGATCCGCTGGATCTCGAAGTCCCGTACGGTGTAGCCGTCGACGTTCGAGCCGGTGGGCCGGGTGATCTTCTTGGCGCCCGCGCCGACGTGGGAGACGACCCAGTGCTGCACCAAGGGCTTGGGGAAGCCGCCGGTGTGCAGCGGGCCGCGCTGCAGGTCGCGCAGCCGGCCGTGGATCGCCTTGATCACGTCCCAGCTGCGGAACGGGTGGATCTCGCTCAGGCCCTCGCGCGGGGTGAGTTCCTCGGCCATGCGCCAGGCGCCCCAGCGGGCCCCCATGCCGAGCACGCCCTTGGGTCCGGCGTAGAACACCACGTTGCTCCGCTGCTCGGCGGAGAGCTTGGCGAGGTTCTGGCGCAGGGTCTCGGCCTTGGTCTGGTTGGGGTTGCGCGGCACGGCCTCGGGGATCTTGGCGCCCACGCCGCTGCCGGAGACCAGTCCCGCCCAGCGGTCGCGCAGGTCCTTGGCGGTCTGCTCGCAGATCCGCTTCGCCCAGAACCAGCCGAGCACCGGCGCCACCATCATCACCCGCAGGTACTGCGACCAGAAGCCGGTCAGCGGCGGGTTGAGGACGAACAGGACGGCGAAGAAGCCGACCACGACGAGCACCACCGAGCCGAGCAGCCCGGCCCGGGAGCCCTCGGACTTCCGCACGACGGCGCGGAGTTGGAAGGCGCCCAGCCAGATCAGCATGCCGGGCAGGAAGAGCAGGCCGAACACGGCCATGACCGCCGTCAGCTTGTTGTCGCGCTCCTGGCGGATCCGGTTGGCGGCCAGGCAGTGCTCGACGACGGTCTGCGGCTCCGCGCCGAAGGACTGCACCAGCTCGTTGCGTTTGGCGCCGAGCATCCGGTTCTGCACGGCGCGGGCGAAGGCCTCGCCCAGGTTCGCCCGCAGCAGCTTGACCTTCGGCTCCTTGACCGACGACATGCCCTCGTCGGCCGCCGAGAGGGCCTCCAGGGGGCTGTCGCGGTACGCGGCCGACGCGAGCGCCTGGGTGGCCCCCGTCTGGCCGTCGACACCGCTCAGCGGTATCTGCGCGCCCGGGCTCAGGAAGTCGAAACCGTCGGTCACTGCCGCCCCCTTCTGGTCCCCGCCCGCGCGGAAGTGAACCCGCCCGGCCCTTTCCCCGGCCGCGGCACCGGCACACCTGCGACGCCGCCCACCCAGCGTATACGGGGCGTGTGACGTGCGTCATCGGCCCGGCGGAAGAAGATCGTCCGCCGGGCCGTCAACCTCCCCCGTGCGGGGGTTACTTGCCGGACTCCTGCGCGTGCTGCTCCCTCAGCTTCTGCGCCAGCTGCGGCGGCATCGGCTCGTGCCGGGCGTAGCTGCGGCCGTACCGTCCGGTGCCGTGCGACAGCGACCGCAGGTCGACCGCGTAGCGCCCGATCTCGATCTCCGGTACCTCGGCCCGCACCAATGTGCGTCCCAGGCCGACCGGTTCGGTGCCAAGCACCCGGCCGCGGCGCCCGGACAGGTCGCTCATGACCGGGCCGACGTACTCGTCCGGCACCATCACCCGGATCTCGCTGACCGGTTCCAGCAGGTGGATGCGGCACTGCGTGGCCGCCTCGCGCAGGGCGAGCGCGCCCGCCGTCTGGAAGGCGGCGTCGGAGGAGTCCACCGAGTGCGCCTTGCCGTCGACCAGGGTGATGCGGATGTCCTCGACCGGGAAGCCGAGGGCCACGCCCCTGGCGGCCTGGGTGCGCACGCCCTTCTCCACCGAGGGGATGAACTGCCGCGGTACCGCGCCGCCGACGACCTTGTCGACGAACTCGATGCCGGAGCCCACCGGCAGCGGCTCGACCTCGATGTCGCAGATGGCGTACTGGCCGTGCCCGCCCGACTGTTTGACGTGCCGTCCGCGCGCCGTCGACTTCTCGCCGAAGGTCTCACGCAGCGCCACCTTGTGCGGCACGGCGTCGACCTGCACGCCGTAGCGCGTGCGCAGCCGCTCCAGCGCCACGTCCATGTGGGCCTCGCCCAGGCACCACAGCACGACCTGCCGGGTGTCGGGGTTCTGCTCCAGCCGCATCGTGGGGTCCTCGGCGACGAGCCGGGACAGGCCGACGGACAGCTTGTCCTCGTCGGCCTTGCTGTGCGCCTGGATCGCGACCGGCAGCAGGGGGTCCGGCATCAGCCAGGGCTCCATGAGCAGCGGGTCGTCCTTGGCGGAGAGGGTGTCGCCGGTCTCCGCACGGGTCAGCTTGGCGACGCAGGCCAGGTCGCCCGCGACGCAGTGCGGCACCGTCCGCTGCTGCTTGCCGAACGGCGAGGACAGGGCGCCGACGCGCTCGTCGACGTCGTGGTCCTCGTGGCCGCGGTCCTCCAGGCCGTGGCCCGAGACGTGGACCGTCTCGTCGGGGCGCAGGGTGCCGGAGAAGACCCGTACGAGGCTGATCCGCCCCACGTACGGGTCGGAGGAGGTCTTCACGACCTCGGCGGCCAGCGGCCCGTCCGGGTCGCAGGTGAGCTGTGCGTGCGAGGTGCCCTGGGGGGTGGTGACCTGCGGGACCTCGCGTTCCAGCGGTGTGGGGAAGCCGCCGGTGATCAGTTCCAGCAGCTCCACGGTACCGATGCCCTGCCGGCAGCCCTCGGCGGCCGGCGCGGCGGCCAGCACCGGGTGGAAGGAGCCGCGTGCGACGGCCCGCTCCAGGTCCTGGACCAGCGTCTTGAGGTCGAGTTCCTCGCCGCTCAGATAGCGGTCCATGAGGGTCTCGTCCTCGCTCTCGGCGATGATCCCCTCGATGAGCCGGGCGCGCGCGTCGTCCAGCTCCGGCAGCTGCCCCTCGTCCGGCGGGCGCTCCTCACGCTTGCCGGAGGAGTAGTCGTAGACCCGCTGCGACAGCAGGCCGATGAGCCCGGTCACGGGTGCGTGGCCGTCCGCGCTCTCCTCGCCGTGCAGCGGGAGGTACAGCGGCAGCACCGTGTCGGGGGAGTCGCCGCCGAAGGCCTCGCGGCAGGTCTCGGTCATCTCGTCGAAGTCGGCCCGGGCCGCCTCCAGGTGCGTGACGACGACCGCGCGCGGCATGCCGACCGCCGCGCACTCCTCCCAGACCATCCGGGTCGCGCCGTCGACGCCGTCCGCCGCCGAGACGACGAAGAGGGCCGCGTCCGCGGCCCGCAGACCGGCCCTGAGCTCCCCCACGAAGTCGGCGTACCCGGGGGTGTCCAGCAGGTTGACCTTGATCCCGTCCCACTCCACCGGTACCAGCGAGAGCTGTACCGAGCGTTGCTGACGGTGCTCGATCTCGTCGTGGTCGGAGACGGTCCCGCCGTCGGCCACGTGCCCGGCGCGGTTCACCGCCCCGGTCGCCAGGGCGAGCGCCTCGACCAGCGTCGTCTTCCCGGAGCCACTGTGGCCGACCAGCACCACGTTGCGCACGTCCTCGGGCCGGCCGGCCGCCAATGCCCTTCCGGCGGCTCCCGGACCTGCATCTCTCCTGTCGCCCATGTGCCTCGCCTCCCGGTCCGTCACGGCATGGGGACTGGCGCCACGGGAGACCACCCGCCAGGGGCGGTCTGCATGTGACGCCCGCGGTAATTCGACCTTCCCACGACCGTCACGGTGCGTCCATACGTCGTACGTGCCGCGGTAGGACGGGAGCCACGGAGCTGCGCCGGAACGCTCCTGGCTACGATGGGCCAGCCGGGCGGCCGACGGGGCCGCGCCGGGGCACCCACCGAACCCCTCCGGGAAGGCCATGCTGAACAAGTACGCGCGTGCTTTCTTCACGCGTGTCCTCACACCGTTCGCCGCGTTCCTGCTGCGCCGGGGCGTCAGCCCCGACACGGTCACGCTGATCGGCACGGGAGGCGTGGTCGCGGGAGCGCTGGTCTTCTACCCCAGGGGCGAGTTCTTCTGGGGCACGGTCGTCATCACCCTCTTCGTCTTCTCCGACCTGGTCGACGGCAACATGGCCCGCCAGGCCGGCGTCTCCAGCCGCTGGGGCGCCTTCCTCGACTCCACCCTGGACCGGGTCGCCGACGCGGCGATCTTCGGCGGGCTGGCGCTGTGGTACGCCGGGGGCGGCGACGACCTCGTGCTGTGCGCGGTGACGATCTTCTGCCTCGCCAGCGGCCAGGTGGTCTCGTACACCAAGGCCCGCGGTGAGAGCATCGGACTGCCGGTGGCCGTCAACGGCCTGGTCGAGCGGGCCGAGCGACTGGTGATCTCACTGGTGGCCTGCGGTTTCGCCGGGCTCCACAAGTTCGGGGTGCCCGGCATCCAGTGGCTGCTGCCGATCGCCCTGTGGATCGTGGCCGTCGGCAGCCTGGTGACGCTGGTGCAGCGGGTGATCACCGTGCGCCGCGAGGCCCTCGAGGCCGACGCGGCGGCGCACGAAGGGAGTGGCAGGGCGTGAAGGACCGGCTGACCGACACGCTGTACGGACTGGGCTGGGGAGCGGTCAAGCGGCTGCCGGAGCCCGCCGCGGCACGGCTCGGCCGCTCCGTCGCCGACCTCGCCTGGAACCGCCGCGGCAAGGGCGTGCAGCGCCTGGAGTCCAACCTGGCCAGGGTCGTACCCGACGCCGACGGGACGCGGCTGCGCGAGCTGTCGAAGGCCGGCATGCGCTCCTACCTGCGCTACTGGATGGAGTCCTTCCGGCTGCCGGCCTGGAGCGAGGAACGCATCCGCACCTCGTTCGACTGCAAGGACCTGCACCACCTCGAGGAGGGCCTGGCCTCCGGCCGCGGTGTCGTCCTCGCCCTGCCGCACATGGCCAACTGGGACCTCGCCGGCGCCTGGGTGACCACCAGCCTCGGGGTGCCCTTCGCCACCGTCGCCGAGCGGCTGAAGCCCGAGACCCTGTACGACCGCTTCGTGGCCTACCGCGAGGGCCTGGGCATGGAGGTGCTGCCGCACACCGGCGGCGCCGCCTTCGGCGCGCTGGCCCGGCGGCTGCGCGGCGGCGGCCTGGTGTGCCTGGTCGCCGACCGCGACCTGTCGTCCTCCGGCGTCGAGGTGGACTTCTTCGGCGAGGCCACCCGCATGCCCGCGGGACCCGCCCTCCTCGCGCAGCAGACCGGCGCGCTGCTGCTGCCGGTCACCCTGTGGTACGACGACTCGCCCAACCTCCAGGGCCAGGTGCACGCCCCGATCGAGGTGCCCGAGGGCGGCACGCGGACGGAGCGGACCGCCGCCATGACGCAGCGCCTGGCGGACGTCTTCGCCGCCGGCATCGCCGAGCACCCCGAGGACTGGCACATGCTGCAGCGGCTGTGGCTCGCCGACCTCGAACCGCGGGCGGACGCCCCGGCCGGGCAACCCGGGGGCCGGGGCACAGCGGCCTCCCCGGTGTCCGGCGACCCCACCGACCGCTCCGGAACGGAGAAGCCTTGAGGATCGGGATCGTCAGCCCGTACTCGTGGGACGTCCCCGGCGGCGTCCAGTTCCACATCCGCGACCTCGCCGAGCACCTCATCGCGCTCGGCCACGAGGTCTCCGTCCTGGCGCCCGCCGACGACGACACCCCGCTGCCGCCGTACGTCGTCTCCTCCGGACGCGCCGTCCCCGTGCCGTACAACGGCTCGGTCGCGCGGCTCAACTTCGGCTTCCTGTCGGCCGCGCGGGTGCGCCGCTGGCTCCACGAGGGCGCCTTCGACGTCATCCACGTCCACGAGCCCTCCTCGCCCTCCCTCGGGCTGCTGACCTGCTGGGCGGCGCAGGGGCCGATCGTGGCCACCTTCCACACCTCCAACCCCCGCTCCCGCGCGATGATCGCCGCGTACCCGATCCTGCAGGCGGCGCTGGAGAAGATCAGCGCCCGGATCGCGGTCAGCGAGTACGCCCGGCGCACCCTCGTCGAGCACCTCGGCGGCGACGCCGTCGTCATCCCGAACGGCGTCGACGTGGGCTTCTTCGCCGACGCCGAGCCGAAGACGGAGTGGCAGGGCGGCGGCGATCCCGGTGCGGAGGGGGAGCGGACCATCGGCTTCATCGGGCGGATCGACGAGCCCCGCAAGGGCCTGCCCGTGCTGATGAGGGCCCTGCCGAAGATCCTCGCCGAGCGGCCGCGTACCCGGCTGCTGGTCGCCGGGCGCGGCGACGAGGCCGAGGCCGTCGAGGACCTGCCGGCGCAGATGCGCGACCGGGTCGAGTTCCTCGGCATGGTCAGCGACGAGGACAAGGCGCGTCTGCTGCGCAGCGTCGACCTGTACGTGGCGCCCAACACCGGCGGCGAGAGTTTCGGGATCATCCTCGTCGAGGCCATGTCGGCCGGCGCGCCGGTGCTCGCCAGCGACCTGGACGCCTTCCGCCAGGTGCTGGACGGGGGCGCGGCCGGCGAACTCTTCCCCAACGAGGACCCGGACGCGCTGGCGGCCTCCGCCGTGCGCCTGCTGGGCTACGCCGAGCGCCGCGCGCAACTGCGCGAGCTGGGCTCCCGGCACGTGCGGCGCTTCGACTGGTCGGTCGTGGCCGCCGACATCCTCGCGGTGTACGAGACGGTCACGGCCGGCGCCGCCTCCGTCGCCGCAGACGGACGCGTCGGCCTGCGCGCCCGCTTCGGCTTCGCCCGCGACTGACGCCCCCCTCGGCGGGTGTGGCGGCGGTCCCCGTCGGCGCGGGGCTGGGGCGCCTGAGCGGTGTGGCGGGCGCACTGGTCGCCCGGCGGTTCGTGGTCACACCTGTGCGCGCCTGACGCCGCGGTGGCCCAGCGCGTGGCGGGTGCCCTGGTGCTCGGCGTTCGTGTCCGTGGTCGGTCCTCGGGCGGCGGACCTGCTGGTCCGGCTTGCCGGTCGGGCTCCGCGGTCGGGCGCCTGAGGGGTGTGGCGGGCGCACACCGGTCGCCCGGCGGTAGGCCCGCGGTGCGTGGTCACACCGGTGCGCGCCTGACGCGGTGGTCCGGTGCGGCCGGTGTACGGGTCCGGCGGCCGGCGGCAGTGGCCGGTGGCGGTGCCGCGGCGCCCCGGGTGCCCTTAAGCGCGGCAGGTGCACGTGCGACGTTCCGGTGGCCTGATGTCCGGGCGGAGGCTCGCGAGCGGACCCGGGCACCCCACAAGGCTCCGCCACCACGCCTGAGCGGCACCTGGCCGCCAGGACCGTCACATAGGCGGCGGCGCCGCGGCACGAACCGCCGAGCAACCTGTGCGCCCGCCACCCCCGCGCGGCACTGGGCCACCGGCGTGCTGCCCCGGAAACCGCTGACCGTGCTCGGCGGCCGCACCATAGGAGCGGCCCTCGTCTCGGGCGACGCGTCGGACGCGGCCGTTCTCCCGTCCGGTCCACGTCCGCGAGGAAACCACCGCCCGCCACAGCACGCGCGTCGGCCCACGACGGCGGCCCGGCGCGCGCCGCTGCCCGTGCTGCCCGGTGCCCGGCGCTACGCGCCAGTCAGGCGGCGCCCGGGGCTCGTACCGGGCGCACCGGTAGCCTTGCGGTCCGTGACCACCTTCATCTGGGTCGCCGTGGCGCTGGTCGCCGTCGGCCTCTACCTGAGCTGGACCGCGGGGCGGCTGGACCGCCTGCACGCCCGCATCGACGCCGCCCGGGCCGCGCTGGACGCGCAGCTGCTGCGCCGGGCCTCCGTGGCGCAGGAGCTGGCCACCGCGGGGGTGCTGGACCCGGCGGCGAGCATCGTTCTCTACGAGGCCGCGCACTCCGCCCGGCAGGCGCAGGACGAGCAGCGTGAGGTGGCCGAGAGCGAACTGAGCCAGGCGCTGCGCGCCGTATTCGCCGAGGCCGACGCGGTCGACGCCGTACGGGCCGCCCCCGGCGGCGACGCGGCCACCCACGAGCTGACCCAGGCCGTACGCCGGGTGCCGATGGCACGGCGCTTCCACAACGACGCCGTCCGCGCGGCCAGGGCGCTGCGCTCGCACCGCAAGGTGCGCTGGTTCCGGCTCGCCGGGCACGCCCCGCGGCCGGTGACCTTCGAGATGGACGACGAGCCGCCGCTCGTCCTGACCGTCGAGGGCGTGGCAGGCCACTGAGGAGCGATTGGCCCTTTTGCGGTCCACTTGGTGCGGTCCACGATGAAACACAGAGCAACCATCGGTGTTCCGCCGGCCGGCCGTGAGGGGTCCGGGGAACGCCGTGGCCGCCACCACCCCGCAGTTGAGTCTCCGAGTGAGGTCCCCGTGTCCACCACGCTTCCCAGCACCCCCGAGTCCCCCGAGACCGGCACCGCGCGCGTCAAGCGCGGCATGGCCGAGCAGCTCAAGGGCGGCGTGATCATGGACGTCGTCACCCCCGAGCAGGCCAAGATCGCCGAGGACGCGGGTGCCGTCGCCGTCATGGCGCTGGAGCGGGTCCCGGCCGACATCCGCAAGGACGGCGGCGTGGCCCGCATGTCCGACCCGGACATGATCGAGGGCATCATCGGGGCCGTCTCGATCCCGGTCATGGCCAAGTCCCGCATCGGCCACTTCGTCGAGGCCCAGGTCCTGCAGTCGCTCGGCGTCGACTACATCGACGAGTCCGAGGTCCTCACCCCGGCCGACGAGGTCAACCACTCCGACAAGTGGGCCTTCACCACCCCCTTCGTGTGCGGCGCCACCAACCTGGGCGAGGCCCTGCGCCGCATCGCCGAGGGCGCGGCCATGATCCGCTCCAAGGGCGAGGCCGGCACCGGCAACGTGGTCGAGGCCGTCCGTCACCTGCGCCAGATCAAGAACGAGATCGCCCGCCTGCGCGGCTACGACAACCACGAGCTGTACGCCGCCGCCAAGGAGCTGCGCGCCCCGTACGAGCTCGTCAAGGAGGTCGCCGAGCTCGGCAAGCTGCCGGTCGTGCTGTTCTCCGCCGGCGGTGTCGCCACCCCGGCCGACGCCGCGCTGATGCGCCAGCTCGGCGCGGAGGGCGTCTTCGTCGGCTCCGGCATCTTCAAGTCCGGCGACCCGGCCAAGCGCGCCGCCGCCATCGTGAAGGCCACCACCTTCTACGACGACCCCAAGATCATCGCGGACGCCTCCCGCGACCTGGGCGAGGCCATGGTCGGCATCAACTGCGACACCCTCCCCGAGGCCGAGCGCTACGCCAACCGCGGCTGGTAGGCGCCCCCGCGCCACCCGCGCCACGCGCCCCCGCGATGGGCAGGCCCGCGACGGCCTGCCCATCGCCCGTTGCCCCACCCGACGTCCCGGAAGGTCCCCGCACCGTGTCCAGCAGCACCCCGACCATCGGCGTCCTCGCCCTGCAAGGCGACGTCCGCGAGCACCTGGTGGCGCTCGCCGAGGCCGACGCCCTCGCCCGCCCCGTGCGGCGCCCCGAGGAACTGGCCGAGGTGGACGGCCTGGTGGTCCCGGGCGGCGAGTCGACCACGATGTCCAAGCTCGCCACGCTCTTCGGCATGATGGAGCCGCTGCGCGACCGCGTCCGCGCGGGCCTGCCGGTCTACGGCACCTGCGCCGGCATGATCATGCTCGCCGACAAGATCCTCGACGGCAGGGACGACCAGGAGACCTTCGGCGGGATCGACATGATCGTGCGCCGCAACGCCTTCGGCCGGCAGAACGAGTCCTTCGAGACGGCGGTCGAGGTCGAGGGCGTCGAAGGCGGCCCCGTCGAGGGCGTCTTCATCCGCGCACCCTGGGTCGAGTCGACCGGCAGCGGGGTCGCCACGCTGGCACGCCTCGAGGACGGCACGATCGTCGCCGTCCGCCAGGGCAACCTGCTGGCCACCTCGTTCCACCCCGAACTGACCGGCGACCACCGGGTCCACCGCTACTTCGTCGACATGGTGCGCGCCGCGCGGTGAGGCGATCCCGGTAGGATCGCAATGTTCGTGAAGCAATCGGTGACGTGAAGGAGACAGGCTGATGTCCGGCCACTCTAAATGGGCTACGACGAAGCACAAGAAGGCCGTGATCGACGCCAAGCGCGGCAAGCTCTTCGCGAAGCTGATCAAGAACATCGAGGTGGCCGCCCGCGCGGGCGGCGCCGACATCTCCGGTAACCCGACCCTCTTCGACGCCATCCAGAAGGCGAAGAAGAGCTCGGTGCCCAACAAGAACATCGACAGCGCGGTCAAGCGCGGTGCCGGTCTCGAGGCGGGCGGCGCCGACTACGAGACGATCATGTACGAGGGCTACGGCCCCAACGGTGTCGCGGTGCTCATCGAGTGCCTCACCGACAACCGCAACCGCGCCGCCTCCGACGTGCGCGTCGCGATGACCCGAAACGGCGGCTCCATGGCCGACCCGGGTTCGGTGTCCTACCTGTTCAACCGCAAGGGCGTCGTGATCGTCCCCAAGGGCGAGCTCTCCGAGGACGACGTGCTCGGCGCCGTCCTGGAGGCGGGCGCCGAGGAGGTCAACGACCTCGGCGAGTCCTTCGAGGTGCTGAGCGAGGCCACCGACATGGTCGCGGTCCGCACCGCGCTCCAGGAGGCGGGCATCGACTACGACTCCGCGGAGGCCAACTTCGTCCCCACCATGCAGGTGGAGCTGGACGAGGAGGGCGCCCGCAAGATCTTCAAGCTCATCGACGCGCTCGAGGACAGCGACGACGTGCAGAACGTCTTCGCCAACTTCGACGTCTCCGACGAGGTCATGGAGAAGGTCGACGCCTGATCCGTCCGTCAAGGACGCACGGCGGGACGGCGGCCCGTGGGGAGGACACACCCCCACCGGGCCGCCGTCGTTGTCGGTGGCACCCGATAGCCTCCAGGAATCCGCTGAACGGCTGTCCGAGGGAGGGGCGCGGTGCGTGTGCTGGGCGTGGACCCGGGGCTGACCCGGTGCGGCATCGGCGTGGTGGACGGGGCGCCGGGCAAGCCGCTGCGCATGGCGGGGGTCGGCGTCGTCCGCACCCCGGCGGAGGCCGACATCGGCCACCGCCTGGTGCTGGTCGAGCGCGGCATAGAGGCCTGGCTGGACGAGTACGCGCCCCAGGCGGTCGCCGTGGAACGGGTGTTCAGCCAGCACAACGTGCGCACCGTGATGGGCACCGCCCAGGCCAGCGCCGTCGCCATCCTGTGCGCGTCCCGCCGTGGGCTGCCGGTCCACCTGCACACCCCCAGCGAGGTCAAGGCCGCCGTCACCGGCAGCGGCCGGGCCGACAAGGCCCAGGTCGGCGCCATGGTCACCCGGCTGCTGCGGCTCGACGCCCCGCCCAAGCCCGCCGACGCCGCGGACGCGCTGGCGCTCGCCATCTGCCACATCTGGCGCGGCACCGCGACCAACCGCCTCCAGCAGGCCGTCGCCCGAGCACGAACCCAGGAGCCCAGCACATGATCGCCTTCGTCAGCGGGCCGGTCGCCGCCCTCGCCCCCGACACGGCCGTGATCGAGGTCGGCGGCATCGGGATGGCCGTCCAGTGCTCCCCGGGCACCCTCGCCGCACTGCGCGTGGGCGAGCCGGCCCGCCTCGCCACCTCGCTCGTCGTCCGCGAGGACTCCCTCACCCTGTACGGCTTCGCCGACGACGACGAGCGCCAGGTCTTCGAACTGCTGCAGACCGCCAGTGGCGTCGGTCCCCGGCTGGCCCAGGCCATGCTCGCCGTGCACAGCCCGGACGCGCTGCGCGTGGCCGTCGCCACCGGGGACGAGAAGGCCCTCACCGCCGTCCCGGGCATCGGCAAGAAGGGCGCCCAGCGGCTGTTGCTCGAGCTCAAGGACCGCCTCGGCGCCCCCGTGGGCGCCGCGGGAGGCGCCCGCCCCGCGGTCGCCGCCGGGCCCGCCTCGTGGCGCGAGCAGCTGCACGCCGCGCTGATCGGCCTCGGCTACCAGCCGCGCGAGGCGGAGGAGGCCGTGGCCGCCGTCACCCCGCAGGCCGAGGCGAGCGCCGATCCGCAGGTCGGGGCCCTCCTGCGGGCCGCCCTGCAGACCCTGAACCGAGCCCGCTGACCTAGCCCGCCGAGCGTAAGGCGCACCGAAGTGAACTGGGACGACGAGTCCGTACCGACCACCGCCGACCGTCTCGTCGGCGCCGCCGCCGACGGTGAGGACCAGGCCGTCGAGGCGGCACTGCGGCCCAAGGCGCTGGAGGAGTTCGTCGGCCAGGAGCGGGTCCGCGAGCAGCTCGACCTGGTGCTGAAGGCGGCCCGGCAGCGCGGCGGCACCGCGGACCACGTCCTGCTCTCCGGCGCCCCCGGGCTGGGCAAGACCACCCTGTCGATGATCATCGCGGCGGAGATGGGCGCCCCCATCCGCATCACCTCCGGGCCCGCCATCCAGCACGCCGGCGACCTGGCCGCGATCCTCTCCTCCCTGGCCGAGGGCGAGGTGCTCTTCCTCGACGAGATCCACCGGATGTCCCGGCCCGCCGAGGAGATGCTGTACATGGCGATGGAGGACTTCCGGGTCGACGTCATCGTCGGCAAGGGCCCGGGCGCCACCGCGATCCCCCTGGAACTCCCGCCGTTCACCCTGGTCGGCGCCACCACCCGGGCCGGGCTGCTGCCGCCGCCGCTGCGCGACCGCTTCGGCTTCACCGGCCACATGGAGTTCTACGCCCCGGCCGAACTGGAGCGGGTCATCCACCGTTCCGCGCGCCTGCTCGACGTCGGCATCGACGCCGAGGGCGCCGCCGAGATCGCCGGACGCTCCCGCGGCACCCCGCGCATCGCCAACCGACTCCTGCGCCGCGTACGGGACTTCGCGCAGGTGAAGGCCGACGGCGTGATCACCCGCGAGGTCGCCGCCCAGGCGCTGCACGTGTACGAGGTCGACGGCCGCGGCCTGGACCGGCTGGACCGCGCCGTGCTGCAGGCCCTGCTGAAGCTCTTCGGCGGCGGCCCGGTGGGGCTGTCGACACTGGCGGTGGCCGTGGGGGAGGAGCGGGAGACGGTGGAGGAGGTGGCCGAGCCGTTCCTGGTGCGCGAGGGACTTCTGGCGCGCACCCCCCGTGGCCGGGTCGCCACACCCGCCGCATGGACACACCTCGGACTCGTGCCGCCACAGGGCGCCGGACCCGGGCAAGACGGGCTGTTCGGCCCTTGACGGCGGGGAGACTCGCCGCCGCAGGAACCTCGGTGTAATGCTTGGCGTTGTTCCACCGGCGAACGAACGCTTAGACTCCGCCGACGTCGTGCCTCCGGGACCGACACCCACAATCCCGTAGACCAGGCCCCTGCGGCCGTGCGAAGGATCGTCAAGACACCATGAATCTGGTTCAAATCCTGCCTTTCGTCCTGATCATCGGTGTCATGCTGCTGATGACCCGCTCCGCGAAGAACCGGCAGCGCCAGGCCACGCAGATGCGTGACCAGATGGCTCCCGGTTCGGGCATCCGGACGATCGGCGGCATGTACGCCGTCGTCAAGGAGGTCAACGAGGACACGGTCCTGCTGGAGCTGGCCGACGGTGTCCACGCGCACTTCGCGAAGAACGCCATCGCCGCGGTCCTCGACCAGGCCGAGTTCGACCGCATCGTCCACGGCATCGACCCGGAGCCGGCGCACGACGCCGAGGACGCGGACGAGGCCGAGAAGGCCGACGAGCCCGTCCAGCTGAGCAAGTCCGCCGACGAGCCCGTGACCCAGGACGCCCCCAAGACGGACGGCACCGACAAGAAGTAACGGCCCGCCCGGTACTTTTGCACGGTCGGCAAGTTCGTACTACTCATCGTGCCGCCCCGCTGCGCGCAGGTCGCAGGGCGGTTGGACAGGGAGAATCGAGAAGGTGGCAGCACCGAAGAGGGGCCGTAGGCCCTCGGGGAGCCAGGGGTACCCCGGGCGGGCGCTGGCAGTGATCCTGCTGGCCATCGTGGCGCTCACCGGAGGGATGTTCCTCTCCGGCCACACCACCCCCCGGCTGGGCATCGACCTCGCCGGCGGTACGAGCATCACGCTGACGGCGAAGAGCGACCAGGCCGGCGCGATCAACAAGACCAACATGGAGACCGCCAAGTCGATCATCGACCGGCGCGTCAACGGTCTGGGTGTCTCGGAAGCCGAAAGCCAGATCCAGGGCGACCGGAACATCATCGTCAACATCCCCAAGGGCACCAACGCCGCGCAGGCCGAGCAGCAGGTCGGCACCACCGCCCAGCTCTACTTCCGGCCCGTGCTCGCCGAGGTGGCCAACACCCCGCCGACCCCGGCCTCGCCGAGCGGCAGCCCCTCCGGCTCGCCCTCGTCCCCGGCCTCGCCGTCCGCGACCGCGTCGACCGGTGCCAAGGTCTCCGGCACCCCGTCCGCGAGCGCCTCGACGCAGGGCCGCGCCGTCACCGATGCGCTGAAGGCCTCCTCGACGCCGTCCGCCCCGGCCTCGGACGCCCCCGCCTCGAACGCGCCCGCGCCGACCCCGTCGGCCCCGGCGAACGCGGCGCCCGGCAGCACGCTGGACACCTCCATCCCCGAGGACCTCCAGGCGAAGCTCGCCGCGCTGGACTGCTCCGACGCGAAGACGCGCGCCAACCTCAACCTCAAGGCCAAGCCGACCGACAAGATCGTCGCGTGCAGCCAGGACGGCGGCGCCAAGTACGCCCTCGGTCCCGCCGCGGTCGACGGCAAGAACGTCAGCAAGGCCGCCGCGCAGTTCGACACCCAGGGCGGCAACGGCTGGGTCGTCACCCTGAACTTCGACGGCACCGGCTCCAAGGCCTTCTCGAAGATCACCTCGCAGCTCTCGCAGCAGCAGCCGCCGAACAACCAGTTCGCGATCGTGCTGGACAACGAGGTCGTCTCCGCCCCCTCGGTGAACCAGACCCTGAGCGGCAGCGCCGAGATCTACGGCAGCTTCACCCAGGAGAGCTCGGAGGAGCTGGCGAACGTCCTGTCCTACGGCTCGCTGCCGCTGACCTTCGACAAGTCGGACGTCACCAAGGTGTCGGCGGCGGTCGGTGGCGAGCAGCTGCACGGCGGCCTCATCGCCGGCGGCGTCGGCCTCGCCCTGGTCGTGCTCTACCTGGTCGCGTACTACCGCGGCCTGAGCTTCGTGGCGATCCTGAGCCTCATCGTCTCGGCGATCCTCACCTACGCGATCATGACGCTGCTCGGCCCGGCCATCGGCTTCGCGCTGAACCTGCCGGCGGTCTGCGGTGCCATCGTCGCCATCGGCATCACCGCCGACTCGTTCATCGTCTTCTTCGAACGCATCCGTGACGAACTGCGCGAGGGCCGCTCCCTGCAGCCGGCCGTCGCCCGCGGCTGGCCGCGCGCCCGCCGCACGATCCTCGTCTCGGACTTCGTGTCGTTCCTGTCCGCCGCCGTGCTGTTCGTCGTCTCGGTCGGCAAGGTGCAGGGCTTCGCGTTCACCCTGGGCCTGACGACGCTCCTCGACGTGGCCGTGGTGTTCCTCTTCACGAAGCCGCTGATGACGATCCTGGCCCGCAAGAAGTTCTACGCCGGCGGTCACCCCTGGTCCGGGCTCGACCCGCGTGCCCTGGGCGTCAACCCCCCGCTGCGCCGCACCCGCCGCCCCGCGGCCCGTACCGACGTCAAGGAGGCCTGATGTCCCGGCTCGGCAACCTCGGGCACCGCCTGCACCGAGGCGAGATTTCCTACGACTTCGTGGGTCACCGCAAGCTCTGGTACGGGGTCTCGGTCCTCATCACCATCGCGGCGATCGTCGGTCTCGCCGTGAACGGCCTCAAGCTGGGCATCGAGTTCTCCGGCGGCGCGGTCTTCACCACCCCGAAGACCGAGATGTCGGTCAGCCAGGTCCAGGAGAAGGTCGCCGACGACACCGGCGGGCACCAGGCCATCGTGCAGAAGCTCGGCTCCGGCGCCGTCCGCATCCAGATCAGCGACATCTCGCTCACCGAGGCGAAGGAGATCCAGGGCGAGATCGCCTCGGACCTGAACGTCAAGGCGAACGACATCGACCCGCAGATCATCGGTCCGAGCTGGGGCGACGAGATCTCCAAGAAGGCCTTCCAGGGCCTGGTGATCTTCATGGTCCTGGTGACGATCTACCTGGCGATCGCCTTCGAGTGGCGCAAGGCCGTGGCCGCCCTGATCGCCCTCATCCACGACCTCACGATCACCATCGGCGTCTACGCGATCGTGGGCTTCGAGGTCACCCCGGGCACGGTGATCGGTCTGCTGACCGTCCTCGGCTACTCCCTCTACGACACCGTCGTCGTCTTCGACGGTCTGAAGGAGTCCACCAAGGACATCACCAAGCAGAACCGCTACACCTACAGCGAGCTGGCCAACCGCAGCCTCAACCAGACCCTGGTGCGTTCGATCAACACCACGGTCGTGGCGCTGCTGCCGGTCGGCGGCCTGCTCTTCGTCGGTGGCGGCCTGCTCGGCGCGGGCATGCTCAACGACATCGCCCTGTCGCTCTTCGTCGGCCTCACCGCCGGTGCGTACTCCTCGATCTTCATCGCGACCCCGCTGGTCGCGGACCTCAAGGAGCGCGACCCGGAGATGAAGGCGCTGCGCAAGCGCGTGCTCGCCAAGCGCGCCGCCGACGCCCGCCGCGGCGGCGACGCCGCGGACGAGGCGCAGGACGCGTCCCCCGAGGAAGCGGACGGCGAGCCGGAGGAGGACGCCCACGCGGGCGCCGTCGTCGGCAGCCAGCGCACCCAGCCGGCCCGCAACAACCGCGGCCGCAACCGTCCCTCCGGCAAGCGCCGCTGAGGACGGGGCGGACGGCGGACGAGACACAGCGACGAAGCACCGAGGAACACAGCCGATGACCACGACGGACGCCACCCCGGAGGGGCTGCGCAGCCTGCTGCTCAGCCGCATCCGGGACGTGCCCGACCACCCGAGGCCGGGTGTGGTGTTCAAGGACATCACCCCGCTGCTGGCCGACCCCGCGGCGTTCAACGCGCTGATCGACGCACTGGCCGGGCTCTGCGCCCGGCACGGCGCCGACAAGGTCGTCGGCCTCGAGGCGCGCGGGTTCATCCTCGCCGCCCCGGCGGCCGCCCGCGCCGGGCTCGGGTTCGTGCCCGTCCGCAAGGCGGGCAAGCTGCCCGGTGCCACGCTGGGACAGGCGTACGAGCTGGAGTACGGCACCGCCGAGATCGAGGTCCACCAGGACGCCTTCTCGGCCGGCGACCGGGTCCTGGTCATCGACGACGTGCTCGCCACCGGCGGCACGGCCGAGGCGTCCATGGAGCTGATCCGCCGGACCGGGGCCGAGGTCGCGGGCCTCGCGGTCCTGCTGGAGCTGGGCTTCCTCGGCGGGCGCGCCCGGCTCGCCCCGTCCCTCGCCGGCGCCCCCCTGGAGGCGCTGATCGCCGTCTGAGCCCCTGGCTCGCCGGAGGCGGGTTCCCGGCCGCGGAAGCGGTCAGGAGCCCGCCTCCGGGCGTTGCGGGGTATCCACGGGGCGGACGGGACGCGGTTCACCCGGTCAGATCGCTACCATGGTGTCTCGGAACCTCCCTCCTCGCCCGTCTCCGGCCGGGAGGGGACCAGAAGGAGTGCCCTTGCAAGAAGAGGCCAGGCAGGCTCAGCCGATGACCGCAGCGGACGGGAAGCAGGCGGCTTCCGTCTCCGCGGCTCCTCCCGCCGCGCCGGCCGCATCGGCGGAGGGCAAGGCCGCCAAGCCCGCTCCCGCCGCCCCGGCGACCCCCGTCGCCCGGCCCGTACGCACTCCCGGGAGCGTGGCCCCGAACCGGCCCGCCACCTCGTCCAACCGGGTCCGCGCCCGCCTCGCCCGGCTCGGCGTCCAGCGCTCCAGCCCGTACAACCCGGTGCTGGAGCCCCTGCTGCGCATAGTGCGCAGCAACGACCCCAAGGGCGACCCGTCGCAGCTGCGCCAGATCGAGCGCGCCTACCAGGTCGCCGAGCGCTGGCACCGGGGCCAGAAGCGCAAGAGCGGCGACCCGTACATCACGCACCCGCTCGCCGTCACCACGATCCTGGCCGAGCTCGGCATGGACCCGGCGACGCTGATGGCCGGGCTGCTGCACGACACCGTCGAGGACACCGAGTACGGCCTCGACGCGCTGCGCCGCGACTTCGGCGACTCCGTCGCCCTGCTGGTGGACGGCGTCACCAAGCTGGACAAGGTCAAGTTCGGCGAGGCAGCGCAGGCCGAGACCGTGCGCAAGATGGTCGTCGCCATGGCGAAGGACCCGCGGGTGCTGGTCATCAAGCTCGCCGACCGCCTGCACAACATGCGCACCATGCGGTACCTCAAGCGGGAGAAGCAGGAGAAGAAGGCCCGCGAGACGCTGGAGATCTACGCCCCGCTGGCGCACCGGCTGGGCATGAACACCATCAAGTGGGAGCTGGAGGACCTCGCCTTCGCGATCCTCTACCCCAAGATGTACGACGAGATCGTCCGGCTCGTCGCCGAGCGCGCCCCCAAGCGGGACGAGTACCTGGCGGTCGTCACCGACCAGGTGCAGCAGGACCTGCGCGCCGCCCGCATCAAGGCGACCGTCACCGGCCGCCCGAAGCACTACTACAGCGTGTACCAGAAGATGATCGTGCGGGGCCGGGACTTCGCCGAGATCTACGACCTGGTGGGCATCCGGGTCCTGGTCGACACCGTCCGCGACTGCTACGCGGCGCTTGGCACCATCCACGCGCGGTGGAACCCGGTGCCGGGGCGGTTCAAGGACTACATCGCCATGCCCAAGTTCAACATGTACCAGTCGCTGCACACGACGGTCATCGGGCCCAGCGGCAAGCCGGTCGAGATCCAGATCCGCACCTTCGACATGCACCGCCGCGCCGAGTACGGCATCGCGGCGCACTGGAAGTACAAGCAGGAGGCCGTCGCCGGCGCCTCCAAGGTGCGTACCGACAGCCCGAAGTCCGCCAAGAAGGACGACGCCGTCAACGACATGGCGTGGCTGCGGCAGTTGCTCGACTGGCAGAAGGAGACCGAGGACCCGGGCGAGTTCCTGGAGTCGCTGCGCTTCGACCTGTCCCGCAACGAGGTCTTCGTCTTCACCCCCAAGGGCGATGTCATCGCGCTGCCCGCCGGTGCGACCCCCGTCGACTTCGCGTACGCCGTCCACACCGAGGTCGGCCACCGCACGATAGGGGCGCGGGTCAACGGCCGCCTGGTGCCGCTGGAGTCGACCCTCGACAACGGCGACACGGTGGAGGTCTTCACCTCCAAGGCGGCGGGCGCCGGCCCGTCCCGCGACTGGCTCGGCTTCGTCAAGTCCCCGCGCGCCCGCAACAAGATCCGCGCCTGGTTCTCCAAGGAGCGCCGCGAGGAGGCCGTCGAGCAGGGCAAGGAAGCCATCGCCCGCGCGATGCGCAAGCAGAACCTGCCGATCCAGCGGGTGCTCACCGGCGACTCGCTGGTCACGCTCGCCCACGAGATGCGCTACCCCGACATCTCCGCGCTCTACGCGGCGATCGGCGAGGGGCACATCACCGCGCAGTCCGTCGTGCACAAGCTCGTCGAGGCGCTGGGCGGCGAGGAGGGCGCGACCGAGGACATCGCCGAGATCACGACCCCGTCGCGCAGCCGCACCAAGCGGCGCTCGGCCGCCGACCCGGGTGTGATCGTCAAGGGCGAGAAGGACGTCTGGGTCAAGCTGTCCCGCTGCTGCACCCCGGTGCCGGGCGACCCGATCATCGGCTTCGTCACCCGCGGCAACGGCGTCTCCGTGCACCGGGCCGACTGCGTGAACGTCGAGTCGCTCTCGCAGCAGCCCGAGCGGATCATCGACGTCGAGTGGGCGCCGACCCAGTCCTCGGTCTTCCTGGTCGCCATCCAGGTCGAGGCGCTGGACCGTTCCCGCCTGCTGTCGGACGTCACGCGCGTCCTGTCCGACCAGCACGTCAACATCCTGTCCGCCGCCGTCCAGACCTCCCGCGACCGGGTGGCCACCTCGCGCTTCACCTTCGAGATGGGCGACCCCAAGCACCTCGGACACGTCCTGAAGGCCGTCCGCGGCGTCGAGGGCGTCTACGACGTGTACCGCGTGACGTCGGCGCGCCAGCGCTGACGCGGGCACGGAGAAGGGCCCGTACGCCTCGCGTACGGGCCCTTCTCCGTTGTCCGGGTGAAGCCGGGGTGGGACTCAGCCGCCGAACTCGTCCAGCGACTTGAGGGCCTGGTCGAGCAGCGCCTGGCGCCCGTCCAGCTCCCGCTGCAGCTTCTCGGCCCTGGAGGTGTTGCCCGCCGCCCGTGCCGTCTCGATCTGCTCACGCAGCTTGTCGACGGCCGCCTGCAGCTGCCCGGTCAGGCCCGCGGCACGCGCCCGCGCCTCCGGGTTGGTGCGGCGCCACTCGGACTCCTCGGCCTCCTGGATCGCGCGCTCCACCGCGTGCATGCGGCCCTCGATGCGCGGCCGGGCGTCGCGCGGCACGTGGCCGATCGCCTCCCAGCGCTCGTTGATGCCGCGGAAGGCCGCGCGCGCCGCCTTCAGGTCGGTGACCGGGAGCAGCTTCTCGGCCTCGATGGCCAGCTCCTCCTTCAGCGTGAGGTTCTCGCGCTGCTCGGTGTCGCGCTCGGCGAAGACCTCGGAGCGGGCCGCGAAGAAGACGTCCTGGGCGCCGCGGAAGCGGTTCCACAGGTCGTCCTCCGCCTCGCGCTGGGCGCGGCCGGCGGCCTTCCAGTCGGTCATCAGCTCGCGGTAGCGCGCCGCCGTCGGGCCCCAGTCGGTGGAGCCGGAGAGCGCCTGCGCCTCCTCCACCAGCTTCTCCTTGCGGCGGCGGGCGTCCTCGCGCTGCGCGTCGAGCGCCGCGAAGTGCGCCTTGCGCCGCTTGGAGAAGACCGAACGGGCGTGGCTGAAGCGGTGCCACAGCTCGTCGTCGGTCTTGCGGTCCAGCCGGGGCAGGCCCTTCCAGATGTCGACCAGGGCGCGCAGCCGCTCGCCGGCGGCCCGCCACTGCTCGCTCTGCGCCAGCTGCTCGGCCTCGGTGACCAGGTCGTCCTTGGCCGTCCTGGCCTCCTCGGAGGCCTTGGCCTTGGCGACCTTGCGCTCCTCACGGCGCGCGTCGACCTGCTCGGTCAGCGCGTCCAGCCGCTTGGCCAGCGCGGCCAGGTCGCCCACGGCGTGCGCCTCGGTCACCGCGGCGCGCAGGTGCTCGATGGCGGTCAACGCGTCCTTGGGGGCCAGGTCGGTGGTCTTCACCCGGCGTTCGAGGAGGCCGATCTCGACGACGAGGCCCTCGTATTTCCGCTCGAAGTAGGCCAGCGCCTCCTCAGGGGAGCCTGCCTGCCACGAGCCGACTTCACGCTCGCCATCGGCCGTACGCACGTACACGGTCCCCGTCTCGTCGACGCGGCCCCACGGGTCGCTGCTCACAGCGCCTCCTCCACGTGATGCCCGGCCGTCGCACGGCTCGCGGGCATCGTCCACAGTTCCATTCGGCCGGGCCGTGCCCGGACCGGTCCGACGGTCCGCTCACATCCATGGTGCAGCCGTCGGAGCAGGCACCCTACACAACGCCAACATAGGCGACCGGTGCCCCGGCTGTCCGCATCCCGCACCCGCGAAATTAACCCGCGGGTGCGGGACACGGCGGTCAGGACTTCGCGACCGTCGCCTTGTCGATCACCACGGTGGCGTTCGGGGCGCCGTCACCGCCGCCGGTCGACTCGCCCGCGGCGGCGATCTTGCCCAGCACCTTCATGCCGGCCGCGCCGATGGTCCCGAACGGGGTGTAGTTCGGCGGCAGCGGGCTGTCCTTGTAGACCAGGAAGAACTGGCTGCCGCCGGTGTGCGCCTGGCCGGTGTTGGCCATGGCCACCGTGCCCGCCGGGTAGCTGCCCCCGGCGATCTCCTTGGCCTTCAGGTTCTCGTCCGGGATGGTGTAGCCGGGGCCGCCGGTGCCCTGGCCCGTCGGGTCGCCGCACTGCAGCACGTAGATGCCGCTGGTGGTGAGCCGGTGGCACTTGGTGTGGTCGAAGAAGCCCTTGCCGGCCAGGAACGCGAAGGAGTTGACCGTGTGCGGGGCGTTCTTCGCGTCGAGGTCGAGCGCGATGTCGCCGCAGGTCGTCTGCAGCGTGAAGGTGTACTTCGCCGCGCTGTCGACGGTGACCGCGGGCTCCTTCTTCCACTGCTCCGTGCCGACGGCGCCCTCGGCGGGCTTGGCGCACGGGTCCGGCGCCTTGCTCGTCTCCGCGGGGCTGGGGGTCGTCCCCGCGGCCGCCGCGTCGTCCTTCTTGGCGTCCGAGCTGAAGGCGCCGGCCGCCCACGCGGTGGCGCCCGCCGCCAGGACCACGGCGAGCACGGCGGCGACCACCGCGTTGCGCCGCACGGTCTTGCGGTGGGCCTGCACACGGCGCTCGTGCTGCCGCTCGAACTTGTCACGGGCGAGCTGGCGCCGCCGCTGATCCTTGGTGACCACTGAGCCGTCTCCCGATGCCTTCTGCTCGTCGCGTCCGAATGTGAGTACGCCGCCGATCTTCGCGTTCGGCGCGCCCCCCGTCCAGCGACGTTACTGGTTCGCTATGGCCGCGTTCGCGCCGGTAGGCTCGTGGGGCCGCCACGGTGCGGTACGACCTGCCGAGAACGACAGCCGACAGAAGGACGAACGTGCTCATTGCCGGGTTCCCCGCCGGGGCCTGGGGCACCAACTGCTACGTGGTCGCCCCCGCCGCCGGTGAGGAGTGCGTGATCATCGACCCGGGCCACGAAGCGGCCCAGGGCGTCGAGGACACGCTCGCCAAACACCGACTCAAGCCCGTCGCCGTCATCCTCACCCACGGCCATCTCGACCACACGGCCTCGGTCGTCCCGGTCTGCGGGGCCCATGGCGTCCCGGCCTGGATCCACCCCCGGGACCGCTACATGCTGAACGACCCGGAGAAGGCCCTCGGCCGCTCGATCGGCGCGCAGCTGCTCGGTGAACTCACCATCGGCGAGCCCGACGACCTGAAGGTGCTCACCGACGGCAGCACGCTGGAACTCGCCGGTCTCGAGCTGTCCGTGGCGCACGCGCCCGGCCATACCGAGGGGTCGGTGACGTTCAGGCTCCCGGAGACGGCCGAGATCCCCTCGGTGTTCTTCTCCGGCGACCTGCTGTTCGCCGGCTCCGTAGGCCGCACCGATCTGCCCGGCGGTTCCATGGACGAGCTGTACGCGTCGCTGGCCCGTGTGTGCCTGCCGCTCGACGACTCGACCGTGGTGCTGTCCGGCCACGGACCCCAGACGACCATCGGCCGTGAGCGCGCCACCAATCCGTACCTCGCGGAGGTGGCCCGCGGCCTCGGGGGCGACGACCACCCGTCCCCTCCGCGACGAGGAATGTGACGAGAGACCTCCTGTGAGCACCTTCCAGGCCCCCAAGGGCACCTATGACCTCCTGCCGCCCGATTCCGCCGTGTTCCTGGCGGTCCGCGAGGCGTTCGCGGCGCCGCTGCGGCGGGCCGGCTACGGCTACGTCGAGACCCCCGGCTTCGAGCAGGTCGAACTCTTCTCCCGCGGTGTCGGCGAGTCCACCGACATCGTGACCAAGGAGATGTACACCCTCACCACCAAGGGCGGCACCCAGCTCGCGCTGCGTCCCGAGGGCACCGCCTCCGTGCTGCGCGCCGCGCTGGAGGCCAACCTGCACAAGGCCGGCAACCTGCCGGTCAAGCTCTGGTACTCCGGCTCCTACTACCGCTACGAGCGGCCGCAGGCCGGGCGCTACCGGCACTTCTCCCAGGTCGGCGCCGAGGCGATCGGCGCCGAGGACCCGGTGCTGGACGCCGAGTTGATCATCCTGGCCGTGGACGCCTACCGCTCGCTCGGGCTGCGGAACTTCCGCCTGCTGCTGAACTCGCTGGGCGACCGCGAGTGCCGTCCGGTCTACCGGGCCGCCCTCCAGGACTTCCTGCGTGGTCTCGACCTCGACGAGGACACCCGCCGGCGGATCGAGATCAACCCGCTGCGCGTCCTGGACGACAAGCGCGAGAGCGTGCAGAAGCAGCTCGTCGGCGCCCCGATGATGCGCGACCACCTGTGCGAGGCGTGCAAGGCCTACCACGAGCAGGTGCGCGAGCTGCTGACGGCGGCGGGCGTGGAGTTCGAGGACGACCCCAAGCTGGTGCGCGGCCTGGACTACTACACCCGCACCACCTTCGAGTTCGTCCACGGCGGCCTCGGCTCGCAGTCCGCGGTCGGCGGCGGCGGCCGCTACGACGGCCTGTCCGAGATGATCGGCGGCCCCGAGCTGCCGTCGGTGGGCTGGGCGCTGGGCGTGGACCGCACGGTGCTGGCCCTCAAGGCCGAGGGCATCGAGCTCGAACTGCCCGCCGCCACCCAGGTGTTCGCGGTGCCGATGGGCGAGGAGGCACGCCGGGTGCTGTTCGGCGCGGTCACCGAGCTGCGCCGGGCGGGGATCGCCACGGACTTCGCCTTCGGCGGCAAGGGCCTGAAGAACGCGATGAAGTCGGCCAACCGCTCGGGCGCCCGCCTCGCGATCGTCGCGGGCGAACGCGACCTGGCCGAGGGCGTCGTGCAGCTGAAGGACCTGGAGAGCGGCGAGCAGGACGCCGTGCCGCTCGACGGCGTCGTCGCGGCCGTGCGCGAGCGCCTCGCCTGAACCGTACGGGCGGTTCGGCCGGCCGGTGCCCGCACCGGCCGGCCGCACCCCCCGCGGGTCTCCCTGACCACCGGTCAGCCGGGGTTGCCCCGCTCGATCCACCGGGCGATCCGCTCGGGCCCCACCGGCCGCCCGAAGTACCAGCCCTGCCCCCAGTCGCAGCCCAGCGAGCGCAGCCGCCGGGCGTGCTGGGCGCTCTCCACGCCCTCGGCGGTGACCGTGAGCCCGAGCGCGTGCGCCAGCGACACCAGTCCGCCGACGATCCGCCAGCCGACCGGGTCGTCCGTCCCGGCGCGGTGGGGGTCCGTGACGAACGCTCCGGCGATCTTCAGCCCGGAGACCGGCAGGTCCCTGAGGTAGGCGAGGTTCGACCAGCCGGTGCCGAAGTCGTCGACGGCCAGCGAGACCCCGGCGTCGGCGATCGCCTGCAGGGCGCGCAGCGACTCGTCCTCGGGACCGATCACCGCGCTCTCGGTGATCTCCAGCTCCAGCCGCCCGGGTTCGAGGCCGGTGCTGTCCAGGATCGACGTGACGTCGTGCACCAGGCCCGGGTTGCGGATCTGCCGTACCGCCAGGTTGACGTTGATCTGCGGCGCCGCCTCCCCGTACCGCCGCACCCAGTCGGCCGCCTGCCCCACCGCGCGTTCCAGGATCCACCGGCCCAGCGGCATGATCAGCCCGGTCTCCTCCGCCGTCCCCACGAACTCGTCGGGACCCAGCACCCCGAACTGCGGGTGCCGCCACCGCACCAGGGCCTCCACCGCCACCAGGGAGCCGTCGGCGAGCGAGCACAGCGGCTGGTAGTCGACGAAGAACTCCCCGCGGTCCAGGGCCACCGGCAGCCGAACCGAGATGGCGTAGCGGCTGACGGCGCGCGCGTTGTGCGTGGGGTCGAAGAGCGTCCAGCGGCCCCGGCCCGCCTCCTTGGAGCGGTACAGCGTCAGGTCCGCCGCCCGCACCGCCGCCCCCGGGGTCGTGGCGGCGACCCGCTGCGCCAGCACCCCGACGCTGGCGCCGATCGTCAGCTGGTGGTCGCCCACGAGGAAGGGCCGCGAGAACGTGCTCAGGACGAGCTTGGCGACGGCCACCGCCTCCTGGTCGCCGCGGCACTCCTCCAGCAGCACCACGAACTCGTCCCCGCCGAGCCGGGCCACCAGGTGCCCCAGCGGGGCGAGCGCCGCGTCCAGGCGTTCCGCGACGGCCGTCAGCAGCCGGTCGCCGGTCTCGTGACCGAGGCTGTCGTTGACGACCTTGAAGCCGTCGAGGTCGACGTAGCACAGGCCGAAGCGCGCACCGGGCGGCGGCTGTTCGAAGAGGCCCTCCAGCCGCTCGAAGAAGGCGGTGCGGTTGGGCAGCCCGGTCAGCGGGTCGTGGGTGGCCTGGTGGCGCAGCCGTTCCTGCAGGCGGTAGCGGTCGGTGATGTCCTCGACCATCGCCACCTGGTAGCGGGGCTCCCCGTGCTCGTCGCGGATCAGCGAGACCGTCAGGTGGGTCCACACGACCTCGCCGTCGCGCCGGTAGTACGGCTTGTCGCACTGGAACCGCTCGCGGCGCCCCCTGACCAGGTCCTCGTACGCCTCCCACACGCCCGGGGCGTCCTCGGGGTGCACCAGTTCCGTGACGCGGCGGCCCCGCAACTCCTCCGGGCGGGCCCCGAGCAGCTCCCGCAGCGCCTGGTTGAACTGCACGATGGTGCCGTCCACGTCGGCGATGCCGATGCCGATCGCGGCGTGCTCGAACAGCGCGCGGAAGCGGGCCTCCGAGGCGTTCCTGGCCCGCTCGGCGTCCTCCCGGGCCCGGAACGCGGCGCGTTGGATCGCCCCCTGCTCGCGCAGGGTCCGCTCGCGCAGCGCGGCCGCCCAGCCGGAGGCGAAGGCGCCCGCCACGGCCGGCACCCGCCCGGGTCCGGCCGGCTGGACCTGCAGCAGCGCCACGGCGGCCGCCAGGATCTCCGGGTCGGTGAAGTGCGCCTCCACCAGCAGCGTGCCGGCCTGTTCCGCGAGCGCGGTGTCGCACGCGGGCTCGCCCAGCGCCCGCCCCAGCAGGTCCGCCGTCGTGTCCGCCACCCGGCGCAGCGTCCGCGGGGGCAGCGCGAGCCCCGGCCCGGAGCGCAGCAGGCGGGTCCAGGCCGCCGCGAAGTCCGGGGCGGGTCCCGCGACGGTCGACGGCGACTCCCTCACGACCGCCGCCCCACACCGGCCAGGCCCGACATCCGTTCGGGATGGGGCCCCACGGACTCCGGGTCCTCCGGCCGCCACTCGGGCAGCCAGACCACCCCGGGCGGCAGCAGCTCCCAGCCGTCGAAGAACGCCGTCACCTCTTTTCTGGTCCGCATGACCAGGGGTGTCGTGGTGCGCCGGGCGTAGAGCTCGGCCAGGGAGTCCGCCTGCTCGGGGCGGCTCTCCCGGGAGGCGTGGGTGAGCACCAGGTGACTGCCGGGCGGCACGGCGTCGCGCAGTGCGCCCACGATCTTGCCGGGGTCCTCGGCGTCGGTGACGAAGTGGAGCATCGCGACCAGCAGCACGGCCACCGGTTCCCCGGGCGCGAGGAGGCCGGTGACCTCGGGCCGGGAGAGCAGGTCGCCGGTGTCGGTCATGTCGGCCATCACCATGGCGCTCAGCGGGTCGTCCTGGAGCAGCAGCCGGCTGTGCGCCACCGCGATCGGGTCCAGGTCCACGTACACCACGCGCGCCTGCGGCCGGACGGCCCGCGCCACCTCGTGCACGGCGCCGAAGGTCGGGATCCCGGAACCGATGTCCAGGAAGCGGGTGATGCCCAGGGCAGCGAGGTGCTGGACCGTGCGGCGCAGGAAGGCACGGTTGGCGCGCATGATCACCGGCAGGTCGGGCCAGAGCGCCATGGCCTGGCGCGCCATGTCGCGATCGGCCTCGAAGTTGTGGGACCCGCCCAGGTAGTAGTCGTAGACCCGGGCGGCGTTGGGGGTCTCGACGTCCGTCCCTGCGGGTACCCACTCGGGTCGACGCATGCGGCACCTCTCCCCCTCTGAGCGGATCCTCGGAAGTACGGGTCCACTGAGAATCCTATATGTCTCATGTGTACGCATTTTCGGTGGAGATGGTTCCCGGACTGCGGACCGCGGGGCGATAACACAGAGCGATCGAAGGTGTACGCACCGCAGTGGAATTCCGCCCTCCCGCCCGGCCGTTGTCGCTCGCGCGGGTGACACGGCACCATGGGACCCGGCACTTCCGGCGGGTCCGACGCGTTGGGCAGTGCGGCACATCCCCGACCCACGGAAACGGCGACATGGTGACTACGGCGGTTGACACGGCTCGCACCGAGAGCGGGAGCCAGGAGTCCGCGGACGGACTCATCGGCGCGGGCAAGGCCTTCAGCTGGCTGCTCGTCGTCTGCGGTGCGCTCGGTCTGCTCGCCTCGTGGGTCATCACGATCGACAAGTTCAAGCTGCTGGAGGACCCGAACTTCGTCCCCGGCTGCAGCCTGAACCCGATCATCTCCTGCGGCAACATCATGAAGAGCGAGCAGGCGCACGCCTTCGGCTTCCCCAACCCGATGATCGGCATGGTCGCCTACCCCGTCGTCATCGCCCTCGCCGTGGGGATGTTCGCCGGGGCCCGCTACCGCCGCTGGTTCTGGCTCGGGCTGCAGGCCGGCACGCTCTTCGGCGTCTGCTTCGTGACGTGGCTGCAGTACCAGTCGCTGTACAGCATCGGCTCGCTGTGCCTGTGGTGCTCGCTGGCCTGGGTCGTCACCATCGCGCTGTTCTGGTACACCCTCGTCCACAACCTCAAGCACGAGGTCATCCCGGCCCCGGCCCGGGTCCGTGCCCTGGTCCTGGAGTTCCACTGGGTCGTCCCGGTGCTCTGGTACGGCGTGATCGCGGTGGCGATCCTGGCCCGCTGGTGGACGTACTGGAGCACCCTGATCTGACGGCGGCGCCGACTGTCGGTGCGGTGACATAGGCTTTCTGGCCGTGGAGCCCGACCTGTTCACCGCCGCCGCAGAGGAACGCCAGTCGAGGGAGCCCGGAGGGAGCCCGCTGGCCGTACGGATGCGCCCGCGCACCCTCGACGAGGTCGTGGGGCAGGGCCATCTGCTCCGCCCAGGGTCGCCGTTGCGGCGCCTGGTCGGCGAGGGCGGCGGCGGGCCGGCCGGGCCGTCCTCGGTGATCCTCTGGGGCCCGCCCGGCATCGGCAAGACGACCCTCGCCTACGTCGTCAGCCACGCCACCAACAAGCGCTTCGTCGAGCTGTCGGCGATCACCGCGGGCGTCAAGGAGGTCCGCGCGGTCATCGAGAGCGCCAAGCGCGAGTCCGGCGGGTACGGCCGCGACACCGTGCTCTTCCTGGACGAGATCCACCGGTTCAGCAAGGCCCAGCAGGACTCGCTGCTGCCCGCCGTCGAGAACCGCTGGGTCACCCTGATCGCCGCCACCACCGAGAACCCGTACTTCTCGATCATCTCCCCCCTGCTGTCCCGGTCCCTGCTGCTCACCCTGGAGCCGCTGACCGACGACGACCTGCGCGGCCTGCTGCGCCGCGCGCTCACCGACGAGCGCGGCCTGAAAGGCGCGGTCACGCTGCCCGAGGACACCGAGGAGCACCTGCTGCGGATCGCGGGCGGGGACGCCCGCCGGGCGCTGACGGCGCTGGAGGCGGGCGCGGGCGCGGCCCTGGCGAAGGGCGAGCCGGAGATCTCCCTGGGCACCCTCGAGGAGACCGTCGACCGTGCCGCCGTGAAGTACGACCGCGACGGCGACCAGCACTACGACGTGGCCAGCGCGCTGATCAAGTCCATCCGCGGCTCGGACGTCGACGCCGCCCTGCACTACCTGGCCCGCATGATCGAGGCCGGGGAGGACCCGCGGTTCATCGCCCGCCGGCTGATGATCTCCGCCAGCGAGGACATCGGCCTGGCCGACCCGACCGCGCTGCCCACGGCGGTCGCCGCGGCCCAGGCGGTGGCGATGATCGGCTTCCCCGAGGCCGCGCTGACCCTCAGCCACGCCACGATCGCGCTCGCCCTGGCCCCCAAGTCCAACGCGGCGACGACGGCCATCGGGGCCGCCCTCGCCGACGTGCGCGCGGGCAAGGCCGGCCCGGTCCCCGCCCACCTGCGCGACAGCCACTACAAGGGCGCGGCCAAACTCGGCCACGGCAAGGGCTACCAGTACCCGCACGACCTGCCGGGTGCCATCGCCGCCCAGCAGTACGCACCGGACGAGATCCACGGCCGGCGCTACTACGAGCCGACCCGCTACGGGGCCGAGGCCCGCTACGCCGACGTGCTGGAGCGTGTCAGGGAACGTCTGGCGGGGGAGTAGCGCGCGGCCCGCGCACGGCCTGGCGGCGCTTCCACGCCGGTCAGCGCCCCCGCCCGGCCGCCGCCTCCTCGGCGGCGTCGAAGAGCGCGTGCATCGCCCGGTGCAGGTCGGCGTGGCCCCGTACGGGCTCGGGGAACTCGAAGCGGGCGTCGAAGACGCCGTCCGCGCCGCTGAAGCGCACCCGCAACCCGAAGCGGTCCAGGGCGAGCGGCACCGCTGTGGTCGGCGTGCTGCGGCACGCACCGGCGTCACCGGCGAGCGCGCACAGCCAGCCCACCTGGTCGGCGTGGGCGGCCGCCAGGTGCTGCAGCAGCTCGGCCTCGTGGTCGACGAGCGGGTCGGGGCGGGCGGCGGCGAACTCGTCCGGCTCCACCTGCTCCGCGCCCCACAGGTCGTCCAGCGACGCCTCCCCGACCTCCAGCCGCAACCGCACCTTCCCGGCCGGGGCCGGCAGGTCGCGCGCGACGGTGATCCAGCCCGCGATCCAGGCGCGGCCGCGGATGCGTCCGGGCACCGCGACCGGGGCGACGTCAGTGATGTCGAGCACAGCCGTGAGGTCGTCGTCCTCGGCGTGGGTCGCGGCCCTCACGGCGGGCGATTCCGCGGGGAACAGCAGGAAGAGGTCGCCGTCGGTGCCCACGATCCGTTCCTCGGGGACCATGAGCTCGGGGAGGTCGGGGACCAGGCCGGGAATCACCAGGATGGCGGAGGCGGTACTCTGTACGAGAGTTCGTGTGCGCTCGGCTGCTGACGGCAGTCGGGCGATTTCATGCCCGCTGGGACGCGGCTGACCATGAGCTGATCGGACCCCCGTCAAGTCGGCGCCCGCGATGGCGTCGGCGGCGCCCTGTGCGGCGTCCGTTACGTCCGTGATGCGCGTGGTGTTCCCTGGGCGAGACATGCGATCTCCTTCGCTAAGGTAAGGCTTACCTAACTTACATGGAGGTCTGGGAAACGTGAACCAGTCGCGTCCCAAGGTCAAGAAGTCGCGCGCCCTCGGCATCGCCCTGACGCCGAAGGCCGTCAAGTACTTCGAGGCCCGTCCCTACCCGCCGGGCGAGCACGGCCGTGGCCGCAAGCAGAACAGTGACTACAAGGTCCGACTGCTGGAGAAGCAGCGTCTGCGCGCGCAGTACGACATCTCCGAGCGCCAGATGGCCCGCGCCTACGACCGCGCCCGCAAGGTCAGCGGCAAGACCGGCGAGGCCCTGATCGTCGAGCTCGAGCGCCGCCTGGACGCCCTCGTCCTGCGCGCCGGCCTGGCCCGCACCATCTACCAGGCCCGCCAGATGGTCGTCCACGGCCACATCGAGGTCAACGGCCACAAGGTCGACAAGCCGTCCTTCCGCGTCACCCCCGACGACGTCGTGATGGTCCGCGAGCGCTCCCGCGCCAAGACCCCGTTCCAGGTCGCCCGTGAGGGCGGCTGGGCCGGCGAGGGCGAGACCCCGAAGTACCTGCAGGTCAACCTGCAGGCGCTGGCCTTCCGCCTGGACCGTCTGCCGAACCGTCGTGAGGTCCCCGTGATCTGCGACGAGCAGCTCGTCGTCGAGTACTACGCTCGCTGACGCCTGCCGCACCCGGCACGCGCACGCACGTCAGCCCCGGTGTCCCGCCCTCGCGGCGGGGCACCGGGGCTTTCGCGTAGCCGGGGGCTCCCCGGTCCGAGGCGCTCAGTCCTGGGCGGACCGGCCGAGCGGCGCACCGGCGTGCAGCGGGCCGGCGGGCGGGACCGGGCCGTGCGGCGTCCGCCGCCCGGGGCGCGTCGGGGGCAGCCCGGCCAGGGCCCTGGCGACCGCGGCGTCGAGGTCCAGCGCACCGCCCTCGGCGTACGCCGCCTCGTAGCCGGCCCGGCCCAGCTCGGCGCGGGCCAGTTCCTCGCAGCGCTGGTGGGGGATGCCGAAGTGGCGTGAGCCGAAGACCGGGAGCCCGACCAGCCGCCAGATGCCGCCCGCCGCGCCCTGCAGCACCGCCGCCTCCCGGGCGTCCCGCGGGACCCGCAGCAGGCCGAGCAGTTCGATGCCGAGCACGATGCCCACCATGTCGCGGAAGGTGTGGTTGATCCGCACGCACTCGGCCGCGAGCTCGGCGGCGAGCACGGGGTCCTCCTGCCACCAGGCGATGACCGCCCGCGTGTAGAGCGCGTACGCCAGCGCCCAGCGCTCCCCGTGGTCCTCGCAGACCTCGCGGATGTGGTCGCACAGCTCGATCCCGCCCTCCAGGTCGCCGTCGAAGGCCACGGCCATCGCCAGCTCGACCTCGGCCATGATCACGTTGCTGTTGAGCTCGCCCAGCGTCCGGTAGTGGCCCAGCGCCTCCTCGAACAGCGCCCTGGCCCGCGGCAGGTCGTCGCTGAGCAGCGCGCCGCACCCCATGCGGTGCACCGCGTACGCCACCGCCGTCGCGTCGCCGGTGGCCAGCGCCTGCTCGCGGCACTCGTAGAGCATGCCGAGCGCCGCGGTGCCGTCGCCCTGGAGGATCGAGACGTAGCCGCACACCCACAGCGCCTTGGCCCGCTGCCCGGTGGGCTCGTGGTCGGCCGCCAGCGCGCGCTCCAGCCAGTAGCGGCCCTCGGCGAGCCGGCCGCAGCCGACCCAGAAGAACCACAGGCTCGCCGCCAGGTACTGCCCGGTCCGCAGTTCCTCGGGGACCTCGAGGGAGAACTCCAGCGCGGCCCGCAGGTTGGGCAGTTCGCGCTCGGTGCCGGCCGAGATCTCCTCCTGCCGCGCGCCGAACCACTCCATCTCGCCCCAGGTGGCGAAGCCCAGGTACCAGTCGCGGTGCCGGGTCCGCAGCCGCTGCTCCTCGCCCAGCCCGCGCAGCCATCCCAGGCCGTACTCGCGCACGGTGTCCAGCAGCAGGTAGCGCACCGCGCCCGCGACCTCGCGGCGCAGTACCACCGACTTGTCCACGAGGTCCGCCAGCAGGTCCACCACGGCCTCGGCGGACACCTCGCCGCCCGCGCACACGTACTCCGCCGCCTCGAGGTCGAAGTCCCCCGCGAACACCGACAGCCGTGCCCACAGCAGCCGTTCGTGCGGGGTGCACAGCTCGTGGCTCCACCCGATCGTCGTACGCAGCGCGCGGTGCCGCTCGGGGCCGCCGGTGCCGCCGCGCCGGGTGAGCAACCGGAAGCGGTCGTCCAGCCGTCCGGTCATCTGCCGCACCGACAGCGCCCGCACGCGGCCCGCCGCCAGTTCCAGCGCCAGCGGGATGCCGTCCAGGCGGCGGCACAGTTCCTCGACCTCGGCCCGGTTCCCCGCGTCCACGGTGAAGCCCGGCAGCGCCGCGGCCGCCCGGTCGGCGAACAGCTCCACCGCCTCGTCGGCGTCGGCCAGCGGTTCCAGCGCCACGATGTGCTCGCCGGCCACCCCCAGCGGCTGCCGGCTGGTGGCCAGTACCCGCAGGTCCGGTGCCGTGCGCAGCAGCGCGTCGGCCAGTTCGGCCGCCGCCTGCACCTGTCCCTCGCAGCAGTCCAGGACGAGCAGCAGTTCGCGGCGGGCCAGGAAGGCACCGAGCACGGCCCGCGGGCTGCGCGTGGTGTGGTCGTTGAGGCCGAGCGCGTGGGCCACGGCGAGGTCCACCAGCCCCGGGTCCCTTACGGCCCCGAGCCCGGCCAGCCGGACCCCGTCGGCGAACCCGGCGCGCAGACCGGCCGCCGCGCGCAGCGCGAGCCGGGTCTTGCCGACCCCGCCCACGCCGGTCACCGTCACCATCCGGGCCCGTTCCAGCAGGCGGGCCACGTCGTCGAGCTCGCGCCGCCGGCCGACGAAGTGGTTCAGCTCGCACGGCAGCTCGCCGGGCGTCGTCTCATGGCGCATGGGTCACGGAGGGTATCGTCAAATAAGCGGAACGTACAATCCGGGCCCGTGGCCAGGGGGCGGTCGCGGGCGGCCACGGCCCGCAACGCGGTACGGAGCGTGCTGCCCGTCGCGATAAGGTCGGTATCTGTATCGGTACCTGGTTGGCGCGGTGGATCCGAGGGAGTGGCAACGTGTCCGGTGGAGAGGTGGCCGGCCTCATCGTGGCCGTCTTCTGGGCGATCCTGGTGTCGTTCCTCGCCGTGGCACTCGTACGGCTCGCCCAGGCGCTCCGTCAGGCCACCCGCCTGGTGGCGGAGGTGACCGACCAGGCCGTCCCGCTGCTCGGCGACGCCTCCGCGGCGGTCCGCGAGGCCCACGCCCAGCTGGCCCGCGTGGACACCATCACCTCCGACGTCGCCGAGGTGACCGCCAACGCCTCCGCCCTGTCCACGACCGTCGCCTCCACCTTCGGAGGCCCCCTCGTGAAGGTCGCGGCCTTCGGCTACGGCGTGCGGCGTGCGGTCACCCTCCAGACCAAGGGCGCCGGCAAGAAGCGCACCGTGGTCGTCGGCCGGACGCTCCCGTCCGCCCGCAGCCGTAAACCAAGGGGCTGACCTGCATGTTCCGTCGTGCCTTCTGGTTCACCGCCGGTGCCGCCGCCGGGGTGTGGGCCACCAACAAGGTCCATCGCAAGATCCGCAGCCTGACTCCCGAGAGCCTCGCGGCGAAGGCGGCCGACAAGGCCCTGGAGGCCGGGGACCGGCTGCGCACCTTCGCGCAGGACGTCCGCGCCGGCATGGCCGAGCGCGAGGGCCAGCTCAACGACGCACTGGGCCGTACGGCCCCCGACCTCGACATGCCGGCACCGCGGCCGGCGATCTCGTACCACCACCGGAAGGACGAACACTGATGGAGTCGGCAGAAATCCGCCGCCGCTGGCTGCGTTTCTTCGAGGAGCGCGGGCACACCGTCGTGCCCTCGGCGTCGCTCATCGCCGACGACCCGACGCTCCTTCTGGTGCCCGCGGGCATGGTCCCGTTCAAGCCCTTCTTCCTGGGCGAGGTCAAGCCGCCCTTCCCGCGCGCCACCAGCGTGCAGAAGTGCGTCCGCACGCCCGACATCGAAGAGGTCGGCAAGACCACGCGCCACGGCACCTTCTTCCAGATGTGCGGCAACTTCTCCTTCGGCGACTACTTCAAGGAAGGCGCCATCAAGTTCGCCTGGGAGCTGCTCACCAGCTCCGTGGCGGACGGCGGTTACGGCCTCGACCCCGAGCGGCTGTGGATCACCGTCTACAAGGACGACGACGAGGCCGAGCAGATCTGGCGCGACGTCGTGGGCGTGCCCGCCGAGCGCATCCAGCGCCTGGGCATGAAGGACAACTTCTGGTCCATGGGCGTCCCCGGCCCCTGCGGCCCCTGCTCCGAGATCAACTACGACCGCGGCCCCGAGTTCGGCGTCGAGGGCGGCCCGGCCGTCAACGACGAGCGTTATGTGGAGATCTGGAACCTGGTCTTCATGCAGTACGAGCGCGGGGAGGGCAGCGGCAAGGAGGAGTTCCCGATCCTCGGCGACCTGCCCGCCAAGAACATCGACACCGGTCTCGGTCTCGAGCGCCTCGCCATGATCCTGCAGGACGTGCAGAACATGTACGAGACCGACACCCTGCGGGCCGTCATCGACAAGGCCACCGAACTCACCGGCGTCGCCTACGGTGCCGCCCACGAGTCCGACGTCTCGCTGCGCGTCGTCGCCGACCACATGCGCACCTCCGTCATGCTCATCGGCGACGGCGTCACCCCCGGCAACGAAGGCCGCGGCTACGTGCTGCGCCGCATCATGCGCCGCGCCATCCGCAACATGCGGCTGCTCGGCGCCACGGACGCGGTGGTCGGCGACCTCGTGGACACCGTCATCAAGACGATGGGCCAGCAGTACCCGGAGCTCGTCGAGGACCGCAAGCGCATCGAGACGGTCGCCCTCGCCGAGGAGTCCCGCTTCCTCAAGACGCTGAAGGCCGGCACCAATGTGCTGGACACCGCCGTCACCGAGGCCAAGTCCGCCGGTTCCGGCGTGCTCTCCGGCGACAAGGCCTTCCTGCTCCACGACACCTGGGGCTTCCCGATCGACCTCACCCTCGAAATGGCCGCGGAGCAGGGCCTTTCGGTGGACGAGGACGGCTTCCGCCGCCTGATGAAGGAGCAGCGGGACCGCGCCAAGGCGGACGCCCTGGTGAAGAAGAGCGGCCATGTCGACATGTCGGCGTACCGCTCCATCGCCGACGCGGCCGGCAGCACCCTCTTCACCGGCTACACCGACAACGAGGGCGAGGCCAGCGTCGTCGGCCTGCTGGTCGACGGCGTGCCGTCGCCGGCCGCCAACGAGGGCGACGAGGTCGAGGTCATCCTCGACCGCACCCCCTTCTACGCCGAGGGCGGCGGCCAGCTCGCCGACACCGGCCGCATCCGCACCGACTCCGGCGCCGTCATCGAGGTCCGCGACGTGCAACAGCCCGTGCCGGGCGTCACCGTGCACAAGGGCAGCGTCCAGGTCGGCGAGGTGACGGTCGGCTCCGGCGTTCTCGCCAAGATCGACCTCGGCCGCCGCCGGGCCATCGCCCGCGCCCACAGCGCCACCCACCTCACCCACCAGGCGCTGCGCGACGCCCTCGGCCCCACGGCCGCCCAGGCCGGTTCCGAGAACTCCCCGGGCCGCTTCCGCTTCGACTTCGGCTCGCCGGCCGCCGTGCCGGGCAGCGTCCTGACGGACGTCGAGCAGAAGATCAACGCCGTGCTCGCCCGTGAGCTGGACGTCACGGCCGAGATCATGAGCATCGACGAGGCCAAGAAGGCGGGCGCCATCGCCGAGTTCGGCGAGAAGTACGGCGAGCGGGTGCGCGTCGTGACGATCGGCGACTACTCCAAGGAGCTCTGCGGCGGCACGCACGTCCACAACACCGCCCAGCTGGGTCTGGTGAAGCTGCTCGGCGAGTCCTCGATCGGATCCGGCGTGCGCCGGGTCGAGGCCCTGGTCGGCGTGGACGCGTACAACTTCCTCGCCCGCGAGCACACGGTCGTCGCCCAGCTCCAGCAGCTGGTCAAGGGCCGTCCGGAGGAGCTCCCGGAGAAGATCTCCGGCATGCTCGCCAAGCTCAAGGAGGCCGAGAAGGAGATCGAGCGCTTCCGCGCCGAGAAGGTCCTGCAGGCCGCCGCCGGGCTCGCCGACTCCGCCCAGGACGTCAAGGGCGTGGCCCTGGTCACCGGCCAGGTCCCGGACGGAACCGGCGCCGACGACCTGCGCAAGCTCGTGCTGGACGTCCGCCAGCGGATCGGCGGCGGCCGCGCGGCCGTCGTGGCCCTGTTCGCCGTCGCGGGCGACCGCCCGCTGACCGTCATCGCCACCAACGAGGCGGCGCGTGAGCGCGGCCTGAAGGCCGGCGAGCTGGTCCGTGCCGCCGCCAAGACCCTCGGCGGCGGCGGTGGCGGCAAGCCGGACGTCGCCCAGGGCGGAGGCCAGAACGCGGACGCGGTCGGCGAGGCCGTCGCCGCCGTGCAGCGACTGGTCGCCGAGACGGTCTGAGGCCGGCGATGCGCAGGGGTCGCAGGATCGCGATCGACGTCGGGGACGCCCGCATCGGGGTCGCCTCGTGCGACCCCGACGGGCTGATCGCCACACCCGTCGAGACGGTGCCCGGCCGGGACGTCCCGGCCGCGCGCCGTCGCATCGCGGAGATCGTCGAGGAGTACGAGCCGATCGAGGTGCTGGTCGGCCTGCCCCGCTCGCTCAACGGGCGGGAGGGGCAGGCCGCGGCCAAGGCCCGCGGCTTCGCCCAGGATGTGGCGAAGATCATCTCCCCCGTCCCGGTGCGCCTGGTGGACGAGCGGATGACGACCGTCACGGCGACGCAGGGCCTGCGCGCATCGGGCGTCAAGGCGAAGAAGGGACGTTCCGTCGTCGACCAGGCGGCGGCCGTGGTCATCCTGCAGAGCGCGCTCGAGACCGAACGGGTGTCTGGTAAAGAGCCGGGCGAGAGCGTCGAACCGTTTATCTGATCGCGGTACGGTAACGTTCCGCGCAGCACGGCGGCTCCACTGCTGGATCCGTGGGTGCCGACGGACCGGGACCGTCCCGCCCGCGCCATCAGCGCCGGCCTGCTGCCGCCTCGCGAACCGAACCGTAGGGGATCGATGACTGACTATGGCCGGAGCCCTGGCTCCGAAGCATGGCACCCCGAAGACCCTCTCTTCGGCGACCAGTGGGCACAGCAGCAGCATTCCGAGCAACAACAGCACCAGCAGCAACAGCAGTATTCCCAGTACCAGCAGCAGCAACCCCAGCATCAGCAGCAAGCCCAGCACCAACAGCACCAGCAGAACCCGCAGTACCAGCAGCAGGCCGGCTGGGACCCCTACGGCAACACCGGTCAGCAGCAGCAGTACCCGTACGACCCCCAACAGCAGCAGTACGACTCCTGGGGCGCCCCGGCGGGCTACGGCCACGACGGTTACGGCGGCCAGCAGCAGCCCGACTTCTACGGGCAGGGCGGTTACCCGCCCCCGCAGCGGCCCGACCAGCGCTACCCGGAACAGCAGCCCCAGTACCAGCAGCAGCCGCAGCAACAACAGCCGCCGCAGCAGCAACAGCCACAGCATTTGCAGCAGCCGCAGCAGCCGCAGCAGCGCCCCCAGCGCTCCCGTCCCGCCGAGCAGGACGCCCCGCTCTGGGACGACGAGGCGGGTGCCGCCGACGACCACTCCTTCTTCTCCGGCGCGGACGACGACGAGGACGACGAGCCGCAGCCCGCCCGCAGCGAGCGGCGCGGCCGCTCGGGCAAGGGCGGCAGCGCCGGGAAGGCCGGGAAGGGCGGCAAGAAGCGCCGCTCGGGCATGGCGTGCCTGGTCGTGCTGGTCGTCCTCGGCGGTGGCGTCGCCGGCATCGGCTGGTTCGGCTACCGCTACTACCAGAGCAACTTCGGCCCGCCGCCGGACTTCGCGGGCAAGGGCAGCGGCGAGGTCCAGGTCGAGATCCCGCAGGGCGCGACCGGCATCCAGATCGGCAACATCCTCAAGAAGGCCGGCGTGGTCAAGAGCGTCGACGCCTTCACCGCCGCCGTCAGCAAGGACCCGGAGGGCAACTCCATCCAGGCGGGCGTCTACGTCCTGCACAAGGAGATGGCCGCGTCCAGCGCCGTCACGATGATGCTCGACCCGAAGTCGCAGAACGTCCTGGTCATCGCCGAGGGCCTGCGCGACGTGCAGATCTACGCGATCGTCGACGCCAAGCTGGGGCTCGACAAGGGCACCACCGCCAAGGTCGCCAAGGACCAGGCCGGCAAGCTCGGGCTGCCCGACTGGGCGAACGACAGCGACGACATCAAGGATCCGCTGGAGGGCTTCCTCTGGCCGACCCGGTACAGCGTCGGCAAGGACACCAAGCCCGTCGACCTGCTGCGCAGCATGGTCGCCAACTCCAAGAAGCAGTACGCCAAGTACGACGTCGAGGCGAAGGCCGAGAAGCTGGGGCTGGAGTCGCCGCTGCAGGTCGTCACCCTGGCCAGCCTGGTGCAGGCCGAGGGCAAGTCCTCCGAGGACTTCCGGAAGATGTCGCGGGTCGTCTACAACCGCCTCAAGACGGACAACACCGAGACCAACGGCAAGCTCGAGTTCGACTCGACGTACAACTACCTGAAGAACCAGAGCGAGATCAACCTCTCGCTCAAGGAGCTCCGCACCTACGACGACCCCTACAACACGTACTACTACCGGGGGCTCCCGCCGGGACCGATCGGCAACCCCGGCGCGAAGGCGCTGGCCGCGGCCATGGACCCCGAACCGGGCAAGTGGTACTACTTCATCTCCCTCGACGGGCACAAGACCGAGTTCACGGAGACGCTCGCCGAGCACGACAAGCTCGCCAGGGAGTTCGACAGGAAGCACAACGGCTGAGACGCCACCACTGAGACGCCGCCACCGGGGCGCCGCCCGGAGAACCTCCCGTGCGGCGCCCCGTGCTGTCCGGCCCCCGGCCGATCTTGAGGCCGTAGACTCGACCGCCGGACGACTCCGGCCCACGAGACCGCCGGACGACACGGAGCCGAGGGGACCAGCCCATGACGAACAGCCCGCGGGGGGACGCGCGTGCCTAGGGCCGCGGTCCTCGGATCGCCGATCGCGCACTCCCTCTCCCCGGTGCTGCACCGCGCCGCCTACGCGGGGCTGGGCCTGGCCGACTGGACGTACGACCGCTACGAGGTCGACGAGGCCGCGCTGCCCGGCTTCCTGGACGGGCTGGCCGGCCTGCCGGGCGGCGGACGCTGGGCAGGGCTGTCGCTGACCATGCCGCTCAAGCGGGCGGTCATCCCGTTGCTGGACGAGGTCAGCGACACCGCCTCCGCCGTCGAGGCCGTCAACACGCTGGTCCTCACCGCGGACGGACGCCGCGTGGGCGAGAACACCGACATCCCGGGGATGGTGGCGGCGCTGCGCGAGCGCGGCGTCGGACGCGTCGGCTCCGCCGCCGTCCTCGGTGCCGGGGCGACCGCCTCCTCCGCGCTGGCCGCGCTGGCGCAGATCTGCGACGGCGAGGTCACCGCGTACGTGCGCGGCGACACCCGCGCCGGCGAGATGCGGCAGTGGGGCGAGCGGCTCGGCGTGGCGGTGCGGACGGCCGCCTGGGAGGACGCCGCCGAGGCGCTTTCGGCGCCTCTGGTGATCTCCACGACGCCGGCCGGCACCGCCGACGCGCTGGCCGCCGCCGTCCCGGAGCGGCCCGGCACCCTCTTCGACGTGCTGTACGACCCCTGGCCCACCGCCCTGGCGTCCGCCTGGGCGGGCCGCGGGGGGTCCGTCGTCGGGGGGCTGGACCTGCTGGTGCACCAGGCGGTGCTGCAGGTGGAGCTGATGACCGGCCGCGGACCGGCCCCGCTGGCGGCCATGCGGGCGGCCGGCGAGGCGGCGCTGCACCGCTCCTGAACGGGCCGAGGTGTCCACGGAGCTGTCCGCCCAGCGGACCGCGCCCCGGCTCCGCCGCCGGACGTGAAAGGATCGGTTTACGCACGGATGGTCCGGTCCGCCTCGCCGCGGCCCGGGCGATGATGAAGGAGCGAGCACCGTTGAGCAGGTTGCGCTGGCTGACCGCGGGGGAGTCGCACGGCCCCGCACTCGTCGCGACGCTGGAGGGTCTGCCCTCCGGCGTGCCGATCACCACCGAGATGGTGGCGGACCACCTCGCGCGGCGGCGGCTCGGCTACGGCCGCGGTGCCCGGATGAAGTTCGAGCAGGACCAGGTCACCTTCCTCGGCGGGGTGCGCCACGGGCTCACCCTCGGCTCCCCGGTCGCGGTCATGGTCGGGAACACCGAGTGGCCCAAGTGGGAGCAGGTCATGGCGGCCGACCCGGTGGACCCCGAGATCCTCGCCGGGCTCGCCCGCAACGCCCCGCTGACCCGTCCGCGCCCCGGCCACGCCGACCTCGCCGGCATGCAGAAGTACGGCTTCGACGAGGCCCGGCCGGTCCTGGAGCGGGCGTCCGCCCGTGAGACCGCCGCGCGGGTCGCGCTCGGCGCCGTGGCCCGCTCCTACCTCAAGGAGACGGCCGGCATCGAGATCGTCTCCCACGTCGTGGAGCTCGCCGCGGCCAAGGCCCCCTACGGCGTGTACCCCACCCCGGCCGACGTCGAGCGGCTCGACGCCGACCCCGTGCGCTGCCTGGACGCCGACGCGAGCAAGCGGATGGTCGCCGAGATCGACCAGGCCCACAAGGACGGCGACACCCTCGGCGGGGTCGTCGAGGTGCTCGCCTACGGCGTGCCCGTCGGCCTCGGCAGCCACGTGCACTGGGACCGCCGGCTGGACGCCCGGCTGGCCGCCGCCCTCATGGGCATCCAGGCCATCAAGGGCGTCGAGGTCGGCGACGGCTTCGAGCTCGCCCGCGTGCCCGGCTCCAAGGCGCACGACGAGATCGTCTCCACCGAGGACGGCATCCGCCGCTCCACCGGCCGCTCCGGCGGCACCGAGGGCGGCCTGAGCACCGGGGAGCTGCTGCGGGTGCGGGCCGCGATGAAGCCCATCGCCACCGTGCCGCGCGCCCTGGCCACCGTGGACGTGACCACCGGCGAGGCCACCGCGGCCCACCACCAGCGCTCCGACGTCTGCGCCGTCCCGGCCGCGGGCATCGTCGCCGAGGCGATGGTGGCCCTGGTGCTGGCCGACGCGGTCGCCGAGAAGTTCGGCGGCGACAGCGTCACCGAGACCCGCCGCAACGTGCGCGGCTACCTCGACAACCTGGTGATCCGATGAGCGGCCCGGTCGTCGTCCTGGTGGGCCCCATGGGGGTCGGCAAGACCACCGTCGGCGAGCTGCTCGCCCAGCGGCTCGGCACCACCTGCCGGGACACCGACGCCGACATCGTCGAGGCCGAGGGCCGGCCGATCGCGGACATCTTCGTCGAGGACGGCGAGGAGCACTTCCGCGCGCTGGAGGCGGCGGCCGTCCGCTCCGCGCTCGCCGAGCACCCGGGCGTGCTCGCGCTCGGCGGCGGCGCGATCCTCGACGCGGACACCCGCGGGCTGCTGGCCGGGCTGCCCGTGGTCTTCCTCGACATGGACGTCGCCGAGGCCGTCAAGCGCGTCGGGCTCGACACCGCCCGCCCGCTGCTCGCCGTCAACCCGCGGCGGCAGTGGCGCGAGCTGATGGACGCCCGCCGCCCGCTGTACACCGAGGTCGCCCGCGCCGTGGTCGGCACGGAGGGCCGGACCCCCGAGGACGTCGCGGACGCCGTCCTGGACGCACTGGAGCTGAAGAACGCATGACGGAGCACGCCGCACACGCCCCCATCCGCATCCGGGTCGGGGGCAGTGAGGGCACCGAGCCGTACGAGGTGCTGGTCGGCCGGCAGCTGCTCGGCGAACTGCCCGGCCTGATCGGCGACAAGGCGGCACGGGTCGCCGTCATCCACCCCGAGGCGCTTGAGGCCACCGGCCAGGCGCTCCGCGAGGACCTGGCGGAACAGGGCTACGAGGCCGTCGCCATCCAGGTGCCCAACGCCGAGGAGGCCAAGACCACCGAGGTCGCGGCCTATTGCTGGCGGGCGCTCGGTCAGTCGGGATTCACCCGTACGGATGTCATCGTCGGTGTCGGCGGCGGTGCCACCACCGACCTCGCCGGGTTCGTCGCCGCGACCTGGCTGCGCGGGGTCCGCTGGGTCGCCGTGCCGACCACCGTGCTCGGCATGGTGGACGCCGCGGTCGGCGGCAAGACCGGCATCAACACCGCCGAGGGCAAGAACCTCGTCGGCGCCTTCCACCCGCCCGCCGGGGTGCTCTGCGACCTCGCGGCGCTGGAGTCGCTGGCGGTCAACGACTACGTCAGCGGTCTCGCCGAGATCATCAAGGCCGGCTTCATCGCCGACCCCGTCATCCTCGACCTGATCGAGCAGGACCCGGCCGCCGCCCGCGGCCCCGGCGGGCCGCACACCGCCGAACTCATCGAGCGCGCCGTCCGCGTCAAGGCCGAGGTGGTCTCCGCCGACCTCAAGGAGTCGGGCCTGCGCGAGATCCTCAACTACGGCCACACCCTCGGCCACGCCATCGAGAAGAACGAGCGCTACAACTGGCGGCACGGCGCGGCCGTCTCCATCGGCATGGTCTTCGCCGCCGAACTCGGCCGCCTCGCGGGCCGGCTGGACGACGCCACCGCCGACCGCCACCGCTCCGTCCTGGAGTCCGTCGGACTCCCGCTGACCTACCGCGGCGACCAGTGGCCCCGGCTGCTGGAGACGATGAAGGTGGACAAGAAGTCCCGCGCCGACCGGCTGCGCTTCATCGTCCTGGACGGCCTCGCCAAGCCGACCGTGCTGGAGGCCCCCGACCCCGGGGTGCTGCTCGCCGCGTACGCGGAGATCTCCAAGTAGCCGGCCCCGTACGCGTTCACCGATTCCGAACGGCCGGGCACCCCTGGGGCTGCCCGGCCGTTCACACAACTGCGGCCGTTGACGGTACCGTTCGGTCGAACCTGAAAGCTCTTGTACGGACGGAGTGGCCTCGATGCAGCATGCCGTGGGTGCGCCGCTGCCACCGCCGCACGGTGGGCAGCAGGCCGGGCAGCCAGGGCCGCCGCCGCAGCCCCCGGGCACCACCGGCCACTTCCCGATGGCCCAGGGAGCCCCCGTACAGCACCCCGTCCAGCCGCCCCCGCAGTCCGCCGGCGGCGGCGACGCCCCGCTCCCGCGCACCACGCACGGCCCCGTCGCGGTCCTGCTGATCGGCGCGGCGGGCGCCGGCAAGACGACCATCGCCCGGCACTGGGCCGACCACCGGGGTGTGCCGACCGCCCACGTCAGCCTGGACGACGTCCGCGAATGGGTCCGCTCCGGCTTCGCCGACCCGCAGTCCGGCTGGAACGACAACTCCGAGGCGCAGTACCGTCTCGCCCGCCGCACCTGCGGTTTCGCGGCCCGCAACTTCCTCGCGAACGGCATCTCCTGCATCATCGACGACGCGGTCTTCCCCGACCGCCCGGTCGTCGGCCTCGGCGGCTGGAAGCGCCACGTGGGCCCCGGCCTGCTGCCCGTCGTCCTCCTCCCCGGCCTCGACATCGTGCTGGCCCGCAACGCCCAGCGCAGCGGGAACCGGCGGCTCACGGACGAGGAGGTCGCCCGCATCCACGGCCGCATGGCCGGCTGGTACGGCTCCGGGCTGCCCATCATCGACAACTCCCACCTCGACGTGGCCGCCGCGGCCGCCGCGCTCGACAGCGTCGTCACCCGCAGCCTCCAGGGCGCGCCCGCCTGGTAGCCGCCACCCGGCAGCTCTCGACAGGCCGAGCGGCGGCACGCGACGTACGCTCGCCACATGTCCGAGGTGCACGCTGCCCGCAGGGAACGCCTCCGGGACCGGTGCGCGGCGGCCGGATCGGCGGCGGCGCTCGTCTCCCGTCCCGCCAACGTCCGCTACCTGACGGGATGCGCCCCGCCGGGGACGGTGCTGCTGGTGGGGCCGGGTCCCGAGGACGTACTGGTCCACCACCGCCATCCCTCCGGAGACCTGGCCGAGGGCCGGCTCCCGGACGACGTGCGGGGTGTCGTCCTGTCCGGCCCCGAGGGCGATCCGGCGGTCACCGCCGCCGCGCTGGCCGCGGACCGCAAGGCGGAGGCCCTGGCGCTGGAGGAGCACCACCTCACCGTGGCGCGGCACCGCGCCGTGGGCGGCGCGGCCCCCGGGGTGCGGCTGTCCGACCTCGGCTCGGCCGTGGAACAGCTCCGGCTGGTCAAGGACGAGCAGGAGATCTCCGCGCTGCGGATCGCCGCCGAGATCGCCGACCAGGCGCTCAGCGAACTCCTGGAGTCGATCCTGGTGGGCCGCACCGAACGGCACCTCGCCCTGGAGCTGGAGCGCCGTCTCATCGACCACGGGGCCGACGGGCCGGCCTTCCCCACCTGCGTGGGCACCGGCCCCCATTCGGGTGCCGCGCGGCACCTGCCCACCGACCGGCGCGTCGAGGAGGGCGACTTCCTCACCGTCTGCCTGGGCGCCTGCTACCGCGGCTACCGCTGCGAGGTGGGGCGCACCTTCGTCATCGGCACCACGCCGGCGGACTGGCAGATCGAGCTGTACGACCTGGTCTTCACCGCCCAGCGGGCCGGCCGGGAGGCCCTCGCGCCCGGCGCGGCCTGCCGTGACGTGGACCACGCGGCGCGCCACGTGCTGGAGTCCGGCGGCCACGGCGAGGCGCTGGGGGAGACCACCGGACACGGGGTCGGACTGGAGATCGGCGAGGACCCTCGGTTGTCCCCCTCGGCCATGGGTAAACTGGACGCTTGCGTGCCGGTCACCGTCGAACCGGGAGTCCACATCCCGGGCCGCGGCGGTGTCCGCATCGACGACACACTCGTCGTGCGTCCACCGACGGACGGCGGGCCCGAGCTACTCACCATCACGACCAAGGAGCTGCTCGCCCTGTAAGAGGGCGGTCCGCGGCTCCGGGTCCCCGAAGCAGCAGTGCAGGAGATTCCGCAACCGTGGCCACCACGAACGACCTCAAGAACGGCCTCGTGCTCAAGCTCGACGGCGGCCAGCTCTGGTCCGTCGTCGAGTTCCAGCACGTCAAGCCCGGCAAGGGCCCCGCCTTCGTCCGTACGAAGCTCAAGAACGTGCTCTCCGGAAAGGTCGTCGACAAGACCTTCAACGCCGGCGTGAAGGTCGAGACGGCCAACGTCGACAAGCGCGGGATGCAGTTCTCCTACAAGGACGGCGAGAGCTTCGTGTTCATGGACATGGACACGTTCGACCAGATCTACATCACCCCCGAGGTCGTCGGCGACGCCGCCCACTTCCTCCTGGAGGGCTTCGAGGCCGTCGTCGCCATGTACGAGGGCGCGCCGCTCTACATCGAGCTCCCGGCCGCCGTCGAGCTGGTCATCGAGTACACCGAGCCCGGCGTCCAGGGCGACCGCTCCACCGGTGGCACCAAGCCCGCCAAGCTGGAGACCGGCTACGAGATCGGCGTCCCGCTCTTCATCACCACCGGTGAGAAGATCAAGGTCGACACCCGCTCGGGTGAGTACCTCGGCCGGGTGACCAGCTAACCGTGGCCGCTCGTAACAAGGCCCGCAAGCGCGCCTTCCAGATCCTCTTCGAGGCGGAGCAGCGGGGTGTCAGCCCCAAGACCGCCATGGCGGACTGGATCAGGCTCGCCCGGACCGACGACCGGCAGCCGCCGGTCAGCGAATACACGATGCAGCTCGTCGAGGGCTACGCCGAACGGGCGCGGCGCATCGACGAACTGCTGTCGAAGCACGCCGTGGGCTGGACCCTGGACCGCATGCCGGTGACCGACCGGAACATCCTGCGGCTCGGCGCCTACGAGCTGATCTGGGAGGACGACGTCCCCGACGCCGTCGTCCTGGACGAGGCCGTGCAACTGGCCAAGGAGTTCTCCACGGACGAGTCGCCCTCGTTCGTCAACGGTCTGCTGGCCCGCCTCAAGGAGCTGAAGCCCTCCCTCCGGGAGGAGTAGGCCCCGTCACGCTCACCGGGCCCGGAACGCAGCGCGTTCCGGGCCCGTGGCGTTTCCCTGGCCTCGGCGGGGGTGGCGCAGCCCGTTCCGGGGCCGGGGCAGTCCGTTCCGGGGCCGGAAACACAACCGCCCCTCGGACGCGGCCTGGCGGCCGTGCCCAAGGGGCGGGACGTTTCTGCTTCCCGAGGGCGTCAGCCCTCCTCGTGCTGCACCGCGCGCCGTGCGTCCGCGTCGAGGACGCCCCAGCTGATCAGCTGCTCGGTCAGGACCGAGGGCGACTGGTCGTAGATGACGGCGAGGGTGCGCAGGTCGTCCTGGCGGATCGACAGCACCTTGCCGTTGTAGTCGCCACGCTGGCTCTGGATGGTGGCGGCGTAGCGCTGCAGCGGACCGGCCTTGTCGGAGGGCACCTGGCTCAGCCGCTCGAGGTCGAGGACGAGCTTCGGCGGCGGCTCGGCGGCGCCGCCGGGCGCGGAACCGGGCAGCAGCTCCTGGACCGGAACGCCGTAGAAGTCGGCGAGCTCGGCGAGGCGCTGCACGGTCACGGCGCGGTCGCCGCGCTCGTAGGAACCGACCACCACGGCCTTCCAGCGGCCCTGGGACTTCTCCTCGACGCCGTGGAGGGAGAGTCCCTGCTGCGTGCGGATGGCGCGGAGCTTTGCTCCGAGCTGCTTGGCGTAATCGCTGGACATATGGCTCCCCGGACGGAAACTCAGTAACTCACTGTGAGGTTACGCAGCGTAATTGGAATCCGTCAAGCCGAATGGTCCACACCGGTCCCCCGGAAGAGCGAGGAATGGCCGGTCACCGGCCTTTCAGCCGGGATCCGCGGTCGATCGTGGTACGGGCGGCCGTCCCGCCCCGAGAGCCGCGCCAGGCGGCCGCCAGGCCCCGCCACGGAGCGCGCCAGGGTGCCTGATACGGTGGAGCCGTACGTTTTGGCGTCCTTTAAGGCCCGTCCCGTGAGGCGGGGAAGGAGGTCCTTTCTCCATGACCACCATCGGTTCCGATCCGGCCCGGTCCGTCCTCGAGGCCCCGGACATCGCGCGGGTCCTCACCCGCATCGCCCACGAGATCGTCGAACGCGCCAAGGGCGCCGACGACGTGGTGCTGCTCGGCATCCCGACCCGCGGGGTCCACCTGGCCCGCAGGCTCGGCGACAAGCTGGACGAGATCACCGGCGGCAAGCTCCCGGTCGGCTCGCTCGACATCACCATGTACCGCGACGACCTGCGGCTGCGTCCGGCGCGCGCCCTCGCCCGCACCGACATCCCGGCCGACGGGGTGGACGGCCGGCTGGTCGTCCTCGTCGACGACGTGCTCTTCTCCGGCCGCACCATCCGCGCCGCCCTCGACGCGCTCGGCGACATCGGCCGCCCCCGCGCCGTGCAGCTGGCCGTCCTCGTCGACCGCGGCCACCGCGAGCTGCCCATCAGGGCCGACTACGTCGGTAAGAACATCCCCACCTCGCTGCGCGAGACCGTCAAGGTCCACCTGACCGAGGAGGACGGGCGCGACTGCGTCCTGCTCGGCGTACGCGACGGCTCCCCGGCGGACGAGTAGCGCCCGCGCCGCCCCGGCTCCCGGGGCAGCGCCCTGCCCGCCCGTCCCCGCCCCCGGCCTGCCCGGGAGACGTGGCGTGCCGCCGCCCAGTCCGCCCCCGCACGCATCCTCCGGAGTGAAACCGATGAAGCGCCACCTGATCTCGGCCGCCGACCTCACCCGCGACGACGCCCTCCTCGTGCTCGACACCGCCGAGGAGATGGCCCGCGTCGCCGACCGGCCCATCAAGAAGCTGCCCACCCTGCGCGGCCGCACGGTCGTCAACCTCTTCTTCGAGGACTCGACCCGCACCCGCATCTCCTTCGAGGCCGCCGCCAAGCGGCTGTCGGCCGACGTCATCAACTTCTCCGCCAAGGGCTCCTCGGTGTCCAAGGGCGAGTCCCTGAAGGACACCGCCCTCACCCTGGAGGCCATGGGCGCCGACGCCGTCGTCATCCGCCACCACATGTCCGGCGCCCCGCACCGGCTGGCGTACTCCGACTGGATCGGCGGCAGCGTCGTCAACGCGGGCGACGGCACCCACGAGCACCCCACGCAGGCGCTGCTGGACGCCTTCACCATGCGCCGCCACCTCTCCGCCCCCGGCCGCGACCTGGCCGGCCGCCGCATCACGATCGTCGGCGACGTGCTGCACAGCAGGGTGGCCCGCTCCAACGTGCTGCTGCTCACCACGCTCGGCGCCGACGTCACCCTGGTGGCGCCGCCCACCCTGCTGCCGATCGGCGTCGAGGACTGGCCCTGCGAGGTCTCCTACGACCTGGACGCGGTGCTCGCCAAGTCCGACGCCGTGATGATGCTGCGCGTCCAGCGCGAGCGCATGAACGCCGCCTTCTTCCCCACCGAGCGCGAGTACTCCCGCCGCTACGGCCTCGACGGCCTGCGCATGGCCGCGCTGCCCGAGCACGCCGTCGTGATGCACCCCGGCCCGATGAACCGCGGCATGGAGATCACCGCCGAGGTCGCCGACTCGCCGCGCTGCACCGCCGTCGAGCAGGTGAAGAACGGCGTCAGCATCCGCATGGCCGTCCTGTACCTGCTGCTCGGCGGCGCCGAGCCCGCCGTCTCCGCCCCCGCCCCCGCCCGCACCGAGGAGAACAACCAAGCATGAGCGCGACCCCGAAGACGCTGATCCGCGGCGCGAGGATCCTCGGCGGCGAGCCGCAGGACGTCCTGATCGACGGCGAGACCATCGCCGAGACCGGCCCGGGCCTGACCGCTCCCGAGGGCGCCACCGTGGTCGAGGCCGCGGGCAAGGTCCTCCTGCCGGGCCTGGTCGACCTCCACACCCACCTGCGCGAGCCCGGCCGTGAGGACTCCGAGACCGTCCTCACCGGCACCCGCTCCGCCGCCGCCGGCGGCTACACCGCCGTCCACGCGATGGCCAACACCTTCCCCGTCGCCGACACCGCCGGCGTTGTCGAGCAGGTCTGGCGGCTCGGCCGCGAGCACGGCTACTGCGACGTCCAGCCGGTCGGCGCCGTCACCGTGGGCCTGGAGGGCAAGAAGCTCGCCGAGCTGGGCGCGATGGCCGACTCCGCCGCCGGTGTGCGGGTCTTCTCCGACGACGGCAAGTGCGTCGACGACGCCGTGATCATGCGCCGCGCCCTGGAGTACGTGAAGGCCTTCGACGGGGTCGTCGCCCAGCACGCCCAGGAGCCCCGGCTCACCGAGGGCGCGCAGATGAACGAGGGCGTCGTCTCCGGCGAGCTGGGCCTGACCGGCTGGCCGGCCGTCGCCGAGGAGTCGATCATCGCCCGCGACGTGCTGCTCGCGGCGCACGTCGGCTCCCGCGTGCACATCTGCCACCTGTCCACGGCCGGCTCCGTGGAGATCGTCCGCTGGGCCAAGTCCAAGGGCTGGGACGTCACCGCCGAGGTCACCCCGCACCACCTGCTCCTCACCGACGAGCTGGTGCGCACCTACAACCCGGTCTACAAGGTGAACCCGCCGCTGCGCACCGAGGCCGACGTCATGGCGCTGCGCGAGGCGCTCGCGGACGGCACGATCGACTGCGTCGCCACCGACCACGCCCCGCACCCGCACGAGGACAAGGACTGCGAGTGGGGCGCGGCGGCCATGGGGATGATCGGCCTGGAGACGGCGCTGTCGGTCGTCCAGCACGCCATGGTGGACACCGGGCTGCTCGACTGGGCCGGCGTCGCCGACCGGATGTCGTTCCGCCCGGCGGCGATCGGCCGCCTCGCCGGCCACGGACGGCCCGTCTCGGCTGGTGAGCCCGCGAACCTCACGCTGGTCGATCCGGCATACCGTGGTGAGGTGAATCCCGCGGGCTTCGCCTCCCGCAGCCGCAACACCCCCTACGAGGGTCTGGAGCTGCCGGGCCAGGTGTTCGCCACGTTCCTGCGGGGCAAGGCGACGGTCATGGACGGGAAGCTCTCGTGACACCTCTGGTACTCATCGCGGCGGAGGGGAAGCACTCCGCCGAGGTCACCGACTGGTCGGCCCGCATCGGCTGGGTCGTCGGGCTGCTGCTCCTCATCGCCCTCGTCTACTGGCTGATGCGCCAGGGCTGGAAGTGGCGCGGCACCCTCCAGAGCGACCTGCCCGACCTCCCCACCGCACCCGAGGAGCCCGGCGAGCCCCGGCCCGCGCTGCTGACGATGAGCGGCCGCTACCACGGCAGCACCACCGCCGGTCAATGGCTGGACCGGATCGTCGCCCACGGGCTGGGCGTGCGCAGCCGGGCCGAGCTCACCCTCACCGACCGGGGGCTGGACGTCCGGCGCACGGGCGCGCCGAGCTTCTTCGTCCCGGCCGCCGCCCTGCGCGGCGCCCGCCTCGACAAGGGGATCGCCGGCAAGGTCCTGACCGAGGGCGGCCTGCTGGTGGTCACCTGGGCGCACGGCGACCGGCTGATCGACTCCGGCTTCCGCTCGGACCACGCAGCCGAGCACGCCGCGTGGGTCGAGGCCCTGAACACCCTTACGCACGACCAGGAAGGCGCACGATGACGACCTCCACCCAGCGGCCCGCGAGGGTCCCTGCCGTACTCGTCCTGGAGGACGGCCGCACCTTCCGCGGCCGCGCCTACGGGGCCGTGGGGGAGACCTTCGGCGAGGCCGTCTTCTCCACCGGCATGACCGGCTACCAGGAGACCCTGACCGACCCCTCGTACCACCGCCAGGTGGTCGTCATGACCGCCCCCCACGTCGGCAACACCGGTGTCAACGACGAGGACCCCGAGTCCTCCCGCATCTGGGTGGCCGGCTACGTCGTCCGCGACCCCGCGCGCGTGCCGTCCAACTGGCGCTCACGCCGCACCCTGGACGAGGAGCTGACCCGCCAGGGCGTCGTCGGCATCAGCGGCATCGACACCCGGGCGCTCACCCGTCACCTGCGCGAGCGCGGCGCCATGCGGGTCGGCATCTTCTCCGGCGACAAGGCGCTGGCCGACGAGGCCGCGCTCCTGGCCGCGGTGCAGGACAGCCCCCAGATGAAGGGCGCCGACCTGTCCGCCGAGGTCGCCACCGACAAGCCGTACGTCGTCCCGGCGATCGGCGAGAAGAAGTTCACCGTCGCCGCGATCGACCTCGGCATCAAGGGGATGACCCCGCAGCGCATGGCCGAGCGCGGCATCGAGGTGCACGTGCTGCCCGCCGGCGCCACCCTCGACGAGGTCTACGCGGTCGGCCCCGACGGCGTCTTCCTCTCCAACGGGCCCGGCGACCCGGCCACCGCGGACCTGACCGTCATCCAGGGCGTCCTGGAGCGGAAGACCCCGCTGTTCGGCATCTGCTTCGGCAACCAGCTGCTCGGCCGCGCCGTCGGCTTCGGCACGTACAAGCTGAAGTACGGCCACCGCGGCATCAACCAGCCGGTGCAGGACCGTTCCACCGGCAAGGTCGAGGTCACCGCCCACAACCACGGCTTCGCCGTGGACGCGCCGCTCGACCAGGTCACCGACACCCCGTACGGCCGGGTCGAGGTCTCCCACGTCTGCCTCAACGACGACGTGGTCGAGGGCCTGCGGCTGCTCGACACCCCCGCCTTCAGCGTCCAGTACCACCCCGAGGCCGCCGCAGGTCCGCACGACGCCGCGTACCTGTTCGACCGCTTCGTGAAGCTCATGGAGGGCCAGCGTGCCTAAGCGCACCGATATCCAGTCCGTCCTGGTCATCGGCTCCGGCCCGATCGTCATCGGCCAGGCCGCCGAGTTCGACTACTCCGGCACCCAGGCCTGCCGCGTCCTGCGCGCCGAGGGCCTGCGGGTGATCCTGGTCAACTCCAACCCGGCCACGATCATGACCGATCCGGAGATCGCCGACGCCACCTATGTGGAGCCGATCACCCCGGAGTTCGTCGAGAAGATCATCGCCAAGGAGCGCCCCGACGCGCTCCTGCCCACCCTCGGCGGCCAGACCGCGCTCAACACCGCGATCTCGCTCCACACCGCGGGCGTCCTCGACAAGTACGGCGTCGAGCTGATCGGCGCCAACGTCGAGGCCATCAACAAGGGCGAGGACCGCGACCTGTTCAAGGACGTCGTCGCGGCCGTCAACGCCAAGATCGGCCACGGCGAGTCCGCCCGCTCGGTCATCTGCCACACCATGGACGAGGTGATCGCCGGCGTCGGCACCCTCGGCGGCTACCCGGTCGTCGTCCGCCCGTCGTTCACCATGGGCGGCGCCGGCTCCGGCTTCGCCCACGACGAGGAGGAACTGCGCCGCATCGCCGGCCAGGGACTCACGCTCTCCCCGACCACCGAGGTGCTCCTGGAGGAGTCCATCCTCGGCTGGAAGGAGTACGAGCTGGAGCTGATGCGCGACAAGCACGACAACGTCGTGGTCGTCTGCTCCATCGAGAACTTCGACCCCATGGGCGTGCACACCGGCGACTCCATCACCGTCGCGCCCGCCATGACGCTGACCGACCGCGAGTACCAGATCCTGCGCGACATCGGCATCGCCGTCATCCGCGAGGTCGGCGTCGACACCGGCGGCTGCAACATCCAGTTCGCGGTCGACCCCGAGGACGGCCGGGTCATCGTCATCGAGATGAACCCGCGCGTCTCCCGCTCCTCGGCGCTCGCCTCCAAGGCGACGGGCTTCCCGATCGCCAAGATCGCCGCCAAGCTCGCCGTCGGGTACACCCTCGACGAGATCCCCAACGACATCACCGAGCAGACCCCGGCCTCCTTCGAGCCGACGCTCGACTACGTCGTCGTGAAGGTGCCGCGCTTCGCCTTCGAGAAGTTCCCGGCCGCCGACGCCACCCTCACCACCACCATGAAGTCGGTCGGCGAGGCCATGGCCATCGGCCGCAACTTCCCCGAGGCGCTGCAGAAGGCGCTGCGTTCCCTGGAGAAGAAGGGCAGCCAGTTCGCCTTCACCGGCGACCCCGGCCACAAGGGCGAGCTGCTGCTCGCCGCCGTACGCCCCACCGACGGCCGGATCAACACCGTCATGCAGGCGATCCGGGCGGGTGCCACCCCGCAGGAGGTCTTCGACGCCACGAAGATCGACCCCTGGTTCGTCGACCAGCTCTTCCTGATCAAGGAGATCGCCGACGAGCTGGCGGCCGCTGACAAGCTCGACCCCGAGCTGCTCGCCGAGGCCAAGCGCTACGGCTTCTCCGACGCCCAGCTCGCCGCGATCCGCGGCCTGCGCGAGGACGTCGTCCGTGAGGTCCGGCACGCGCTGGGCGTACGGCCGGTCTACAAGACGGTCGACACCTGCGCCGCCGAGTTCGCCGCCCGCACCCCGTACTTCTACTCGTCCTACGACGAGGAGAGCGAGGTCGCCCCGCGCGAGAAGGCCGCGGTGATCATTCTGGGATCGGGCCCGAACCGCATCGGCCAGGGCATCGAGTTCGACTACTCGTGCGTGCACGCCTCCTTCGCGCTGAGCGACGCCGGCTACGAGACCGTCATGGTCAACTGCAACCCCGAGACCGTCTCCACCGACTACGACACCTCCGACCGGCTCTACTTCGAGCCGCTCACCCTGGAGGACGTCCTGGAGATCGTGCACGCCGAGCAGCAGGCCGGCCCGGTCGCGGGCGTCGTCGTCCAGCTCGGCGGCCAGACCCCGCTGGGCCTGGCCCAGGCGCTGAAGGACAACGGCGTGCCGGTCGTCGGCACCTCGCCCGAGGCGATCCACCTCGCCGAGGACCGCGGCGCCTTCGGCCGCGTCCTGGACCGGGCGGGCCTGCCCGCCCCCAAGCACGGCACGGCCACCACCTTCGAGGAGGCCAAGGCCATCGCCGACGAGATCGGCTACCCGGTCCTGGTGCGCCCCTCGTACGTGCTCGGCGGCCGCGGCATGGAGATCGTCTACGACGAGACCCGCCTCGCCTCGTACATCGCCGAGTCCACCGAGATCGGCCCGGACCGCCCGGTGCTGGTCGACCGCTTCCTCGACGACGCCATCGAGATCGACGTCGACGCGCTCTACGACGGCCACGAGCTCTACCTGGGCGGCGTCATGGAGCACATCGAGGAGGCCGGCATCCACTCCGGCGACTCCGCGTGCGCCCTGCCCCCGATCACCCTCGGCGGCCACGACATCAAGCGGCTGCGCGCCTCCACCGAGGCGATCGCCAAGGGCGTCGGCGTCCAGGGCCTGATCAACATCCAGTTCGCCCTGGCCGGGGACATCCTCTACGTGCTGGAGGCCAACCCGCGCGCCTCCCGCACCGTCCCCTTCACCTCCAAGGCGACGGCGGTCCCGCTGGCCAAGGCGGCCGCGCGCATCTCGCTCGGCGCCACCATCGCCGAGCTGCGCGCCGAGGGACTGCTCCCGGCGCACGGCGACGGCGGCACCCTGCCCCTGGACGCGCCGATCTCCGTCAAGGAGGCCGTGCTGCCCTGGAGCCGCTTCCGCGACGTGCACGGCCGGGGCGTCGACACCGTCCTCGGCCCGGAGATGCGCTCCACCGGTGAGGTCATGGGCATCGACTCGGTCTTCGGCACGGCGTACGCCAAGTCGCAGGCCGCCGCCTACGGCGCGCTGCCGACCAAGGGACGCGCCTTCGTCTCCGTCGCCAACCGCGACAAGCGCGCGCTGATCTTCCCGGCCCGGGCGCTGGTCGAGCACGGCTTCGAGCTGCTGGCCACCTCGGGCACCGCCGAGGTGCTCAAGCGCAACGGCATCGAGGCCACCGTGGTGCGCAAGAAGAGCGAGGGCACCGGCCCCAACGGCGAGCCGACCATCATCGAGCTCATCCACGAGGGCGCCATCGACCTCATCGTCAACACCCCCTTCGGCACCGGCGGCCGCCTCGACGGCTACGACATCCGCACCGCGGCCGTCGCCCGCGGCGTGCCGTGCCTGACGACGGTGCAGGCGCTCGCCGCCGCCGTCCAGGGCGTCGACGCGCTGAACCGCGGCGACGTCGGGGTCCGCTCCCTGCAGGAACACGCGGAACACCTGACCGCCGCCCGCGAGGCGTAGGCCGAGGAGGGGGACACCGGACCGGTGTCCCCCTCTTCACGAGCCCCCGCCCCGTCGTCCGCCGTGGAAGGCCCCGCATGTACTCCCTGCTGTTCACCCTGTTCTTCAAGCGCCTCGACCCCGAGCGGGCGCACCACCTCGCCTTCGGCTGGATCCGGCTCGCCGCCCGGATCCCGGTCCTGCGCACCCTCGCCGCCGCGCTGCTCGCGCCCCGGCACCCGGCCCTGCGCACCGAGGCGCTGGGCCGCCGGATGCACGGTCCCTTCGGGCTCGCCGCCGGTTTCGACAAGAACGCCGTCGGCATCGACGGGCTCACCATGCTCGGCTTCGACCACGTCGAGATCGGTACCGTCACCGCCCAGCCGCAGCCCGGCAACCCCCGGCAGCGGCTCTTCCGCCTGGTCGCCGACCGCGCCCTGATCAACCGCATGGGCTTCAACAACGAGGGCTCGGCCGCGGTCGCCGCCCGCCTGGCCGCCCGCGAGGCGGTCTTCCCGGCCACGGTCGGCGTCAACATCGGCAAGACCAAGGTCGTCCCGGAGGAGGAGGCGGTCGCGGACTACGTGACCTCCACCGAGCGGCTCGCCCGGCACGCCGACTACCTCGTCGTCAACGTCTCGTCGCCGAACACCCCCGGACTGCGGAACCTGCAGGCCGTCGAGCACCTCCGCCCCCTGCTCGGCGCCGTGCGCGAGGCCGCCGACCGCACCGTCACCGGCCGCCGCGTCCCCCTGCTGGTCAAGATCGCCCCCGACCTCGCGGACGAGGACGTGGACGCCGTCGCCGACCTCGCGCTCGAACTCGGGCTGGACGGCATCATCGCCACCAACACCACCGTCGCCCGCGACGGTCTCGGCCTGCGCTCGGACGCCGCCCTGGTCGAGGAGACCGGCGGCCTGTCCGGCGCCCCCCTCAAGGACCGCTCCCTGGAGGTGCTGCGCCGCCTGTACGCCCGCACCGGAGACCGCATCACCCTCGTCGCGGTGGGCGGGGTCGAGACCGCCGAGGACGTCTGGCAGCGCATCCTGGCCGGCGCCACCCTCGTGCAGGGCTACAGCGCCTTCGTGTACCGGGGCCCCTTCTGGTGCCGCACGATCCACCGTGACCTCGCGGCGTTGCTGCAGGCCAGCCCGTACGCCACCCTCGCCGACGCCGTCGGCGCCGAGACCCGGAAGGCAGCCACCCCGCGATGAACCCCGAGCCCTTCGGCGCCAGGCTGCGCCGCGCCATGGACACCCGCGGACCGCTCTGCGTCGGCATCGACCCGCACTCCTCCCTGCTCTCCGCCTGGGGCCTGCGGGACGACGTCGCCGGCCTGGAACGCTTCACCCGCACCGTGGTGGAGGCGCTGGCCGACCGGGTCGCCGTCCTCAAGCCGCAGAGCGCGTTCTTCGAGCGCTTCGGCTCCCGCGGCATCGCCGTCCTGGAGACGGCCGTCGCCGAGGCCCGGGCGGCCGGCGCCCTGGTGCTGATGGACGCCAAGCGCGGCGACATCGGCTCCACCATGGCCGCGTACGCCACCGCGTACCTCGACCCCGCCTCGTCGCTGTTCTCGGACGCGATCACCGTCAGCCCGTACCTGGGGTTCGGCTCGCTGCGGCCCGCCCTGGACGCCGCCCGGGCGAGCGGCAGCGGCGTCTTCGTGCTCGCCCTGACCTCCAATCCGGAGGGCGCCGAGGTGCAGCGGTCAACCGCGGCGGGCGGCGCGTCCCTCGCCCAGGTGATGCTGAACCACATCGCGGCCGAGAACGAGGGTGACGTCCCGCTCGGATCGGTCGGCGCGGTCGTCGGCGCCACCCTCGGCGAGGCGGGTGTGGACCTCGCCGTGAACGGGCCCCTCCTCGCCCCCGGGATCGGCGCCCAGGGGGCCACCGCGGCCGACCTCCCCAGGGTGTTCGGGGAGGCGGTGCGCAACGTCCTGCCGAGCGTCAGCAGGGGTGTGCTGAAGCTCGGACCGTCGGTCGCGGCGCTCCGCGAGGCGGCCGAAAGGGAGGTCGCGGAACTCGCCTCGGTCGTCAAGTAGCGGTCAAGACGTCCGGAAACCTGCGCAGATTTGTCCCAAAAGTCCTGGTCGGTTGACGCTGACCAGGACTTTTCTTCTTGTTTGCGCTGACTGCGGCCGCTGGGGCCGCTAGTCTCCGACGAGAGCGCGCAAGGTGCGCGTTTCACGTTGCCCCTGCAGGTGGGGGGCGACTAGGTTCCACACCGGTCCGTATCCGACAGTTCTACTTCCGAGGTGACGTAGGCGTGGCTCTTCCGCCCCTTACCCCTGAACAGCGCGCTGCCGCGCTCGAGAAGGCCGCCGCGGCTCGCCGGGAGCGCGCCGAGGTCAAGAATCGGCTCAAGCACTCCGGCGCCTCGCTGCACGAGGTCATCAAGCAGGGCCAGGAGAACGACGTCATCGGCAAGATGAAGGTCTCCGCCCTCCTGGAGTCCCTGCCCGGCGTGGGCAAGGTCCGCGCCAAGCAGATCATGGAGCGGCTCGGCATCTCCGAGAGCCGCCGGGTCCGCGGGCTCGGCTCCAACCAGATCGCATCCCTGGAGCGCGAGTTCGGCAGCCCCGCTGTCTGACGTTCCCAGCACCCTCCGGGAACCGGGATAATCGCTCCATGAGTGAACGTCCGCGGCTGACCGTGCTCTCCGGCCCCTCGGGGGTCGGCAAGAGCACGGTCGTCGCTCATATGCGCACAGTCCACCCCGAGGTCTGGCTCTCCGTGTCGGCCACCACCCGCAAGCCCCGCCCCGGCGAGGAACACGGGGTGCACTACTTCTTCGTCGAGAACGACGAGTTCGACAAGCTCGTCGCCAACGGCGAACTGCTGGAGTGGGCCGAGTTCGCGGGGAACCGGTACGGCACCCCGCGCCAGGCGGTGCTGGAGCGCCTCGAGGCCGGCGAGCCGGTCCTGCTGGAGATCGACCTGCAGGGCGCCCGCCAGGTCCGGGACTCGATGCCCGAGGCGCAGCTGGTCTTCCTCGCGCCGCCGAGCTGGGACGAGCTGGTCCGCCGGCTCACCGGCCGGGGCACCGAGGCCCCCGACGTCATCGAGCGCCGGCTGGAGGCCGCGCGGGTCGAACTGGCGGCCGAGCCGGAGTTCGACACCACCCTGGTGAACACCTCCGTCGAGGACGTCGCGCGCGAGCTGCTAGCCTTGATGGCCGTAGTCTGATCTTTTTGCACCCAATCGGAAGGTAGAGCGTGTCCTCTTCCATCACCACGCCCGAGGGCATCATCAACCCGCCGATCGACGAGCTGCTCGAGGCCACCGACTCGAAGTACAGCCTCGTGATCTACGCGGCCAAGCGTGCCCGTCAGATCAACGCCTACTACTCGCAGCTCGGCGAGGGCCTGCTCGAGTACGTCGGCCCGCTCGTGGACACCCACGTGCACGAGAAGCCGCTGTCGATCGCGCTGCGCGAGATCAACGCGGGTCTGCTGACCTCCGAGGCCGTCGAGGGCCCGGTCCAGTAACCGCGCCCAGGCGTCAGACCACGGGCCCGGCGGTACGACCGCCGGGCCCGTGGTGTGTCATGGGGTAGTACCCACCACGGTCCAACGGTCCAACACAGCGCGGGAGAGGCGATGGGGAAGCCACAGGTCGTCCTGGGCGTGAGCGGCGGGATCGCCGCCTACAAGGCGTGCGAGCTGCTGCGCCGGTTCACCGAGTCGGGACACGAGGTACGTGTCGTGCCCACGGCCTCGGCGCTGCACTTCGTCGGCGAGGCCACCTGGTCGGCGCTGTCCGGCAACCCCGTCTCGACCGAGGTGTGGGAGAGCGTCCACGAGGTGCCGCACGTGCGCATCGGGCAGGGCGCGGACCTCGTCGTGGTCGCCCCGGCCACCGCCGACGTGCTGGCCAAGGCCGCCCACGGGCTCGCCGACGACCTGCTGACCAACACCCTGCTCACCGCGCGCTGCCCCGTGGTGTTCGCGCCCGCCATGCACACCGAGATGTGGGAGCACGCGGCCACCCAGGAGAACGTGGCGACCCTGCGCCGCCGCGGCGCCATCGTGCTGGAACCCGCGGTCGGGCGGCTCACCGGTGTCGACACCGGCAAGGGCCGGCTGCCCGAGCCCGCGGAGATCTTCGAGGCCTGCCGCCGGGTGCTGCTGCGCGGTCCCCGCGCGCTGGAGACCGACCTGGCCGGGCGCCACGTCGTCATCAGCGCCGGCGGCACCCGCGAGCCCCTCGACCCGGTCCGCTACCTGGGCAACCGCTCGTCGGGCAAGCAGGGCTACGCCCTCGCCCGTACGGCCCTGGCCCGGGGCGCACGGGTCACCCTGGTCTCCGCCAACACCGGACTCGCCGACCCGGCCGGTGCGGACGTGGTGCGGGTCGGCACGGCGGTGCAGTTGCGCGAGGCCGTGCTGAAGGCCGCGTCCGACGCCGACGTGGTGGTGATGGCGGCCGCCGTCGCCGACTTCCGCCCCGCGCGGTACGTCGAGGGCAAGATCAAGAAGAAGGACGGCGAGGAGCCCGCGCCCCTGGTGCTGGTGCGCAACCCGGACGTGCTCGCCGAGCTCTCAGCCGAACGGCCGCACCCCGCGCAGATCGTCGTGGGCTTCGCCGCCGAGACCGACGACGTCCTGGCCAACGGCCGCGCCAAGCTCGCCCGCAAGGGGTGCGACCTGCTGGTCGTCAACGAGGTGGGCGACCACAAGGCCTTCGGGTCGGAGGAGAACGAGGCCGTCGTGCTCGGCGCCGACGGCAGCGAGACCGCCGTGCCGTACGGGCCGAAGGAGGCCCTGGCCGAGCAGGTGTGGGACCTGGTCGTCGCCCGTCTGACCTGACGACACTCCGGGACGGTGCGTGTGCGCTACTGGCGTTCCGCCCCGAGGTGATGCACAGTGTCGCAGGTCACGGCATATCCAAGGTGCGAGATGCCGTGTCCCTGCGCATGAGTCGGACGATAAACTGACCCATGGCCCGCCGGGCGCAGCCCCGCGCGAGCCGCCAACGATCAGCCAGCAGCCGCTGCAACCCCAGGGAGCGATGTGTCCCGCCGCCTGTTCACCTCGGAGTCCGTGACCGAGGGTCACCCCGACAAGATCGCTGACCAGATCAGCGACACGATCCTCGACGCCCTGCTCAAGGAGGACCCCTCCTCGCGCGTCGCCGTCGAGACGTTGATCACCACCGGTCTGGTGCACGTCGCCGGAGAGGTCACCACCAAGGGGTACGCGGACATCGCGACCCTGGTGCGGAACAAGATCCTCGACATCGGCTACGACTCGTCGAAGAAGGGCTTCGACGGCGCGTCCTGCGGTGTCTCGGTCTCCATCGGTGCGCAGTCCCCGGACATCGCGCAGGGCGTCGACACGGCGTACGAGAGCCGGGTCGAGGGCGACGACGACGAGCTCGACCGGCAGGGCGCGGGCGACCAGGGTCTGATGTTCGGCTACGCCTGCGACGAGACCCCCGAGCTGATGCCGCTCCCGATCACCCTGGCGCACCGGCTCTCCCGGCGGCTGACCGAGGTCCGCAAGAACGGGACCATCCCCTACCTGCGGCCCGACGGCAAGACCCAGGTCACCATCGAGTACAACGACGACAAGGCCGTGCGCCTCGACACCGTCGTCGTCTCCTCGCAGCACGCCAGCGACATCGACCTGGAGTCGCTGCTGGCCCCCGACATCCGCGAGTTCGTCGTGGAGCCGGAGCTGAAGGCGCTGCTCGACGACGGCATCAAGATCGACACCGACGGGTACCGGCTGCTGGTCAACCCCACCGGACGCTTCGAGATCGGCGGCCCGATGGGCGACGCCGGCCTCACCGGCCGCAAGATCATCATCGACACCTACGGCGGCATGGCCCGTCACGGTGGCGGTGCCTTCTCCGGCAAGGACCCGTCCAAGGTCGACCGCTCCGCCGCCTACGCCATGCGCTGGGTCGCCAAGAACGTCGTCGCCGCGGGCCTCGCCTCGCGCTGCGAGGTCCAGGTCGCCTACGCGATCGGCAAGGCGGAGCCCGTCGGCCTGTTCGTGGAGACCTTCGGCACCCACACCGTGGACCACGAGAAGATCGAGCAGGCCATCGGCCAGGTCTTCGACCTCCGTCCGGCCGCGATCATCCGCGACCTCGAGCTGCTCCGCCCGATCTACGCCCAGACCGCGGCGTACGGCCACTTCGGCCGTGAGCTGCCGGACTTCACCTGGGAGCGCACCGACCGCGTCGAGGCGCTGCGCCGGGCGGCCGGCCTCTAGGCCTGTCCCTCCCTGGTCTGACGACGGCCCCGGACCCCAGCGGTCCGGGGCCGTCGGCGTGCGCGGGACGCGCCGGGAACGGGCGGGTGCCGCGGGAGTGGGCGTGACCGTGCCGGCCCGTCTGCGGACTCCGCCGGCGCCGTCGCACGAGGAGAGCGACGCGAGCTCGCGGGGCCGCCCGGCACCCGGGGCGGGGCCGGGTGTCCGAGGCTTCTGGTAACACTGAGGCTGTGAGCAGCGAGGACGACCGGCAGGTGTCCCCGGCGGCGGAGCCGCACGGGGGAGAGCAGCTCGCGCTCATCCGGGAGACGGTGCGCAAGGCCAAGGAGCCCCGCGCCAAGCCGCGCACCTGGCGCGGGGCGGCGCTTGCCGAAGGGCTGCCGGTGGCCCGAGTACTGGTCGACAAGGGCCTGCTCCACCTCGACCAGTACTTCGACTACGCGGTTCCCGCCGCCATGGACGCCGAAGCGCGGCCCGGCGTGCGCGTCCGCGTGCGGTTCGGCGGCCGGGTGGGCAAGGGCGGCCGGCGCGAGGGCGGCGAACTGCACGACGGCTTCATCGTGGAGCGGCTGACCGAGAGCGACTACCGGGGTCCCCTCGCCCCGCTCGCCCAGGTCCTGTCGCCCGAGGAGGTGCTGACCCCCGGCCTGCTCCGGCTGTGCCGGGCCGTCGCCGACCGCTACGCGGGGGCCCTCGCCGACATCGTCCAGCTCGCCGTGCCGCCGCGCCGGGCCAAGGTCGAGGCGGAGCCGGCACGGGATCCCCTGCCGGCGCCCCGCCCGCCCGAGCCGGGGCCGTGGCGGCGCTACCCGACCGGGCCGGCGTTCCTGCAGGCACTGGCCCGCGGGGACACCCCGCGGGCGGTGTGGACGGCACTGCCCGGGCCCTACTGGCCCGAGGAGATCGCCCGCGCCATGGCGGCGGCGCTCGCCTCGGGACGCGGGGCGCTCGCCGTCGTGCCGGACGGACGGGCGGCCGCCCGGGTCGACGAGGCGCTGACCGCGATCGTCGGCGAGGGGCGGCACGTGCTGCTGACCGCCGACGCCGGGCCGGAGGAGCGGTACCGCCGCTGGCTCGCGGTGAGCCGGGGCAGCGTACGCGCCGTCGTCGGCACCCGGGCCGCGATGTTCGCGCCGGTGGCCGACCTCGGACTCGCCGTGCTCTGGGACGACGGGGACTCCAGCCACGCCGAGCAGCACGCGCCGCAGCCGCACGCCCGGGACGTCCTGCTGCTGCGCGCCACCGAGGAACGGGCGGGCTTCCTGCTCGGCGGCCTCACCTGCACCGTGGAGGGCGCCCAACTGGTCGACACCCAGTGGGCCTTGCCGCTGACCGCGCCGCGCGAGCGGGTGCGCGCCGCCGCGCCCATGGTCCGTACGGTCGGCGAGGGCGACGAGGCGCGGGACGCCGCCGCGCGCGCGGCACGACTGCCGTCGGTGGCCTGGCAGGTGACGCGGGACGCGTTGCAGCGCGGCCCGGTGCTCGTGCAGGTGCCCCGGCGGGGCTACGTGCCGCGGCTGGCCTGCGAGCGCTGCCGAGAACCCGCCCGGTGCGCGCACTGCGCGGGGCCGCTGCAGCTCGGCGACGGCGAGAGCGCGCCGCACTGCGGCTGGTGCGGGCGCCCCGAGGCGGGCTGGCACTGCAAGGAGTGCGGCGGGTTCCGGCTGCGCGCCCAGGTCGTCGGCGCCCGGCGCACCGCCGACGAACTGGGCCGGGCCTTCCCCAAGGTGCCGGTGCGGACCTCCGGCCGCGACGGCGTGCTGGCCTCCGTGCCGGGAACGCCCGCGCTGGTGATCTCGACCCCCGGCGCGGAACCCGTCGCCGAGAGCGGCTACGCGGCGGCGCTGCTGCTGGACGGCTGGGCCCTGCTCAACCGTCCGGACCTGCGGGGGGGGGAGGAGACCCTGCGCCGCTGGGCTGCCGCGGCGGCGCTGGTGCGCCCGGCCGGCGAGGGCGGCACCGTGGTCGTCATCGCGGAGCCCACGCTCCGTCCCGTGCAAGCCCTCGTCCGCTGGGACCCGGTCGGCCACGCCGTGCGCGAACTGGCGGAACGCGCCGAGCTGGGCTTCCCGCCGGTCTCCCGGATGGCCACGGTCAGCGGCCGGCCCGCCGCCGTCGCCGACCTCTTGGCCACGGTCCGGCTGCCGGAGGGCACCGACGTCCTCGGCCCGGTGCCGCTGCCGATCACCGACCCCGCGCGGCCCCGCCGCTCCGGAGACACCCCACCCGGCGAACGCTGGGAACGCGTGCTGCTGCGTGTGCCGCCGGGCAACGGCGCCGCGCTGGCGGCCGCGCTGAAGTCCGCGCAGACCGCCCGCATAGCCCGCAGGGAGCCCGACCCGGTCCGGGTCCGCATCGACCCGCCCGACATCGGCTGACCGTCGGGCAGCCGGCGAAGGGGGAAGGGGGAAAGTCGCTTGACGCCCCGGCCTGGGGTTTCGGGTATGACCAGCAGACTCCGACTGGCGGAGATCACCCCGGACAACGTCGAAGCCGCGATGGCGCTGAAGGTCCGCCCCGACCAGGAACACCTGGTGGCGCCCGTCGTGAAGTCCCTCGCGGAGGCGTACGCGTACGGGGAGCGGGCCTGGCCGCGGCTGATCGTCGACGGCGACCGGAACGTCGGCTTCCTGATGGCCTTCTTCGACATCGACTTCTCGGCCGACGGAAGCGGCGCCGACCTTCGCTCCGGTCTGTGGCGCTTCTCCATTGCCGCGGGCGAACAGGGCCGCGGCTACGGGAGGTTCGCCGTCGGGTCCGTGGCGGATGAGGTCCGCCGCCGCGGCGGCAGCCGGGTCACCACCACCTGGCACCCCGGCGAGGACGGCCCGGAACGCTTCTACCTGGGGCTGGGATTCCGCCCGACGGGGGAGTCCAGCGGCGGGCAGACCGTGGGGGCGCTGGAGTTGTAGCCGGCTCCCGGTCCGCGGGGCCCGCGGCGCACCGGCGGCCCTGACCGCGGTGCGTCCGTCCGCCCGTACGCGCGCCCGCCCCGGCGGCCGTCCTGTCGGCGTGGCGGGCGGCGGGGCGGGCGTGCCCGGGGAGCCGCCGGGTCAGCCCGTGCGCGGGGAGGGGACCGCGCCGGGGACGGCCTCGTCGCGGGCGGCGGGGGCGGTGTGCGCGGGCACGGCCCGGGCCGCCGGCACCGAGGGCACGACCGCCGGGGCGGGGGGTTCGCCGTGCACCTCCGGCGCGGCGGCTCCGGCCGGGGCCGAACGCCGGTTGCCGTACCGCCGGTGGACGGCCTGCTTGGTGACGCCCAGCGCCGAGCCGACGGCGTCCCAGCTGAAGCCGAGGGAGCGGTCGAACTCGACGGCCGCGGTCACCAGGGTCTCGACGCTGTCGCGCAGTTCCTGGGCGAGCCGGACGGTGGGGGCGGGGGCGCGGCCGTAGACCACGAATCCCGCGGACGGCCCGCCCCGCCGGGGACGGTAGACGTTGCCCAGCTGGGTGGTGAGGGTGCGCAGCGCGTCGACCTGTCGGCGGACCCGCTCGATGTCCCGCACCAGCAGGTGAAGGCTCGCCCTGGCCTGGGCGTCGTGAGTTGCGTGTTCGGGCATCAACTGGCCTCTCGAACCGGCTCTTGTGGGTCAAACTCCATTGACCAACGCGCCAGACTCCCGAGGAGTCACGCATAAGGGGCGCATCGAACCCTTCGGGGGGCGTGCACAGGGGTGCGCGCCCCCACCCCCTCGGCCCATAGACTGGTGCGGTTGCCCTGTCACCGTCCGACCACGGAGCCGTAGCGTGTCCATCCAGCCGATCCGCCTCTTCGGCGACCCCGTGCTGCGCATGGCGGCGCAGCCCGTGACCGTCTTCGACAAGGAACTGCGCACCCTCGTCAAGGACCTCGAGGAGACCATGAAGGACGCCCCGGGCGCCGGCCTGGCGGCACCTCAGATCGGCGTCTCACTGCGGGTGTTCACGTACCACGTCGACGGCGAGCTGGGCCATCTGGTCAACCCGGACCTCAGCCTGAGCGAGGAGGAGCAGGACGGCCCCGAGGGTTGCCTGTCCCTGCCCGGGCTGCGCTTCGACACCAAGCGCGCGTACGGCGTCGTCGCCAAGGGCTTCACGATGTACGGCGACCCGGTGACCGTCGAGGGCACCCAGCTGCTCGCCCGCTGCATCCAGCACGAGACCGACCACCTCGACGGCATCATCTTCATCGACCGCCTCGACCGCGAGCAGCGCAAGGCCGCGATGAAGGCGATACGCGAGGCCGAGTGGGCCGGCCAGCCCGTGCCCCAGGTCCGCGTCTCCCCGCACAGCACGTTCGGCCGCGCACTGTAGGGCCGCGCACCGCAGAAAGGCATCCCGCACGCATGAGGCTCGTCTTCGCCGGCACCCCCGAGGTCGCCGTCCCCGCCCTCGACGCCCTGATCGCCTCCGGCCGGCACGAGGTCGTCGCCGTGGTCACCCGGCCCGATGCCGCCGCCGGGCGCGGCCGCAAGCTCGTCGCCAGTCCGGTGGCCCAGCGCGCGGAGGAGGCCGGCATCGAGGTCCTGCGGCCCGCGAAGCCCCGCGACGAGGACTTCCTGGCCCGGCTCCGCGAGATCGCGCCCGACTGCTGCCCGGTCGTCGCCTACGGCGCGCTGCTGCCCCGCGTCGCCCTCGACGTGCCCGCCCACGGCTGGGTCAACCTGCACTTCTCCCTGCTGCCCGCCTGGCGCGGCGCCGCCCCCGTGCAGCACGCCGTCATGGCGGGCGACGAGGTGACCGGTGCCGCGACCTTCCTCATCGAGGAGGGCCTGGACTCCGGGCCGGTGTACGGCGTCGTCACCGAGGACGTCCGGCCCCGCGACACCAGCGGCGACCTGCTCACCCGGCTCTCGCACAGCGGCGCGAAGCTGCTCGCCGCCACCATGGACGGCATCGAGGACGGCACGCTGGTCGCCCGGCCGCAGCCCGCCGAGGGCGTCAGCCTGGCTCCCAAGATCACCGTCGACGACGCCCGCGTCGACTGGAACGCCCCGGCCCTGCGGGTCGACCGGGTGGTCCGCGGCTGCACCCCCGCGCCCGGCGCCTGGACCGTGTTCGGCGGCGAACGCCTCAAGCTCGGTCCCGTCACGCCGCTGCCCGAGCGCACCGACCTGGCGCCCGGCGAACTGGAGGTCACCAAGCGCGCGGTGTACGTGGGCACCGGCAGCCACGCCGTGGAGCTCGGCGAGGTGCGTCCGCAGGGCAAGAAGCCGATGCCCGCCGCCGACTGGGCGCGCGGCGTCCGCGTCCCCTCCGGGGAGCGGCTCGGCGGCTGACCACGCCCTCCGCGTACGCTCGAAGCGGGGCGCCACCGCGCCCCGCCGTACCACCGACACTCCCGGAGCACCTTCCACGTGAGCGAACCGTCACGCCGCCGACCGCGTCCCGCCGCCCGTCAGGGCCGCACCCAGGGAGGGCCCCCGCAGGGCGGCCGCCCCTACCGCAAGCCCCAGCGCGACCCCGTGCGCATCCTGGCGTTCGAGGCGCTGCGGGCGGTCGACGAGCGGGACGCGTACGCCAACCTCGTCCTGCCGGCGCTGCTGCGCGAGGCGGAGGCCGAGGCCGCGCGCAAGGGCCGTGCGTTCGACCGGCGCGACGCCGCCCTCGCCACGGAGCTCGTGTACGGCACCCTGCGCCGCCGGGGCACCTACGACGCCGTGATCGCGGCCTGTGTCGACCGGCCGCTGCGCGAAGTCGACCCGCCCGTGCTGGACGTGCTCTCGCTCGGCACCCACCAGCTGCTGGGCACCCGCATCCCCACCCACGCCGCCGTCTCCGCCACCGTCGAGCTGGCCCGTGTGGTCCTCGGCGACGGGCGGGCGAAGTTCGTCAACGCGGTGCTGCGCCGGATCGCCGCGCGGGACCTGGACGCCTGGCTGGACGAGGTGGCGCCGCCCTACGACGAGGACCCCGAGGACCACCTCGCCGTCGTCCACTCGCACCCGCGCTGGGTCGTCTCGGCGCTGTGGGACGCCCTCGGCGGGGGCCGGGCGGGCATGGAGGAACTGCTCGCCGCCGACAACGAGCGCCCCGAGGTCACCCTGGTCGCGCGTCCCGGCCGCGCGACCCCGCAGGAACTCGCCGACGCGCTTCCCGCGGACAGCACTCTCCCCGGCCGCTGGTCCCCCTGGGCGGTCCGGCTGGCCGAGGGCGGCGACCCCGCGGCCATCGAGGCGGTGCGCGAAGGCCGCGCCGGCGTCCAGGACGAGGGCAGCCAGCTGGTCGCCGCCGCCCTGGCCGCGGCACCGCTGGGCGACGGCCCCGACCGGCTCTGGCTGGACGGCTGCGCAGGTCCCGGCGGCAAGGCGGCCCTGCTTGCCGCGCTCGCCGCGGAGCGCGGGGCGGCCCTGGTCGCCTCCGAGAAGCAGCCGCACCGGGCCCGGCTCGTCGCCCGCGCCCTGGCGGGCAACCCCGGGCCGTTCGAGGTGATCGTCGCCGACGGCACCCGTCCCGCCTGGCGTCCCGGTGCCTTCGACCGCGTCCTGGTCGACGTGCCCTGCACGGGTCTCGGTGCCCTGCGCCGGCGCCCCGAGGCGCGCTGGCGCAGGCGTGCCGAGGACGTCCCGGGCTTCGCGCCCCTGCAGCGCGGCCTGCTGGAGTCCGCCCTGCGCGCGGTGCGCGTCGGCGGGGTCGTCGGTTACGCGACCTGCTCCCCGCACCCGGACGAGACCCGTGCCGTCGTGGAGGACGTCCTCGGGCGTCCGGGCGCGGTCGCGGCCGAATGGGTCGACGCCCGCCCCCTGATGCCCGGGGTCGCCGACCTCGGCGAGGGCCCCGACGTCCAGCTCTGGCCCCACCTGCACGGCACCGACGCGATGTACCTCGCCCTGCTGCGCCGCACCGGGGAATGACCGCGCGCGGGTGCGGTCCGGACGTCCGGACCGCACCCGCGCGGCGGGGTTCGGCGGCGGTGGTTCAGCAGTAGAGGTTGGCGCCCTGGCCGACCCCGAGGATCGCCGTGAACTGCTGGTACTTGCTCACGCGGCTCTGCACCTGCGCCGGGTTGCGGCCGTCGCACTCCAGCGAGCCGTTGATGGAACGGATGGTCTGCCCGAAGCCGGCCTGGTTGACCATGGCGTTGTGCGGGGTCATGGTGCCGGGGCCGCTCTGGGTGTTCCAGTACCACAGGCCCGTGCGCCAGGCGACGGCCGCGTCCTGCTCCACGCGCCAGGGGTTGCCCAGCAGGTCGATGCCGAGGGCGTCGCCGGCGGCCTTGTAGTTGAAGTTCCAGCTCAGCTGGATCGGGCCGCGGCCGTAGTAGGCGGCCTGACCGGCCGGGCAGCCGTAGGGCTGGCCCCAGTCGCAGTAGTGCGGGTAGTTGGCGGTGTTCTGCTCGACCACGTACACCAGGCCGCCCGTCTCGTGGCTGACGTTGGCCAGGAAGGCGGCGGCCTCCTGCTTCTTCACGGTGTCGCTGCCGGAGTTGGCGAAGCCGGGGTAGGAACTCAGCGCCGCGACCAGGCCGCTGTAGGTGTAGAAGCCGTTGCGGCCCGGGAACATCTGGTTGAACTGGGACTCGCTGACCACGAATCCGGACGGGTTCGTGCCGCCGCCACCGCCGCTCGCGGGGGCGTTCCACTTCTGGTTCGCGGTGCCCGTGCAGGTCCAGATCTGCAGCCGGGTGGCGTTGGCGGAGGTGTTGCCGCGGACGTCCAGGCACTTGTTGGCGGCGGGGTTGACGATGTCGCGCGCCGCGGTGACGACCCACTGCTGGTTGGCGCTGCCGGAGCAGTCCCACAGCTGGACCGCGGCCCCGTCGGCCGTGCTGCGGTCGACGACGTCGAGGCACTTGCCGAGCGCGCGCAGTGTGCCGTCGCCGGGGTTGGACCAGCGCTGGGCGCCGGTCCCGTTGCAGTCGTAGAGCTGTACGGCGGTGCCGTTGGCGTTGTTCGCCCCGGCGACGTCGACGCACTTGCCCGCCAGGCCGCTGATCTGGCCGTCCGCGGCGCGGGCGGTCGGCGTCGCGACGAACAGGGTGGCCAGGAGCGCCGCGAGGACGGCGAACACCGCGGACGGGCCGAGGGCGGTACGCCCTGCGGGCAGCCGTCCGGCGAGGGACGTGGACATGGGTGAGTCGCTCCTTACCCGGCCCGGGGCCGTGGTCGTGGGGGGAGGGAGCTTCGTGGGGGTGCTCCGCACGGCGGGCGCGGGTGGTCGCGAGGAGGTCACGCACGGGCGCGGCGCGGCGTGCGTCGTGTCCAGGGCGGCGTGAACTTCCGTGCTGCACCGTCCCGTTGAGCCCAGCTAGGTCTAGACCATGCCAGGGTGACGGGGTCACGTCAATACTTGAAGGAAGGGTCGCGCCCGGCGTGCCGGGGCCCGCGCCCCACTCCTGTGCCCCACCCCGGTCCTCCGCCCCCGGCCGCAGCGGCGAGAATCGAACCGGAACGGCAGGCCCCGAACCGCCGTCCCGGCAGGCCGCGCGCCGCGCGGCGGCCGGCGGCGGGGCCGGACAGGAAGGAACGACCGCGATGTCCGCGGAGAGCAACTGGGGCGGCAACGTCGCCTTCACCGCACGAAGGCTCCACCACCCCGAGTCCGTCGCCGAGCTGCAGGAGATCGTGGCCCGGTCCCGGCGGGTGCGCGCGCTGGGCACCCGGCACTCCTTCAGCACCGTCGCCGACACCGACGGCGAGCACGTCTCGACCTCGCGGCTGCCCGCGCTGATCGACCTCGACCGCACCGCCCGTACCGCCACGGTCGGTTCGGGGCTGCGCTTCGGCGAGATCGTCCACGCGATCGACGAGGCGGGCCTGGCGCTGCACAACCTCGGCTCCCTGCCGCACATCTCGGTGGCCGGGGCGTGCGCCACCGGCACGCACGGCTCGGGCACCGGGCGGCGCAGCCTGGCCGGCGCGGTCCGCGGGCTGACCATGGTCACCGCCGACGGCGAGCTCACCGAGGTCCGGCGCGGCGAGGACGGCTTCGACGGCTCCGTCGTCGCCCTGGGCGCCCTTGGCGTCGTGACCCGCCTGACCCTCGACCTCGTCCCGGCCTTCGCCGTGCGCCAGACCGTCTACGAGGACATGCCGGGGGAGGAGTTCCGGGGGAACTTCGACGCCGTGATGGCCGCCGGGTACAGCGTGTCGGTCTTCACCCGCTGGCGGGACCGGGCCGCCGACCAGGTGTGGCTGAAGGAGCGGGTCGACGCCGACGGCGCGGAGCCCGCACCGCGGACGTGGTTCGGGGCCACCGCCGCCGACGGGCCGCGGCACCCCATCCCGGGCATGCCCGGCACGCACTGCACGCCGCAGCAGGGCCTCGCCGGCCCCTGGTACGCACGGCTGCCGCACTTCCGGCTGGAGTTCACGCCGAGCAGCGGCGAGGAGATCCAGTCGGAGTTCTTCGTCGACCGGAGCGACGCCGTGGCGGCGTTCGACGCCCTGTGGCGGGTGCGGGAGCGGTTCTCGTCCGAGGTGCTGATCGGCGAGATCCGCACCGTGGCGGCCGACTCCCTGTGGCTCAGCCCCGCGTACGGACGGGACAGCGTCGCCTTCCACTTCACCTGGACCCCGGACGCCGCGGCGGTGGCGCGGTCGGTCCAGGTCGTCGAGGAGGCCTTGCGCCCCTTCTCCGCCCGTCCGCACTGGGGCAAGCTCTTCACACCGGCGCCCGCCGCGCTGCGCGGGCTCTACCCGCGCTACGACGACTTCCGGGCGCTCGTGGCCCGGCAAGACCCGGCGGGGGTCTTCCGCAACGCCTTCATGCGCGAGCACTTCCCGGACTGACCCGGCGTCCGCGCCCCGGACCGCTGATGATGTGCCGTCCGTCGGCCGCGGTCATAGACTGACCGCGGCCGAAACATCCCTTATGAGAGGGTTGGGCATCATGTCCAAGCGAGGCAACAAGCGACGCGCCCGGAAGAAGAAGGGCGCCAACCACGGCAAGCGCCCCAACGCGTGACGCACGCCGTGCCCCCGTGACCGCCCGCGCCCGGCGCGGGCGGTCACCGCTGTCCGGGGCCGGTAAGGGATGCGAGGTGGTTGTCCACAGCCGTGCGCCCGGTGCGCGGGGAGGGGGCGGGCACCGCCATACTGGACGCATGGCCGTCCAGATCAACCCCAGTATCCTCTCCGCCGACTTCGCGCGCCTCGCCGAGGAGGCGCGGGCCGTCGAGGGCGCGGACTGGCTCCACGTCGACGTGATGGACAATCACTTCGTCCCCAACCTGACGCTCGGCGTGCCGGTCGTGGAGTCGCTCGCCAAGGCGACGCGGACCCCCCTCGACTGCCATCTGATGATCGCCGACCCGGACCGCTGGGCCCCGGCCTACGTCGAGGCGGGCGCGGGCTCCGTCACCTTCCACGTGGAGGCGGCCGCCGCGCCGGTGCGACTGGCCCGGGAGATCCGCGCGAAGGGCGCCCGGGCCTCGATGGCCCTCAGGCCCGCCACGCCGGTCGAGCCCTACGAGGACCTGCTGCCCGAGCTCGACATGCTGCTGATCATGACCGTGGAACCGGGCTTCGGCGGCCAGGCCTTCCTCGACATCATGCTCCCCAAGATCCGCCGGGCCAGGAAGCTGATCGACCGGCACGGACTCGACCTGTGGCTGCAGGTCGACGGCGGCGTCTCGGCCTCCACCATCGAGCGCTGCGCCGAGGCGGGAGCGGACGTCTTCGTCGCCGGTTCCGCCGTCTACGGCGCCGAGGACCCGGCCGAGGCGGTACGGGGGCTGCGCAAGCAGGCGGCGGCCGCCTGCGCGCACTGACCGCACGCCGCCCGGGCGCCGTCCGCGCACTGACCACTCCGTGGGCACCGTGCCCCGGTACTCCGGAGTACGTGCGAGGATGAGCGCGGAGCCGATCAGATGGGCAACTGGGGAGAGAACGTGACCACAGGCCGCACCGGGGTGCGCATGGGCCCCGGCGAGATGGTCCAGGCGGCGGCGATGGCACGCCGCTTCTACTTGGAGGGAAAGTCCAAGATCCAGATCGCCGAGGAGTTCGGCGTGAGCCGCTTCAAGGTGGCCCGGGTCCTGGAGACCGCCCTCGAACGCGACCTGGTGCGCATCGAGATCAGGGTCCCCGCGGAACTCGACGCCGAGCGCTCGGACGCCCTGCGGGCCCGCTACGGACTGCGGCACGCCGTCGTCGTCGAGTCGCCCGCCGACGAGACCGACGGCCCCGACCCGGAGAACCTGGGCGCGGTCGCCGCGCAACTGCTGGGTGAACTGGTCAGCGAGGGCGACGTCCTCGGCCTCGCCTGGGGACGCTCGATCATCACCATGGCCAACGCCCTCGACCGGCTGCCGCCGTGCACGGTCGTCCAGCTCACCGGCGTGTACGACGCGGGCACCGCCGACCGCGGCTCGGTCGAGGCGGTCCGCACCGCCGCGGCCGTCTCCGGTGGCGAGGCCCACCCCATGTACGCCCCGATGGTGCTGCCCGACCCGGCCACCGCGGCGGCGCTGCGCGCCCAGAGCGGCATCGCGGCGGCCATGAGCTACTTCGACAAGGTCACCGTGGCCGTGGTGTCGATCGGCTCCTGGGCGGCCGGCATCTCCACCGTCCACGACGCCCTGACCGAGGCCGAGCGCGAGCACTACGCCTCCCTCGGAGTCGCCGCCGAGATGTCCTCGCACCTCTTCGACGCCGAGGGCCGGCTCGTCGGCCGCGACCTGGGCGAGCGCTGCATCACCATCGAGGCGGACCGGCTGCGCCGCATCCCCGAGGTGCTCGCCATCGCCGGCGGGCTGCGCAAGGCCGCCGCGGTCGACGCCGTGCTCCGGTCCGGCCTGGTCACCAGCATCGTGACGGACACCGCCGCCGCCGACTACCTGCTGGACTCCACCGCGCCCATGGCGCGTCCCGCCCTCGACCGTGCCGACCCCGAGGCGCAGCGCGGGGTCTAGCCTTCCTGCGCGTGGCCTGCGCGGCGCGCGGCGCGGGCTGTGGCAGCATCGCGGCATGCCGACCGGGCCCGTCCGCCGTGCCGCCGCGATCGCCGCCGCCCTGCTGGGCTGCCTCGTACTGCTCCTTACCGGCTGCTCCCGGCCCGCCGCCGAACCCGTGGCGGCGGTGCCCACGGTGTCCGCCGCGAGCCTGCCTCCCGAGGCCCGCGAGACACTCCGGCTGATCGACGCCGGGGGGCCCTTCCCGTACGCGAAGGACGGCACCGTCTTCCACAACTTCGAGGGCATCCTGCCGAAACGCCCGAGCAACTACTACCGCGAGTACACCGTGCCGACCCCGGGGGCACCGGACCGCGGCGCCCGGCGCATCGTCACCGGCGCCGGCGGGGAGGCCTACTACACCGACGACCACTACAAGACCTTCAGGGCGGTCCGCAGATGACGGCGACGACGGTGCTGGACCTGCAGGGGGTCACCACCAAGAGCGCGTTCATGGAGCGCTGCGCCGAGCAGCTGCGGCTCCCCGGCTGGTTCGGCCGCAACTGGGACGCCCTCTACGACTGCCTCACCGACCTGCCCGACTCCGAGCGTGGCGGGCTGCGGCTGGTCGTCCGCGGCTGGCACGACTTCGCGGCGGCCGAACCCGGGGAGTGGCAGACGGCGCGCCGGGTCCTCGCGGACGCGGCGGCCTTCCGCCCCCCGGCCGTGCCGCCCCTCCAGGTCGTCTTGGAGGAACCTACGGACGACCCTTCGTGATCGCCGGAGTTTCCTCCGTGTCCGATTCGGCTCCGTCCGTGCAAAAATGAAGTACGTGCGTTTCCTCAATGATGCAAAGCCTCCGTACGACCTGACGTACGACGACGTGTTCATGGTCCCCAGCCGCTCGGCGGTGGGTTCCCGCCAGGCGGTCGACCTCTCCGCCCCCGACGGCACCGGCACCACCATCCCGCTCGTGGTCGCCAACATGACCGCCATCGCGGGACGCCGGATGGCCGAGACCGTCGCCCGGCGCGGGGGACTGGTCGTCATCCCGCAGGACATCCCGATCGACGTGGTCACCGAGGTGATCACCTGGGTGAAGCAGCGGCACCACGTGCTCGACACCCCGATCGTGCTCGGCCCGCACGCCACCGTCGCCGACGCCCTCGCGCTGCTGCCCAAGCGGGCGCACGGCGCCGCCGTCGTCGTCGAGGACGGCCGTCCGGTCGGCGTCGTCACCGAGCACGACCTCACCGGTGTGGACCGCTTCACCCAGGTCTCCGTGGTGATGTCCAAGGACCTCCTGCTGCTGCCCGCGGACATCGACCCGCGTGAGGCCTTCAACCGCCTGGAGGACGCCAACCGCAAGCTCGCCCCCGCCGTCGACGCCGACGGCAGGCTGGCCGGCATCCTCACCCGCAAGGCGGCGCTGCGCGCCACCCTGTACACCCCGGCCACCGACGCCGGCGGGCGGCTGCGCGTCGCCGCCGCCGTCGGCATCAACGGCGACGTCGCCGGCAAGGCCAAGCAGCTGCTCGACGCGGGGGTCGACACCCTCGTGGTCGACACCGCCCACGGCCACCAGGAGAGCATGATCCAGGCCGTGAAGGCCGTCCGAGCCCTGGACCCGCAGGTGCCCGTCGTGGCCGGCAACGTCGTCTCCGCCGAGGGCGTCCGCGACCTGATCGAGGCCGGCGCCGACATCGTCAAGGTCGGTGTGGGCCCGGGTGCCATGTGCACCACCCGCATGATGACCGGCGTCGGCCGGCCCCAGTTCTCCGCCGTCCTGGAGTGCGCCGCCGAGGCCGCCCGGTACGGCAAGCACGTCTGGGCCGACGGCGGCGTCCGGCACCCGCGCGACGTCGCCATGGCGCTCGCCGCCGGCGCGTCCAACGTCATGATCGGCTCCTGGTTCGCGGGGACCTACGAGTCGCCCGGCGACCTGCAGCAGACCGCCGACGGCCGGCCCTACAAGGAGAGCTTCGGCATGGCCTCCGCCCGCGCCGTGGCCAACCGCACCAGCGAGGAGTCCGCGTACGACCGCGCCCGCAAGGGGCTCTTCGAGGAGGGCATCTCCACCTCGCGGATGTTCCTCGACCCGGCCCGCCCGGGTGTGGAGGACCTGATCGACTCGATCATCGCGGGGGTGCGCAGCTCCTGCACCTACGCCGGCGCCGCCGACCTCGCCGAGTTCGCCGACAAGGCCGTCGTCGGCATCCAGAGCGCCGCCGGCTACGCCGAGGGCAAGCCGCTGCACGCCAGTTGGCAGTAGGCACCCGGCCCGGGCGCCCCGGCCGCGGAAGCGGACGGGGCCCGGGCGCCGGCGGCGCGGGGTTCGCCGCCCCGCCCCGGCGCGGTCACCGGGGAGTGCCTCGCGGGAAGGGCGGCGGTCCGCCTCGTAGGCTGGTGCGCGTACGGCACGCGCCGTCCCCCGCTCGCTCGCGAAGAGAAGTGACCCACCCCCAGTGCGACTGAACGAACTCGACGAACGCATCGTCCACGCCCTCGCCGAGGACGCCCGGCGCTCCTTCGCCGACATCGGCGGCCTCGTCGGGCTCTCCGCCCCCGCCGTCAAGCGCCGGGTCGACCGGCTGCTGGCGGAGGGCGCCATCACGGGCTTCACCGTCCGCGTCGAGCCCTCCGCGCTGGGCTGGGAGACCGAGGCGTTCGTCGAGCTCTACTGCCGGCACAACACCTCGCCCGAGGACATCCGGCGCGGCCTGTCGCGCTACCCCGAGGTGGCCTCCGCCTCCACCGTCACCGGCGAGGCGGACGCCGTCGTCCAGATCTACGCCGCCGACGTGCGCCACTTCGAACGCGTCCTGGAGCGGATCGCCGGCGAGCCCTTCGTCGAGCGCACCAAGTCCGTGCTGGTGCTGTCGCCGCTGCTGCGCCGCTACTCGGGGGCGCCCGACCAGCCGGAGGGGTGACCGCCGGTACGCCGGCGGGGGGAGGGCCGCCGCGGCGCCGCCGTGCAACGAATCGCCGCCGCCCGGCCCCGGCGCGCAACGAATCGACGGTCGGTGCGCAACGGACGCGTCTTGTCGCCGCCAGGCCCGCGATCGTACCGTCGAGGCAGACCCGAAACCGGCTTCCACCAGGCGAAAGAGGCTCCATGGCGCCGCTGCGCACCGCGCTGTACCAAGGCCCGAGCGGCGTCCCCTCCTCGGTGGACGACAGCCTGGCCGCGCTCGGCGCCGCCGCGCGCCGGGCGTCCGCCGCGGGAGCCCGCCTGCTCGTCACGCCCGAGATGTACCTGACGGGTTACGCCCTCGGCGACGCCGTACCGGAGCTCGCCGAGACGGCCGACGGGCCCGCCGCCGCCCGGGTCGCCCGGATCGCCGCCGCGCACGGCCTCGGCATCGTCTACGGCTACCCCGAGCGCGACGGCTCCGCCGTCTTCAACTCCGCCCAGCTGATCGGCCCGGACGGCCTGCGCCTCGCCAACTACCGCAAGACCCACCTCTTCGGCGCCTTCGAGCGCACCTGGTTCACGCCGGGCGACGAGGCCGTCGTCCAGGCCGACCTCGACGGCGTCCGGATCGGCCTCCTCATCTGCTACGACGTCGAGTTCCCGGAGACCGTGCGGGCCCACGCCCTCGCCGGCACCCAGTTGCTCGCCGTGCCCACCGCGCTGATGCGGCCCTACGAGTTCGTCCCGCAGACCCTGGTGCCCGCCCGCGCGTACGAGAGCCAGCTGCACGTCGCCTACGCCAACCGCTGCGGTCCCGAGGGCGACTTCGACTTCGCGGGGCAGAGCTGCCTCGCCGGACCCGACGGCGCCGTACGCGCCCGGGCCGGAGCCACCGAGGAACTGGTCGTCGCCGACGCCGACCCGGAACTCCTGCGCGCGGTCCGCGAGGAGACCCCCTACCTCGAGGACCGCCGCCCCGAGCTGTACCGCTCGCTGGGCTGATCCCGCCCCCCGACACCGCCCCGCCCCACCGCTCCACAGCCAGGAGAACCACGCCATGACGTCCACGGTGCCCACCGCGGTCCACGACGAGCAGCACCCCGAGGTGAGGTCCGCCCCGCCGATCACCATGTTCGGCCCGGACTTCCCGTTCGCGTACGACGACTTCCTGGCGAGCCCCGCGGGCCTCGGCTCCATACCGGCGACCGGGCACGGCGCCGAGGTCGCGGTCATCGGCGGCGGCCTGTCCGGCATCGTCGCCGCGTACGAGCTGATGAAGATGGGCCTGAGGCCCGTCGTCTACGAGGCCGACCGGATCGGCGGCCGGCTGCGCACCGTCGGCTTCGAGGGCTGCGACGAGAACCTGACGGCCGAGATGGGCGCGATGCGCTTCCCGCCGTCCTCCACCGCCCTGCAGCACTACATCGACCTGGCGGGCCTGGAGACCAGGCCCTTCCCCAACCCGCTCGCCCCCGAGACCCCGTCGACCGTCGTCGACCTCAAGGGCGAGTCCCACTACGCCGAGACCATCGACGACCTGCCCCAGGTCTACCGCGACGTCGCGCGCGCCTGGAACGCCTGCCTGGAGGAGGGCGCGGACTTCTCCGACATGAACCGCGCCATGCGCGAGCGCGACGTCCCGCGCATCCGCGAGATCTGGGCGAAGCTCGTCGAGAAGCTCGACAACCAGACCTTCTACGGCTTCCTCTGCGACTCCGAGGCGTTCTCGTCCTTCCGGCACCGCGAGATCTTCGGCCAGGTCGGCTTCGGCACCGGCGGCTGGGACACCGACTTCCCCAACTCCATCCTGGAGATCCTGCGCGTCGTCTACACCGAGGCCGACGACCATCACCGCGGCATCGTCGGCGGCAGCCAGCAGCTGCCGCTGCGGCTGTGGGAGCGCGAGCCGGGCAAGATCGTCCACTGGCCGCACGGAACGTCCCTGAAGTCGCTGCACGGCGGCGCCCCCCGCCCGGCCGTGACCCGGCTGCACCGCACCGCGGGCAACCGGATCACCGTCACCGACGCCGACGGCGACATCCGCACCTACCGCGCCGCGATCTTCACCGCGCAGAGCTGGATGCTGCTCAGCAAGATCGACTGCGATGACTCGCTCTTCCCGATCGACCACTGGACGGCGATCGAGCGCACCCACTACATGGAGTCCAGCAAGCTCTTCGTGCCCGTCGACCGGCCGTTCTGGCTCGACAAGGACGAGCAGACCGGCCGGGACGTGATGAGCATGACGCTCACCGACCGGATGACCCGCGGCACCTACCTGCTCGACAACGGGCCCGGCGAACCGGCCGTGATCTGCCTGTCGTACACCTGGTGCGACGACAGCCTCAAGTGGCTGCCGCTCAGCGCCTCCGAGCGCATGGAGGTCATGCTCAAGTCGCTCGGCGAGATCTACCCCAAGGTCGACATCCGGCGCCACATCATCGGCAACCCGGTGACCGTGTCCTGGGAGAACGAGCCCTACTTCATGGGCGCGTTCAAGGCGAACCTGCCCGGCCACTACCGCTACCAGCGGCGCCTGTTCACCCACTTCATGCAGGACACCCTCCCCGAGGACAAGCGCGGCATCTACCTCGCCGGCGACGACATCTCCTGGACGGCCGGCTGGGCCGAGGGCGCCGTGCAGACCGCGCTCAACGCCGTGTGGGGCGTGATGCACCAGTTCGGCGGCACCACGGACCCGACCAACCCGGGCCCCGGCGACCTCTACGACCAGATCGCGCCGGTCATGCTCGACGAGGACTGACCGCCGCCCCTCAGCGACCCAGCGGGGTCAGCAGGAAGCGCCCGACCAGCCCGACGCCCGCGTCGAGCTTCTCGGCGAACTCCTCGTGCACCTCCGGCAGCCCGCGCAGGGACCACAGCACACGGGACGCGGCCCACGCCGCGTCCCGCGCGCGCTCCAGGCTCCACGAACCCGCGAGATGGGTCAGCGGGTCGGCGAGATCCAGTAGGTCGGGACCGGGCATCAGCTCCTCCCTGACGCGTTCCTCCACGGACGTCAGCAGATCCCCCACGCGGTCGAAGTCCCGTTCCAGGGACGGCGGTTCGCACTCCAGCGCCGTGCAGGTGTCCACCACCGCGAGCGCGAGGTCGTGCCCCACGTGCGCGTTGATCCCGGCCAGCGCGAACTGCACCGGGCGGATGCCGCGGTGGCCCCGCAACTGCAGCAACGGCCGCCAGCAGGCCGGCACGGCACGGCGGTCGGCCGCGCCGTCGACCGCCCGCAGGTAGCGCTCGGCGAAGCGGGCGGCCAGCACGGCGGCGGCGACGGGATCCCCGAAGCCGCCGCCCGTCAGGCAGCCGTCCAGCTCCTCCGTCACGGACAGGTAGACGCGGTTGAACACCGCCACCCCGTCCCGCGGCGGGAGCGCCGTGCCCAGCGCGCGCATGCGCGCCACCACCTGGCCAACCCCCACCGGGGCCGGCCGCCGTGCCGTCGTCATGCGCACAGCGTCCCAGCAGGCCGGGCGGCGGGCACGGCACGGCGGTCGTGCGGTCCCCGGATCGGGTGAGTCAGAGTGTGCCCGCCCGTCGTTGTGTGCGGGTCGTTTGCGCCTGCGGTCAGTGGGTGGTTCGGGGTGCCCTGGGCTGCCCTCGGACCCCCCACCGGCCGTTGTGCGCCCGCGCCTCGGGAGGGGGTGTGTCGGGGTGCTCCCCCTGACCGAAGGCTGGGGGAGACGAGCGGCGGACGCGGTGCCCAAGGATGTTGGCGTAATCCGCGAGCGTTCTGGGGGTCCCCCCGGCCGAAGGCTGGGGGAGGGCGCCGGCGCGGCGCCGACCCCAGCACAAGGTGCGAGGCCCGCACCAATCGCGCCGGATGGGGGTCCCCCCGGCCGAAGGCTGAGGGAGGGCGGGAGGGTGGGGGAGAAATCCAACATCAACCACAACGGCGCCGCACCATCACGACCCCCGCCACACCCTTACCGCACCCACGCGTCCCGCGCCACCGCGTACTCCACCTCCCCCTGCTCCGCCCCCGGCAACACCACCTCCCACTCCTCGTGGAAGACCCGCACCAACGACAGCCCCGCCTTCTCCATCACCCTCCGCGACCGCGCGTTGACGAACATCGTCTCCGCGTACACGCGCCCCGCGCCGAGCTCGGTGAAGGCCTTGCGGACCAGGGCGCGCGAGCCCTCCGTGGCGTAGCCGCGGCCCCAGGCGGCGCGCCGCAGGCGGTACCCGAGTTCGAGGTCGTCGGCGGGCCCGCCGGGGCGGGGGGTGAGGGCGAACCAGCCGACGAACGCCCCGGTGGAGCGATCCTCGGCGGCCCAGACCTGGGAGCGCGCGAAGCGGGGCAGCACGTCGTGCCGGATGACGTCGGAGGGCGTGGGGCGCCCATCGCCCAGGTAGCGCATGACCTCGGGGTCGCTGTCGAGCGCGACGAGCAGTTCGGCGTCCGCGTCGGTGTCGGTGAAGTACCGCAGCCGCAGCCGCTCGGTCTCCAGGAAGATCCGCGTGTGCATGGGCGGCACGCTAGGCCTGCGGGGTCGTGGCCGCCACGGGTTTGCGGTCGTGCTCCACGGAGACCGTGCCCGCGCTGCGGAGCACGCCCGCGCCGACGGCGAGCCCGGCGGCGAGCAGGGTGACGAGCCCGAAGGAGATCTGCAGGGAGCTGGCCTGCGCGATGGAGCCGATGGCGGCGGGTGCCACCAGACCGGAGGTGTAGGTGACCGTGGCGACGCCCGCGATGGCCTGGCTCGGGTTGGGCCCGCTGCGCCCGGCCGCCGCGAAGCACAGCGGGACGACGACGGCGATGCCCACGCCGATGAGGGCGAAGCCCGCGATGGCGGTGACCTGGTTGACCGCCGTGGCGACGAGGACGCCGCCCACCGTGGCGAGCAGGCCGCCGGCCCGTACGGTGCGGACCGCCCCGAAGCGGCGGACGACGAGGTCGCCCAGGAGGCGGGAGGCGGCCATGGTGCAGGCGAAGGCGGTGTAGGAGGCGGCGGCGACGCCGGGGGAGGCGCCGGCGACGTCGCGGAGGTAGACCGCGCTCCAGTCCATGCTGGCGCCCTCGGCGAAGACGGCGCAGAAGCCGATGGCGCCGATGACCAGGGCCGCGCGCGGCGGCAGGGCGAAGCGCGCGGGGGCCTCCTCGGTGGCGGCGGGCCGCAGGTCGAGCACCCCGCCGCAGGCCACCTGGCCGAGCACGACGAGCAGGACGGCGCCGATGCCGAGGTGGACGCGCGCGTCGAGTCCGGCGTGGGCGGCGAGGACGCCGAAGAGGGAACCGACCAGCGTGCCGGCGCTCCACATGCCGTGCAGCCCGGACATGACCGAGCGGCCGAGGCGTTCCTCGACCTCGACGCCCTGGGCGTTCATGACGACGTCGGCCATGCCGGCCGAGGCCCCGTAGACGAACATCGCCCCGCACAGCCAGCCGAGTCCGGGGGAGAGGGCGGGCAGGGCGAGCGAGGCGCACCACAGGCCCAGCAGGAGGCGCAGCGCGTTGCGCATGCCCATGTGGTGGGCGATGCGGGCGGCGAGCGGCATGGCGACGGAGGCACCGAGGGCCGCGAAGACCAGCGCGAAGCCGAGTTGTCCCGCGCTGAGCCCGGCGTGCTCCTGGATCCACGGCACCCGGGTGGCGAAGCTGCCGGTCACCGCGCCGTGCACGGCGAACACCGCGGCGACGGCGAGATGGGCCCGCCGCAGTCGCGGCTCGGTCTTCCCCGTCGGGGTCGTCGGCTTCGTCGGCATGTTCCCTCCCAGTCTGGTCCCGCCCCGGCTCTCGGCATAAATTATCAGGCAGGCTTCCTGAAAGATAGACTGCCTCCGGCCAGGACCACGCACCCGGTCCGGCCCGGGCCGGGCCGGGCCGGCCCCGCCCGCCCTTGCTCCCGCGCCGGCTTCTGGAAGGATCCGTCCATGACCGCCATCCGATCCCACGCCGGGCGTACCGCGTCACCCCGCACCGCCCGGGCGATCAACGACCGGCTGGCGCTGGAACTGCTGCAGCGCGAGGGCCCGTTGACGGCCGCCCAGCTCAAGTCGCTGACCGGGCTGTCCCGTCCCAGCGTCGCCGACCTGGTGGAGCGGCTGCAGGAGTCCGGGCTGATCGCGGTGGTCGGCGAGACGGGAGCCGACCGGCGGGGCCCCAACGCGCGGGTGTACGGGATCGTCGCCGACCGGGCGCACCTGGCCGCCTTCGACGTGCGCACCCACAGCGTGGCGATCGAGGTGGCCGACCTGCTGGGGAACGCCATCGGCAGCGCCGTCCTGCCCGTCGACCCCCTCGGCGACCCGCAGCGCACCGTGCGGCGCTCGGTGGCGATGCTGGAACGTACGGCGCACGCCGCCGGCGCCCGCGCGCTGCACACGATCGCGGTCGGCGCGCCCGGCTTGGTCGACCCGGCCACCGGCGAACTGCGGGCCACCGGGCAGCTGCCGGCCTGGCACTCGGCGCTCGTCGCCGAACTGCGCAGGCGGCTCTCGCTGCCGGTGCTCCTGGAGAACGAGGTCAACCTCGCGGCCGTCGCAGAGCGGCGCCTGGGCTCGGTGCGCGACCGGGAGGACTTCGTCCTGTTGTGGCTGGGCCACGGGGTGGGCGCCGCGGTGGTGCTGGGCGGTGTCCTGCGGCGCGGCGCCTCGGGCGGCACGGGGGAGATCGGCTTCCTGCCCGTGCCGGGGACCTTCCAACTGCCGACGGCCAGCGGGTGCGAGGGCGGTTTCCACTCGCTGGCGGGCAGCGCGGCGGTGTGTGCGCTGGCCCGCGCGCACGGGATGGCGGTGGCGGGCGAGGACGACGCCGCGGCCGCGGAGGCGGTCGTGACGGCGGCCCGGGCGGGCGGGAAGCCGGGCGAACTCCTCCTCGACGCGCTGGCGGACCGGGTGGTCATCGGGGTGGCCGCCGTCACCGCCGTGCTCGACCCCGGCTGCGTGGTGCTGGGCGGCGAGGTGGGCCGGGCGGGCGGGGAGGACCTGGCCGCCCGGGTCGAGGAACGGCTCGCGCGGATGTCCCCGCTGCCGACCGAGGTGCGGGCGGGCACCGTCGCGGGCAGCGCGGTGCTGCGCGGCGCCGTGCTCTCGGCGATGGACGCCGCGCAGGACGCCCTGTTCACCCCCGAGGGATGACGTACGGCGCGCCCGGGCAACCGCCCTCGCGCCGCGGCACGTTCGCGGGCGCCGGCGCGCGGCCCGGGCCGCGCGGGTGACGCCCCGGCGCGAGGGCGGCTCGCGCGGGTCCCAACGGGCCTTCCCGCGGGCCGCGTTGGCCGCGGTCCGCGGTGACGGGCGGCGGGGCCCGCACCGGCCGATCCGGCCCGTGTGAGGCAATCCACAACAATCCCTTGCGTCCGCAAGGAACGTTCGTGGCAGACTGGTGGGGCAGTACCAGTGACGTTCAGCGCACTCCGGGGTCGGTGAAACTCCGAACCGGCGGTTACAGTCCGCGACCCGTCCGCATCCAGCGGCCGGTTGACCAGGTGAAATTCCTGGACCGACGGTTAAAGTCCGGATGGGAGGCAGTGCGCGGCGGACGGGCATCGGTACACCGCCGTCGGCGGCAGCGTGGGTGCGTGTCCCCCCGGACAACGGGTGACACGGACGGGCGCCGCCCCGTACCGCGCGGTGGTCCCCGAGCCCGATGTCCGCTCTGTGTTCCGCACAGCCCCGGAGTCCGTGCCCGATGAGGCAGGAGGACCCGGTGGCAACACCCGGTGAAGCCGACGCGATGCGCCGGGCCATGGAGCTCGCCGCCCGTGGCCTGGGCTCGACGAGCCCCAACCCCGTCGTCGGCGCCGTGATCCTCGACGCCCACGGCGAGATCGCCGGCGAGGGCTGGCACCAGCAGGCCGGCGGCCCCCACGCGGAGGTCCACGCCCTGCGCGCAGCCGGCGACGCGGCCCGCGGCGGCACCGCCGTCGTCACCCTCGAACCCTGCAACCACACCGGTCGCACCGGCCCCTGCGCCCAGGCCCTCATCGCGGCCGGCGTCTCCCGCGTCGTCTACGCGGTCGCGGACCCCACCCCCACGGCGACCGGAGGCGGCGCCACCCTGGCCGCCGCCGGGATCGACGTGGAGAGCGGGCTGCTGGAGGCCGAGGCCGCTCGCGGCAACGAGGTGTGGCTGACCGCCACCCGCGAGCAGCGGCCCTTCGTGCTGTGGAAGTACGCGAGCACCCTCGACGGGCGCATCGCCGCCGCCGACGGCACCAGCCGCTGGATCAGCTCCGCCGCCTCCCGCGCCGACGTGCACCGGCTGCGCGCCGAGTCCGACGCCGTCGTCGTCGGCTCGGGCACCCTGCGCGCCGACGACCCCCACCTGGCCGTGCGCGGGGTGGCCGGCACCTTCACCCAGCCCCTGCGGGTGGTCGTCGACACCAACGCCAAGATCACCCCCGACGCCCGGGTGCTGGACGGCACCGCCCCGACCCTGGTCGCGGTCGCCGAGGACACCGACACCGCGCACCTGCCGGGCGTCGACGTGGCCCGGCTGCCCCGCACCGGCAGCGGCGTCGACGTCCCCGCGCTGCTCGCCGAGCTGTACGGCCGCGGCGTCCGCTCCGTGCTGCTGGAGGGCGGCCCCACCCTCGCCGGCGCCTTCGTCGCCGCCGGGGCCGTCGACAAGGTCGTCGGCTACCTCGCACCGGCCCTCCTGGGAGCCGGACCGGCCGCCCTGGGGGACGCGGGAATCACCACCATCGCGCACGCGTTGCGGCTCGACGTCGCCGAGATCGAACGCATCGGCCCCGACCTGCGTATTACTGCCTACCCGAGCCGCACTGAGGAGAACTGACGTGTTCACCGGAATCGTCGAAGAGCTGGGCGACGTCGTCGCCGTCGAGGACCTGGGCGACGCCTCCCGCTTCCGTCTGCGGGGTCCGGTCGTCACCGAGGGCGCCAAGCACGGCGACTCGATCGCGGTCAACGGGGTGTGCCTCACCGTCGTCGACACCGCGGACGGCGAGTTCACCGCCGACGTGATGGCCGAGACCCTCAAGCGCTCCAGCCTCGGCGCGCTGGAGGCCGGCAGCCGGGTCAACCTGGAGCGCCCCATGGCGCTGGGCGGCCGCCTCGGCGGTCACCTCGTGCAGGGCCACGTGGACGGCACCGGCGCGGTGATCTCGCGGACCCCCGCCGAGCACTGGGAGATCGTGCGGATCTCGCTCCCGGCGGAGCTCTCCCGCTACGTCGTCGAGAAGGGCTCGATCACGGTCGACGGCATCAGCCTCACCGTCGTCGAGGCCGGCCCCGACTTCTTCTCCGTCAGCCTGATCCCGACCACCCTCGCCCTCACCACGCTCGGCTTCAAGCAGCCCGGCGACCCGGTGAACCTGGAGGTCGACGTGATCGCCAAGTACGTCGAGCGGCTGTACGGGGAGCGGGCCGGCGCGCCGAAGGGGGCTCCGGCGGAATGAGCGCCCTCGACACCCTGAACAGTGTCGCCTTCTCCGCCTTCGGTGAGCACTTCAAGTGGACCGACGTCGTCGGCAACGGCCTCGGCCTCGGCGGTCTCGCCCTGGGGTGGCGCCGCTCGGTGTGGGCCTGGCCGGTCCAGCTGCTGTCCGGTGCGGTGCTCGTCGCCGCGTACTGGTCGGCGCAGCTCACCGGCGGCGTCGGCAAGCAGCTGCTGGTGATCGCCGTCGCCGTGTGGGGCTGGTTCCAGTGGCGCCGCGGCGTCCGGGACGGCGGCGAGGTCCGGGTCCGCTTCGCCACCTGGCGCGAGCGGGGCCTGCTGGTCGCCGGTACGGCGGCCGGACTGTTCGCGGTCGTCGGCCTCTTCACCCTCTACCCGTCGCTGTCCTGGAACCCGTGGCCGGATGCCTACATCTTCGTCGGCACCGTCGCCGCGATGGTGGCCATGGCCAGGGGCTGGGTCGAGTTCTGGTTCGCCTGGCTCGCCGTCGACGCGGTCGGCGTCCCCCTCGCCTGGAGCAGCGACCTGAAGTTCTCCGCGCTCGTGTACGTCATCTACTTCGTTCTCGTGATCGCCGGCTTGTACGCCTGGTGGCAGCAGACCCGGGTCCCGCGGCACGGCGGGCCCGTCCTGGAAGGAGCGGCCGCATGACCACCGCACTGCACACCCTCTACGTGGCGGAGGACGCCCCGATCGTCCTCGACCCCGTCGAGCGTGCGATCGCCGACATCGCGGCCGGCCGGCCCGTCGTCGTGGTGGACGACGAGAACCGCGAGAACGAGGGCGACCTCATCATCGCGGCGGAGAAGGCCACCCCGGAGATCGTCGCCTTCATGATGACCGAGTGCCGCGGTCTGATCTGCGTGCCCATGGAGGAGCACGACCTGGACCGGCTCGACCTGCCGCAGATGGTGGACTCCAACACCGAGTCGATGCAGACCGCGTTCACCGTCTCCGTCGACGCGAGCGGCGCCCACGGCGTCACCACCGGCATCTCCGCCGCCGACCGGGCGACCACCATCCGGCTGCTGGCCTCCGGAGGCTCCACCGCCGGCGACTTCGTCCGGCCCGGCCACGTCTTCCCGCTGCGCGCCAAGTCCGGTGGCGTCCTGACCCGCAACGGCCACACCGAGGCGGGCGTCGACCTGGCCAGGCTCGCCGGACTCCGCCCGGCCGCGGCCATCGTGGAGATCGCCAACGAGGACGGCACGATGGCCCGCCTCCCCGAACTGGTCCACTTCGCCCGCAAGCACGGCCTCGCCATCATCTCGATCGAGGACCTGGTCGCCCACCGCCGCACCTCCGAGCCGACCGTGCGCCGCGAGGCCGAGACCCGGCTGCCCACCGCCTTCGGCGACTTCCGCGCCTACGGCTACCGCAGCACCGTCGACGGCGTCGAGCACATCGCGCTCGCCGCGGGCGAGATCGGCGACGGCGAGGACGTCCTCGTCCGCGTCCACTCCGAGTGCCTCACCGGCGACGTCTTCCACTCGCTGCGCTGCGACTGCGGCCCCCAGCTCCAGGCCTCACTCGAGAAGGTGGCCTCCGAGGGCCGGGGCGTCGTGGTCTACCTCCGCGGCCACGAGGGCCGGGGCATCGGCCTGATGTCCAAGCTGCGGGCGTACGAACTGCAGGAGCGGGGCCGGGACACCCTCGACGCCAACCTGGAACTCGGACTGCCCGCTGACGCCCGCGACTACGGCGCCGCCGCCCAGATGCTCGACGACCTCGGCGTGCGCTCCCTGCGCCTGATGACCAACAACCCCGAGAAGACCGACGCCCTCGAGCGGCACGGCCTCAAGGTCGTCGAACGCGTCGCCATGCCGATCGCGGCCGGCGAGCACAACCTGCGGTACCTGCGCACCAAGCGGGACCGCATGGGCCACGACCTGCCCTGGCTGGACCCGGCCCCCACCGGTGCCTGCGCCGGCCAGTAGGCCCCGGACGCGGCACCACGCACGACAGACCGAACCACCGAATCACCGAACCACCTGTACGAGAACGAGCAAGGAGAAGACCGACGTGAGCGGTAAGGGCGCCCCCGAGCTGACCGTGAAGAACTGCGGTGACCTGCGTGTGGCCGTGATCGCGGCCCAGTGGCACGAGCAGGTGATGGGCGGGCTGGTCGACGGCGCGCTGCGCGCGCTGAGCGACCTGGGCATCGACGAGCCCACCCTGCTGCGCGTGCCGGGCAGCTTCGAACTGCCGGTCGCCGCCAAGGTGCTGGCGAGCCGGGGCTACGACGCGGTCGTCGCCCTCGGCGTCGTCATCCGCGGCGGCACACCGCACTTCGAGTACGTCTGCCAGGGCGTGACCCAGGGCCTGACCCAGGTGTCGGTCGACACCGGCGTGCCGATCGGCTTCGGCGTCCTCACCTGCGACACCGAGGAACAGGCCCTGGACCGCGCCGGACTGCCCGGCTCGAACGAGGACAAGGGGCACGAGGCCGTCACCGCCGCGATCGCCACCGCGACCGTCCTGCGTTCGGTATCCGAGCCGTGGCGGTGAGGTAGGGGCGCTTCCGCGTAGGGTGGGGACCACCATGGCCAAGAAGACATTCGAGGAGCTCTTTGCCGAGCTCCAGCACAAGGCCGCCACCGGCGACCCCAGCACCTCCCGCACCGCCGAACTGGTCGGCAAGGGAGTGCACGCGATCGGCAAGAAGGTGGTCGAGGAGGCCGCCGAGGTGTGGATGGCAGCCGAGTACGAGGGCGCCGACCGCACCGCGGAGGAGATCTCCCAGCTGCTGTACCACCTGCAGGTGATGATGGTCGCCCGGGGCATCGCCCTCGACGACGTATACGCTCATCTCTGAGCGGATCACCTCCGTCCGGCCCCACCCCGCGCGCCGCCCCGAACCCCCTCCCACCCGCATCCGAGACACGAAGGAACGCCTCCATGCTGCGCATCGCCGTCCCCAACAAGGGTTCACTGTCCGGACCTGCGTCGGCGATGCTGCATGAGGCCGGCTACCGCCAGCGCAAGGACTCCAAGGAACTCGTCCTCGTCGACGGCGAGAACGACGTCGAGTTCTTCTACCTGCGCCCGCGGGACATCGCCATCTACGTCGGCTCGGGCCGTCTCGACATCGGCATCACCGGCCGCGACCTGCTGCTGGACTCCGGCGCCAACGCCGAGGAGATCCTGCAGCTCGGCTTCGCCCGGTCCACCTTCCGCTACGCCACCACCCCCGGCGGCGTCACGGACGTGAAGGAGTTCGGCGGGAAGACGGTCGCCACCTCCTACCCGGAGATCGTCAGGAAGCACCTCGCCGACAACGCGGTGGAGGCTTCCGTGGTCCGCCTCGACGGCGCCGTCGAGACCTCCATCCACCTCGGTGTGGCGGACGTCATCGCCGACGTCGTCGAGACGGGCACCTCGCTGCGCAACGCCGGCCTGGAGGTCATCGGGGAGCCGATCCTCGACTCCGAGGCCGTGGTCATCCGCCGGGCCGGCGCCGGCGGCGAGGACGCGGCCGCCGAGCCGAAGGTGCAGCAGTTCCTGCGCCGCCTCCAGGGCGTCCTGGTGGCCCGCCGGTACGTGATGATGGACTACGACATCCGCGTCGAGCACGTCGAGCGGGCCATCGCGCTCACCCCCGGCCTCGAGTCGCCGACCGTCTCCCCGCTGCACCACGAGGGCTGGGTCGCCGTGCGCGCCATGGTCCCGAGTCGCGAGGCCCAGCGGATCATGGACGAGCTGTACGACCTCGGGGCCAGGGCCATCCTCACCACCGGGATCCACGCGTGCCGCCTGTGACCTCGCCCACCCCGTCCACCGTGCCCGCGGAGCTCCCCGGGCTGCCCGTCACCTTCCGGCCCGCCCGCACCCGCGCGGTGCTGCTGGGCCTGGGCACCCTGCTGCTCACGGCCTTCGTCGTGATCGCCGTGCTGCTCCCCGCGGACGGCGCACGGCCCTGGCACACCTCGGACCGGATCTGGCTCGTGCTCACCGGGACACTGGTCGCCGGGGTGCTGGCGCTGCTCAGCCGTCCCAAGGTGGCCGCCGACCGCGAGGGCGTGACCGTCGTCAACCTGACGACCCGGCGCCGGCTGGAATGGGCGCAGGTCCTCCGGGTGAACCTGCGCCCGGGCGACCCGTGGGTCCACCTGGACCTGGCGGACGGCACCAGCCTGCCCGCCATGGGGATCCAGCCCGGGATCGGACGCGCCCGCGCGTTGCGAGACGCCCGCGCCCTGCGCGCCCTCGCGGAGGCGTACGGTACCGGCATGCCGACGGCGCACTAGACCTGCCGCCACGGCCCGCTTCTTCATTACCCTGGAAGCTTCGCAACGACCCGAGGAGTGACACCCAATCCACGATGGACGGATCGTCCGGTAGTACCTGCGCCGCCTCTCCCTGCCGACATACGGGAGCGGCGGCATGAGCGCCTCGTTGCTGCTGCTCGCGGCAGCCTTCCTGCTCATCCTCGCGAACGGCTTCTTCGTCGCCGCCGAATTCGGCCTGGTGACCGTCGAGCGGCCGGCCGCCGAGCGCGCCGCCGCCGAGGGTGACCGCAGGGCCCGCAGCGTCGTGGAGGCGCTGCGCAAGCTGTCCTTCCAGTTGTCCGGCACCCAGCTCGGCATCACGATCACCTCGCTGGTGGTCGGCATGCTGGCCGAGCCGGCCCTCGCCGACCTGTTCTCCGGGCCCCTCGCCTCGGTGGGCGTCCCCCGGGGCGCCGCACCCGCCGTTGCCGTCGTGCTCGGCATGATCCTCGCCTCGGCCGTCCAGATGGTCATCGGCGAGCTCGTCCCGAAGAACTGGGCGGTGTCCCGTCCGCTGGAGGTGGCCCGCTTCGTGGCGGGGCCGCAGCGGGCCTTCTCCGCCGTGTTCCGCCCGGTCATCGAGGCCCTCAACGCCGCCGCGAACCGTCTGGTACGGGCCCTGGGCGTGGAGCCCGCCGAGGAGCTGGCCTCCGCGCGCACCCCCACCGAGCTGGTCTCCCTGGCCCGCCACTCCGCCCGTGCCGGCGCCCTCGAGCAGGACACCGCGGACCTCTTCGTCCGCACCATCTCCCTCGGCGACCTCACCGCGGAGAACGTCATGACCCCCCGCGTGCGCGTCAGTGCCCTGCAGGACACCGCCACCGCCGCCGACGTCCTCAACCTGACCCGGGCCACCGGGCTGTCCCGCTTCCCCGTCTACCGGGAGCGGCTGGACGACATCGTCGGCATGGCGAGCCTGAAGGACGCCCTCGCCGTCCCGGCCCACCTGCGCGACCGCACGCCGGTCGGCCGGGTGACGGTCGCCCCGCTGCTCGTCCCCGAGACGCTGCCGGTGCAGCCGCTGCTGGAGCAGCTGCGCCGCGAGCAGCCGATCGCCGTGGTCGTCGACGAGTACGGCGGCACCGCCGGCGTCGTCACCCTGGAGGACATCGTCGAGGAACTCGTGGGCGAGGTGCGCGACGAGCACGACAGCGCCGACCTGCCCGAGCTGGCGGCGGTTCCCGCGGAGAACGGCAGCCCGGCCTGGGACGCCGACGGCGGCTGCCGGGTGGACCTGCTGGAGCGCATAGGGCTCGAGGCCCCCGAGGGGCCGTACGAGACGGTGGCCGGCCTCGTCGCCGACCTCCTCGAACGCATCCCCGAGCCGGGGGACACCGCGGTGCTGCCCGGCTGGGAGCTGCGGGTGCGCGAGGTGGCGCACCACCGTGCCGAAAGGGTTCGCCTGGTCCGCGTCGGGTTCGAGGAGCCCGAGGACGGGCAGGAGGGCGAGCGATGAGCTTCCTGCAGCTGTTCTTCGCCGGCCTGCTGGTGCTCGGCAACGGCTTCTTCGTCGGCGCCGAGTTCGCCCTGGTCTCCGTACGGCGCAGCCAGATCGAGCCGCTCGCCGGCACGCAGCGGCGGGCCCGTACGGTCCTGCACGGGCTGGAGAACCTGCCGCAGATGATGGCGGCGGCCCAGTTCGGCATCACCGTCTGCTCCCTGACACTGGGAGCGGTCGCCGAGCCGACCGTCGCCCACCTGCTGGAGCCGCTCTTCGAGGCGGTCCACCTGCCCGAGGGGCTGATCCACCCGCTCGGCTACGTCCTCGCACTGGCCGTCGTGGTCTTCCTGCACCTCGTCATCGGCGAGATGGTCCCGAAGAACCTGGCGATGGCCGCGCCCGAGAAGACCGCGCTGTGGCTCAGCCCCGGACTGGTCGGCTTCGCACGTCTGTTCCGACCGGTCATCGCGGTGCTCGGCTGGTGCGCCAAGCTCGTGCTGCGGCTGTTCCGGGTCGAACCCAAGGACGAGATCGACGCGGTCTTCACCAGCGAGGAGCTGACCGTGCTCGTCGAGGACGCCCGGCAGGCCGGACTCCTCGACGACGACGCCCAGGAGCGCCTGGAGGACGCCCTCGAGCTCGGCACCCGCCCGGTCACGGACGTCCTGCTGTCCCCGGAGGAACTGGTGACGGTCGACGCGTCCGTCACCCCCGCCGAGGTCGAGGAGCTGACCGTGCGCACCGGCTACTCGCGCTTCCCGGTGGCCGGACCGGAGGGCGCCTACCTCGGCTACCTCCACGTCAAGGACGTCCTCGACCTGGAGGACACCGGCCGGCCCGTCCCGGCGCGGCTGTGGCGGCCGATGGCCACCCTGCGCGCCGAGCTGCCCCTGGACGACGCGCTCACCCAGATGCGGCGTGCCGCGTCCCACCTGGCGGCGGTCGCCGACCCCGGCGGTCGCGTGCTGGGGCTGGTCGCCCTGGAGGACGTGCTGGAGATGCTGGTCGGCGAGGTCCGCGACCCGGCGCACCGCGAGGTCCCGGAGCCCGTGCCGACCGGGGCCGGCCCGGCGGCCGAGGAGACCGACGAGGCCGCCCGGCCGTCGCGTGTGATGGCGAGCTGACACCGAACCGACGCGGGAGGGGTCCGGGCCACGGGTGCCCGGGCCCCTCCCGCGTCGTCACTCCAGGGGTTCGGGCGGCGGCAGCCCGGGGCCGCGGCCCGACAGCACCTCGCCGTAGGCCTGCATGAGGTCGGGCAGCCGCAGCGTGGACAGGTCGTCCCGGGAGGGATGTCCCGCGTAGCCGGACAGCCGCAGGTCCCGGTAGGCGCAGCTCTTCTCGTACAGGGTGCGCAGGAAGCGGCCGTTGCCCAGCTCGTCGATCCAGCCCTGCTCGACGACGTGGCCGCTGATGGCGAGCAGCTCCTCCAGGGCCTCGTCGTCCCAGCGGTCCCCGTTGTCGGCGGCGAGGACCTCGCCGATGCTGGTCAGCTCGTGCGGCCGGTAGCTGGGGAAGTCGACCCGGGTGGTGAAGCGCGAGCCGAGGCCGGGGTTGGCCGCCAGCAGGCGGTCCATGCCCTCGGGGTAGCCGGCGAGGATGACGACCAGGCGGTCCCGGTTGTCCTCGGCGCGCTTGAGCAGGACCTGCAGCGCCTCGTCGCCGTAGGCGTCGCCCTTGCTGTAGCCGGAGTTGGACAGCGCGTAGGCCTCGTCGACGAAGAGCACCCCGCCGAGCGCGGAGTCGATCAGCTCGTTGGCCTTGACGGCCGTCTGCCCCAGGAACTCGCCCACGAGGTCTGCGCGTTGGGCCTCGACCAGATGGTCGCCGCCCAGCAGGCCGAGGGCGTAGAACACCCGGCCGAGGATGCGCGCCACCGTCGTCTTGCCGGTGCCCGACGGCCCCGAGAAGACGAAGTGCCGCTTGGGCGGCTGCACCGGCAGGCCCTGTCCCGACCGCAGCCGCGCCATCCGCAACTGGGCCGACAGCGCGCGCACCTGGCGCTTGACGGGCTCCAGGCCCACCATGCGGTCGAGTTCGGCCAGCGCCTGGGAGAGCAGCACCGGGTCCGGGGCCGCGACCGGGACCTGCGGCGGGACGGGGGAGACCGGCAGGATCGCCTTCTCCCGGATGTCGTCGTCGATCGGGCCGACCGCGCCCAGCGGGTCGTCCAGGATCGAGCCCGCCCCGAGCCCGCCCGGCATGGCGGCCGCCCCCGTCCGGGCGTCCAGCGGATCGGGGTCGGGCGGCAGCGCCTCGGGCCCGGTCTGGCCGTATCCCTGCAGGGTGACCGGGGCCAGGTCGGCCGTCCCGTCGGTCAGGCCGTCGGACTCGTCGATCGCGGCGAGCCGGGCGGCGGTGTCCATGAACGCCGGGTCGACGCGGTGCACGGCCTGGTACAGGGGGAGCGCCGCGGCGGTGCGGCCGGTGCCCTCGTACGCGCGGGCCAGCCAGTAGCGGAGCTCCTTGCGCTGCGGCTGTTCGCTGCGGCAGCGCATCAGCGCCGTCGACAGCAGCGGCTCGGCCTGCCCGTACAGCTCCAGCCGGACCCGGGCCATGCCGCCGAACAGCCCGGCCTCGATGCCCAGCACCTGGTCGCCGAGGAGGGGTTCGGTGTGGCGGACCAACTGGTCCCAGTCCTTGACCAGGTAGGCCCGGCAGGCGTGCAGGAAGCGGACGTGCGGATCGGTGTCGATCGGCGGGCACTCCGCCAGGGCCCGGTCCAGCTCCGCGATGTGGCGGCCGTCGAGCCAGTGCGAGGCGTGCGCGAGCAGCAGGTCGCGGCGGGTCTCCAGTACCGGCTGGACCCACCAGCCCAGCCAGTACCAGGAGTTCATCGACCGGCGGTGCGCGCTGCGCTGCTCGCCGAAGCGGTCGCGGTGCCGGTGCATCTGCAGCAGCGCGGTGGAGGTGTCGGCCCGCAGCGCGTGCAGCCCGAGCCAGGCGTCCGCCATGCCGGGGTCGAGGCGGACCGCGGCGCGGAACTCCTCCTCGGCCTGGGGGTACGCGCCCACGGTGTAGGCCTCGACGGCCCGCAGCCACGCGAGATCGGCGGGGGCGCCAGAATGCTCTGTGCCGAAGTCCATCAGGTCCCCACCAGCCGTTCCCCCCGGTGCCGCCCGCTGTACGCCGCTCCAACCAGGTTACGTGAAGCGGGAGTTGGTGCCAGGCAAGCGCCACCTTCCCAGAGCGGCGTACCCGTTGGCATGGTACCCGCGCAGGCCTGGTGGACCGTAGAGCGACGCGGACGGTGACGTTGGGTGAGCAATTCGCTGCCGTACGGGGCCGGATCACCCGTCGCGGGCAGAACGAAGCCCCCGGTCACGGGGGAACAACCGGGGGCTTCGCGTCTGGGGCGCGGTCGACGGTGACCGCGCATTCAGAACGTAAGTCCTGTACGGCCCCCGGGTCAAGCCACCTTCAGGCACCGCTCGGGCGGTCGCCGGACGGCCGCAGCGCACCGGCTGCGAGCGGTCACGGTCAGTGACGGAGCGTGCCGGCGAGGGGGTTCCGGGCGGGTTGTTCCCTCAGTTCGTAGCGGTCCGGGCGCTGGTGGACCAGGAGGTCCGCGAAGGGTCTGGAGGGGTCGGCGGCGAAGTGCGCGTCCTGCGCGCGCATCCAGCCGGCCCAGAAGCCGGCCAGCCCGGGGCCGTCCCGGCGCTCGCCGCGCTCGCGTGCCGTCTCCCGCGACACCTCCAGCCAGAGCATGGCGGCCAACCAGGGGCGCAGCTCACGGCGGCCCACCCCCACCCCCTCCAGCACGACCACGGGGGCCGGTGGCACCTCCAGCGTCGTCGCGAACCGCCGTGCCACCCAGTCGTACCTGGCGGGCCGGGCCGTCTCACCGCGGCGCAGCGGCTCCAGCACCTGCTCGCGCAGCCGCCCGGTCCACCCGAACAGTTCCTCGTGGGTGGCCAGGTCGTCGAGGTGGACGACGGGTGCGCCGTCCAGCGCGGCGGACAGCGCGGCGGCGAAGGTCGTCTTGCCGGATCCGGCGTGGCCGTCCACGGCCACGAGCCGGACGCGCCCGCAGGACGGCGGGAGGGCGCGCAGCCGGGCGGCGAGCGCGCGGAGCGCCCCGGGGGCGGTGTGGTGGTCCATCGGGGCCAGCCTACGACCTGCGCCGACGCAAGCGACTGCGGCGGGTGCCAGGGGCGTCTACGGTAAGAGTCGTGACCGACTCCGCAGCATCCCTGTACCCCCCGGAGCGACTCGAACTCGCCCGCAAGGCCGCCGCCGACGCGGGACTCGACGCGCTGCTCGTCTCGCCGGGCCCCGACCTGCGCTACCTCACCGGCTACCACGCCCACCTCACCGAGCGCCTGGTGTGCCTGGCGCTGCCGGTGCTCGGCGCCCCCTTCCTCGTCGTGCCCCACCTGGAGCGGCCCGGCGCCGAGGCGTCGCCGCTGGGCGCGCTCGGCGTCGACGTCGTCGGCTGGGGCGAGACCGAGGACCCGTACGCCCTGGTCGCCGGCCGGCTGCCGCGGGGAACCGCGCGGGTGGCCGTGGACAACCACATGTGGGCCGAGAAGGTGCTCGCCTTCCGTACGGCCCTCCCCGGCGCCGAGCAGAGCCTGGCCGGCGACGTGCTGCGCGAACTGCGGATGCGCAAGTCGCCCGCGGAGACCGAGGCGCTGCGCCGGGCCGCGGGCGCCATCGACCGGGTGCACCGGCGCATGGGGGAGTGGCTCAGGGCCGGACGCACCGAGCGCGAGGTCGCCCGGGACGTCGCCGACGCCGTCCTCGAGGCGGGGCACACCACCGTCGACTTCGTCATCGTCGCCTCGGGCCCGAACGGCGCCAGCCCCCACCACGAGGTCTCCGACCGGGTGATCCGGGCCGGCGACCCGGTCGTCGTCGACATCGGCGGCACCACGCGGGAGGGCTACTGCTCCGACTCCACCCGCACCTACGCGGTCGGTGAACCACCCGCGGAGTTCCGGGAGATGTACGAGGTGCTGCGGCGCGCCCAGCACGCCCAGACCGAGGCCGTCCGCCCCGGCGTCACCGCCGAGGAACTCGACGCGGTCGGACGGGACATCATCGCCGCGGCGGGCTACGGCGAGCACTTCATCCACCGCACCGGGCACGGCATCGGGCTGGAGACGCACGAGGAGCCGTACATCGTCGCGGGCAGCTCCCGCCCGCTGGAGCCGGGCATGGCCTTCTCCGTCGAACCCGGCATCTACCTCCCGGACCGCTTCGGCGCCCGCATCGAGGACATCGCCGTGTGCACGCCCGGGGGTGGGGAACGGCTCAACCAGACCTCCCGGGACCTGGTCGTCCTGTCTGTTTAGTCCGATGTGTTGACTCCCGGTACGGCAGGGGGGTATTCCGTACACGCGACGGTGTGCGCGGCGCGTCGGCCGCGCGCGGCGCACACGGCGCGTCAGGGGCCCAGCAGGAAGCGGCAGTCGGGGGGCCGGGCATGTTCGACGACGAGCATGACTTCGGGGTACGGCAGTGGACGGTCGGCGGCACGACCGTGGTGGAACTGACGGGGGAGCTCGACCTGTGCGCCGGCGTGCACGCGGTCGCGCGGCTGGACGCGGTCACCGCCGGGCCGCGGCCCGACGTCGTGGTGGACCTGCGCGGGGTGAGCTTCATCGACTGCAGCGGCCTGTCGGTGCTGATCCGGGCGCGCAAGCGGGCCCTCGACCGCGGCGGCCGCTTCGGCATCGTCGGCGGCAGCCCCTGTGTGCTGCGGCTGTTGCGGCTCACCCGGACCATCCGGGTCTTCACCGTCCACGACGACCTGGCCTCCGCGCTGGTCGGGCCGGGTGCCCCCGATCCCCCCGCGGCGGACGGCGCCATAGCGTGAGTTCAGGGGGGCAGCGGCGCCAGCACGACCCAGACCGGGCCGCGGGCGAAGTTCACCGGCTGCCCGTCGGGCGTCGTGAAGCGCGTGCCCCCGGCCTCGTCGGGCCGTGACCACCGGGCGTCGTACGCCTTGCCGTCGCGCAGCACCACCGCGCGCCCGTCGCCCACCGTCTCGCTGTACGGGGAGGTGTTCCCCCAGCGGTCGTGCAGGCTCGAGGAGCGGACGGTGACGTACTGGACCACGACCGTCGGCGCCCCGAGCCTGCCGCCGTCGGTCGTGGTGGCCGGGTCGCCGTCGAACGAGACCAGCCAGCGGCCGTCCCCGGCCGACCAGTGCAGGCCCACCGAGCCGTTCGGGAAGCGCACGGTGCGGTCGCGCTCGGGGGTGCCACCGGGCGGTGCGGCGCCGAAGCGGAAGCCTATGTCGCGGGCGGCCGAGGCGTCAGGGGCCTCCGCGAGCAGCCGCTGCGGGGTGGCGTACAGGTTGTGCGGGGCGGGGCGCGAGGCGTCGCGCACGTAGGCGCCGGGGGCGTGGGCCGGGGAGACGTCGTGCACCGGCGCCGCCGCGACCGCCGGCAGCAGCCGGGACTGCGCGCCGGAGAAGGCGAGGGCCGGGCGGCCGAACTGGCGGAGCAGTTCCAGGTCGGACTCGCGGGCACTGCGCACCGGGCCCACGCGGTCGGGAAGTTGCGAGGAGAAGACGGCGAGCAGCCGGGTGAGGCCGGACTCCACCTGCTCCACGTAGACCAGGTCGGCCCGCTCCAGCCCGGTGTGCGGCCGGGCGGGCCCCACGTTGTCGATCTTCACCGCGAGGACGGGCCCGCCGGTGCGTCCGGTCAGACCGGTGAAGGGCGAGCGGGCGACCGCACCGGCGCCGGGTGCCGAACCCGTCGGGGCCGAGGAGGGCCCACCAGGCGTCCGCTCGGGGCCGCCACAGCCCCGGCCGACCAGGACCACGGCGAACACGGCCAGCACGACCAGGACCGCCGCTCTCGCGGGACGTCCGGGTGCTCGGGCCACGACGGCCACCCCCGTTGCTGCATACGTATGCTGCCCACGGAAAAGTCGATTGCCGAACCGCTGTGCGTATTCCTAGTATCCGCCACATGGAGCCGGTACCCCAGACGGCGGACGAGACGGCCTTCCTCGCCGCGGACGAAGTGATCGACCACGGCCACCCGCTGGTCCGGGCGACCGCCGCGCGGCTTCGGGCGAAGGCCCCCGATCCGTACGGCTATGCCGAAGCGGCCTACGACTTCGTCCGCGACGCCATCCCCCACTCCGCCGACTCCGGGGACCCGCGCGTCACCTGGCGCGCCTCCGACGTCCTGGAACGGCGCACCGGCATCTGCCACGCCAAGGCCCACGCCCTGACCGCGCTGCTGCGGGCCGAGGGCATCCCCGCGGGCCTGTGCTACCAGAGACTCACCGACGACGACGGCGGAGATCCCCTCGTCCACGGGCTCGTCGCCCTCAAGCCGCCCGGTCACGACCGCTGGGCCCGGCAGGACCCGCGCGGCAACAAGCCCGGTGTCGACGCGCGGTTCTCCCTCGCGGAGGAACGGCTGGCCTGGGTGCCCCGCCCCGCACTCGGCGAACGCGACTACCCCGGGCTCTACGCCACCCCGCCGTCCGTCGTCCTCACCGCCCTGCGGCAGGCCGTCGACCGGCCGCACCTGTGGCGGCTGCTGCCCACCGAGCTGCCCGGCCCGGAGGAGCGAGGCGAGCGGTGAGGAACCCGCCGCCCTCCCGCGGAGGTTCGGGCCGGTGCGGCGGCCGTCGCGGACAGGCCGGTGAGGCCCCCGCGCCCGGTCACTCCGCCGTCGCGGCACGCTCCCGGGCGGCGACGTCCTCGGCCGTGGGGGCGCTGCCGCCCAGGTGTGCGGGCAGCCACCAGTGGTCGTGCGGACCCGAAGGGCGCCCGGTGTACACCCGCTGCGCGTCCTCCAGCAGCTCCTGGATCCGCAGTCGCACGCGCCGGGTGAGCGCGCCCGGCTTCTCGTTCTCGTGCGGCGTCATCTGCTCGCCCACCCGGATGGAGATGGGGAATCCGTTGCGGCCCAGCTGCCGCGGCTGGCCCTTGGTCCACAGCCGCTGCGTGCCCCACAGGGCGACCGGCAGCAGCGGCACGCCCGCCTCCATCGCCAGGCGCGCGGCACCGGACTTGAAGGACTTGAGCGTGAAGGACTGCGAGATCGTCGCCTCGGGGAACACCCCGATGATCTCCCCCGCGCGCAGCGCCGTCAGGGCGTGCTTGTACGCGTGCATGCCCTCGGAGCGGTCCACCGGGATGTGCTTCATGGCCCGCATCAGCGGACCGGACACCTTGTGCCGGAACACCGACTCCTTCGCCATGAAACGCACCAGCCGCTTGGCCGGGAGCGCCGCCAGCCCGGCGAACACGAAGTCCAGGTAGCCGATGTGGTTGCTCACGAGCAACGCGCCGCCCTTGCTCGGCACGTTCTCGGTGCCGGAGATGTCGAAGCGCAGTCCCTGCACCTTGAACATGGTCCGGGCGAAGCCGATGACGGGTGGGTAGACGAGTTCGGCCATGGCTGGGGCCCCTTCTTCGTAGGGGGTGGCCCCCGGCGGAAGTTACGCGGCCGTAGGTTTCCGGCCGCCGGCTGATCGTGCCCGGTAAACGGGTGCCGTGTCATCCCGCGTGCCCGTCGTGCGGCGAGATTCTCGTCACGTCACCCGGTCGTACGACGCAGCAGCAGGTACACCTCGCACCCGAGGCAGTAGCCGAACGCCGCGTTGAGGAAGGCCGCCGCGAGCGCGCAGGCCGTCGCCGCCAGGCCCAGCCAGGCGAACCCCGCGGCGAAGCCGGCGAGCCCGACGACGGCGAACGCCAGTCCCACCGCCTGCGCGAACCGCGGCGGCGCCGGGTCCTCCGTCTCCGCCGGCGGCCCCAGCCGGGGCCGCACCGCCACCCGGTACAGCAGGCCGTACGGTGAGTTCTGCACACCCGCGACGGCGCCGACCGCGAACACCAGCGCCTGGACGGCCAGCAGCCAGGCGCTGCCGGTGACGAGGACGGCGGCAAGGACCACGGCGGTCAGGCTTGCGCCGAAGCGCGGTCCGCGGGCATCAATGGCATGAGGACTCATGGGGGCCATGATTCCGGACCGGACCCCGTCCGGACCCCCGGGAATCATGGCGGTCCTGTGAACGCTGCAGCGACGGGAGGACGGACGTGACGGGACTGGTGGTGTGCGTCGCCGTGCTCGTGGCGACGGGGATCTTCGGCATCCTCCACAAACGCAGGGACGGAAGGGTACGGGTGCGGGACAAGGACGCGGCGCAGCAGCTGACGGCGGGTGAGATCGGCGCGGAACTCGGAGAGCGGGCCACGCTCCTGCAGTTCTCCACCGCCTTCTGCGCGCCCTGCCGGGCCACCCGGCGCACCCTCGACGAGGTGGCCGGCATGGTCGACGGCGTACGGCACGTGGAGATCGACGCCGAGGCCCACCTCGACCTCGTCCGCCGGCTGGGCGTCGTCAGGACGCCGACCGTGCTCGTCCTCGACGCGCGCGGCACCGTGGTGCGGCGCGCGTCGGGCGCGCCGCGCAAGGCCGACGTCATCGCGGCGCTCGGCGCCGCCGTGTGAACCGCGCGCCGCGTATGAGCCCGGTCCCACCTGCCGGTGCGCCCTTGACGCGCCGCCGGTCCGATCGTCAGTCTGACGACATGTCGCACGACCTCCTTCTCTGCTCCCGCTTCGACGTCGACCTCGGTCGGCACGCGAGCGCCCGCTGTCACGACCGTTGAGTGCCCGGGATCCCTCACCCCTCCGGTTCGACAGCGCGACGAAGGACAACTCCATGACCGCCTTCCCCGGCCTCGGTACGCCGGCCGCCGCCTCCCTCGGCGCCGTGCCCACCTCGATCCCCGCCCCCGCGGCGGTCCCGCTGCCCCCGCCGCCCGCCGTGACCGACACCTTCGACCCGGCGGCCTTCCGTGCCGTGTTCCGCCGGCACGCCGCCGGGGTCGCGGTCGTCACCGCGGCGGGCACCCGTCCCGCCGGCTTCACGGCCACGTCCCTCACCTCGGTCTCCGCCGAGCCGCCCCTGCTGTCCTTCGGGATCAGCAGCGCGAGCTCGGCCTGGCGCACCGTCGCGGACGCCACCCATGTGGGCGTCCACATCCTCGGCGAGCACCAGGAGGAGGTGGCCGCCACCTTCGCCCGCAGCGGCGCCGACCGCTTCGCGCCGCCCACCGCGTGGGGACCCGGCCCGTATGGAGTACCGCTCCTGGAGGACGTCCAGGCCTGGCTGGTCGCCCGGATCCTCGCCCGCATACCCGCCGGTGACCACCGCATCGTCGTCGCCCAGGCCGTGGCGGGCGCCCCCGAGGGCGAGGCGGCCCGCCCGCTGCTCTACCACCACGGCCGCTACAACGCGCTGCGCCACTGAGCCCCGTACCGGGTCCTTCGGCGGGTCAGGCGTCGGCAAGGTCACAGCCCGCGGCCCTTGCCCGCGGGCGCACCGAGGACTGTACTGGCGAGTAATATTTCTGGCGGAGTGCCGTGCGTCCCGGCAGGGAGCCGCCGTCGAAGGCGCCTATGCTGCCTCCGAAGGGCAGTTGACGTACCCATGCAGCAGTAGGAGAGCAGCGTGAGCTTGAGGATCGTTGTCGCGGTGAAGTACGTGCCCGATGCCACGGGGGATCGTCATTTCGCGGGGGATCTGACGACGGATCGGGATGCGGTGGACGGG